>NZ_RXHW01000013.1:0-143485 GCF_005930585.1 Pseudomonas sp. FSL W7-0098
GGAGCGAGGGAACCTGAGCGCAGCGAAGGCCGTACGATGGGGCGAGGACCTTTTGGTTCCTTTTGGGTCCTTCCAAAAGGGACTCGACGTAAGGTCGAAACCATAGTCTCAGTTAGACACAAATGCCGGATATGTACTCAACGTATCAGTTAAACAAACAAGATCAAGCAGGCCTCAACCGTCACGCAGCAATTGACAAACCTGTACGAAAAATCCCGAAAAACGTGAGCTGGCAGTCTCTGGAGAGACTCTGTTGCAGGCTCGCTCCCACAGTTGCAGTGATTCTGTAGCTGCTGGCGTAGGAACGAGGCTGCGTTGTGCTGCGCAGCAGCCCCAAAACAGGCACTGCGGTCTGCCAGTCAAACCCGGCTCACCGGGTTTACGACGGCTTCGCCGCCGGACGTAGCCTCGTTCTACTCGTCAACTGCAACAGGTGTTTTGCTCAGGTTTCGGTCACTCTTTGCTGGCCTTGAACGCCAGCTCGCCCTTGGGCCATTTGGCCGCTTTGGCGGTCACGGCCTTGAGGGTCTTGCTCAGGCCTTCCTTGAGCTGCTCCTGGGCTGCGAAGATCAGCATCACGGTCTGACCTTCCTTGAACACGATACCTTCGCCCAGAGGCGAGCTGACATAGGCGTAGTCACCGATGCCGTAGATCGTCATTTTGATATCGCGAAATTTGATTTCGAACTTGCCACCTTCGCGGCTGGGCAAGACTGCTGCGCGAAAATGATCACCGACCTTGAGCCCCAGACCCGGCTTGTCATCTACCACCAGCGCTGATTCAGTATCGATTTCAGCGATGTAAATACCTTCAGCGTTCTGCTCGGTAACGTACACAAAGCGGGACTGGAACAGTTTGACCAAACGTGCCCGCAAATCACCCAGAACAAACAACGCATGCATTTCCAGATTGCTGACTGCCAACGAAAAACCCTCGAAAACGTGAAGTGGCGCTACCAGAACAAATAACAGGCAGCAGAAAAAAGGCCTCAGCCCACTTATTAAAAAACCGGGTACAGCAAAATCTCCTGGCTGATGGGGCAAGGAGTGGCATGTGACATCAAGACTAAAAATACGACAGGACCACCATTCTACCGGCTCATGCCCGAAGTTGGGTATACACATCCACTTCTCAGTCAGGGAATCCGTAAATTTTTCTTGATTGAGGCCCGGTTCTACAGGGCTTTCGTCGTTAACTGCGCCGCTGGCTGTCAACAACTGCCATACTGGCCGAAAAATCAGCCTGGCCCATGCCGCCGGGTTGTCCGGCTTCATTACCTCGAAGGGAAAGCGACACGTGACGGAATTTGATATTGGCGAATTTTTTATCCGCGGCGAGTCCAAAGAAGTCGATGGTGAGTTTCAGGCCGTGATCGTGATGCGCGCCAAGCCACCGTTGAAAACCGTGACTTACCATCAGGTCGAGAAAGACCGCTGGTTCAAGACCGCCGAGCAGGCTGAAATTGCCGCCAGGGGTTCGGCGCAGGAATTGAAGCTCGCAGTGGACGCAGGCGCCCTGAACGCATCTTGACGTAACCCGTCAAGCACGCTGAGCCCGAGCCTGCATTGCGCACGCGCTAGCGCTCAGCTGCGCCAGCCAGGCAGCGCGACACTCTTCAGCTTCCATGCGGCTGGAGAACGCCGTCCCGCGTTGCTCGCCGTTGACCAGCACAACCCAGCAGGCCTTCTGCCCCGTGGCCCGCAACCCCTTGGGGACACCCGAGCCGATCATCACGGCAACATCTACCCGATTGGACATGGTGGATACTCCAACTATTTAGTTAGTCACCTAACGATGTCGGCCATCTTAAAGAGTTAAGGACGCTGGAAAAAGCTATGCCCTGCATAGCTGCATTGCATCAGCGGTAACAATATCCCCTGCATGCGGGCTCAAACCGGCGGTTTTTGCTCGAAAACATTGCGCCCGCCCTCTTGGGCAATATTGAAAAACGCCTTGTCGAGTACCCCTAGCCCCTGGCCCACATTGGCATTGAAATTGGCCGATTGATGAACGTAGCGCTGACGCAACAAGCGCTCCTGGGCAGGGGTGAGCTTGATTGTACTTTTCAGTACCTGCGCTTCGAGCCTTGCAGCGATGGGCAACAGTTCATCAGGCAAGGCATCCTGGGCACTGTTCAAGGCGGCAAAGGGCACACCCTGTTTGCATGCCAGCGAATGCATGATGCGCAGATACACACGGGAAAGATGACCCAGCACCCGGCGCTGCATAAAGACGGCGGCCTGGACGCGCTTCATCGGGTCCTGGCGGCTGCCGGCCTTCTGCTCTTCGGTGCGCATTTGCACGAAGTCCTGCTCAGCGAGCGGATCAATCAAATCCCTGGCTTGCCAGTCCAGCAACTGCGCCTGGGCCAGCTTCCAGGCACTGGTCAGCCTGATGGGTGTGGACGGGCTGACCAGATTGCTTTGCCAGCGCGTCAACTGCACCTGCTCTTGCATCTCGACCGGATAACCGCCGCCAAGATCGGCATGGACTCCGGGCAGGGATATATCCAGCGGCCATTGCGGGGCAATGCGGGTCAGGGAAAAATTGCGTCGCTGCTCATCCCGTGCGCACAGCTGAACCACCTGTTGCGCGCACTCAGGCCCCAGATACAGATTGAGCCCCGGATTGATGTCATCCCCCACATCACCCAGGTCCTCCAGCCCGCCCATGGCTGCAACAGTATCGAAGAGCCCGATAAACTCGATGCTGCACTTGAAGTCAGAAGCCAGCGCAAACTGCTGTGTGAAGGCCGTGGCATGCACCTGGTTGGCAAAGTGGCGGGCTGCGGCAGCGCCGCGGCTGAAGCCAAAAAGGTCAAGTTGCAGACGGCTCAGGGCATTGGCGGGAGCCAGCCGTAGAAATTGCGCCAGACATTGGCTCAGTTGCTCCAGGGCCTCATCGGCCTTGCCCAGCACCCCGGTGCGCCCACGGCCATAGGTCAGGCCCGGGAAGGAGGTATCAACTGCCCCTGTGGTTGTGCCAATACCGCCGACGTAGAGCGAAGTCAGCGCCTGTGCATCCTTGAACGTCGTTTGCACAGGGTAGTGCCGGTGCAGGCGGGCGATATTGGTGGGTTCACCGGCATAACTGCTGCCGGGTTCGACCTTGAGGCCCCGGGCCTGGCGCTCGCGGCCCGAGAGGATATTGAACTGGTTATTGGCCGTGCCATCAAAAAAAATACCGACACGCAATACATACCCCGTATTGCTTGAGTGACTCATGACACTGGCCCTCGTTCTTTTCAGCTTCGCGTGGAAACGCCGTGCCAAATATAAAGGGGCATGACCAAAACACTCAGCTCAACGTCAGGTTTAAATTTTTACGGGGAATTACAACAGAGGCCAGGGCGACAGCGCGGACGGCTGCGCAGCCCAAGCTACCGGAACCGCAGGACACGGCTCCGGCAAGGTCAAGCCTTCAGGCTTGACGCTGATGCTTGTCGATTTGCTCGTGACGCTCTTGAGCTTCGATGCAGTACTTGGTGGTAGGGCTGATCAGCAGGCGCTTGAGGCCAATTGCATCGCCACTGTCATCACACCAGCCGAAGCTGTCATCCTTGATACGTTCCAGCGCCTGTTCGAGCTGGGGCAGCATGCGCTGATCACGGTCGATGGCGTTCACCAGCCAGGTGCGCTCTTCTTCAACCGAAGCAGCGTCGGCCGGGTCAGCCGGAGTGTCCAGGCTCTCGATCGCGATGCGGTTCTGCTCGATACGCTCGTGGGTTTCGACCTTCATGTTTTGCAGCAACTCGCTGAAAAAAGCATGTTGCTCGGCATTCATGTAGTCATCCGCCGGCATGGCCAGCAACTTATCCTTTGTCATTGATTTCTCTATAAAAAATACGTGCATTAAGGCGAATTAGGGAGCGTTCTGACCGATCTTCATCCCAACCAGTTAGGTGCCATCTATTTCAAGCGCCACCCGGCACTCAATTTACGAGGGGCGGCAGTCTAAGGCCGAGTTATCGACTCAGCAACTGAAAACACACCTATTTGTCCAGCAAAACCTGGAAAGTGACGAAAAACGTGCTCAGCGGGGCTAATGGAGTGCGTTTATAGCAAGAAATTCAATGCGCAGGCTGAAAATCCCCTGCCAGGTGCGATGACCCACAGCTGGTGGGTCATCTCTATATTGTTAAGGGCGAGACCCGCGCACCCGAACCGGGCACGCCGATAAAACCGCGAAATGCCCTGCTCGTAATAAAAGAACCACTGGCCAATACAGCCCTGCCGTGTGCAACCAGATCGAGCGACGTTTAGTAAGCAATGGGGTGCATGAGCGCGTATTGGGCCAACTTTTCATGGCTGGCTCGCCCGGGAAACCGGGCAGCCATGCCCAGGTAATGCTCCACCCCACCAAACATCAATTTAAATGCACTTAACCATCATTATTATGCATTTGCGTATTGGTTAACGGCTGGGCAGACTGCTCGCGTTCCTCCCCCAGATGAAGGAACATTTTCAAGGGCTTGCCGGTTAACCCGCCAGGCCCTTTTTTTACCTTCCTGCTTCACAAAACCGGATTTACCTGACCATGCAAACCCGCTGGATCAGCCGCCTATTGCCTGCGGCTACGAACACCCGCCCCACCGAATGGAGCCGTGCCGCCATTGGCGTGTCCCTTGGCACACTATTCAGTGTGTGGTTCTGCAGCCTGTTCTATGGCCTGCCCGTGGCCATGCACCTGATCGGCCCGTTGGGCGCTTCGGCCATTTTGCTGTTTGCCGTGTCCTCGGGTGCACTGGCGCAACCCTGGTCGATTGTCGGCGGCTATCTGTGCGCCACGGTCGTGTCGCTGGGGGTGGTGCATTTTCTTGGCCGCAGCCTCGACAGCGCGTGCCTGGCCGTAGGTCTGGCAATGATCAGCATGTGCCTGCTGCGCTGCCTGCACCCGCCTGCAGGTGCACTGGCGCTGCTGGTGGTACTGGCCGACCCGGACAGTGCCAGTCTTGGCTGGGGCATGCTTGCACCGGTGATGCTCGGCGCAGTGTGCATGCTGCTCGCGGCGCTGGCCTATAACAACCTGACCCGCGTGCGTTACCCGAAAAAACCGTCCGAGCCGAGCCCTGCGGCCAGCACCGATCAGGCACCGATCAACCCGGGCATCAGTGCTGAAGATTTGCACCATGCGTTGCAGCAAATGGACGCATTTATCGACGTTACCCCCGAAGATCTCGAAGAGTTGATTCGAGCCAGCGAGCTGCATGCGCGCCGGCGCAGTATCGGTGAAGTGTTCAGCCAGAACGGTTGAGCCTGGGGCGCTGCCTGCCCTGCTTGCCCTGTATCGATAAGCGCCCAACTCCTGCTAGGGTTAACGAGGTAACCTGGGCGGCAGACATGCTTGAGTGCCTGATCACCCGGATTCCGCCATCCGACAGTGATCAAGGCTCGCAATGCTCAAAACCATTGAAAATGAGATCTCGAAACAGGCCGCCCCGCCCGCCTTGCAAGCTGAATTTGCCCAACATGATTTCGAAAAGCTGCGCAATTTTTGCAGCCTGACCTATATCACCAGCATTGCTATCTGGTTACTGTTCAACCTGATTGTCAGCACCAAGGGCGGCCAGGGGTTTACCGGCCTGTCCCTGCTGTTTATCAGCGTCATGGTGGGGTTGACCATTATTCTGGGCTTTGTCGGCAATTACCGGCACTTCGATGTACTCAATACGGTTTTCGTAGCCATCATCACACTCGGTTTGCGCCTGATCATTTTCGGCCTGCCAGCCGAGACCCAGCCGATCTGGCTGGCACTCGCCACCTCAAGCATTCTTTATAGCGCGTCGGTGCTGCCGCTCAGCCGCTGGGCGTTTCTCGCCGTTGCCGCCATCAGCTGTGTCACCCTCAACCCTTTCCTGATGGCCGATGTCTCGGTCATGGATCTGCGCGGCTTGCTGATCCTCTGCTACTTCACCTTTTTGTGCAGCCTGACCACCTACAGTTTTTTCAAGCTGCGCCGGATCAAGCTGCACAATTACACCATGTCCAAGTTACTGGTGGCCCAGGCCTACATCGATGCCCTGACCGAGATCCCCAACCGGCGCTCTTTCATGCTTCAGGCCGGGCATGTACTGCTGACCCGCCCCAGGGAGCACGACCACTATCTGGCGATGATCGATATCGACAATTTCAAGAAGGTCAACGACCAGTACGGCCATGATATTGGCGATGAGGTGCTCAAGCGTACGGCCGCCAGCATCAAGGCAGTGATGGCTGATTTTGCGTACGCACGGCTGGGTGGTGAGGAGTTTGCCGTGTACCTGCCCGGCGTGCGCCGCGAAGACGTCGAAGTACTGGCGCAGAGTCTGTGTCGCCGGGTGCGTGAAGATCCCGACGCACACCCCGTGACCATCAGTATCGGCCTGGCCCGGGTCGAAGAGGAAGACACCCTCAACCAGGCGCTGGCCAAGGCCGACAAGGCGCTGTACGGCTCCAAGCATGACGGCAAGGACAGGTTTACGTTTTATTCGTGAGCGGCTGGCAGATCGGGGGATATAGCGTAATTCGGCGAGCTGGCCGTATTGAGCCGGATCAAAAGCCCCTCACCCTGGCCCTCTCCCAGAGGGAGAGGGAACCAAGAGCAAAAGCGGATCAAGCTGGGGTGAGGGGTCTGCGTCAGTCGCTCAACTCGGTATTGCCATCCCAGCCGCCACCCAGCGCCGCAATCAGTTGCACACTGGCAATCAGACGGCTCTGCAGCAAGTTAAGTACGCTGCGCTCGGTGCTCAGGGCTGTTGTTTGCACCGAAACCACGTCCAGGTAAGCAATCAAGCCCGCCTTGTACTGGTTACTGGTCAGGCGCAACGACTCGCGGGCCGACTCCAGTGCCTGCTCCTGTACCACCGACTCATCGCCCAGGACCTTCAACTGCACCATGTAGTTTTCCACTTCCCGCAGACCGTCGAGCACGGTCTGGCGATACTTGGCCACCGTCTGGTCATACACGGCTTCATTGCGATCGACTTCTGCCGAGCGCTGGCCACCATCGAACAACGGCAGGGAGATTTTCGGCCCCACCGACCAGAAGCGGTTGGGCACGCTGATCCAGTCCTGATACTGACTGCTGCTGTAGCCACCCGACAGGCTCAAACTGAAATCGGGGTAGTAAGCCGCCTTGGCTACACCAATGTTGGCGTTGGCAGCAATCACCGAGCGCTCCGCCGAAGCGATGTCAGGACGCCGCTCCAGCAGTTGCGACGGCAGGCTGACCGGGATCTGCGGCAACTTGGGTACGTTTTTAATTTCCGCCAGGTTGAACCCTGCTGGTGCTTGACCGGTGAGCACCGCTATTGCGTTTTCAAATTGCGCCCGCTGCCAGATCAGGTCGATCAGGCTGGCCTGGGTATTGCGCAACTGGGTTTGCGCCTGAGCCACCGCATCCTTGCCGGAAATTCCCGCACGGTACTGGTTTTCGCTCATTTTCAGTGAACGTTGATAGGCCTCGACCGTGGCTTCGAGCAAACGCTTCTGCTCATCGATCACCCGCAATTGCAGGTAGTTCTGCACCAGCTCCGACTGCTGGCTCAGGCGCATCGCCGCGAGGTCGGCCAGGCTGGCCTCGGCACTCGCCTCGTTGGCTTCCAGACCACGGCGCAACTTGCCCCAAACGTCGGCCTCCCAGCTCACCCCGACCTGGGCATTCAAGGTGTCCCGTATGCCGCTGCTGGAGCTGGTCAGGCTGGAGTTTGAGCTGCCGGTGCCCTGGCTGGACCGGGTCTTGCCCACGCTAAGGTCGGCGCTGGGCAGGAACGCCCCGCGCGCACTGCGCACCAAGGCCTGGGCCTGACGGAACTGGGCTTCAGACTGCGCAACGCTCTGGTTGGCACTGTTGAGTTTGTCGACCAGCGCATTGAGCTGCGGGTCGCCATACAGCTCCCACCAGGCACCTCGGGCCAGTGAGTCGCTCGGATTGGCCTGGGTCCAGCCGGCTGCCTGCTTGTACTCAAGGGGCGCCGCCGTTTGCGGGCGCTGGTAGTCCGGGCCGATGGCACAGCCGCTAAGCAGCGCAACGGACAACGCCGGGGCAAGGAAAAACGAACGAGAGGTCATAGCGGAGTTTCCAGAGCAGCATCAGTGCGCACGCCGCGCCATTTGTTGAAGCGATGGCGCAGGCGGTCGAGATAGAGGTAAACCACAGGCGTGGTGTAAAGGGTCAGAATCTGGCTGAAGATCAGCCCGCCGATAATGGTCAGGCCCAGGGGCTGGCGCATTTCCGCGCCTTCGGCGCTGCTCAGCATCAGTGGCAAGGCACCGAGAATGGCCGCCAGGGTGGTCATCAGGATCGGCCTTAAACGTTGCAGGCAGGCACTGCGGATCGACGCTTGCGGGTCGAGGCCCGAATGACGTTCCAGTTGCAGGGCAAGATCGATCATCAAAATCGCGTTTTTCTTTACCACACCAATCAACAGGAACAGCCCCAGCAGTGAAATCAGGCTGAACTCCCCGCCCGTGAGGTAAATGCTCAACAACGCACCAACACCGGCAGACGGCAAGGTCGACAGAATGGTCAACGGGTGGATGTAACTCTCATAGAGAATCCCCAGCACCAGGTACACCGCTACCAAGGCGCCAAGAATCATGAACGGCTGGCTTTTTTGCGTGGCGGCAAAAGCATCGCCCGTACCGGCCATTTTCACGATCACTTCTTCCGGCAGGCCGAGCTTGGCCACCGCCCGTTCAATGGCTGCCGTACCCTGCTCCAGGGTGACACCGGGGGCCAGGTCGAACGCAATGCTCTCCGAGGCGAACTGGCCCTCGTGGGATACCCGGTCGTTCTGCAGACTGTTCTCATAGTGGGCAATGGCCGACAGCGGAATACGCTGGCCATCGGCGGTTATCACCTGCACCTGATTCAGGGTTTCGGGGTCCTGGGCGTACTTGGGGTTGACCTCCATCACCACCTGATACTGGTTCAGGCTGTCGTAGATGGTGGAAATCTGCCGCTGGCTGTAGGCGTTGTTGAGCACGGCAGTGACCATGTCCATATCCACCCCCAGGCGCTTGGCCTGGTCGCGATCAACCACCAGGGTCACCTGCTGGGCACCGCGGCCTTCACGGGCATCGATAGCGGTCAACTCAGGCAATGCCTTGAACGCGGCCACCACTTTTGGATACCAGGTGCGCAACTCGCCCAGATCGCCGCTTTGCAGGATGTAGGAGTACTGCGAGCTGGTCTGGTCACGCCCACCGCCAAACTGCAGGTCCTGGTCAGCCATCAGCATCAGGCGGCCGCCGGGCACTTTGGGCATGCTCTCGCGCAGCCGTTCGATGACCTTTTGCGCCGACACCTTGCGTTCCGAGATCGGCTTGAGACGCACGATCATAAAGGCGTTGTTGGTGCCGCCATTGCCACCAATAAAACCGGCAACGCTTTCTACCGCAGGATCGGCCAGCACAGCCTTGCGAAAGATTTCCATTTTCGGCTGCATCACGCTGAACGACAGGCCGTCGTCACCGCGCACAAAACCGATCAGTTGCCCGGTGTCCTGTTGCGGCATAAAGGTTTTCGGCACCACCACATACAGCGCCACGTTGACCCCAATGGTCACCAGCAGGCTGAGCAATGTCAGGCGCTTGTGCCGCAGCACCCAGTCCAGGCTGCGTGCATAGCCGCTGACCATGCGCTGGTTAAGGCGGATGCTCCAGCGCTGCATGGCGTTTTCCGTGCCCGGCACATGGGGTTTTAGCCAGCGTGCGCAAAGCATGGGCGTGAGGGTCAGGGACACCACCAGCGACACCACGATCGAAGCGGCCAGGGTGATGGAAAACTCGCGGAACAAGCTCTCGACAATCCCGCCCATAAACAGGATCGAGAGGAACACTGCTACCAGTGACACGTTCATCGAGAGCAGGGTAAAACCGACTTCCTTGGCGCCCAGCATGGCCGCTTTCATGGGCGCCACACCGGCGTCGATATGCCGCGAGATGTTCTCCAGCACCACGATAGCGTCGTCCACCACCAGCCCGGTGGCCAAAATCAGCGCCATCAGCGACAGGTTGTTCAGCGAGAAGCCGTAGAGGTACATGATGGCAAAAGTGCCCACCAACGACACCGGCACCGCCAGCGTCGGAATCAGCGAAGCGCGGAAATTGCCGAGGAACAGGAACACCACCAGAATCACCAGCGCCACGGCGATCAGCAGGGTCATTTCGGCCTCGTGCAGCGTAGCCTTGATCACCGGTGAACGGTCCATGGCCAGGTTCAGCTGCACGCTTGCCGGCAGCATCGCCTGCAAGGCCGGCAACTGGGCCTTGATCGCGTTCACGGTCTCGATGATATTGGCCCCGGCCTGGCGGTTGACCACCAGCAGCACCGCCGCATCGTTATTGAAAAAACCGCTGTTGTAACGGTCTTCAACACTGTCCTTGACCTTGGCCACATGGCTCAGGCGCAGCGCCGCGCCATCCTGGTAACGGATGATCAGCGGTTCGTAGTCCTTGGCCTTTTCCAGCTGGTCGTTGGCCTGGATCTGCCAGTTGCGCTCGCCATCGGACACTGCGCCCTTGGGCCGGCGCACGTTGGCATTGGCAATGGTGTTGCGCACGTCATCCAGCGAGACGCCGTACTGGTTGAGCAGTTGCGGTTCCAGCTCGATGCGCACGGCGGGCAGCGAGCTGCCGCCAATCTGCACTTCACCTACACCCGGCACCTGGGACAGGCTTTGCGAAAGAATGGTCGAGGCCAGGTCATAGAGCTGGCCCTTGGACAACACCTCGGAGGTCAGCGATAACACCATGATCGGTGCTTGCGAGGGGTTGATCTTCTTGTAGGTGGGCATGCTTTTCATGCCGCTGGGCAGCAGGTTGCGCGAGGCGTTGATCGCCGCCTGCACCTCCCGCGCCGCGCCGTTGATGTCGCGGTCCTGATCGAACTGCAAAATCACCCGGGTCGAGCCCTGGCTTGAATTGCTGCTCATGGTATTGACCCCGGCAATCGCACCGAAGGCCCGCTCAAGCGGCGTGGCCACGGTAGATGCCATCACCTCGGGGCTGGCCCCGGGCAAACTGGCCGACACCACGATCACCGGGAAATCCATTTGCGGCAACGGCGACACCGGCAGCAAACCAAAGCTCACCCCGCCCAGCAACATGATTGCCAGGCTCAGCAGCATGGTGGCTACCGGGCGTTTGATAAACGGGCCGGACAGGTTCATACCGACGCCTGCTCAGCCTGGGCCGCATCACCACGCCAGCGACGCCCCAAGCGATCGAAGTACAGATAGATCACGGGGGTAGTAAACAGAGTCAAGACCTGACTCACCAGCAAACCACCGACCATCACCAGACCCAGGGGCTGGCGCAATTCTGCCCCGGAACCGGTGGCCAGCATCAGCGGTACGGCACCAAACAACGCTGCCAGGGTAGTCATCAGGATCGGCCGGAAGCGCAACAGTGCCGCCTGATAGATCGCCTGCTCCGGCGCCATGCCCTGATTGCGCTCGGCGTCGAGGGCGAAGTCGATCATCATGATTGCGTTTTTCTTGACGATACCGATCAGCAGGATGATGCCGATAATCGCAATCATGCCCAGGTCATTGCCGCTGAGGATCAGCGCCAGCAAGGCACCCACTGCTGCCGATGGCAGGGTGGAGAGAATGGTGATCGGGTGGATGTAGCTCTCATAGAGCACCCCCAGCACGATATACATGGTCACCACCGCCGCCAGAATCAGCAGCAAAGTGCTCGACAACGAAGCCTGGAACGCCTGCGCGGCACCCTGGAATTCGGTCTTGACCCCCACCGGCATGCCGATGTCCTTCTGCACCTGATCGATCAGTTCCACGGCCTGGCCCAATGCCACGCCGGGCGCGAGGTTGAACGAGACCATTACCGAAGGGAACTGGCCGATATGGGAAATGGCCAGTTGTGCCTGACGCTCCTCGACCCGGGCCAGGCTCGACAGCCGCACCTGGCCACCATCGGTGGTCTTGACGTGGATCTGATCCAGCGCCTGCGGGCCGATTTTCTCGCCGTCCTTGGCCTGCAAGACCACGCGGTACTGGCTGGCCTGGGTGTAAATGGTCGAAATCTGCCGCTGACCGAAAGCGTCATACAGGGCATCGGTAATATTGGCCACCGACACGCCCAGGCGTGATGCCGCATCGCGGTCGATCACCAGGTATACCTGCAGCCCCTTGTCCTGCAGGTCACTGGCCACATCGACCAGTTCAGGCTGATTGGACAACGCGGTGACCAGTTTCTGCGTCCAGGTGCTGAGCATGTCAGCATCCGGGGATGACAGGCTGAACTGGTACTGGGTACGGCTGACGCGGTCTTCGATGGTCAGGTCCTGCACCGGCTGCATAAACAGGCGGATGCCCGACAGCTTGTCCAGTTGCGGCTGCAGCCGCGCAATCACCTCGATGGCACTGTCGCTGCGCTCGCTGTGGGGCTTGAGGTTGATCAGCATGCGACCGCTGTTGAGGGTCGGGTTATCCCCGTCCACGCCAATATAGGAGGACAGGCTCTCGACATCCGGGTCTTGCAGAATGATCTTGCCCAGCTCCTGCTGACGCTGACTCATGGCACTGAACGAAATCGATTGCGGCGCCTCGGAAATGCCCTGGATCACCCCGGTGTCCTGCACCGGGAAAAAGCCCTTGGGCACCACCATATACAGGAACACGGTCAAGGCCAGTGTACCGATGGCCACCAGCAGGGTCAGCGGCTGGTGCTTGAGCACCCACTGCAACATGCGCCCGTACTCGGCGATCATCCAGTCGATAAACGCGCCGCTGGCACGGTAGAAACGCCCCTGCTCTTCAGGCTTGGGTTCGGCCTTGAGCAGGCGCGCGCACATCATCGGGGTCAGGGTCAGCGAGACCACCAGCGAGATCAGGATCGCCACCGCCAGGGTGATGGCAAATTCGCGGAACAGGCGCCCCACTACATCGGCCATAAACAGCAGCGGGATCAATACCGCGATCAGCGACAGGGTCAGCGAGATCAGGGTGAAGCCGATCTGTTTGGCGCCCTTGAGCGCCGCCTGCATCGGGCTGTCACCTTCCTCGATATAGCGCGAGATGTTCTCCAGCATGACGATGGCATCATCGACCACAAAGCCGGTGGCGATGGTCAGGGCCATCAGCGTCAGGTTGTTGATGGAAAACCCGGCCAGGTACATCACGCCAAAGGTGCCGACCAGCGACAGCGGTACGGCAATCGACGGAATGAGGGTGGCGCTGGCCCTGCGCAGAAACAGGAAGGTCACCATCACCACCAGGGCGATGGCGATCAGCAATTCATGCTGCACATCGCGCACTGAGGCGCGAATGGTTTGTGTACGGTCGGTCAGCACCGTGACATCGATGCCGGCGGGCAGGTTGTCGGTAATGCTTGGCAGCAGTGCCTTGATCCGGTCCACCACCTCAATCACGTTTGCACCGGGCTGGCGCTGGATATTGAGCAGCACCGCCTGGTTTTCGTTGGCCCAGGCTGCGAGGCGCTCGTTCTCGGCGCCGTCGACAATTTCGGCCACGTCCTTGAGTCGCAGCGGTGCGCCGTTGTTATAGGCAAGAATCAGTTCGGCGTATTCTTGCGGGGTTTTCAGCTGGTCATTGGCGTCCAGCATCGACACCCGGGTAGGGCCGTCGAAGTTACCCTTAGGCTGGTTGACGTTGGACGCACCGATCAGGGTGCGCACATCGGCCAGGTTCAGGCCATTGGCAGCCAGCGCTTCAGGGTTGACCTTGATCCGTACCGCCTGGCGTTGCCCGCCAGCGATGCTGACCATGCCCACGCCGCTGATCTGGGCAATTTTTTGCGCCATGCGCGTATCGACCAGGTCATTGAGCTTGGGCAACAGCATGGTTTTGGAGCTGATGGCCAGGGTCAGTACCGGGGTATCCGCCGGGTTGACCTTGTTGTACACCGGCGGTGCCGGCAAATCCTTGGGCAGCAGGTTGCTGGCGGCGTTGATCGCAGCCTGCACCTGTTGCTCGGCAACATCCATATTGATGTCGAGATTGAAACGCAGGGTCAGTACCGAAGCACCACCGGAACTGGTGGAGGCCATCTGCGTAAGCCCCGGCATTTGCCCGAACTGACGCTCAAGTGGTGCCGTCACTGCACTGGTCATCACATCCGGGCTGGCCCCGGGGTACAGGGTCATCACGCGGATGGTCGGGTAATCCACCTGGGGCAAGGCCGATACCGGCAGCAAGCGATAGGCGATGATCCCGGACAACACGATGGCCAGCATGCACAGCGTGGTTGCAACCGGGCGCAGGATAAACAGGCGCGACAGGTTCATTCGCGGGCCTTGGACTTGGTGTTGTGCGCGGCCGGGGTGGCATCGGTATCGGCACCGCCATCGAGCAGTTGCCCGGCAGCCGTTTCCGGTACTTCGGCACTGTCGTTGACCACTTCCACCGCGCCACCATCACGCAGACGGTCGGTACCTTCGAGTACTACACGATCACCGGGCTTGAGGCCTTCTTCGATCACGGTCACATCGCCATCGGTGGCACCCACTTTAATGCTGCGAATCTTGACCTTGTTGTCACCGTCCATGGCATACACGAACGAGCCGTTGGTGCCGTACTGAATCGCTGCAGTGGGAGCCAGCACCACGTTTTTAAGGGTGTCGGCCAACAGGCGTACATTGACAAACTGGTTAGGGAACAGCGCCTGATCGCGGTTCTCGAACAATGCCTTGAACTTCAGGGTACCGGTGGTGATATCAATCTGATTGTCGATGCTGCTCAACACACCGACTGCCAGCTCTTTGGTATCGCCACGGTTCCAGGCCTGCACCGGCATTTTCGCGCCGCTGCGATAACGCTCAAGCACCAGCGCCAGGTTGGTCTCGGGCAAGGTGAAACTGACCACAATCGGCTCGGTCTGGGTGATCACCACCAAGGCCGTGGCGTCGTTGGCTGCTACCAGATTACCGACGTCCAGCTGACGCAGGCCCACACGGCCGCTGATCGGTGCGCGGATCTTGGTGAAATCCAGGTTCAGCCTGGCATCGTTGACCGCCGCCTGATTGGTCTTCACCGTGCCCTGATATTGGCTGACCAGCGCTTCGGCGGTGTCCAGGGTCTGTTTGGCGATACTGTCCTCGGCGTACAGCCCGCGGTAGCGCTGCACATCGACCTGGGCATTTTTCAGCTGGGCCTGGTTCTGCAGCAACGTGCCTTCGGCTTGCAGCAGGGCATTTTGATAACTGCGCGGGTCGATCTCAGCCAGCAGTTCGCCTGCCTTGACCATCTGCCCTTCCTTGAAATAGACCTTGACCAGTTCCCCTGCTACACGGCTGCGCACATTGATGGTGTTCAATGCGGTCACTGTGCCCAGCGCCTTGTAGTAAATCGGGAAATCGCCCTGCGTTACTTCCGACACCCGCACCGGCACGGGCTGGGTCGAGCCACCAAAGCCCGGGCGCATCATGCCCGAGCGACCGGTGTGCCCGGCGGGCTGATCGGTCGCAGCCTTTTTTGCGGCAGACGGCCATAGCCACCAGCACAGGCCAAGGACTATCAGCAAGACCAGCAGGCCAAACAGCCAGAAACGGGATTTGTGGGAAACAGAGGATTGCATGGAGTGATCAACCATTAGCGCGAGCGATAATTTTCAGGAGGTGGAACGATAAGCAGTGCGGGCCGTTATGAAAAGGCTCTTTACCCGCTATTTACGTTATAGAGATGGCATTGAGATGAAGATCGACGAAATCTGTGGACTCTGTGTGGGAGCGAGCCTGCTCGCGAAGGCAGCCGACGATGGTGCTTGAAGATTTCGCGAGCAGGCTCGCTCCCACCGATCAACAGGCCGTACAAAAAAAAACGGCCTGGCACTTAAGTGCCAGGCCGCTTCAGGTCTTGCAGTACGACTTACTTCAAAACAGCCAGGGCTGCTTCGTAGTTTGGCTCTTCAGCGATTTCTTTAACCAGCTCGCTGTGCAGCACGTTGTCGTTTTCGTCCAGCACCACCACCGCACGGGCAGTCAGGCCGGCCAACGGGCCATCAGCGATTGCCACGCCGTAGTTCTCGATAAACTCGCGGCCGCGCAGGGTCGACAGGTTTTGCACGTTTTCCAGGCCTTCAGCGCCGCAAAAGCGGGCCTGGGCGAATGGCAGGTCAGCCGAGATGTTCAGCACAACGGTGTTCGGCAAAGCGTTGGCTTCGGCGTTGAATTTGCGTACCGAAGTAGCGCAGGTTGGCGTATCAACGCTTGGGAAGATGTTCAGCACTTTGCGCTTGCCAGCAAAGCTCGCCAGTGTTGCATCGGACAAATCACCCGCAACCAGCGAAAACGCTGGTGCCTTGGAACCTACTGCAGGCAATTCGCCGTTGACTTGAACAGGGTTGCCTTTAAGCGTCACTTGAGCCATGAACGATGTCCTTTTTGACAGGTTGTTGAAGAGGCCGAAGTTAAACATGAATCAGCCGGGCTGACCTATGGATCGAACAAAAAATCTTATGCTCTGCGGCACTAAAAGACGATTCCTACAAGGCGCCATGCACCGCAGGTATTAGCTGTATTTTTGTGCCCGGGTGCGCAAAAAAGACGGAAATAGCCCCGACATAAGCGCCAGTTCCCTGCCAACTGCTAGCGTACATGGCTAGCGCCCAAGGAACAGGATCGCATGCCCATCACTCGCCTTGCCTCAAGTCTGTTGCTCACCCTGGCCCTGTACCCGGCTGCCGATGCATTGGCAGATAACGCCGAGACCGCCAACAAGAGCAACAACCCGCTGAATCTGGCCCCGGGGGTCAATCTGCAGGACTACTACACGCCGCAGGTGTACGACAGCAATATCCACACCAATGACGCCCTGCTGCGCGGCGCCCTGCCCGTGGCACCCAACGACGTTATCGGTGTACCGCAACTGTTGCGCGTGACGCTTCCGGTCAGCACCCGTCCAGACCCGCACGGTGGCTACAGCAGCGGGATCGGCGACCTCAACCTGTTCGATATTTTCCTGCTCAAAACCGAAGGCGTGCAATTGGGCATTGGCCCGCAGATAACCGCACCCACTGCCGAGCATGACGAACTGGGCACCGGCAAGTGGCAAGCCGGCCTGGCGGCCATTGCCATCGATGCTTCGCCACGGGGCCTGCTGGGCGCACTGGTGCAGTATCAAAGCTCGTTTGCCGGGGACAGCGACCGCCAGCATGTCGAGAGCGCCACGTTCCAGCCCTTTATCATCCACAACCTGCCCAAGGGGTGGTATTTGCGCTCCACCGGCACCTGGACCTGGGACCTGAAAAACAACACCCACTACATCCCCGTCGGGCTGGGCGTGGGCAAGGCCTGGAAAGCCGGAAGCAACATCCTCAATGCCTTCGTTGAGCCGCAATGGACCGTGGAACGCAAGGGCGACGACCTGCCCCAGTTCACCCTGTTTGCCGGGATCAACGTCACCTTCGGAAAATAGGAACCTGCCATGCACATAAAGCCACCCGCCTGTCTGCTCGCTGCCTGCCTCTCCTTGGGGGCGGGCAATGCTGACGCCATCAATTTCAGTGCCTCACCCACCGAGGCTGCCAGCATCGCCAGGGAGGCCTACCTGTACGGCTTCCCCGTGGTGGAAATGTACAAGACCCTCTACACCCAGGCCGTAGACACGCAGGGCAAAAACTTCAAGGCGCCGTTCAATGAAATCGGCAATACCGCCATGGTATTTACCCCCAGGGATACCGCATTCGTGACGCCCAACTCGGACACGCCCTACTCATTCCTGTGGATGGACCTGCGTGCAGAGCCGCTGGTACTGACCCTGCCTGCCATCGAGGATGGCCGCTACTACTCGACGCAACTGATCGACCTGTACACACAAAACTTCGCGTACCTGGGCACCCGCACCACAGGCAATAAAGGCGGCAATTACATGATCGCCGGGCCTGGCTGGACAGGGGAAAAACCGGCCGGTATCGACGCCGTGATTCCCAGCGAGAGTGCCATTGCCTACGGCCTGTACCGCACCCAGTTGTTCGATGACAAAGACCTGGCCAAGGTCAAGCACATCCAGAGCGGTTACAAGGTCCGGCCCCTGAGCCAGTTCCTGGGCAAACCCACGCCAGCTGCGGCGCCCGCCGTGGACTGGCCCGCACCTGTTGCCGATATGAGCGACAGCCCCGAGCTGTTCAGGTACCTGAGTTTCATGCTCGCGTTTGCCCAGCCCCAGCCCAGCGAAGCGGCATTGCGCGAGCGTTTCAGGAAAATCGGGATTGAACCGGGCCAGCCCTTCAACCTCAATGAACTGACCCTTGAGCAGCGCACTTCACTGGAGGATGGAATTGCGGCAGGCAAAGCCGAGTTCGCACAATTCAAGCATGACAAGGTAGACACCCATAAAATCACCAGCGGTGACCTGTTCGGCTCCCGCGAACACCTGAACAACAATTACCTGTACCGCTATGCGGGCGCCAATATGGGGATTTTCGGCAACTCGGCCGCGGAGGCCAATTACATCGGTTACTTCGTCGACAATCAGCAGCACCCTGTCGACGCCTCCAGGGATCGCTACACCCTGCATTTCAACAAGGATGCACTGCCGCCCGCCAATGCGTTCTGGTCGCTGACGATGTATGACGGCAAAACCAAACTGCTGGTCGAAAACCCGATCAATCGCTACCTGATCAACTCGCGCATGCTGTCAGATCTCAAACGCAACGCTGATGGCAGCTTGACTCTGTATGTGCAGAACCAGCCGCCCGCCGGGGAGTGGCTAAACAACTGGCTGCCAGCACCTGACGGACCGTTCTATGGTGTATTGCGCATTTACATGCCCAAACCCGAGGTCGCCAGCGGTGCATGGAAAATGCCCTTGCTAACGCCGGTAGTTAGCCAAACAGCTCCGTAGCAGCTGCCGAAGGCTGCGTCCGCGTAGTGCGGCCTTCGTAATGCCAGGGTGCACGGTATGGTCGTAGAACCTTGGATTCAGGTTCTACGACGGCTACTCCGCCGAACGCAGCCTCGCTCCGCTCGTCAGCTGCTACGCAATATCCGGGGCTGGCGGCTACACCGGGTACGTTTACTTGTTGAGTTTCAAATACGACTGATGCAAGTCCGAAGCCCAGGTATCGATCACATTTTTCACGTCATCGGCCTTCATCGCCTGGCTGGCATTGGCCAGGGGCTTGCCTGTGCCCTTGCGCACTACCTGGGCCACTACATCCTGGCTTTTCCCGTCGATAAACACCGCCTCGGTGGCCAGTTGGGTTTCCTGGTCGCGGATCCCCGACGCTGTGCTCACCGCAGCCGCCACCAGCGCTACCGGAATGTACTCATACGGTGCCAGGCTTTCGGTTTCACTGCTCACCGCAGTGATGGCTGCACGTACCACAATCACGCCCGGCCCAGGGGCACTTGCCAGTGGCAATGATTTGCTCAGCTCGCGTTTGAGCGCCTGGTCGTAATACTGGGTAATACCATTGAGGGTACTTTGCGGGATCTTTTCTGTCGGTTTTGGCGCCGGATATAACTGGGTCGGCTCGATATACACGCTGGTGTACTGTCCTGGCTTCAGTTTGGGGTCAATCCAGCGCATCACCTCAGCACCAGAGGGCGACTTGGCCTCTTTGAGGCGGCTGTAATCCTTCAAGAATCCGGAATATTCGTCAGGTTGCTGGACCTTGCTCGCACAACCGACCATCCCGATTGATGCAATGCACAACGTACCGATCATTAGACCAAGCTTCATTCTGTAGCTCCTGTAGGGGGCGCAGCCGTAGAAACGCGCCCTATAGGTATAGCCAAGCATTGAACAATCGCCGCAGAACCCGAATTGATCCGACGGCGATTGTAATCGAATGCTCAATACACATCGGCATACTTTTTACAGCTCAGTTCTATTTGTCTGTCAAGAAACACTCTAAAACCAGATCAGATGGGTAAATATTCGCCTGATCCAGCGCAAAATTGTGATCTGCATTAATTCTCGTTTTCTGAATCTGTTTTGTTTTTGCCCTGATTCCTAAAGTTCCCCCTGCGCCAGACCACGAGGCCTGGCAGGACTTTGAACCGTGGAAGACTTGAGCATGAGCACAGCACTGAACGGGCAGGCCTATAACTACAAGGTCGTCCGCCAATTCGCCATCATGACCGTGGTATGGGGCGTTGTCGGCATGGCCATGGGCGTGTGGATCGCCTCACAACTGGCCTGGCCGCAGATGAACCTCGACCTGCCCTGGACCACCTTCGGCCGCCTGCGCCCGCTGCATACCAGCCTGGTGATTTTCGGCTTTGCCGGCAGCGCGCAATTTGCCGCCAGCTACTACGCCGTACAGCGTACCTGCGGGGTGCGGTTGTATTCGGACAAACTCGCAGCCTTCACTTTTTGGGGCTGGCAGTCGGTGATCGTGATCATGCTGGTCACCCTGCCCCTGGGCTACACCACAACCAAGGAATACGCCGAAATCGAATTCACCGGCGCAGTCTGGCTGACGGTGGTATGGGTGGCCTACGCCATCGTGTTTTTCACCACGGTGGTACGCCGCAAAAGCAAGCACATCTATGTCGGCAACTGGTTTTTTGGCGCCTTTATCCTGGTGATCGCCATGCTCCATGTGGTCAACCACCTGGCCATTCCGGTGGACTGGTTTAAATCATATCCGGTGTACTCCGGCGCTACCGATGCCATGGTGCAGTGGTGGTACGGGCATAACGCCGTAGGTTTCTTCCTGACCACCGGTTTTCTGGGGATGATGTACTACTTCGTGCCCAAACAAGTCGGCAAGCCGATCTACTCCTATCGCCTGTCGATTGTGCATTTCTGGGCACTGATCACTCTCTATATCTGGGCCGGTCCGCACCACTTGCACTATACCGCCTTGCCCGACTGGGCGCAGTCTCTGGGCATGGCCATGTCGATCATCCTGCTGGCACCCAGTTGGGGCGGCATGATCAACGGCATGATGACCCTCTCGGGCGCCTGGCATAAATTGCGCACCGACCCGATCCTGCGTTTTCTGGTGCTGTCCCTGGCGTTCTACGGCATGTCGACCTTTGAAGGCCCGATGATGGCGATCAAGACCGTCAACGCCCTCTCCCACTACACCGACTGGACCATCGGTCATGTCCACGCCGGTGCCCTGGGCTGGGTGGCAATGATCACCTTTGGTGCGCTGTACCACATGATCCCGAAAATCTTCGGCCGCGAGCAGATGTACAGCACCAGCCTGATCAACCTGCACTTCTGGCTGGCCACCATCGGCACGGTGCTCTACATCGCCTCGATGTGGGTCAATGGCATCACCCAGGGTCTGATGTGGCGAGCTATCAACGATGACGGCACGCTGACTTATTCGTTTGTGGAATCGTTGCAGGCCAGCCACCCGGGCTTTGTAGTTCGCCTGGTGGGCGGATTGTTTTTCCTCTGCGGCATGTTGCTCATGGCCTGGAACGTCTGGCGCACGGTGCGTGCAGGCAACCTCAAGCAGGCCGAACTGACCGCACACATCGCCTGACCACGCTGCACCGCAGGCCCCAGGGCCTGCGGTACCCTACAGCAAGGAACCTTGCCCATGCTCGACATCGCCCTCAACAGCGCCGCGGTTATCAGCCTTTACTTTGCCGTAGGCTGGTGCCTGAAACACAAGACCGAAAACGACCTCGACGACGCCAGCCTGATTCCCTTTGCCGATGACCCGGAAGTAGCACGCCGGGTCGAGCTGGCCACCGGCAAAACCGTCAACGCCGTGCAGACCGCCGAACCAGAGCTGCGCAAGCCGGGATGGGGCACGCTCGACCTGTGAAAGCAGGGTAATGGCACTGCGACAGATTAAATCTGCACCATTAGTTGCACTGCGGGCGTATTCAACGGCATTCTGCCACTTACCGTTCAACGAACTAATGATCGAAGACGCACTCAATCTGTACTGCCATTAATACCTTTCCGACAGAGACGCTCATGACTTCCAAGCTGGAACAACTCAAGCAGTTCACCACCGTGGTCGCAGACACCGGCGACCTCGACGCGATTACCCGCCTCAAACCCGTGGATGCAACCACCAACCCATCGCTGCTGCTCAAGGCCGCCGCGATGCCCGGCTACGCAGAACTGCTGCAAAACGCCATCAGCCACGCCAAAGGTGATGTAGGTCAGGCCTGCGACCACTTCGCGGTGTCTGTGGGTAGCGGTATCTTGAATGTGATTCCGGGGCGCATTTCCACTGAAGTCGACGCCCGCCTGTCGTTCGACGAGCCTGCCCTGCTGCAAAAAGCCCACCAGTTGATCGAGCTTTACGACAAGGCCGGTGTAGGTCGCGACCGCGTGCTGATCAAGCTGGCCTCGACCTGGGAAGGCATCCGCGCTGCCGAGAAACTGGAAAAGGACGGCATTCAAACCAACCTGACCCTGCTGTTCTCGTTTGCCCAGGCCGCTGCCTGTGCCGATGCCGGGGTGTTCCTGATCTCGCCGTTCGTGGGTCGGATTTACGACTGGTACAAGAAGTCCACCGGCATTGACTACACCGGCTCCGATGATCCGGGCGTGCAGTCCGTGACCCGCATCTACAACTACTACAAGGCCAACGGCTACAACACCGTGGTGATGGGCGCGAGCTTTCGCAACCTTAACCAGATCGAACAGCTGGCCGGCTGCGACCGCCTGACCATCAGCCCCGACCTGCTGGAAAAACTGGCATTGGACGACGGCAAACTGGAACGCAAACTGGCTCCGGGCAATAAAGGCGAACCCCGCCTGAGCCTGAACGAAGCACAATTCCGCTGGGCCTCCAACGAAGATGCCATGGCCACCGAAAAACTGGCCGAAGGCATCCGCCAATTCGCCCGTGACCAGGAAAAGCTGGAAGCACTGCTGTCAGGTAAATAACTTCATTTTGTGGGAGCAAGCCTGCTAGCGAAATGCCCTTCGCCAGCAGGCTCGCTCCCACGACCTAAGATGCAAGAAGCCCTGCACAATAGCTCTGCACGCCCTCCTCCAGCCCAAGCATTGGCTCGCGATACCCCGCTTCGCGCAACTGCCCGAGATCTGCGCAGGTGTACACCTGATACTTGTGCTTGAGCCCGTCAGGGAACTCGCAATACCGCAACACTCCGTCCAGCAAGGCCGTCTCAAGGGTCAGGGGCGGCCTGTCCTCGGCAGCGCGTACACTGTTGATGGTCGCCAGTGCCAGGTCATTGAATGACCGCGCGCACCCAGTGCCCAGGTTGAAAACACCACTGGTTTGCGGATGGTCCAGCCAATGCAGATTGACCTTGACCACATCCTCCACAGAGACAAAATCGCGCTCATGCCCGCCCGCCGGGTAGCCGCCGTACTCGCCAAACAACTCGACATGGCCATGATCGCGATACTGGTTAAAACAGTGCCAGACCATCGAAGCCATGCGCCCTTTATGCTGTTCGCGGGGGCCGTACACATTGAAGTAGCGCAAGCCCACAATCTGGCTGCGCGTCCTGGGCAGCAACTGGCGTACCCGCTGGTCGAAGAGGAATTTGGAGTAGGCATAGACATTCAGAGGCTGCTCGTACTCGCGGGCTTCACGAAACTCCCGTTTCGCGCCGTAGACCGCCGCCGAAGAGGCATACAGCAAAGGTACCGACTGTTCCTGACAGGCTTGCAGCAGGTCGCAGCTGTAACGGTAGTTGTTGTCCATCATCAACCGGCCATCACTTTCTACCGTACTGGAACAGGCGCCCTGATGCAGCACGGCACGCACTTCGCCCAGTTGATGGGTCGTAAAGCGCTGTACGAATTCACGCTTGTCGAAATAATCAGCGATATCGCAGTCTGCTAGATTGCGGCACTTGTCGCCGTCAGTCAGGTCGTCGACGGCGATGATGTCGCGCTCGCCGCGTCGGTTCAGGGCCTTCACCAGATTGCTGCCGATAAACCCGGCAGCTCCGGTCACGATGATGCTCATCTATGGCTACCTCCTGGAACATGGGTTGAGCTCAGGCTATGCCTGTGCGACGCGTCAGCATTGATGCAGGTCAAGCGTCCTTGCGGGTGACAAATGCCGACGTGACATACGGCACGCTGACGGTGCCACCGTGATTCAACGCGTTATGCGAGGCGACAAAAGCCGCCAGTTGCTGTTCCAGGCGATCACGCTCGGCCGGTATCAGAGCCGAGATAAAGCTGGTAGAACGCACCCGATTGAAGATTACGTCTTCTACCGGTCCGTCGTGGGAATGGCTCAGTTTCTGCTCGCGTAAAGGGCCAAAACCCGGATGAGGAAATGCCTGACGCCACGCGCCGGTATAGAAGCGCGGGGCATCACCTTCCCACTGATTGACCAGCGCATCCAGTTGCGCCACCCACGGCACACTGGCATCGCGCAGGTTCCAGATCAGCCCCAGTTGCCCGCCAGGCTTGAGCACGCGATGAATCTCGGTCAGCGCTGCAGAGGTGGCGAACCAGTGAAAAGCCTGCGCGCACACCACCACATCGACACTGGCATCGGCCAGAGGAATGGCCTGGGCAGTGCCTTGATGGGTTTCGACTTGCGGATAGCTGCTGGAGAGCTTGTCGAGCATGGCCTGCACCGGCTCGACCACAATCACCCGCGCGCCCGTCTGTAACAGGCGCGTGGTGAACTTGCCGGTACCGGCTCCAACTTCAAGCACGGTTTGCCCGGGCCCCAGGCCAAGGGTTTCGGACAACCATGCGGTCACACCCGCCGGGTAATCCGGGCGCCCGCGCACATAGGTGTCGGCGCCCTGCTTGTAACCATCTGCTGCTGCCTTGTGGATGGTGGTATCGCTCATTGCCAGCCTCCGATTTCGTGGTTTTTAACCATAGTCGACCCAGGGCACACGCGAGATGAAAACCTCGTCAGAAACGGTACTTCATGCCCAGCATCAGGTTGCGCGGGTCACCGTAGTAATAAGTCGAGTACAAACCGTAACCGCTAAGGTATTCACGATCGAAAACGTTGTTTAAATTAGCTGACGCACTGAGGTTCTTGGTGATGTCATAGCGGGCCATCAAGCCGACCACGGCAAAGCTGCCTTCCTTGGCTTCGGTCTTGATTGTTGAATCCAGCTCGCTGTAGGTCGAGCCCTGCCAGGTCAGGTTGCCGCCCACGTTAAGGTCTTTGAGGTCGCCGGTCAGTTGATAGCTGGTGGCCAGTTTGAACAATTGCTCAGGGTGGTTGCTGTTGATCCGCTTGCCGTCCTTGTCCCGTGGCTGGGCGTAGGTGTAGCCCGCCAGCAATTGCCAGCCGGTCATGATTTCGCCGGATATTTCGGCCTCGATGCCCTTGGTCTTGGTACCGCTGATTGCCTTGTAGGCATCCTGGCCATCATCCCGCACACCATCGTATTCGGCGTAGTTGTCCTGTTTGATCATGAACAGGGCAAAACTGGTGTTCAGCGCCCCGCCGAAATACTCGGACTTCAGACCCGCTTCATAGCTTTGGCCAGTCATCGGCGGCAGAACCTTGTCGTCACGGTCGAAGTAGCTTTGCGGCGTGAAGATATCCGTGTAGCTGGCATAGACCGAGTGGTTTTCGTTCAGGTCGTAGACGATCCCGGCATAAGGAATCATCTTCCCGGTTTTTTTGCTGTTATCCGTGGTTGGCACAGTTTGCGCCGCGTTATAGGTCATTGTGCCTTTGCGATCGTAGTCCACTACCCTGGTTCCCAGGATGATCGACAGGTCGTCCACAGGTTTGAGGCGCAATGCTGCGTAGGCTGCCGACTCTTTGGTTTTGTACTTTTGCTTCAACCCCTGGCTCAGATCAGCAGGACGCGGCGCGTCATTGTTCCAGTTTTCGTAGTTGACGGTCAGGTCATCGGCATTCATTGCCAGGTAGTCCGTGCGCCGGTCACTGACGTTCATCCCCACCACCAGATCATGGGTACGCCCCAACAGCTCAAACGGCCCGGTCGCATAGGCGTCCAGTGTATCGGTATTGATTTCGAAGGTTTTGCTCCCGCTCATGAACTGCGCCTGGCCGGTGGCCTTGTCCGGAAAAGGCCCCCAGCCCACCAGGTTGCCCTGCAACTGCTCGGTGTTGCCCTTCCAGTGGCTGGCCTCGACCTTGAGCAGCCAGTCATTGGCAAAACGCTGTTCAACACCGGCGAAATACTTGGTGCTTTCACTGTCGGCATACGCCCACTTGGCGGCGGGATTCATCGAGCGCTTGAAATGGGTGCGGCTGCCATCGCTGTAATACAGCGGCAATTGGCCAAAGCTCGAACCGTTGGAATTGATCCGCTGATAGTCGATACCGGCGTACAGAGTGGTGTCGTCGGTCAAATCCGCTTCGCCGATGCCATAGAACACGTCCTTGGTCGAGGAATAGCGATCGATAAAGGAACGGCCATCTTCGTGGGCGGCGACGACACGTCCGCGCAGTGCGCCGTTTTCCGTCAGCGGCCCGGACAAATCCAGCTCGCTGCGATAGCGGTCCCATGAGCCGCCGCTGCCTGATACATAGCCCTGAAACGCCTTGGTGGGACGCTTGCGCACCAGGTTCACGGCCCCCGACGGGCTACCCACACCGCTCATCAAGCCGGTGGCACCGCGCACCACCTCTACGCGATCGTAAATGGCCATGTCACGCATGCCCAGGCCATTGGTATTGGTGGTGAAATCCGAGGTCGGCACACCGTCGTACTGAAAGTTATCGAGGGTGAAACCGCGAGAGTAAAAGTTGTAGCGCTCGCTGTCGTCATGCACCACGGTGATGCCGGGGGTTTGCGCCAATACCTGAGCGATACTGCCCAAACCTTGGTCAGTCATTTGCTGACGGGTAATGACCGTCACCGATTGCGGCGTTTCACGCAGCGAAAGCGGCAACTTGGTCGCCGTACTGGTTTCACCCGTGGTGTAGGAGTGACTGCCCTCAGTGGTGCTGCCCAACGCCAAACCCGTGACGCTGGTGGCTTGCAATTGCAACTGGCCGTCCACATTGGCGGAAGTCAGTGGGTATAGGGTCCAGACTCCGCTGGCGCCTTCGGTGGCCGTCAAACCGCTGCCCTTGAGCAGTTGCTGCAAGCCCTGGGGCACATCAAAGCGGCCCTTGAGGGCTGACGCCTGCTTGTCTTGCACCAGCGCCGGGTCATAAGGCAGGGAGATATTGGCCTGCTGGGCGAAGCGGTTCAGTGAATCTTCAAGCGTGCTAGCGGGCACGTCGAAACTGCGCTGAACACTCAAGGGCGCAGCACTGACCAGCGATAGCGGCTGCGCCACGGTGCCCAGTAAAACGATATGCAAGGCCATGGCCAGGCGGTTGCGGGGAGGCAATGAAGGGTTGCGAAAAACACGGGACATTGGCGCGGGGCTCCTGCAATGGATAAGTCTTATGCCTATCTGTCGAAGGCCAGCCGAAAACCCGCAAAGAAATTTGCGCTGTGGGAGCGAGCCTGCTCGCGAATGGCTTTCGCGAGCAGGCTCGCTTCCACACTACTAAGCCGCCACAATGCGTGTCCAGAACCGTGTCCGGCGCTCAATACGCACCGCCAGCGACTGGCTCAAACCCTCCAGCGCATGGTCAATGCGCTGGAGTTGAAACACCCCGGAAACCCGCAATTCAGCCACCGCCGGATCACACTGCAACCAGCCGTGGCGATAGCGCGCCAGTTCTTGCACGAGATCCTGCAAGCGCATCTGCCTGGCCACCAGCACACCGCTGACCCAGCCATTGGCACTAAACACGGGCGCAGGCTGCAACTGTGCAGAACGTGGATCGATCAGGTACTCGCTGCCCGCCTGTACCAGCACTGGCCGGGTATCGGGCAAGTGAATCGCCACTACGCCCTCCTCGACCATCAAGCGAGTACGCCCTGACTCCTGACGTACATCGAATGCGGTGCCAATAGCCTGCAGGCGCGCTTCACGGGTATGCACCCAGAATGGCCTGCGCCCGCTCGCAGATCCCGGATCCTGACCCGTACGGATAAATATCTCGCCTTCGCGCAACACAATCAGGCGCTGTTGCGCAGTGAACAGCACATCAGCAGCACTGTCGGTATTGAGCTGCAAACGCGTGCCATCGAGCAGATTGAACGAATGCCGCTCTCCCACGCCGGTCGCATAGTCGGCACCCACGCTCCGCCAGGGCTGCTGTTGCAGGACCAGGCCGCCCGCGCCTGCGCCGAGGATGCCCAGGCCGAGCACTTTGAGGGCCTGACGCCGTGAGCGCAGGCGGCCACTGCCGGCCAGGGTGTCCAAAGCCACACGACCCGGCAGCACCGAGGCCTGGCGCAAGGTCGCTTCGGTCATTTGCAGGGCTTGCCACGCGGCTTCATGGCTGGCATCGGCTGCGCGCCATTGCTCGCACGCCGCAAATACCTGAGGCGGCGCCGCACCGGATTGGGTTTTGACCAGCCAGTCAATCGCCTGGTCAAGGACATGGGGGGCGAATCCTGGCGGCGACGAACCAGCGCTCACAGGGCGTTACGCATCAGAAAACAATGGCGAATGGCCGTGGCCATGTATTTTTCCACTGAACTCACGCTCACCCCCAGGCGCTCGGCAATAGCCTGATAGCCAAGCCCTTCAAGGCGTGACAGCAAAAAGGCAGTGCGTACATTGGCTTTTAGGCCCTCGAGCAACGCATCGATGCGGGTCAGGGTTTCCAGCAGGATCAAACGTTCTTCGGCGGCAGGCATGTGCTGCTCGGGCAAGTGAGCCAGCGCTTGCAAATAGGCCTGCTCGACTTTCTGGCGGCGGAAGCGGTCAATCAACAGGCCCTTGGCAATGGTGCTCAGCCAGGCCCGTGGCTCGCGCAAATGCGCAACCTGTTCCGGCTTGCCCAGCACATAGAGAAAGGTGTCCTGCGCCATGTCGGCAGCATTGTCGGTATCTCGCAGGCGCCTGCGCAGCCAGTTCAGCAGCCAGCCATGGTGATCGCTGTAGAGGCTTTGCACATCTGCGTGCAGCAACGGCGGGTTCGGCGGGGATGGCGACACGGAAACCCTCGGGACGTGCCGTGGGCACACTGCGAATAGGAATGGGTCGCAATCATATTCGCAGTACCGGCCAGACTCAAGCCCTGGACGGCTTGCGCGGGTCAATCAGCGCCCTGTCGCCGCCAGGACGGCGGCGCCAGGGGTATGTATCAAGGGATCAGCGAGTACACCAGCGAGGAGATCGCAATCAGGCCGATAACCGTCACGAACACGTTGGAGATCTGCCCCGAGTACTGGCGCATAGACGGCACCCGGCGAATTGCGTACATCGGCATCAGGAACAGAATGGCTGCAATCACCGGCCCGCCCAAGGTTTCAATCATCACCAGGATGCTCGGGTTGAGCGTGGCCACAGCCCAGCACACCACCAGCATGAAAGCGGCCGTCATGCGGTCCAGATTTTTCGCGCCCGGGCGCTTGCCGGTTTTCAGCACCAGGCCTTTAAGGCCTTCGCTGGCGCCGATGTAGTGGCCCAGAAAGGACTTGGCAATGGCCACAAAAGCAATCAGTGGCGCGGCAAAAGCGATGGTCGGGTTGCTGAAATGGTTGGCCAGGTAGGACAGGATCGACAGGTTCTGCGCCTTGGCTTCGGCCAGTTGTTCCGGCGACAGGGTCAGCACGCAACTGAACACGAAGAACAGCACCATCACTACCATCAGCAGGTGAGCACGGGACAGGATCTGCGAGCTGCGCTCATCGGCATTGGCGCCATACCGGCGCTTCTGGTCTACGGCGAACGCCGAAATGATCGGTGAATGGTTAAAGGAAAAAACCATCACCGGAATCGCCAGCCACAAGGTATGCAGCAATACCGAAGGCGCAGGCAGCGTAGTCGCGGTACTGAGAATGCCGCCGTTCCAGTGCGGGATCAAAAACACCGCCAAAAACAGCAACGCCACGATAAACGGGTAGACCAGCATGCTCATGGCCTTGACGATCACCTGCTCGCCGCAGCGCACCACAATCAGCAAGCCCAGAATCAGCACCAGCGACAGGATTGCCCGTGGAGGTGGAGTGATATGCATCTGGTTGAGCATAAAGCTGCCAACCGTGTTGGTCAGCGCTACGCTATAGATCAGCAGGATCGGGAAGATGGCCAGGAAGTACAGCAACGTAATCACAGCACCTGCACGCAGGCCGAAATGTTCTTCAACCACGTCAGTGATATCTGAGCCTTCACGCCCGGAGAGAACGAAGCGGGTCAGGCCGCGGTGAGCGTAAAAGGTCATCGGGAACGCCAGCAGCGCCAGGATCAGTAACGGCCAAAAGCCGCCAAGCCCTGCGTTGATCGGCAAAAACAAGGTACCTGCGCCAATCGCCGTGCCAAACAGGCCCAGCATCCAGGTGGTGTCATGACGATTCCAGCGAGTGAGGGTCGCTGGTGTCTCGTCGAAGCGTTCGTCGACGCTGTTAGCCTGGTCATTCATCCGGTCGAATCTCCGCTAGCCGGTCGTTACCACGCAGCCGGGGCGGACAAGAAACATCTTGCTGACATCGCCCCGGCCATAAGAGGGGCGCGATTGTCCGGGATTAGACATAAGAAGCAAAGGTTTAGCTGAGCAATGGTCGAAATGATGTCACGTTGCAAAGCAATACCTGGACACCAATTGATACACTATTGAAGTCCCCCCATCGCTCAAAAGGCCCGAGAACCATGCATTTTGCCCGACGTTTTCCCGTTTTTATCGGCTTGTGCCTGCTGGCTGCAGCGCCCATGGCCAGCGCCGACGGTCTGATGATTACCTGGCCCGGCGGCTGGGAAGTGCAGGCCGTCCCCCCTGCCCCGGACGACAGCAGTGTGCGCCAGCGGGCGGTGAAGAACGATGCCAATGGTGACCCGCAGATGGTTATGGAGCTGACTCAGTCGACCCTGGCGCCCGAGCACAAGGTCAATATGGAGGCGGTGTTGCTGCAAATGCGCAAAACCTTGCAGCAGAATTTCGCCAAAGGCGGTTACCAGAGCGCTTGCAACAAGATCCACAGCAGCACTCTGGGCGGGCTGGACGCCTTGCAAACCACCTGCAAGATCACCCAGAACGGCAACCACGTGATCACCCAGACCCTGGTGGCCGCCACCCAGGGCAACAGCGCCTACGCCCTTTCCTACGCAGGCCCGGCTGACGGCTACAAAGCCAACGAGCCTGAGGTCAATGGCATTCGCGCCAGCTTGCGGCTGGGGCAATAACCGGGTAGCACTTGCCTCTGTGGGAACGAGCCTGTTCGCTCCCACAGTTCAGGCAGTGCCTACGGGATCAGCACCACTTTGGCGCACGCACCTTCATTGACCTGCGCATAACAGGCCAGTCCGTCCGCCAGGGCCGCTTCCTGAAAACCACCCGGTGCCGGCAACAGCCCTTGATCGAAGTACTGGCCAAACTGATTGAGCCTCTGCGCGCAATCGCCGCAGCTATACAGCAGCGTGTTGACCCCGACCAGCGACCCGCCCTTGCGATACAGGGCCAGCGCAGGCAAATGCACATGACCGTCCAGCGGTGCGGCAATAAAGGCGATTCGCCCGAAAGTGCGCAACGCCGACACTGCCGCTGGCAACCAATGGCCAGTGGTGTCGAAAATCACTTCAGCGCCACCTGCAAATACCTCATTCACTTGAGCCCCCAGCGACTCCGGTTTATCCAGAACCAGCACTTCAAGGCCCTGCTCCAGCAGCACCTGCGCCTGCTCGATACGACGCACCGCCGCCAGCACCCGCGCGCCAAGCACTTTCGCCAGCGCGATAGCCGCAGTGCCTACCGCGCCATTGGCACCGATCACCAGCAAACGGGTATCCGCGCCTACACCCGTTCGTTGCAGAGCATCCCACGCCGTGGTGTAAGGCACGCCCAGGCTGGCGGCCTGCTCAAAACTCAGCGACTTGGGTTTCAGCGCAACGCCTTCAACCGGCAAGACCAAATAGCTCGCATGAGAACCGTCCCGGTAGAACCCCAGTTCCTTACCCGTACCCCAGACTTCCTGCCCCACCAACGCCTGCGGTCCATCCACGATCACCCCGGCAAAATCCCGACCGGGCACGCGGGGTAAGGTGGTGTAGGGAAAACGGCCGAGTACATTTTTCACATCGCTGGGGTTCAGGCCCGCAGCCCTGACCTGCACCAGCACTTCATCGGCACCAGGTACCGGCAGCGGCAACTCAACGAGGTTCAGCGCCGCCAGATCACCGGTTTTGGAAAATTGCAGTGCTTTCATATTCAGCCCTCTGGATGCTGTAGAGATGCCCCAGTTTATGGCCGACAAGCGTGGTGCTTCTGCCAATGGCTTCTGTCTGCCGGACAAGTTCAGATCTCTGCTACCTGACCTGAGGCATACAAAGAAGGACTCACACCCAGCTCGCGTCGGAACATATCGCTGAAACTACTGGGCGAATAACCAAGCGAGCGTGAGATCTGGCTGACAGAAGCGCCCTGGATCAGCTCGGCCGCGGCGGTTGCCAATTGCACCTGCCGCCGCCACTGGGCGAAGCCCATGCCCAGTTCGCCCTGAAAAAGACGGGCCAGGGTTCGTACACTGGCCCCGGCGTTCTCGGCATGTTGCTCAAAGGCGATATCCAGCGAAGGGCTGGCCATGACCGACTGGCACAGGTTGAGCAGGCGCCGGTCCGGGGTATCGGGCATGGGCACCTTAAGCTGGGTTCGGCGGGCCCGCTGCAATTCCAGCAACGTCAGATTGAGCAGAGCCTCGGTGTAGGACGTTTGCCCGTCCGCCCGCTCCACCAACTTGATAATCAGCTCTCTGAGCAAGCGGCCGACTTCAATCACCTGCACACGACTGTCCAGGGTGCTGGCCAGCTTGGGTGGCAAATAGATATTTCGCATCTGCAAATCCGACACCACGCGAATCCCGTGGGGCACCTGCGGCGGCAACCACACCGCCCGCTGTGGTGGCACGGCCAGGGCTTCATCCGGGGTATCGACCCACATCACGCCGCTGCTTGCGTAGAGCAACTGCCCCCACTCGTGCTGATGCGGCTCGATATACAGGCCACGGGGATAAGTACGCGCCAAGGGTTGTACCCGCACATCGGTGTCAGACAAATCGGGTGGAACGGCAAGCGCCATATACGGTACACATCAGAAAAGTGAGCGATTAAGGGAACGAGGTTATAGTGCCTTGATTCCACCCAAAGCGCCCCAACCTGACAGATTTGTCATCTGTCCATCAGTTGCCTGACAGTCCCTGTCGCTCAGGCTGACGTTTTTTCGTATAGAGGATCTCGATGAAGACTCCATTGCGCCTTTTCGCACTCTCGGCCCTGTTGTTGACCTCTTTGGCGCAAGCGGCCGAACAACTGACCATTGATGTGCACCGCGATGCCAACTGCGGCTGCTGCAAAGCCTGGATTTCTCACCTTGAGAGCAACGGCTTCAAGGTCAATGACCATGTAGAAACGGATATGGCCAGCGTCAAACAGCGCCTCGGCGTGCAGCCCCGGCTGGCGTCGTGCCATACCGGAGTGATCAACGGCAAGTTCGTTGAAGGTCACGTGCCTGCCGAACAAGTGGTGGCACTGACCCAGCGCAACGACCTCAAGGGTATTGCTGTACCGGGCATGCCAATGGGCTCGCCGGGTATGGAAATGGGTGACCGCAAGGACGCCTACCAGGTGATCGGCCTGGACAACGACGGTAAAGACCAGGTGATCGCCGAGTACCCTGGCAACTGAAATACGCGAGGCGCGCGCACCACATCGGTGCGCGCGCCCTGTTATTTTGCAGAACCGCCCCCCATCCCCATAGCAGCTGACGAGCGGAGCGAGGCTGCGTTCGGGCGCGTAGCGGCCGTGAACCCTGCGAACCCGATTGGGCTAGCATATCGCAGTGTCTGATTTTACGGCTGCTGCGCAGCCTCCCTCCGCTCGTCAGCTGCTACAAAAACTGAAGCAGACTTTGTGATAGATACTTTTCCTACAAGACAACTCTCATTGTCTTACAAAAAACACTGCCTTTAGCTAGCAGCTTGACCCATCTCTTCTACACTCAACGCTGTCGCATCTACGGCGTGTATTTGTCGTATTTGAATAATCGGATCTTCTTCGCCCGTGATAGGCCAACTTGGGACTGGGTTGCAGCTGTTGGTGCATTCCTTGCAGTGCCCAAATCATCTTTTACGCATTTTTGCCGTGGATGACATGGCCGATCAGTCAGTGGGGAAGTGCCGGCCGGGTGGCCGTTAGCAGATCAATAAATACAACGGGAGAGATTCATGATCAGTGCTGCTGCGCCACATCAAGAAGAACGTCTGACCCCGCAAGTTGTGAATGAGCTGATTTCACTGCCAGATCTGGCCCCTGCAGGGAGGCCCGCGCTGGCGGTGATAAACGCCAATCCCAATAAAAAGAAGGTGCTGTTTGTCACCTCCGAACTGGCCGACCTGGTGAAGACCGGTGGCCTGGGTGATGTGTCGGCAGCACTGCCGCGGGCCATGCGTCACTTGCATGATGTACGGGTGCTGATCCCCGGCTACCCACAAGTGCTCAACAGCGACAACCCGATCCACATCATCGGTGAACTCGGTGGCCATGCCGCCCTGCCCGCCTGCAAGATCGGACGCATGGACATGACCGACGGCCTGGTCATCTATGTACTGATCTGCCCTGAGCTTTATGAGCGCGAAGGCACGCCCTACGGCGCCAACAATGGCCGCGACTGGCCCGACAACCACATCCGTTTCGCCCGCCTGGGGCTGGCTGCAGCCGATATCGCTGCCAATCTGGCACAGATACACTGGCAACCCGACCTCGTGCATGCCCACGACTGGCCTGCAGGGCTGGCCCCGGCCTATATGCACTGGCGCGGGCAACGCACCCCCACCCTGTTCACTATTCACAACCTCGCCTACCAGGGCGTATTCAGCCGCGCCTGCTGCCCTGAGCTGGGCATCCCGCACCATGCCCTGCAACAGGACGGTATGGAGTTCTACGGCAAACTGTCGTTTCTCAAGGCCGGCATGGCCTACGCCAGCCATATCACTACGGTCAGCGCGACCTACGCCGCCGAAATCACCACCCCGGCCTTTGGCTGCGGGCTCGATGGCTTTTTGGCCAGCAAGACCCAGCAAGGCCTGTTGAGCGGTATTCCCAATGGCATCGATGAAAGCTGGGAAGCCACCACCGACCCCCATCTGGTGGCGCCCTTCGGTATCGGTGACTGGGATGCCCGCGCCGTCAATACCACCCATGTGCGTACCCTGTTCGGCCTCAACCCCTCCAAAGGGCCATTGTTTGCCGTCGTGTCGCGCCTGGTTTACCAGAAGGGCCTGGACCTCACCGAAGCCGTGGCCGCCTTTATCGTCGCTTCGGGCGGGCAGATTTGCATCATCGGCCGCGGTGAACCCGAAGAAGAACAGGCCATGCGTGAACTTGCCTTGCGCTTCCCGGGTCAGATCGGAGTACGCATCGGTTTCAATGAAACCGATGCACGGCGCATGTTCGCGGGCAGCGACTTTTTGCTGATGCCCTCGCGCTATGAACCCTGCGGTTTGAGCCAGATGTATGCACAACGCTTCGGCTCGCTGCCAGTAGCGCGCAACACCGGCGGCCTGGCGGACACCATCGAAAACGGCGTGACCGGTTTTCTGTTCGACGAGTCCACCGTGGCCAGCTACGAGGAAGCACTCAAGCGCGCCTTCAAGGTGTTCAGCTACCCCAAACTGTTGAATGCCATGCGCTGCCGCGCAATGGCCGCTCCATTCAACTGGTGCAAGGCCGTGGAACCCTATGCCGAGCTGTATGAGCAACTGGTTGCCAAGTCATTGCTTCGCACCGTGAAGCCATGAGCCCTGCGGATCTGCCTGACGTTCGTTCATTTATCGCCATCAAGGGTACCGCCAATGAGCGAAGCGCAACTTGAAGTACTCGCCGGCCGGGCCGGACTGGCCGTTGACTGGATTGATGCCAACGGCCAGCCACAGAGGGTCAGGCCACAGGTGCTGGAGGCCATTCTGGCGGGGCTGGGACTGCCCGCCGACAGCGCCGAAGCCATCGAAACCAGTCTGCTCAACCTGCAGCTGGAGCAGCAGAACAAACGCCTGCCGCCCTTGCTCACGGCAGACGTCGGCAAGGCCCTGGACTTGTCACGCTACTTTCACGCCCATAGTCAGTGCATCGTGCATCTGGAGAACGGCGATGCGTTGCCAATCCAGCTGGATGCCGACGCCATGTTGCCGGGCATGATCCCCGTCGGCTACCACCGGGTGCAGCTGGAAGATCAACAGTTCACCCTGGCCGTGGCCCCGGCCAGGTGCTTCAGTATCGGCGATGCCCTGCATCAGACAGCGCCACGGGCATGGGGTGTCAGCGTGCAACTGTACTCATTGCGGCGCCACGGCGACGGCGGCTTTGGTGATACCCGGGCACTCGAAACCCTGCTGCAGGCTGTGGGTGAGCGCGGCGCCGATGCGCTGGCAATCAGCCCCCTGCACGCCATGTTCAGCAGCGCGCCCAAACATTACAGCCCGTACTCACCTTCCAGTCGCCTGTTTCTCAACAGCCTGTATGCAGCACCCGCCAGTATCCTTGGCGAGGAGGCACTGCACAGGGCCATTGAAGCCACAGGCCTGAGAGACGAACTGCAACGTCTTGAACAGTTGCCGCTGATCGACTGGCAAGCCGCAACCCTGGCCAAACAGACATTGCTGCGTCAGCTCTACAACGACTTTGCCCGGGACGAACACCCGCTGCTGGCCGACTTCAATCACTTTCGCGAGCTGGGTGGCGAAGCACTGGAAAACCACTGCCGCTTTGAGGCCCTGCAGGAAACCTGTGTGGCCGGGCATCACAGCTTCGACTGGCGCGAGTGGCCCGAACAATGGCGCAACCCGGACAGCCCGGCGCTATTGCGGTTTGCCGAGGGGCACCAGGCGCTCATCGGTTATTACGCCTTTTGCCAATGGCTGATCGCCCGCTGCCTGGACCGGGCCCAGACCACGGCGCGTAGCAGCGGCATGGCCATCGGCCTGATCGCCGACCTGGCCGTGGGTGCCGATGGTGCCGGCAGTCAGGCCTGGTGCCGCCAGGATGAACTGCTGGCGCAACTGACCGTGGGCGCGCCACCCGATGCACTCAACCGCGCGGGCCAGGGCTGGGGCATCTCGGCGTTTTCCCCCGAAGGCCTGAAGCGCAATGGTTTTCGTGCCTTTATCGAGATGCTGCGGGCCAATTTTGCCCATGCTGGCGGGCTGCGCATCGACCATGTGCTGGGTTTGCAGCGCCTGTGGGTAATACCCCTGGGGGCTTCGCCCGATGAAGGCGCCTATCTGTATTACCCGATCGACGACCTGCTGCGCCTGGTGTGCCTTGAATCGGTGCGCCACCAGGCCATCGTGCTGGGCGAGGACCTTGGCACCGTACCTGACGGCCTGCGGGAAAAGCTCAGCGAGCGGGCAATCCTGGGCATTCGCGTGCTGCTGTTCGAGCAGGACTACGGCGCGCGCTTCAAACCGATTCTGGACTGGCCGGACGATGCCCTGGCCACCACCAGCACCCACGACCTGCCGACACTCACCGGCTGGCTGCACGGACGCGATATCGACTGGAATGAACGCCTGGGCCTGATTGACCCGGTCACTGCACACCACTGGCGCGAAAGCCGTCAGCGCGAGTGCGAAGGCCTGGATCTGGCCTTGCGCCTGGATCCACAAAACTTTCAGGAAGAAGCCCAGGGCAACGCTCCGACACTGGACGCCAGCATCCGTTATCTGGGGCACACCCGTGCGCCGCTGGTACTGCTGCCAATCGAAGATGCACTGGGGCTCGAGGAGCAAGCCAACTTGCCCGGCACCGTCAGCGGCCACCCCAATTGGTGCCGACGTCTGCCGGGCGACGGCAATACCTTGCTGGACGCCATCGATGCCACTCAACGTTTTGAACTGCTGGCCTGCGCCCGCCAGCAAGCCCACGAGCGAGACCGCTAAATCACCCATGAGCAAGGAGCTTCACCATGAGTAATGACGACAAGCACATTCGTGAATTTGCCTATCAGATCTGGGAGTCTGAAGGTCGCCCGGAGGGCCAGGAGGCGCGTCACTGGGAAATGGCCCACAAACTGGCCCAGGCACAAGCCCTGGCCCCCTCCAAGGCAGCCCCCAAGGCCACCAAGGCCAAGACCGCAGCAAAACCTGCCGGCGAGAAAAAGCCCCGGGCACCGCGCAAGCCTGCCTCGTCTTGAGTCCACCTTCCCCCTTGTGGGAGCGCCAGCTGGCGATTGCCTCAACCCGGCCAACGGATTGAACCGCAGAAGTGCAATCGCAAGCCCGCCCCCACAGGCCACCTACACCCAAAAATCCGGTTGTGCAGGAGCAGGTCATGAGTAAACACACGTCAGCACCGCCCACTGGCGATCCCTTGCGCATCCGCGAAGGGCTGCCCTTCCCCCTTGGGGCCACCTGGGATGGCCTGGGCGTCAACTTTGCCCTGTTCTCGGCCAATGCCACCAAGGTCGAGCTGTGCCTGTTCGATGCCGCAGGCGAGGTCGAGCTGGAGCGTATCGAGCTGCCCGAGTACACCGACGAGACCTTCCACGGCTATCTGCCGGACGCCCATCCCGGGCAGGTCTACGGTTATCGCGTGCATGGCCCCTACGACCCGGAAAACGGCCATCGCTTCAACCACCACAAACTGCTGATCGACCCCTACGCCAAACAGCTGGTGGGTGAACTGAAGTGGTCCGAGGCCCTGTTTGGCTACACCATCGGTCACCCGGATGCCGACTTGAGCTTTGATGAACGGGACAGCGCGCCCTTCGTGCCCAAGTGCAAGGTCATCGACCCGGCGCACACCTGGGGTCATGACCACCGCTTGAGCGTGCCTTGGGAACGCACCATCTTCTACGAGGCCCACGTGCGCGGCATCAGCATGCGCCACCCCGCCGTGCCGGATGCGGTGCGTGGTACCTTTGCCGGCTTGATGATCGATGAAGTGGTCGAGCACATCACCGACCTGGGCGTAACCAGCATCGAGCTATTGCCGGTGCATGCCTTCGTCAATGACCAGCATCTGCTGCAAAAAGGCATGACCAATTATTGGGGCTACAACAGCATCGCTTTTTTTGCCCCCGACCCGCGCTATCTGGCCAGCGGCAAGATAGCCGAGTTCAAGGAGATGGTGGCGCGCCTGCACAAGGCCGGCCTCGAGGTGATTCTGGATGTGGTCTACAACCACACCGCCGAAGGCAACGAACAAGGTCCGACCCTGTCCATGCGCGGCATCGACAACGCCTCGTACTATCGCCTGATGCCCGAGGACAAGCGCTACTACATCAACGATTCCGGCACCGGCAACACTCTGGACCTTAGCCATCCATGCGTCTTGCAGATGGTCACTGACTCGCTGCGCTATTGGGCCCGGGAGATGCACGTCGACGGTTTCCGCTTCGACCTGGCGACGATTCTGGGGCGCTATCACGACGGCTTCAACGAACGTCACAGCTTTCTGGTGGCCTGTCGCCAGGACCCGCTGCTGCGCCGGGTAAAAATGATTGCCGAACCTTGGGACTGTGGCCCCGGTGGCTACCAGGTCGGCGGCTTCCCGCCCGGCTGGGCGGAATGGAACGACCGCTTCCGCGACACCGTGCGCGCGTTCTGGAAAGGCGACGAAGGCAAACTGGCTGAATTTGCCGGGCGCATGACCGGTTCGGCCGACCTGTTCAACCACCGGGGCCGAAGGCCCTATAGCTCGGTCAACTTCATTACCGCCCATGACGGCTTCACGCTGCACGACCTGGTGTCCTACAACGATAAACATAACGAGGCCAACGACGAAAACAACCAGGACGGTAGCAACAACAATATTTCCTGGAACCACGGCGTCGAAGGGCCCACCGACGACCCCGAAATCAACGCCTTGCGCCAGCGCCAAATGCGCAATTTCATGGCCACCCTGTTCCTGGCCCAGGGCACGCCGATGCTCGTGGCCGGCGACGAATTCGCCCGCACCCAGCACGGCAACAACAACGCCTACTGCCAGGACAGCGAAATCGGCTGGATCAACTGGGAACTGGACAAGACCGGCAAATCCCTGCTGGCCTTTGTCAAACGCCTGATCAAGTTACGCATGCAGTACCCCATCCTGCGGCGCGGCCTGTTCCTGGTGGGGCACTCCGTTGACACGCCCGAGTACAAGGACGTGACCTGGCTGGCCGCCGATGGCAACGAGATGACCACCGAACAGTGGCAGGACGCCGAGGCCCGGTGCATGGGCATGCTGCTCGATGGCCGGGCGCAGGTATCCGGGGTGCAGCGCGCCGGCGCTGATGCCACCTTGCTGATCGTGGTCAATGCCAACCACGACCCGGTCAACTTCAACCTGCCCAAAGTGCCCCACGGCATCAGCTGGTCATGCCGGCTCGACACCACTGACCCGAGCATCAAGGGCCCTCAGCATCTGCCCTTCAACAAACCCTACAATGTCACCGGGCGTTCGCTGGTGCTGTTTGAATTGCAACACACCGAGGTGGCGTGAATGTATTGATAAATATCAAGTGCACCCCCATAAAAAGCGGCAAGCTGTGACTGTAACTTGCCGCTTTGAAACTGCCCCTGACAGAGGAGTGACCATGCCTACCGAACAAGCTGTCGGCAATACACTTTTATCTGCCACCCCGGCAACAGCACCTGCCGTGCATCGAATCAAGGTGCTGACGGTCAATACACACAAGGGCTTTACCGCCTTCAACCGCCGCTTCATCCTGCCCGAACTGCGCGAAGCCGTGCGCAGCACCGGTGCCGATCTGGTGTTTTTGCAGGAAGTGCTCGGCGAGCACGGCAAGCACGCCTCACGTTATGAAGACTGGCCTGCCACCTCACAGTACGAATTCCTCGCCGACAGCATGTGGAGCGACTTTGCCTACGGGCAAAATGCCGTTTACCCCGACGGTCATCACGGCAATGCCCTGTTGTCCAAGTACCCGATCAAGGCTTCGCGCAATCTCGATGTGTCGATCACCGGGCCTGAGCGGCGCGGCTTGCTGCACTGTGTGCTGGATGTGCCGGGGCATGACAATGTGCATGCCATTTGTGTGCATTTGAGCCTGCTGGAAAGCCATCGCCAACTGCAGATCGTGTTGCTCAACCAACTGCTCAAATCCTTGCCGCCCCATGAGCCGGTGATCATTGCCGGTGACTTCAACGACTGGAAGCAGCAAGGCAATGCTGCCCTGCGCCAGCGTGACGACCTGCATGAGGTGTTTGAGCGCCATCACGGCCAAGTGGCCAAGAGCTATCCCGCGCGCTGGCCACTCCTGCGTCTGGATCGTATCTACTTGCGCAATGCACGCAGCCATAATCCAGAGATCCTTGGCAATAAGCCGTGGAGCCATTTATCCGATCATTTACCGTTGGCGGTTGAGGTGCATCTGTAATACCGAGGTGCCCGCCTGCCCTCACCCCAACCCTCTCCCGAGGGTGAGGCCTAGGGTGAGGGCGCTGTTGCTCTACCCCGTCACCGGCCGCAATATCAGTACCCCCAGCGGCGGCAGATTCAAGGCCAGCGACACGCCCTGACCATGGCTGGCTACCTCCTGGGTCACCACCCCGCCGCCATTGCCATAATCGGAACCGGCATAGATCGCCGAATCACTGTTGATAACCTCCTGCCAGGTACCGGCAAATGGCACACCGATCCGATAACCTTCGCGCGGCACCGGGGTAAAGTTGGTCACCACCAGCAAGGGCGAACCGTCCTTGCTCCAGCGTAGCCACGCATAAACGCTGTTGGCTGCGTCATCGCCAATCAACCACTGGAAACCCTGCGATACATCATCCTGCTCATACAGCGCTGGCTGCTCGCGGTACAAACGATTCAAGTCGCCAACCAGTTTTTGCACCCCCCGGTGCTCGGGGTATTGCAGTAAATACCAGTCCAGTTGCTGATCATGATTCCATTCACGCCACTGGCCGAATTCGCAGCCCATAAACAGCAGTTTCTTACCCGGATGTGCCCACATAAAACTCAAGTAAGCACGCAGATTGGCGAATTTCTGCCAGCGATCACCGGGCATCTTGTCGATCAGCGAGTGTTTGCCGTGCACCACTTCATCGTGGGAGATCGGCAGGATAAAGCGCTCGGTCCAGGCGTACACCAGGCCAAAGCTCAATTCGTTGTGATGATGGGCGCGGTACACCGGGTCTTGCTGGATGTAATGCAGCGAATCGTGCATCCAGCCCATGTTCCATTTGTAGGAAAACCCCAGCCCGCCCTGATCGGTGCTTTCGCTGACGCCGGGCCAGGCCGTGGACTCTTCGGCAATCACCAGCGCGCCTGGTACCTCGTAGGCAACCACATCATTGAGATGGCGCAAAAATTCTATGGCTTCGAGGTTTTCCCGCCCGCCATGCCGGTTGGGCACCCACTCACCAGCCTTGCGCGAATAGTCGCGGTACAACATGGACGCCACCGCATCCACGCGCAACCCGTCGACATGAAAGTGCTTGAGCCAGTGCAAGGCCGAGGCAAGCATAAAACCATGCACTTCGGTACGGCCCAGGTTGTAAATCAGGGTGTTCCAGTCCTGATGAAAACCTTCAAGAGGGTTGGCGTATTCGTACAGTGCCGTGCCATCAAACTGCGCCAGCCCATGGGTATCGTTGGGAAAATGCGCCGGCACCCAGTCCAGAATCACACCGATACCGGCCATATGACAGGCATTGACGAACGCGGCAAAATCATCAGGCGAACCATAGCGGGCCGTCGGCGCAAATTGTGACAGAGGCTGATAGCCCCAGGAGCCTCCAAACGGGTGCTCCATGATCGGCATCAGCTCGATATGGGTGAAACCCAGTTGCTGCACGTAAGGGATCAGGCGCTCGGCCAGCTCGGGCCAGGTGTACTGACGCTCGATGTCGCCAACATCATCGGTCTCGCACTGCCATGACCCTGCATGTAACTCGTAAATTGACAACGGTGCGTCACGGCGCTGACGCTGCTCACGGGCTTGCATCCAGTCACCATCCTGCCATTCGATGGCCAGGGGTGACGCCACCTTCGACGCCGTATCAGGCGGCAACTGAGTGGCCAGCGCCACGGGGTCGGCCTTGAGCGGCAAGATGCCGTGGGCGCCAAGGATTTCGTATTTGTACGCCTCGCCCGCCTGCAGGCGCGGCACAAACAGCTCCCACACGCCGTTGGCGTGGCGCAGGCGCATGGGGTGGCGACGGCCATCCCAGCCATTGAAATCGCCTACCACAGACACCCGCCGCGCATTTGGCGCCCACACGGCAAAGCGCACCCCCGGCACGCCATCAACCTCCAGCAATTGCGCCCCGAAGCAGCTGCTTAAATCACGGTGGTTGCCTTCGGCAAACAGGTACAAGTCCATCTCACCCAACAACGGACCAAAACTGTAAGGATCTTCGCTGGTTTGCACGGCATTGCCCCAATCAACCTGGAGCAAGTACGGCCGCGCCTGTGTGAAATGCCCGACAAAAAGGCCGGTGACTTGTGCGTCATCAAGGCGCCCGAGTACTTCACCGGTATCCCTGGCGAGTACATTGACACTGACCGCGCCGGGCAAAAAAGCCCGGACAAACTGCCCGCCTGCAGCATCGGCGTGAGGCCCCAGCACCGCAAACGGATCGGGGTGTTCGGCTTTGGTCAGTGCGTCGATGTCCGTAGGGGCGGGTAACAGCGAGTCTTTACCTTTACCAGTATCCATGCTCGAACTCATGCTGCTCTCCGTCTGGTAAAGGTTGTGCATGCCTGTGCATACGTTTCGGTCTTCGACTTGGCCTATGTCCTGAATCCACAGTCCCACCAAGACTAGCTCTTGTGGGGCACCCCGTGAGGGCTAATTACCCTTGGTTTATGCAAAACCCATGCAAATATTGCGGTACGCGCAGCGCAGTGCGCCGTCGGTCACGTGAGCGGAATCAAACCTGCCATCACACGGTCAACCGTCCGACAGCCCTCTACATCCCGCCACCGAGAGGTCATCGTGATGAGTATCCCCATTGCACCTGAAACCCCTGACCCCAATATCGACCAGCCAGCTTTGCCGCCCGTTCCCGGGCCACAACCGCAACAGGAGCCGCCCGAGCGTGACCCGCAACCCATGGGTGACCCGCCCTGTGAGCAAGTGCCGCGAAAGGTAAAGACTGAAAAGTTCTAATTACGGCAAATAACAAGGAGCGGTATGGCAGCGCACATTCAAACAGCATGCCGCTCGTCCCTTTTTTTGAAAAAAAGTCATACCCGTACTACAGAGTGGGCTTACAAGTATTCTTTAAAACAGGCCCTACCAAAAACAAACAAACATTCACAAGCATTTGAAATTTTTTAATATTTTCAGGCGAAGCATATAAAAGCCCTCACGCAAATGAAATAAGATCATCGCAAAGGTTTCAGGAAGCCTTAATAAGCCACAGGGAAAACTATACGACTACTGTAGGAGCAATCTTAAACAAGATGTGCATATTTTTGACAAACTTCAAGGTAGGTATTAAATCTACAAAGATGCCCTTTCCTTAGCAGGTGCCACATGCACAAGAATACAGGATCTCGAGCCTTTCAACTGGCCATGATTTTTATCAAGGAACAGCTCAAGGAACCGACTGCACTGTTCTGGATATTACTGTCGCCCGGTGCTGTTTTCTATCTGCTGATCTACTCGAAAGGAGACGATAATTTCAATCAAGATTACAGCGCTGTCACCGCATGGTTTTATGCCTATATATCTTCAAGCGTAGCGTTCTTTGGATTTTCTTTTTATATCATTGGCCGTCGAGAAAGTGGTTTCATCCGTTCATTCATTTATACGCCACACGCCAGAGCAGTGTTCCTGATAGCGCAACTCATCGCTTACTCCACAATCGCCTGCTTGTACTGCTTGTTTTTTTACATGATGACACGGCTTCCTTTTGGGGGTTACTCCACTTATGAAGCCTCAACACTCATGATCCGATTTTATAGTTGCTTTATTTTATTCTGCTCACCCGGCCTGCTCATTACCGCACTACCACTCAACTTCCAAACGGCCAACACTGTTTTTTCAATCTTATCTTTTATTATGCTTGCCCTCGGGGTAGCACAAGCTGCCCTTCCTGAACCCACCTATTTCCCAATTGAATTATTCAACCCTCTAAGCCTTGGCAAAAGCATTATGCAACAGGGTATACAACCGCTATGGAAAATCATTATCAGCATTTTTGCGACCTTCATCATCGCCTTGTTATTGGCCTGCAAGTACTTGCGTATCAATCCAGTATGGAGCCGCTACTAATGAGTATTTTACAGGCAGACTGCATTGATTTCCGCTACCCAGAAAAACCGCTTTTCAGCCAAGCTAGCCTGCAGGTTTGCTCAGGCTCAATGACTGGTTTACTAGGACCTAATGGTGCAGGCAAGACCACGTTCTTTGATATTTTATGCGGTTTAAAAAAACCAGATAATGGCCAGATCATAAACCCTTTTACTCAACAACTTTATTTATCTCAGACACTAATGACACCTCCCGCGTTGCGCATGTATGACATTTTCAAAATGACGGCCTTACTCTGCTCGCCCGCCCCCATTAACAAATGCCATATACAAGAGAAGCTGGCCCGTTGGAGCCCTCGAATCCTTGACCGCTACAACGAGATCTGGAGCAAAAAATCCTCTCTGTGCAGTTACGGTGAAAAACGCTGGTTCTTCACCGTTTCACTGCTGTCGGTCGCAGCTGATTTCTACATTTTGGATGAACCCACTGCAGGGGTAGATCCGGAATTTCGCTTTCATATCTGGCAATGCCTGCGCGGTGCGGCACAGGACGGGGCGGCAATCCTTGTGTCCTCGCACAATGTCGATGAAATCAGCGAAAACTGCCAAGGCTTTTACATGATCAGCCAACAGAAATTCCTACACTTTGAAGACGGTGAAGCGTTCAAATATCACTATCAGGCCAGCACCCTCGATCAAGCCTTTATCAAGGCCGCATGTGGGGCTGACATGCACAAGTCATCACAACCCATCAGACCGTGATTCGCAGATTTTCTTGACCCCGATCACCCCCTGTACCACCCAACTGCGTTACAGGCGTGCAAAGCCAGCAAAACCGGGGCAGAACCTCGGGTGCAGCCGATTGTCGCAGGCCGCCTGAAGGCGCCATCTGATCCGGTTTTAATTCAAATAACTGAGTCTGTTATGCAAACAGTTCGCTGGGCATAGTGCTCGGGCCTGATGGAGGCTGATGAGCGAAAGACCATGAGCGAACAAATTCCCGTCCAGATACTTGAATCATTTGAGGCTCCCCGACCAAGAGCCGCAAAAACCAATAACAAGTCCAGCGACAACCTGATTCATACCCGCAGTTTCACCGGCCTGTTTCGCACCCTACGAATCGTGGGAGCAGGCCTGTTGTTTTTACTGTTCTTTGGCACCGTATGGCTCAACTGGGACGGCCGTCAGGCAGTGCTGTGGGACTTGTCTGAAAGTAAGTTTCATATATTCGGCGCGACCTTCTGGCCGCAGGATTTCATCCTGCTTTCGGCACTGCTGATCATTGCAGCCTTTGGCCTGTTTGCAATCACGGTATTTGCCGGGCGCGTATGGTGTGGCTACACCTGCCCGCAGAGCACCTGGACCTGGCTGTTTATGTGGTGCGAAAAGATCACCGAAGGTGACAGAAACCAGCGCATAAAGCTGCAAGCAGCGCCCTGGCGCCTGAACAAGATCCTGCGCCGAACGGCCAAGCACTCGTTGTGGCTGGCCATCAGCGTGATGACGGCACTGACCTTTGTCGGTTATTTCACCCCGGTACGGCCACTGGCCACAGAGCTGCTGACCCTGGAGATCGCCGGTATCAGCCTGTTCTGGATGCTGTTTTTCACCGGCGCCACTTATATCAGCGCCGGCTGGCTGCGCGAGGCAGTGTGCATGCATATGTGCCCGTATGCACGGTTCCAGAGCGTGATGTTCGACAAGGACACCCTGGCCATTTCCTATGATGTGGCCCGCGGCGAAAACCGCGGCCCGCGCAAACGCGGGGTCGAACCCAAGCAGGCCGGGTTGGGTGATTGCATCGATTGCTATATGTGTGTGCAGGTATGCCCCACCGGGATAGATATTCGCGATGGCTTGCAGATGGAGTGCATCGGCTGCGCGGCCTGTATCGATGCCTGCGACTCGGTGATGGAGAAAATGGGTTACGCTCCGGGCCTGGTGCGTTATACCTCCGAGCACGAATTGCAAGGCGGCAAGACCCATCTGCTGCGCCCGCGGCTGATCGGCTATGCCGTGGTGCTGGTGGTGATGATCGGCGCGCTGGTGATGGCGCTGAATATGCGCACCATGGTGTCCCTGGATGTGATCAAGGACCGCGGCCTGTTCCGTGAAAACAGCCAGGGCCAGATCGAGAACATTTACAGCCTGAAAATCATCAACAAGACCCAGGAGCCTCAGCACTACCGGGTTTCGTTGCAGGACGGCGAGGCGTTCCAGTTGCAGGGTAAAACCGAACTGACCCTGGCCCCCGGCGAGATTGTCGATGTACCGGTGTCTGTTGCCCTGCTGGCCGAGCGCCCGAAAAGCAGCTCGCAGACCATCGAGTTTGTGGTCACTGACACTGATGAACCGAGCGTGCGCAGTGTGGCCAAAAGCCGTTTTGTTGCCCCGCTGAACCGTTAAGCTGCAAATACTTTGTGTGGGAGCGGGCTTGCTCGCGACAGGATTGCTGCGGTGTGTCAGGCAAATCGCAGTCAGGCCATCGCGAGCAAGCCCGCTCCCACACCATTGCCCCGCCAGTAACCCAACGCCGGACCGAGCCTTATTCCATGAAACGCTACGAAAAATTTGCCGACGATATTGCCGAACTGATTCGCTCCGGGGTGCTCGGCCCCGGCCAGCGCGTGCCTTCGGTGCGCTATGCCAGCCAGACCTACGGCGTCAGCCCCTCGACGGTTTTTCAAGCCTATTATTTGCTGGAGCGTCGCGGTTTGATCCGGGCCAAGCCGCGCTCAGGCTATTTCGTCAACACCCATGCACCCAGTCCGTTTTGCGAGCCAGTGTTCAGCAGCCACGTCACCGAGTCCACCCAGGTGGATGTCAGCGCCCTGGTGTTTTCGGTGCTGGACTCGATCAAGGATCCGCACACCGTACCCTTTGGCTCGGCCTTCCCCAGCCCGATGCTGTTCCCTTTGCAACGCCTGGCCCGCTCGATGGCCACCGCCAGCCGCGAAATGGACCCGCGCATGGTGGTGACCGACATGTCCCCCGGCAACCCGCAATTACGCCGGCAAATCGCCCTGCGCTATATGGTCGGCGGGCTGATGCTGCCGATGGAGGAACTGCTGATCACCAATGGCGCGCTGGAGGCCCTCAACCTGTGCCTGCAGGCCGTCACCGAACCCGGTGATCTGGTGGCCATCGAAGCCCCGGCGTTCTACGCCTGCCTGCAAGTGCTGGAACGGCTCAAGCTCAAGGCCGTGGAAATCCCGGTGCACCCGCGAGATGGCATCGACCTCGGCGTGCTGGCACAAACCCTTGAGCGCCACCCGATCAAGGCCGTGTGGTGCATGACCAGCTTTCAGAACCCGATTGGCGCGACCATGCCAGAGGCCAAGAAACAGGCACTGGTGAAGTTGCTGAGTGACCATCAGGTGCCGTTGATCGAAGACGATGTGTATGCCGAGCTGTATTACGGTCAGCACCCGCCCAAGCCGGCCAAGGCGTTTGATACCGAAGGGCTGGTGATGCATTGCGGCTCGTTTGCCAAAAGCCTGGCGCCGGGCTATCGCATTGGCTGGGTGGCTGCGGGGCGTTACGCGCAGAAAATCGAGCGGCTTAAACTGATGACCTCGCTGTGCGCCTCCATGCCGGCCCAGGCGGCGATTGCCGACTATTTGCAACATGGCGGCTATGACCGCCACCTGCGTAAATTACGCTATGCCCTAGAGGAGCAGCAAAGCGCGATGCTGGCAGCGATAGGGCGTTATTTCCCGGCACAAACCCGGGTCAGCCAGCCATCGGGAGGGTACTTTCTGTGGCTGGAGCTGCCCGAGCAAATGGACTCGCTCAAGCTGTTTCAGATGGCGTTGGCCCAAGGTATCAGCATTGCGCCGGGGCCGATCTTCTCGGCTACCCAACGTTTTAGGAACTGCATCCGCCTGAACTACGGCAGCCCATGGGACGCTGCCTGCGAAAAGGCCATGGAGACCCTGGGCAAGATCGTCAAATCGTTCACTTGATGCCCTCGTTCCTTCGGCAGTGGCTACAAAGTCTGAAGGACATTTCAACTGTGGGAGCGAGCAGGCTCGCTTCCACAGGGAGGGTTGACCGGCAACAGCGTATCTACAGGGATCGCAATCTCACCCCGGCATACAGGTGAAGTCCGCCGTGTGGGCCACTTCCTTGCCGTGGCCATCCACCAGGCGTGCACTCACTTCAGGCCCCAGGCTCGATTCGATCAATTCGTAATGCTCACCCGCTTTAAACCCGCTGTAGTTGACCTTGCCCTGGCAATCCACCTGGTTTTCATCACCCGTGGCACCTTCATACAGGGTCACGTCCAGCCGGTGGGCACCAGGCGTGACTTCAAAATAGCGGCCATCGTTGATGCTTTTGCCGTCTACACGCTCGGCCATCAGGTCACTGTTGCCCTCTTCTTTCAGTCCGATCCAGGCTTCGCCCGGGTCCTGCTTGGGCATGGGCCCTGCACAAGCCGACAGCAACAGCACCAGGCTCAGGGACGGAATCAGCAGAAGCGGTTTAAGGTTCATCGCAGTCGAGCCTCGAAACAATAGAGTAGGCCGCAAGCTTGCGGCGCCTCGCGCCTTGCGCCAAATGAATGAAAATGAAGGGAATTTCAGCCCTTTCCTAAAGGATCCTTCACGTTGCTGAAAGCTGAACGTTAGGTTTGAGCGGTGAGACTGCCGAGGTTTGCAATTCCACTCCTCGGAGGTTCTGGCATGCTCGGGCTGGTAAAGACCGCACTGCACAAGCCGTACACGTTTATCGTGCTGGCGATTTTCATCTGCATCATCGGGCCACTTGCCGCTGTGCGGACCCCTACTGATGTATTTCCTGATATTGGCATTCCGGTAGTCGCCGTGGTCTGGCAATACACCGGCCTGGCACCTGCCGACATGGCCGGCCGGGTGATCTACACCTACGAACGCTCGCTGAGTACCACGGTCAACGACATCGAACATATCGAGTCGCAGTCATTGCCCGGCATGGGCATCGTGAAAATTTTCTTCCAGCCCGGCGTCGATATTCGCACCGCCAACGCGCAAGTGACCGCCGTGTCACAGACCGTGCTCAAGCAGATGCCGCCGGGGATTACCCCGCCACTAATCCTTAATTACAGCGCGTCCACGGTGCCGATCCTGCAACTGGCGTTCTCCAGCCCGACACTTTCGGAAGCCAAAATCCGCGATCTGGTGCAGAACAATATCCGTCTGCCCCTGAGTGCCCTGCCGGGCCTGGCCATGCCGACGCCGATGGGTGGCAAGCAGCGTCAGATCACCCTCGACCTTGACCCCCAGGCACTGGCTGCCAAAGGCCTGTCCGCACAGGATGTGGGCAATGCCCTGGCAGCGCAAAACCAGATCATCCCGGTGGGCACCGCCAAGCTTGGCACCTATGAATACACGGTGTTGCTCAACAACAGCCCCAAGGCCATCGACGAACTCAATGACCTGCCGATCAAGACCGTCAATGGCGCGCTGATCACCATCGGCCAAGTGGCCCACGTACGTGACGGCTCGCCGCCGCAAACCAATATCGTGCGCGTCGACGGCCATCGTGCGGTGCTGATGCCGGCGCTGAAAAACGGCAATATCTCGACCCTGTCGATCGTCGACGGTATTCGCGCAATGCTGCCGCGTATCAACGAAACCCTGCCACCGTCGCTGAAAACCTCGTTGCTGGGCGACGCTTCGGTGTTCGTCAAGCAATCGGTGGGCAGCGTGGCTCAGGAAGGCATCATTGCCGCCCTGCTGACCAGCGCGATGATTCTGCTGTTCCTCGGCAGCTGGCGTTCCACCCTGATCATTGCCGTGTCGATCCCCCTGGCCGTGCTGTCGGCCATCGCCCTGCTGGCCCTGAGCGGGCAAACCCTCAATGTCATGACCCTTGGCGGACTGGCGCTGGCGGTGGGGATTCTGGTGGACGATGCCACAGTAACCATCGAGAACATTAACTGGCACCTCGAGCAAGGCAAGTCGGTGCGCGATGCGATCCTGGACGGCGCCAAGCAGATTGTCGGCCCGGCGTTCGTGTCGCTGCTGTGTATTTGCATCGTGTTTGTGCCGATGTTCATGTTGCAGGGCATTGCTGGCTATCTGTTCCGGCCGATGGCGCTGTCGGTGATTTTCGCCATGGGCAGTTCCTTTATTCTGTCGCGCACTCTGGTGCCGACCCTAGCGATGTTTCTGCTTAAGCCACATGTGCCGGAACAAGGTTCAGGGCATCACCCGGAAGACGGCTACATCAACCATCACGAGGGCGATCAGCACACCCGCCAGCACTCGGCACCAGTGCGTGCACTGCTGAGCTTTCAGGCGGGATTCGAGCGCCGCTTTTCGGCAGTACGGGACGCTTACTACGCCGTACTGGAACTGGCCCTGGCCAATCGCAAACGCTTTCTGCTGGGTTTTATGGCCTGTGTACTGGCCTCCTTTGCCTTGCTGCCAAGCCTGGGCCAGGACTTTTTCCCGGCCACCGATGCCGGTGCCCTGGCCTTGCATGTGCGCTTGCCGCTGGGCACGCGCATCGAAGAAAGCGCTGCGGACTTCGATCGCATCGAGTCACGGATTCGAGAAATCATCCCGGCCGAGCAACTGGACACAGTGATCGACAATATCGGCATTCCGCTTAGCGGCATCGATATGGCCTACAGCAGCAGTGGCACTATCGGCCCGCAGGACGGCGATATTCAGGTCACCCTTAAAGAAGGCCACAGCCCGACGGCCGACTATGTAAAACGCTTGCGAGAAGCCCTGCCGGAGAGTTTCCCCGGCAGCCAGTTTGCCTTTATGCCTGCAGATATCAGCACCCAGATCCTCAATTTCGGAGCACCGGCTCCGCTGGACGTGAAAATTTCCGGGCGTGACGACGAGGCCAACCGCGCCTATGCCCTGGAGCTGCAACGTCGCCTGCAACATGTACCGGGAATTGCCGACCTGCGTATTCAGCAGTCGGTGGGTTACCCGTCGCTGCAGGTCAAGGTGGACCGCCTGCGCGCCAATGGCCTGGGGATTACCGAACGGGATGTGACCAACAGCATGGTGGCCTCCCTGGCGGGCAGCTCCCAGGTGGCACCGACCTTCTGGCTCAACCCGCAGAACGGTGTGTCTTATGGTGTGGTAGCCGCAACGCCGCAGTATCGTCTGGACAGCCTGCCGGCCCTCGAAGCCCTGCCCGTGACCGGCAGTAACGGCCAGTCACAAATCCTGGGCGGGCTGGCGACTATCAGCCGTGTGCAAAGCCCGGCCGTGGTCACTCACTACAACATTCAGCCGACGCTGGACCTCTACGCCAATATTCAGGGTCGCGATCTGGGCTCGGTGGCGGCCGATGTGCAAAAAGTGATTGATGGCGCAGCCAACCTGCGGCCCAAAGGCGCAATCATCAGCCTTCACGGCCAGATCGATGCCCTGCATGAAGCCTTCAGCGGTCTGAGCTTCGGCCTGCTCGGCGCGGTGGTGCTGATCTACTTGCTGATCGTGGTCAACTTCCAGTCGTGGCTCGATCCGTTCGTGATCATCACTGCCCTGCCCGCGGCCCTGGCCGGGATTGTGTGGATGCTGTTTCTCAGTGGCACCTCGCTGTCGGTGCCCGCCTTGACTGGGGCTATTTTGTGCATGGGGGTGGCTACCGCCAACTCGATCCTGGTGGTGAGCTTCTGCCGCGAACGCCTGGCCGAACATGGCGACGCTCTCAAGGCCGCAATGGAAGCGGGCTATACACGTTTCAGACCCGTGTGCATGACTGCACTGGCGATGATGATCGGCATGCTCCCGCTGGCCTTGTCAGAAGAACAGAACGCCCCCCTGGGACGCGCCGTTATTGGCGGTCTGATGCTAGCCACCGTTGCCACCCTGCTGTTCGTGCCCGTGGTCTTTAGCCTGGTGCACGGCCGTGAAAAAAATCGAGCTGCTGCTGGAGAAACTTCCCATGTCGTCTGATCAAAAACCCTCGCGCAAGCGCTTGATATACCTGGGCATCGGTGGCCTGACCCTGGCCGCCTTGCTGGTCGCCAATGGGCTGGCCGCCCGCAGTCGCCATGAGCACGCGGTGAGCCAATGGACCGAAGCGGCCGCACTGCCGATTGTCAACGTATTCCAGCCCCTGCAGAACGCCCATGGCGATACCCTGCGCCTGCCCGCGCATCTGGAGGCCTGGAGCAAGGCGCCGATCCATGCCCGGGTCAACGGCTACCTGCAAAGCTGGCAAACCGACATTGGCAGCAAGGTCAAGGCCGGGCAGGTCCTGGCGGTTATCGACAGTCCGGATCTGGATCAGCAACTGGCGCAGACCCGCGCCCATATGCTCCAGGAGCAAGCCAACGCCCGGCTCGCGGCCACCACGGCCACACGCTGGCAAAATCTGCTGGCAAGCCATTCGGTGTCGCGCCAGGAGGCTGACGAAAAACTGTCCAATGCTGCCGCCGCCAAGGCCAATGCCCAAGCCGCTGAGGCGGATTACGCACGCCTGTCGACGCTGGAAGCCTACAAGACCATTCGTGCACCTTTTGCCGGCACCATCACCGCGCGCAATACCGATATCGGCCAGTTGATCAAGGCCGATACCGACAGCGATACCGAGCTGTTCGACCTTGCCGACACGCACCAACTGCGCCTGTATGTGCCGGTGCCACAGAACTACGCCAGCGTGATCCGCCCCGGCATGCAGGTACAACTCAGTGTGCCGGAACATCCGGGGCAAATGTTCAACGCAAAACTGATCGGCAACTCGACAGCAATTGACCAGCGCTCCGGCACCCTGATGGCCCAGTTCGTCGCCCTCAACCCCGGTGACGCGCTGATGCCCGGCGACTATGCCGAGGCGCTGCTGTCGATTCCGGCCGATACCCATGGCGTCAGTATCCCGGCCAGCGCCCTGATTTTCCGTGCCCAGGGCACACAGGTGGCAGTGCTCGACAAGGCCCGGCATGTGCATTTGCAAACGATCCATATCGGCCTTGATCTGGGCGAACGACTGGTGATCGATCAAGGCCTTACGGCCACCGACACCGTCATCGACAATCCGCCCGACGCCTTGCGCGAAGGCGACTCGGTCAAGCTGGCCGACGCAGGAGCCCCCCATGCAGCCAAGGCTTAAACGCAGCGCCCTGTTACTGACCCTGGCGTTGCAGGGTTGCTCACTGGCACCAGGCTACAAGGCACCCGACCTCAAGTTGCCCGAGCACTACCGTGAGCAAACCAGCGACGGCCCGTGGCACAGCGCGCAACCTGCCGACCAGCTCTCACCACAGTGGTGGCGGGTATACCAGGATGAACGCCTGAACAGCCTGCAACAGCAGTTGCTCAAGGCCAATCCGGATCTGGCCGCGGCACTGGCCCACTTCGATGCGGCGCAGGCGTATGCCAGCCAGTTGCACGCTGGGCTGTTCCCACAAATTACCGCCAGTGGCCAGCCGTTGCGCCAGCGTCAATCGGACAACCGTCCATTGCGCGGCAGTACCCAGCCATCGGTCTACAACAGCAATACGGCGGGGTTTGCGTTGAATTTCGACCTCGACCTGTGGGGCAAAATCCGCAATCAGGTGGCGGCGGGCGATGCTCAAGCCCAGGCCTCGGCGGATGACCTGGCCGTCGCGCGTTTGAGCCTGCAACGCCAATTGGCCAGCCTGTATGTGCAACTTGACGGGCTGGATGCGCAGCAGCAAATCCTCACCCGCTCGCTGGATGATTACGCTCAGGCCCTGCAACTGACCCGCTCGCGCTATCAGGGGCAGATCGCCTCGGAACTCGACCTGACCCGTGCCCAAAGCCAACTGGCCGAAGCCGAGGCGCAGCTGGATGACGTCCGCGCCCAACGCAACCTGACCGAACACGCCATCGGTGAACTGGTGGGCGAACCTGCCAGCAACTTTCAGCTGGTGGCCAACACGCAAACGCTAAACCTGCCTGATCAACCGCGCACCCTGCCCAGTACCCTGCTGCAACGGCGCCCCGACATCGCCGCGGCCGAGCGCCGGGTTTTCGCCGCCAACGCCGGGATCGGCGTAGCCAAGGCCGCCTGGTACCCGGACTTCAGCCTGACCGGCCTGCTTGGCGGGCAAACCCAGGGTAGCGGCAATTTGCTGTCTGCCGGTAACAGGTTCTGGGCGTTGGGGCCGTTGGTCAACCTGCCGATTTTTGACGGCGGCAGGCTCGATGGCCAGGAACGCCAGGCCAGGGCCGAATTTGCAGAAGCATCAGCCCATTACCGTAGCCAGGTGCTGCACGCGGTGCGTGAAGTTGAAGACAATCTCGCCCAGCTGCGAGACCTGCAACAGGAAAGCCTCGATGAACAGGCCGCAGCCAACGCCGCCGAACACACCCGGGAAATCGCCACCCACAGCTATGAAGCCGGCGCGGTGAGTTACCTGGACGTAGTCACCGCACAGACTGCCGCCCTGCAGGCCCAGCGCCAGGTGCAGGCATTGCACACCCGACAGTTACAGGCCAGCGTAGGGTTATTGACGGCGTTGGGGGGTGGTTGGCAAGGCTGACGCCCTGCGCATCAGTGGGAGCAGGCTTGCCCGCGATGGCAACACCGCGATTTGCCTGACAGAACGCAGTGCTTGCATCGCGGGCAAGCCCGCTCCCACAGGTTGGGGCGTCTGTCTTATTTCTTCTCTTGTAGATAGATCCCGGCTGCTTCCATTTCACGGATTCGAGCGTAATCGGCTTCGATCTGCGCCAGATCGGTATGAACCAGATAAACAGTGCCCGGCTGACTGAATACGTCCCGGGTAGGCGCAATTCGCTGACCATTTTCGACGTAGAACACCACCTCGAAAAAAGACGCCAGGCTGCGCAATTGATGCACAAATGCCCCGGTACAGAAAACACCTTCCGAATGATTGATCAGGCACACATTGTAAGTGTGCCTGGACAGTACATAGTCCTGATTGCCGGCCAGTAGCTGCTCAAACTCAAGGGGCCGAGTGATGGACAGTGCACATGCATCAATCTGTCCAAGACCGGTGGTCAGCGCCGAGACACCGGGCCTTAGAATTCCGTCTGTACGTGCTGCAATCTCCACCAGTTTTGGCCCGTCCTCGGTGTACATAACCTCGGCATGGCTGGGGCCATTACGGATACCCAGGCACTTCACCACCTTGCGGGTATAGGCCACCAACTCGGCATACGGAGCGTCGGTGCAAGCAAGCAGTTGATCGATGTCATATACGATGCTGCCTGTTTCCAGCACACGCTTGGTGTATTTCACCACCTCTGTGACCAACTGATACCCATTCAAGGACACCATATTGACGACATACTCAGTGCCCACCAAATACTCCTGAAGTAGCACCTGGCTGTTTTCGAGACTCAACTTGTTGCGCGTACCCAACAGCGCCTTGAATGCCTCCTTGCACGCTGCCAGATCGCGGCAAATATAAACCCCGTCCGCCCCTGCGCTTTCCAGGGGTTTTACGACTAGCGGAAACCTGCCATGGGCAGCCACCCAGTCTTTACCGTCGCTCCACGTATCCACTGCGCACTGGGCAGGGGCGGATAAACCGGCTTCGGTAACGCACTGAATCATCTCGTATTTGTTTCTGCGAGCCCTGCTCCTGGAAAACTCATTGGCGTAATCCAGCCCCAACTGTTCATTCAACAGATCGGCCAATAACACCCCGCTTTCTGCCCCAGCAATAATAACATCGGGATTAAAATGCCTGAGCTCCGCCAACGTGAACGTCGTATCCGTATGAACGATGGATCGCTCGTAAATAGACGAATCAAATCCGGCATAATAATAGCCATCGAGATCAGAACTGGACGCAACATGAAATAAAGCACATTCATTTTCGTACAATTTCTTTGCCAGGAATTTACCCGACGAAAATCCGTCAACCACTACAACTCTTATCATTTCGCACCTCGCCTGTTTGATATAGCCTGCCAGGCCAGCAGTCCAACAATAAGACAGACGGCCAGGATGCTCGGCATTGAAATCGCCACCCGCGAATCCAGGTATTGAAGTAGCAAGGTAAAAACCGGCAACGTCAGCAATACAAATGACACCGCTATTGGACTGAGATGAAAAATGGTTTTTTGAATAAGGTAGACAGGCAACAGATGGCCGACGATAACCAGAACTGACAGCGGCAAGATCCACTGGGGGGCGAGACTGAATGAGGTGTCGCTGAAGCTGATAAACAGGCTGCAAACAACTACCATCATGACGCTCCTCACAGCCAGAATGTCATAAGTTTTCCAACGACAATAAAACATCTTTTTGGAAACAATCGTATAAAATACCGTGCCCATTGCACACAGCACTACACTGACAATACCGATAATTCTCTGTTCTATGGAAGTCGAAGAAATACCACTTTCCCCGACCAAAGACTGAAACAGCATTATGGCAACCGAGAGCAATACCAGTCCGGCAATCAGGGTTTCGAGTGCAGTGGCCTTGCCAGCACCTTTTACAAAGCTCGACACCAGCAAAGTCAATGCTGGGCCGCAGGCTACTGAGGCTACCCCTACTACCGCTGGTTCCAGAAATCGCAGGGCATAAAAAAGACCGCCCCAATTCAACAATACCGACAGATTGATCCATACCACCAATGGCCAGTCTTGCTGGATCTTGTCCATCAAGCTATGCCTGCCTGCACGGAGGCTGTACATCATAAACAATGCAGCAGACGAAACAAAGCAATAGAAAACAACCACCAGGGTATCAAGTACCTGCGTTATAAACGCGACATACACGTCAAAGGCGGCGCTGATAAAACAAAAGAACAACCCTAATATAACACCCAAGTTTTCAGGCTTCATAGACAACCTTTGGGCGTTTCGACCACATGTGCTCCATACGTTCTTATTTGCTCTTTACGTTCACATGTCATCCCTTCCGGCATGAATATTGTGATGGAATAACCTTTCTTCTTTCCAATCCATGCTAGCGCCGCCCCACCGTTACCGGTCGAGCAGTCAACCAGCGTCATACCTTTACGAATGACACCCTCACGCTCTAGCGAAGTGATGATATTCAAATAAGTTCGATCTTTATGACTGCCAGAAGGATTCATATATTCACACTTCGAAAACAAGCGACCTCCATTGCAGGCAAATCGCATTAGCTCAACGAGTGGTGTATTGCCAATATCGTCCAGATTCATAAAACCCCCACGACCTTAAGCCTGATAACTTCCCAGTTATTAATAACTCAACAAGCTCTCAAATAAACATTACCCTCAAGAGACCATAGCCGCAAACAAATACACATAGAAAGATCCTACACCATCTTACAGAATCATCTTTAGGACAAAACTAAGCCATTGTTATTGCGCAAACTTAAAATACAAAAATGCCGACACAGCAGGCGAAACGAAACATCACGAAACAAATATTCGATCTCGCGAGCATCTAAAGAACAAGAAAATATGGAAACAGGAGCGGTTTTTACCGCTCCCATAGACAGGAGAAAGTGCTGGATCTTTAAAAAAGCATCAATGCGCTACATTTTTCGACGCCGCCAACATTGCCTTAAGCAATACCGCGCATCCCGCTGCCAGATCCTTGGGATCGGCGTTTTCGATTTCGTTGTGGCTGATGCCGCCTTCACAGGGCACAAATATCATCCCTGCCGGACCCAACTCGGCCAGGAAGATGGCGTCGTGCCCTGCCCCGCTGACGATATCCATGTTCGACAAGCCCAACTCATTGGCCGCATCCCGCACGGCGTTAACGCAATCAGGGTTGAAGTACAGCGGCGGAAAGTCTGCTGTGGGAGTCAGTTCGAAACTCAGGCCATGCTCCTCGCAGGTGGCTTCAATCACCCCACGCACTTGCTCGATCATCGAGTCCAGCCGCTCGGGCAGCAAATGCCGGAAGTCCAGGGTCATGCGTACTTCACCGGGGATAACATTGCGCGAGCCCGGATAGGCTTGCAGGCAACCCACGGTCCCGCAGGCGTGGGGTTGATGGCCAAGAGCTGCCTTGTTGACGGCGGCAACCACGGCCGCCGCCCCGACCAATGCATCCTTGCGCAGGTGCATGGGCGTAGGCCCGGCATGGGCTTCTACACCGCGCAGGTTGAGGTCGAACCATTTCTGCCCCAGGGCGCCAAGTACGACGCCGATGGTTTTGCGCTCGTCCTCCAGAATCGGCCCCTGTTCGATGTGAGCTTCAAAGTAGGCCCCCACCGGGTGGCCGTTGACCTGGCGGCTGCCAGCATAGCCAATTGCATTCAGGGCCTCACCCACGGTCACGCCCTGGGCATCGGTTTTGGCCAGGGTTTCTTCAAGGGTAAACTTGTCTGCAAAAACCCCGGAACCCATCATGCAAGGCGCAAAGCGTGAGCCTTCTTCATTGGTCCACACCACCACTTCCAGCGGCGCGTCAGTCTCGATATTGAGGTCGTTGAGGGTGCGCAGTACTTCAACCCCGGCCAGTACGCCAAAGCAGCCGTCGAACTTGCCGCCGGTGGGCTGGGTGTCGATATGGCTGCCGGTCATCACCGGCGGCAAGTCTGGATTACGCCCCGGGCGGCGGGCAAAGATATTGCCCACGGCGTCCACGCTGACGGTGCAACCGGCGTCCTCACACCAGCGTACAAAAATATCCCGGGCCTGGCGGTCCAGGTCGGTCAGGGCCAGGCGGCATACACCGCCCTTTACCGTGGCACCCAGCTGGGCCAGTTCCATTAACGAGGCCCACAGGCGCTCGCCGTTGATCAATGGCGCGCGGTGCTGCTGAAGGTCGTGTGCGGCGTTCATGATAGTTTCCTCAGGCAGTTTTTATAGGAAGGCGCTTCAAACCGTGCCTTTGACGGCTTCTGCTTGCTGACTGTTCAGGCGATACAACCCGTAATAAATCACGGCCCCGAGCAACGACCCGGTAAACCAGCCGAAGTCATAGAACCAACTGAAGGCACTGCTGCCCAACGACAGCAACGTCAGCGCCACAGGTACACCAAAAGCGATAAAACCCTTCCAGTTCCAGGCCGGGTACACCCCGTCACGGTACAGCCCGGCAAGGTCGAGTTTTTGCTGACGGATAACGAAATAGTCGACCACCATGATCCCGGCAATCGGCCCAAGCAGGCTGGAGTAACCCAGCAACCAGTTGGAGTACACGGTTTCCAGGCTCACATCCGAGACCAGCAGGCCGAGTTTCTTCAGCAATTCATGAGCCATCAGCGCCAAGCCCACCAGGCCGGTCAAGATCACTGCCGTGGTGCGGTTGATCAACTTGGGAGCGATGTTCTGGAAGTCATTGGTGGGCGACACAATATTGGCCGCCGTATTGGTCGACAGCGTGGCGATGATGATCAGCGCCATGGCCAGTGCCACCCAGCCCGGGCTCTGGATATGGCCGATCAGGCTGACCGGGTCGGATACGGTAACGCCTACCAGTTTTTCGGACGCTGCCGTCATCACCACGCCCAGAGCGGCGAACAGGAACATGGTCAGCGGCAGGCCAAAAATCTGCCCCAGGATCTGGTCTTTCTGGCTTTTTGCGTATCGGCTGAAGTCCGGAATATTCAGGGACAAGGTGGCCCAGAAACCCACCATTGCAGTCAGGCCGGCAAAGAAGTAGCCGTACACACTGGCACCTTCCGGGCGCTTGGGCGGCTGGGCCAGCAGTTCACTCATCGACACATTGGGCAGAGCCCACACCAGCAGGCCCAGACCGACCAGTACCAGCAAGGGTGCAGACAGGGTTTCCAGCCACTTGATCGACTCGGCACCGCGCAATACCACCCACAGGTTGAGCGCCCAGAAAATCATGAAGCCGATCACTTCACCCGTACCGCCCAGGCTTTTCCAGCCCTCGAACACCGAGCCCAGAAACAGGTGGATGGCCAGACCGCCGAACAGTGTCTGGATCCCGAACCAGCCGCAGGCCACCAGAGCACGGATCAGACACGGTACGTTGGAGCCGATAATGCCGAAGGAAGAACGCAGCAACACCGGAAAGGGAATGCCGTATTTGGTGCCCGCAAAGGCATTGAGAGTCAGAGGGATCAATACCACGATATTTGCCAGCAGAATCGCCAGCAGTGCTTCACCCACTGAAAGCCCGAAATAGGCTGTCAGAACCCCGCCCAGGGTATAGGTGGGTACGCAAATGGACATGCCGACCCACAAGGCAGTGATATGCCACTTGTTCCAGGTGCGCTCATGAACTTTGGTGGGGGCGATGTCGTGGTTGTACCGGGGGCTATCGAGGACTTCAGGCCCGGCATCCAGTTCGTACAAACCGTTACGTTCGGTGACTTTTGATCTGCTCGGTTGCATAGTCGATCACTCTCTTGTTGTGCTGCTCCTGGTTGAACTGCCTGGCGCTGCGTATGGACACAAAGCGCTCCCTTGCCTGGACACTTACTTGCCTATCCCGCCCGGTCATGGCAGCAACAATCAAGAACTGTGCCGTGTTACTTCCCTCGCCTGCTCAAACCGTCCTGCATGACTGGCAACACGCTGCTTTTAAAACCGTTTTAAACACCAGCCAAATGACTCTCATTCCCGTTAAAGGCCTTTATCAGTTTTTTTATATCGCCAAACGAAACACTTCGGTGCGTGCTTATTAACTTAATCGACTCACCTCCCTTCATCCGCAAGCTCAAGCACCTGATTTCGCATAAGAAAGTTCGCTTATATTTGAATCCTGTCAAGTGCGTCAAAATGGTGAGGCCGTGCATCATTTTGGTGATTTAAAATAATTAACTTTAAAAATCATATAGTTATACATATCTAACCCCGTTAAAAATAAAGTTTGATCATTCTTCAACAACCCACTAGATTTTATTCCTGTCACCAGTGGCAGGAATGCAAACTTCCCACTAAATTTCAATAACAACAGTTAGAACCGGCTCTAGCCGGTCAGCCTGCGAGGAACTCCGTATGTCGCTGTTAATCCGTGGCGCTACGCTTGTGACCCATGATGAAAGTTATTGTGCGGATGTATATTGCGCTGACGGTCTGGTCCGCGCGATTGGCACTGATCTTGATGTTCCCCCAGGCTGCGAAGTTGTCGATGGTCGCGGCCAATATCTGATGCCCGGTGGTATCGACCCCCACACGCATATGCAATTGCCGTTTATGGGCACCGTCGCCAGCGAAGACTTTTTCAGTGGCACTGCGGCCGGTCTGGCAGGCGGTACAACATCGATTATCGATTTTGTCATTCCCAACCCGCAGCAGTCCCTGCTTGAGGCTTTTCATCAGTGGCGGGGCTGGGCCGAAAAGTCGGCAGCAGACTATGGCTTTCATGTCGCAATCACTTGGTGGAGCGAGCAGGTACGTGAAGAAATGGCCGAATTGGTCAGCCATCACGGCATCAACAGCTTCAAGCATTTCATGGCCTACAAGAACGCGATCATGGCCGCAGACGACACCCTGGTGGCCAGCTTCGAGCGTTGCCTGGAGCTGGGTGCGGTCCCGACCGTGCATGCCGAAAATGGCGAACTGGTGTACCACCTGCAACGCAAACTTATGGCCCAGGGCATGACGGGGCCGGAAGCCCATCCGCTGTCACGTCCCTCCCAGGTGGAAGGCGAAGCGGCCAGCCGGGCGATCCGCATCGCTCAGACCCTCGGTACGCCGTTGTACCTGGTGCATGTTTCGACCCGTGAAGCACTCGACGAAATCACCTACGCCCGCAGTCAGGGCCAACCGGTATATGGCGAAGTACTGGCCGGGCATTTGCTGCTGGATGACAGCGTGTACCAGCATCCCGACTGGCAAACGGCAGCAGGCTACGTGATGAGCCCGCCCTTCCGCCCTCGCGGGCATCAGGAGGCACTGTGGCACGGCCTGCAATCGGGCAACCTGCACACTACCGCCACCGACCACTGCTGCTTTTGCGCCGAACAAAAGGCCGCCGGGCGTGACGATTTCAGCAAGATCCCCAACGGCACGGCGGGTATCGAAGACCGCATGGCGCTGCTGTGGGATGAAGGCGTGAATACCGGGCGCCTGTCGATGCAGGAGTTTGTAGCGCTGACCTCCACCAACACCGCGAAGATCTTCAATATCTACCCGCGCAAAGGCACGATCCGGGTCGGTGCCGATGCCGACCTGGTGCTGTGGGACCCTCAGGGCACCCGCACCATTTCCGCCAAAACCCACCATCAAAATGTCGACTTCAACATCTTTGAAGGCAAGACCGTACGCGGTGTGCCTAGTCATACCATCAGTCAGGGTCGCCTGGTGTGGGTTGACGGTGACCTGCGGGCCGAACGCGGAGCCGGTCGCTATATCGAACGCCCGGCCTACCCTGCGGTGTTCGACTTGCTGAAAAAGCGCGCCGAGCATCAGCAACCGGTGGCTGTTAAACGCTGAGCATAAAAACACTGCCCGACAGAGGCACAAAGATCTCCTCACCCCTGAGGTAAGCACCGTGATCAAGTCCTTGAACCATTTACCCCACCCCCATGAATCTGCGCAGGTGCTGGCCAGCCACTTTACCGATCTGGCGCCGCCCCTCAATGCTCGCCAGGCCGTGCTGGAAAGCTCACGTTGCCTGTATTGCTACGACGCCCCCTGCGTCAATGCCTGCCCCAGCGATATAGATATCCCGTCGTTTATTCGCAATATCCAACAGGAAAACATCCAGGGCGCAGCACAGAAAATTCTTTCGGCCAATATCCTCGGCGGCAGTTGTGCCCGGGTGTGCCCTACCGAGGTACTGTGCGAGCAAGCCTGCGTGCGCAACAACAGCCAGGAATGCGCGCCTGTACTGATCGGTTTGTTACAGCGCTATGCGGTCGATCATGCACAGTTCAGCGAGCATCCGTTCAAGCGTGCCGCGCCCACCGGCAAACGCATCGCGGTGGTCGGCGCCGGACCTGCGGGGCTGGCTTGCGCCCATCGCCTGGCACTGCACGGGCATGAGGTGGTGATTTTCGAAGCGCGGGAGAAATCCGGCGGGCTTAACGAGTACGGGATTGCCAAATACAAGTTGGTGGACGATTTTGCCCAGCGCGAAGTGGATTTCGTCCTGCAGGTTGGCGGCATTGAAGTGCGCCACGGCCAGCGCTTGGGCGACAACCTGAGCCTGAGCGAACTGCACCAGCAATTCGATGCGGTATTTCTCGGGCTGGGTCTGGCTGCCAGTCGCCAGCTGGGTTTGCCCCATGAAAATGCTCCGGGGCTGCTGGCTGCCACCGACTACATCCGCGAGTTGCGCCAGAGCGACGACCTGACCCGGTTACCCCTGGCCGAGCGCTGCATTGTGCTGGGCGCTGGCAACACCGCGATCGATATGGCCGTGCAAATGGCCCGTCTTGGCGCTCGCGAAGTGAATCTGGTGTATCGCCGCGGGCTGCAGGACATGGGCGCCACCGGGCACGAGCAGGACATTGCCAAGGCCAATCAGGTGCGACTAATGACCTGGGCACAGCCACAGGGCGTGTTGCTGGACAACACCGGCAAGGTGCGCGGCATGCGCTTTGCCCGCACACGCCTGGAAGACGGGCGCCTGGTGACCACCGGTGAAACCTTCGAGCTGGCCGCAGACGCGGTGTTCAAGGCTATAGGCCAGGCCTTTGATGATGCAGCCCTGAGCGATCCGCTGGCGCAAACACTCAAGCGCACGGGCGATCGCATCGAAGTAGACGAACACCTGCGCACCAATATTCCCGGTGTGTATGCCGGAGGCGATTGCACCTCTCTGGGGCAAGACCTGACCGTACAGGCCGTGCAACACGGCAAGCTGGCCGCAGAAGCCATGCATGCCCAACTCATGCTTGATCAGGAGGCTGCATAAATGGCCGATCTCTCGATTGTTTTCGCCGGTATCAAGGCCCCCAACCCGTTCTGGCTGGCGTCTGCGCCACCTACCGACAAAGCCTACAACGTGGTACGAGCCTACGAGGCAGGCTGGGGTGGCGTGGTCTGGAAAACCCTGGGTGAGGACCCGGCCGCGGTTAACGTGTCCTCGCGTTACTCGGCACACTACGGCCCCAACCGCGAAGTCATGGGCATCAACAATATCGAGCTGATCACCGATCGCTCCCTTGAAATCAACTTGCGCGAGATCACCCAGGTCAAGAAGGACTGGCCGGATCGGGCCCTTATCGTGTCGCTGATGGTGCCCTGCGAAGAAGAGTCCTGGAAATACATCCTGCCACTGGTGGAGGCCACCGGTGCCGATGGCATCGAGCTGAATTTCGGATGCCCCCACGGCATGCCGGAGCGCGGCATGGGCGCGGCCGTGGGCCAGGTGCCCGAGTACGTGGAAATGGTCACACGCTGGTGCAAGACCTACTGTTCATTGCCGGTGATCGTCAAACTGACGCCCAATATCACCGATGTGCGCCTTAGCGCCCGGGCGGCCCATCGTGGCGGCGCCGATGCGGTGTCATTGATCAACACCATCAACTCGATCACCAGTGTCGACCTTGAACGCATGGTGGCGCTACCCGTAGTGGGCAGCCAGAGCACCCACGGTGGCTATTGCGGTTCGGCAGTCAAGCCGATAGCCCTGAATATGGTGGCGGAAATTGCCCGCGACCCGCTGACCAAAGGCTTGCCTATCAGCGGGATAGGCGGCATTGGCAGTTGGCGTGATGCTGCAGAGTTTATTGCCCTGGGCTGTGGCTCGGTACAGGTATGCACCGCAGCGATGCTTCACGGATTTCGAATTGTTGAAGAAATGAAAGACGGTTTGTCGCGTTGGATGGACAGTCAAGGCTATACCAGCCTGGAGGACTTTTCCGGCCGTGCAGTGGCCAATACTACTGACTGGAAATATCTGGATATCAATTATCAGGTTATCGCCAGGATCGATCAGGACGCCTGTATTGGTTGCGGGCGCTGCCATATTGCCTGCGAAGATACTTCGCACCAGGCCATCGCCAGCTTGAAGCAGGCCGACGGCACACATCGGTATGAGGTGATCGACGATGAATGTGTGGGTTGCAACCTGTGCCAGATAACCTGCCCGGTGCAGGACTGTATCGAGATGGTGCCACACAACAATGGCCTGCCATTTCTGGACTGGAACCACGACCCACGTAACCCGTACTGCGTGGCTTCGTAAATCACCCCTGTGGGAGCGGGCTTGCTCGCGATGCAGGCAATGCGGTGTGTCAGGTACACCGGGGTGATGCCATCGCGAGCAAGCCCGCTCCCACACGATCGATAAGCAGGGTTGCTTACGGCTCCAGCCCGATCCCGCGCAGGATCACGCTGGTGACGGTCTGCACCGCACGTTCAAACTGGATATCGGACAACGGCTGGTGATCGTTGATGATCATCACTTGATGGTCAAAGTCAGCGTAATGCTGGGTTGATGCCCAGATCATATACAGCAGGCTGGACGGCTCAACAGGCAGGATTCGCTTGTCTTGCACCCATTGGCGAATTTTCGCCTCCTTGATCTTGGCCCAGTCATACAAACTGGCATCAAGCGCAAGACCCAGGGTCGGGGCGCCATGGATCATTTCATTGGCCCAGACTTTCGAACCATGGGGCCGGGTACGTGAGTGGTGCATTTTGGCACGAATGTAACTGCTCAATACCAGACGAGGATCGTCGTAGGTCTCGAAACACAGCGCATCCTGTTTCCACACTTCCAGCAACCCCAGCAATACCGCGCTGTAAAGATCCGTCTTGGTGCTGAAGTAGTAATGCAGGTTGGAACGTGGCAACTGGACTTGCGCCGCAATGTCCGCCATCGCCGTACCGGCAAAGCCTTTTTCGGCAAAAACCTTTTCAGCCCCCAGAAGGATTTTTTCGACATTGCTGCGTCGAATTTCGATCTTGTGATTGCTCATGGCGATGGCCCTTGCCGTCGTGTTGCTCTGATGTGCGCCGAGTGAACAAATATTTCCTGCACAAAGCGTCGAATAACGCCAGCGGCAGCTAAGCTCAGGCGGGTACCCGACGCTGTATCAGACTATTTCGCGGCGGGCAGTTCGATCACGTTGGTTTCAATACCGTCCAGCTTGGGCTTGAGTTTCATCTTTTGCTGGGCCTCAAGCGCTTGAGCCTGGGTGGTGAATGGTCCGATCAGGAAGTGCTGAACCCCGCCACTCTCGTAAATGTAAGGAGTAAAACCGTTGTCAAGAAGCCTGCCGGTCGTGTCCGGAATGGTCGCTCTCTGGCCTTCAGTGATCTCCAAAGCCCAGTGAGCAACAGGGGCCTGGGCCATCGTTGCTTCAGAAGCTGCTTTAGCCCGCTGGATTTTATCGTTAGACTCCTGACCGCAAGCCGTCAAGGCCAATATTGCTGTCATCACGATGACTATACGCACTGCGTTTCCCCTGTCTGTTTGAATGGGTAGATTTTATCACTGGGGCAGCGGCCTTGCTCTCCTTGAACAAATCCAAAGTGCCCCAATTTAAGGCTTATGCGCGAGAATTTTCCCCGTAAAGGGAATTAAACCTCTGGCCATGTCGTCTGTAATGAGCGGCGCAATAATACGTACTTAGCAGTATTCTGTAGTCATGACCGAAGCCGCACCGTCTCAGAGACGTGCCTTACAAAGCCATCAAGGAGAAAAAAATGCTGATACTCACCCGCAAAGTTGGTGAAAGCATAAACATCGGTGACGATATTACGATCACTATTTTAGGTGTCAGCGGACAACAGGTCAGAATCGGCATCAATGCGCCGAAGGATGTAGCCGTTCACCGTGAAGAAATTTACCAACGTATCCAGGCCGGCCTGAATGCACCTGAAAAGAACGAACAGCCATAAGCCTGTGAGGTATCAGCCCAAGGCTTGAGGTCAGGGCTGCTCAGCCAGCCCTCCTCAAATCATTTGCACACTGCACCTGCCACGGCATTATCCCCTTGCCGCACCCCTCTCTTTATCAAGAGATATGTCTCGTCGACTTGACCGTTTCAAGGTTAGCGACCACGCTCATTCCTCGCAGCAGGCTCCAGAAAGCTGAACCACTGCGCGCCAGGGTGTTTGCATTGTGCCGCCTTGAGAAACCCCTCCACCCTTCAGCCCTTCGCCGGGCTGGACCTGTACCGTCAAGGAATGAAAGACATGTCCGATTTAATCGTAGTGGGATTTTCAGACACCGAAAAAGCAGATCGTGCCCTCACCAAGATGGTTTCGCTGAGCAAAGAGCATCTGGTCGAACTGGAAGATGCGGTGATTGTGGTGCGTAATGCCGAAGGCAAGATCCATATCAAGCAAAGCGTTAACCTGACAGCGATCGGGGCTACTTCAGGCCTGGTCACCGGCGGCCTGTGGGGCGCACTGGTCGGGCTGCTGTTTCTCAACCCGCTGGCAGGCTTTGCCATCGGCGGCGCACTGGGTGCCGGTACCGGCGCTTTGTCGGGCTCATTGAGCGATTACGGGATCGATGATGATTTCATCAAGTCATTGAGCGAGACCATTCCGAATGATTCCTCGGCCCTGTTCGTTCTGCTGCGCAAATTCCAGCCGGAAAAAGTGCTGAAGGAACTGGAAGACTCGGACTTCAAGGGCAAGGTCCTGCGTACCTCCCTGTCCCCGGAACAAGAGCAAAAACTGCAGGACGCGCTGTCCAAAACCACTGCAGGCGTACCTTTGGCGAAAACGGTTTAATTCGTAAAGCCCATTCGACCGCCCTGTGCGGTCGAATCCTGGTGCCTCAGTTCAAGCGCACAGCCGTGCCCGTGGCAAACACCACCAGCATGCCGCCACGCCCTGACGGCATGCTGATTTCAAACCCCAGCCCCATAATCGCATCCGCTCCCATGGCTTTAGCCCTGTCTCGAATTTCGTCCGTGACCTCTGCTCGCGCTTCTTTCAGTGCTCGCTCCAGCGTCTGAGAGCGTCCACCAAAAAAGTCGCGTACTCCGGTAAAAAAATCTCGTACCACATTGATGCCGTGAACCGATTCGGCACTGACAATCCCCAGGTATTCAGTGGCTTTTCTGCCGTCAATGCTGTGAGTGGTGGTGATGATCATCTGCCCGTCCTTTTTCTGTTTCAGTGACTTGCGAGGTTACCTTATCGCTGCCGTGCTCACTGCTGGTACTGTAACTGGAGTTAACTGCGGCTCTTTTAATTACAGGACCAAGGCTACTATGCTTACAGAAATGCAATCCAAAGACGCAAGAGTCGGGACGCCTCGCTCGCACTGATGACATGAATTCAAAAGCTGCGCCAAGCAATTTTTCGACCCCGCTCAAGGAAGCTCGCAATGGTCCAAAGACAAGTCATCAACGCCTCGGTCAGCCCGAAAGGCAGCCTGGAAACACTTTCCCAACGTGAAGTACAACAGCTGAGCGAGGTTGGCTCAGGCACCAGCTACACGCTTTTCCGCCAGTGCGTACTGGCTATCCTCAACACCGGCGCTCACGTCGATAACGCCAAGACCATCCTTGAGGCCTATCAGGACTTCGAGGTGCGGATTCACCAGCAAGACCGCGGCGTGCGGCTTGAACTGCTCAACGCCCCTGCCGATGCATTTGTCGATGGCGAAATGATCGCCAGTACCCGTGAAATGCTCTTCAGCGCCCTGCGCGACATCGTCTATACCCAGAGCGGCCTGGACAGCCCTCGCATTGACCTGAGCAGCTCGGCGGGCATCACCGACTACGTGTTCCACTTGCTGCGCAATGCCCGCACGTTGCGCCCGGGCGTCGAACCGAAAATCGTGGTGTGCTGGGGTGGCCACTCCATCAATACCGAAGAGTACAAATACACCAAAAAGGTCGGCCACGAACTGGGCCTGCGCAGCCTGGATATCTGTACCGGCTGCGGTCCCGGTGTGATGAAAGGGCCAATGAAGGGCGCCACCATTTCCCACGCCAAACAACGTCTGACCGGTGGCCGCTATCTGGGCCTGACCGAGCCGGGCATCATTGCTGCCGAAGCGCCGAATCCCATCGTCAATGAACTGGTCATTCTGCCGGATATCGAAAAGCGTCTTGAGGCCTTTGTGCGGGTCGGTCACGGGGTGATTATCTTCCCGGGCGGTGCTGGCACGGCAGAAGAATTCCTGTACCTGCTGGGCATTCTGATGCACCCGGAGAACAAAGATGTGCCGTTCCCGGTTGTCCTGACCGGCCCCAAGGAAGCCGAACCCTATCTGCAGCAACTGCATGAGTTTGTCGGCGCTACCCTGGGTGAAGAAGCGCAACAGCAGTATCAGATCATCATCGACAACCCGGCCGAAGTGGCCCGTCATATGACCGCCGGGCTCAAGGAGGTTAAACAATTCCGCCGCGAGCGCAACGACGCTTTCCACTTCAACTGGTTACTGAAAATCGACGAAGGCTTTCAGCGCCCGTTCGACCCGACCCACGCCAACATGGCCAGCCTGAAACTGCGCAGCGACATGCCAGCACATGAATTGGCCATCAACCTGCGTCAGGCCTTCTCCGGGATTGTGTCGGGTAACGTAAAAGAGAAAGGCATCCATCTGATCGAGCAATACGGGCCTTACGAGATCCACGGTGACGCTGCCGTGATGAAACCTCTGGACAAACTGCTGCAGGCATTTGTTGAGCAGCACCGTATGAAACTGCCAGGCGGTGCGGCCTATGAGCCGTGCTATCGCGTCGTAAGCTGAACCCACCCATAAGGCTCGCGTGCCCCAACGGTGGGAGCGAGCCTGCTCGCGAAGACCTCCCGATCATCGCCATTATCGCGTAAAGAAAGCCTGTCGTTTACGAACTTCGCGAGCAGGCTCGCTCCCACTCAAACAGCGCAGATCTGGTGAGCAGCATTACTTCAGCGGCGCAAATTTTTTCACCGCATCAATCCACTGCGGATCGAGCCGGGTCTGCCCGGTGTCGATGCCCAGTGCTTCAAGACGTGCCTTGTGCAAATCGATCTCGCGAACCATTTGGCTTAACGCGCTGGAATTGGCGTCCAGCTGGTACATCTGGGTCACGCCCAGATGATAGAAGCGCAGCAGCTTCATCGCCGCCACATCTCCCGCCATGACTCCCGCCGTTACGTGATGCATGACATTGGTGACCTTCATCAGGCTACGCTTGAGTTGCCAGCCGTAGACTGCGGGCGCCATCCAGGGTTGAGACCAGAACAGGTAGCGCACCAGCAGGAAGGTCGTGATCAGGGCAACAATGACCCCGGCCAGATTCAGGCGAAAATTGTCGCCACCGGCGACACCCAAAACCATGACCAGCACACCTGACAACAGCAGCGCCAGCAAGACAAACGTCAACGCGATATACAGCGTACTGCGGCGAGTTTGCTGACGATATGTCTCGGGGTTAATCGGCTTTATCTCGAACATCACTGATCTATGGCTCCTGATGGCTGCGAACAAACTGCGCGGGCATTATGGCCTGATTGAACCGCTCAGGCGTGCAATAAAACCAGTGCCTTGCGGTATAGCGCCGCACGCTGGGCGTGACCATTGAGACCACCATTGATAGCTCTTGTTACGCGTTCAAAATCCTCCCCGTCTGCCAGGGTATTTATACTGCGCGAGTTCCAGTACCAGCCCGCCGACGCCACTGCCCATTGCCACTCTTGCAGCAGTTGCGGGCTGGTGAGCAAGCGCTCATCCCCGAACAACCCCTGGCTGCACTGGCAGTAGTTGGTTTTACCGGTGACTTGAATCAATCCCCTGCCCCGATATAACCAGCCTTCCCCCGACGCCTCTGAGCCATTGCCCAGGCGGTTGCTGTAGACCCGGTTTGCAATCGCCTGCGGCCGGCGCTGAAGCATAAGCGCGTCAGCATTGGGTACGCGCCGGGAGCGATTGCCGTCCGTTACGGTAATGTATTGACCTTCGCCATCCTTCTGCGCAAAGCGGGAGCCCCAGGTGGCCGCGAGGCCACCGGCACTGTAATTAAGGTTTTCGACAAGTACCGTGAACCCTGCACTTTCATGGCCTACCTGAGCTAGAAATGCAGCAAGGCGTCGGGGGGTATTGATCAACACTTGACGGCTAACGGCCTGCACAAGGGGCAAATACAGATCGACGCAGGCCGTACTTTTGGGGAACAGCTGGAGCATTACTTCGCGGTTCAACATGGGGATTTACTCTTAATCAATGTAATTAAAAGTAAAAGCCAAGCACTAAAAACACGCACCTGCCGTCACAAAAAGAGTAATCAGGCCAGAACTACTCTACTCAAAGAAAACACTTACAACTCATCGAAAAGTTATTTTACAGATAAGACTTGAATGCACCCTTGATGCACTCAACCTTCAACAGGCACCTCTCGCCTTGGCTTGACCGACTTATACGAAAAACTCGAGTAAATCTCTTTGACCGCGGGCAATGTCTGCAGGACTTCACGGGCAAATTCGCCAAAGGATTCGAGATCCCTGGCCACGACTTCCAATAAAAAGTCGTAACGACCCGACACGTTGTGACACGCGACGATTTCGGGAATTTCCAATAACCGTTGTTCAAAGCTTCTGGCCAGTTCTTGCGAGTGAGAGGCCATCATGATGCTGACAAACGCCGTGACCCCGTATCCCAGTTCCTTTGGCGAAAGAACCGCCTGATAGCCCGTAATGATCCCGCTCTCTTCCAGCATTTTGACCCGTCGCCAACACGGCGAGGTGGTCAGTGAGACACTCTCGGCCAACTCTGCAACGGTAAGTCGGGCATTGCCCTGCAGTGCGCAAAGCAAGGCTTTATCGGTTCTGTCCAGAGCGTTTGGCATGTTTTGCCCCTAGCGGTCAGCGTGGCGGTTTTTTGTTCTGGTAAGTGGTGTATTTACAGGTAAATTTGGAATTTTCCACGTTCATTTAAAGCATAGCATTGTAGGAAATATCGGAGAGTTCACCATGAACGATAAGAACAACAACTTCGGCTTTTCTACTCGCGCCATCCACTACGGTTATAACCCGCTGGAACACAACGGCGCGGTAATCCCCCCTGTTTATATGACCTCAACCTTTGCCTTTGCCACGGCCGAATACGGCGCAGGCTGTTTTTCCGGTGAAGAGCACGGGCATTTTTACACCCGCATTTCCAACCCCACCCTGGCCCTGCTGGAAGCACGCATGGCGGCGCTGGAAAACGGCGAAGCGGGTGTGGCGTTCAGTTCCGGCATGGGCGCGATCGCCGCAACATTCTGGACCCTGCTGCGGCCCGGCGATGAAATCATCGTCAACCGCACCTTGTATGGCTGCACCTTTGCCCTGCTGCACCACGGCATCGGTGAATTCGGGGTGGTAGTCAAACATGTGGACATGGCCAACCCGGCCGAACTGCAAGCCGCGATCAGCCCTGCAACCCGCATGATCTACTTCGAGACGCCGGCCAATCCGAACATGCAACTGGTGGACATCCCTGCCGTAGCGCGGATTGCCCACACACATGACAACCTGCTCGTGGTGATCGACAACACCTACTGCACGCCCTATCTGCAGCGTCCACTGGAACTGGGCGCCGACGTGGTGGTGCATTCGGCCACCAAGTACCTGAGCGGGCACAGTGATATCACCGCTGGCATGGTGGTCACCAGCCAGCTCCTGGCTGACCGGATCCGTCTGCAAGGCTTGAAGGACCTGACCGGGGCAGTCTTGTCGCCCCATGATGCGCATTTGCTGATGCGCGGCATCAAGACCCTGGCCCTGCGCATGGACCGCCATTGCAGCAGCGCCCAGGCCATTGCGCATATGTTGCAGGATCACCCTGCCGTGGAATGGGTGGCCTACCCCGGCCTGCCCTCTTTCCCGCAATACGAGCTGGCATCCCGGCAGATGAAACTGCCGGGGGGCATGATTGCCTTTGAGCTCAAGGGCGGCATGGCTGCAGGACAGCGCTTTATGAATGCCCTGCAATTGTTCAGCCGTGCGGTCAGCCTGGGGGGGGCCGAGTCACTGGCGCAGCATCCCGCGAGCATGACCCACTCTACCTACACCCTGGAGGAACGGGCACGACACGGAATAAGTGAAGGATTGGTGCGTCTGGCGGTGGGGCTGGAGGATGTCGCCGATTTGCTGGCGGATATAGAGCAGGCATTATAGGGGGGCAGCGCCAGCCTCCCCTGTAGATACTCTGTTGCCGGTCAACCCTCCCTGTGGGAGCGAGCCTGCTCGCGAACGACTTTCGCGAGCAGGCTCGCTCCCACAGTTAAAATTCCCTTCAGACCTAGCAGCTGCCGAGGAACGAGGCTGCGTTCGTCAGCTGCTACAAGCCGTGTGGAGGACAGGATGAAATATCAACCCGGCGGAATTGTCGCCAAAATACCGATGCCGATGGTCAGCACCAAAAAACCGCCCAAAAACCAAGCCATCTTGTTCATGATGTTTCCCCGTCAGTCGTTCGTCATAAAACAGGCGCAGAACAGCTGCCGACCACACACAGGTGCTGCTGTGTAGTCGCGTCCTCGTCTGTCTCGGAAGGTTGGAGGAAATTTTGCGCCGCAAACTGCACACATAACAGGTGCAGATAACGCGAAAAAATACGGATCAGATGCCCGGCAGCACAAAATGCCCAGGCTCAACGCTGTGTTGGTACTCGGCAACAACCGCCTGACTCAGGTTGACCACCGCCTCATTCAGCTCCAGCCCCGCCCCCGTGCGCCAACTGGCGTATACCGCAAAGCCCGGTGCAGTCTCGATCGGCAACGCAATCATGGCCCCGCTCTGCAATTCGCGACTGACCAGTACCGGCGGCAGGGCACCGATGCCAAAGCCGTCCGCCACCAGTTTGATAATCGCCGCCACCGAGTTGATGCAGCTGATGCGTGGCGCGGCAATATCGTGCTGATGCAGAAAATTGAGCATGTCCTGATGCGGCCGCGACAAGCGTGAAAAGGTCAGCAAGCGCTCCTCGCAAAGATCCGCCAGGTCACGGTAGCTGCGGTTCAGAGCTGCGTCCCTGGCCACAATCCAACTCAACGGGTAACTGGCCAGTTGTACATTGCGCACGCCGTCGGCACGCAATAAATCCGTCTGAAAAATCAGGTCCAGCTGACCTTTAAGCAATTGTTCATTAAGGTTCAGCGCCGTATCGGCGGTCAGTTCAACCTCTACCTGGGGGTAGTCGCGGCTCAGCGCACTGATCAGATCGCTCAGCCAGCTATGGATAACCGTGTCCATCACGCCGATGCGCAGGCGCCCGGCAAACCTGTCCGCCTGCCCCAGCGATTGCAGAAGGCGTTGCTGGGTGGCCAGCATTTCTTCGGCGTAACCCAGCACCTGATGGCCTTCACGGGTGAGGTTGACACCACGGGAATCGCGCTGGAACAACTGCACGCCAAGCTCGGTTTCGAGGACTGAAATACGGCTCGAAATGGCTGCCTGGGTACTGGATAACTTTTCGGCGGTCAGCCGAAAACTGCCAAGGCGCGCTACCCAGACGAATGTCAGAAGAAATCGCATATTCATACAGGACGCCCCACCCAATCAAAACCAGGGCAGCACTGTAAACCCTTGCCGCAGGGACAGGCCAGTCGGCTTAAGTCGGTGATTGATAAAACTTTTCTGTTCGGGGGTGACAACTTTTATTGACTGGACGCACAACCCAAAGCCACCAACCATATCGGGCAATGAGGCCCATAGGGTCTCAACAATAAAAAAACACGCTGAGTCCGGCAGCGTACCGATTTTTCGAAAGTGTGCCTGACCGCTTTCGACTTGCCCTCACCAGCCTGCCCTGGTGCTGCGGCAATCAGCTAAAGGGATTGCCCCCTCATGCAAACCGTCGTAAACCTTTGGCCCTTGATTGGCGTGTTCGTCATCATCATCGGCTTTGTGCTGCGCTTTAACCCACTGTTGGTGGTCAGCGCGGCGGCTATCGTCACCGGCCTTGCTGCCAACTTCCCGCTGGAAAAAATCATCAGTGAAATGGGTGAAGGCTTCCTGCAAACCCGCGCCCTGCAATTGATTCTGCTGCTGCCCCTGGCCGTGATCGGCTTGCTGGAGCGTCACGGCCTGCGTCTGCACGCGCAAAACTGGATCGCCAGCTTCCAGCGCGCAACGGTCGGCCGGTTGCTGATTATGTACCTGTTCGTGCGTGAGACCACCGCTGCTGTAGGCCTGACCAGTCTGGGCGGGCATCCGCAAATGGTCCGCCCGCTGCTGGCCCCGATGGCCGAAGGCGCAGCCGAGAACAAGTACGGCAAGCTGCCTGCTCCTGTGCGGCAGAAAGTCCTGGCCATGTGTGCCGCCACCGACAACATCGGTTTGTTTTTTGGTGAAGACGTGTTTGTGGCCTTCGGCGCAATCGCGCTGATGCACACCTTCCTGCTGGGTTCGGGGCTTGATGTCGAGCCGCTGCACATCGCTTTCTGGGGAATTCCGACGGCGATTTGCGCCTTTATCGTGCATGCCCTGCGCCTGTATCGCTTTGACCTGATGCTGGAGCGCAGCATGGCCGAAGTTGCCCGGGAAGAAGTTGACGCAGCTCAGGAGCTGGCACGATGATTATTTCTATTGAGTACTTCTACTGGCTGGCGGGAGTGCTGCTGCTGATCACCGCGGGCATGATCCTGACAGACCGCACCCACCCCAAACGCTGGACCAGTGGCCTGTTCTGGGCGTTGTTCGCCATGGTGTTCCTGATTGGCGATCGCCTTTCGCCGTTCGTGGTAGGTATTGGCGTGCTGGTCATGGCCGGCATTGCCGGCATTGGCGGTGTTGGCCGAGGCACCCACGCCGAGTTGCATGTCAAGGCTGCACGGGCCAGTGCTGGCCGTCTGGGGCACAAGCTGTTTATCCCGGCCCTGTCGATTCCGCTGGTGACCGTGATCGGTTCGATCCTGCTGAAAAACACCCAGATCGGTGGCGTACCGCTGCTTGACCCGAAAAACACCACCTTCGTGTCCCTGGGCATCGGCTGCATGGTGGCCCTGGTTCTGGCCTGCATCCTGACCCGTGATACGCCGCTGCAAGGCCTGCGTGAATCGCGCCGCCTGACCGAAGCCCTGGGCTGGACCATGGTGCTGCCGCAAATGCTGGCCATGCTTGGCCTGCTGTTCAATGACGCCGGGGTCGGTACCGCCGTTGCTCATGTCACCACCGCCTATATCAACATGGACTATCGCCTGGTAGCGGTGATGGTCTACGTGCTGGGCATGGCGCTGTTCACGGTCATCATGGGCAACGGTTTTGCTGCATTCCCGGTCATGACCGGCGGGGTCGGCGTGCCGGTACTGGTCGGCATCTACGATGCCAACCCGGCTGTCATGGCGGCAATCGGCATGTTTTCCGGCTACTGCGGCACGCTGATGACGCCAATGGCAGCCAACTTCAATATCGTGCCCGTGGCCCTGCTGGAGCTGCCGGACAAATACGCCGTGATCAAGGCTCAAATGCCCACCGCTCTGATGATGCTGGTGGTCAATATCGTGCTTCTTTACGTACTGATGTGAGAACAGCATGCGCACTGTACTGCTGACCGGTTTCGAACCGTTCGACCAAGACACCGTCAACCCGTCCTGGGAGGCCGTACGCCTTCTGGACGGCACCTTGCAGGGCGATATGCAGATCATCGCCCGTCAGTTGCCCTGTACGTTTGCCGGAGCGCCCGAGCGACTGAGCCAACTTCTGCAGGAGTTCACCCCGACGCTGGTGATCGCCGTCGGGCTTGGCCCCGGTCGCACGGACATCTGCATCGAGCGGGTAGCGATCAATATCAACGACGCCCGCATCCCTGACAACCTTGGCTATCAACCGATCGATACACCCGTGGTGGCGCAAGGGCCAGCGGCGTATTTCAGTACCTTGCCGCTCAAGGCAATGGTGCGGGCGATCCGGGCCGGCGGGATTCCCGCGTCGGTTTCCCATACGGCGGGCACCTTTGTCTGCAATCAGGTGTTCTATTGCCTACAGCATGCATTGGCCGGGACCGGCGTACGCGGTGGTTTTATCCACGTCCCGCCTCTGCCGCAACAGGCGGTGGTGGCTGGTGGCCCGTCCATGGCACTGGCCACCCAGGTGGAAGGGTTGCGCATCGCCGTAATCACGGCCCTGAATACCGAAGATGATGTACTTGAAGGTGGTGGCCAGGTCAGCTGATAACGCGTTGGAAACCGGGCACGATTGGTAGTCGCTGCCTGACCAACACGGCTATCGGCCTAATGACCGACAACCGCCGCCCCCGCCTGCCGGTGCCCTTGCGGGAAACCATGGGCACGGGCACTGAACACGATCCCCAGCCCGACCAGCAACAACACCAGCAACACCCAGGGGAAGACGTTCACCCCGAATTGATCGAGCAATATGCCACCGGTCAATGCCCCCGCGGCAATGGCGCTGTTCCACACCACCACGTTCATCGACAACGCAACATCGGCGCCCTCGCCTGCCGCATCGGCCAGAGCGGTTTGCAGCAGGGTGGCGGCACCGCCGAAGGACAACCCCCAAACAAAAATCCCTGCATATACGACAGCCACCGACTGCGAGAAGAAACCGAACAGCAGCGAAATCGCAGCAAATGTCGCCAGGCAAGCCATGACTGCCTTGCGCAGATGCCGGTCTACCAGTCGCCCGGTCAGCCAGATTCCCAGCAGCGCCGCCAATCCGAAGACCAGCAACACACTATCGACCTTATCGGCAAGGCCCGCCGATGCCACGAAAGGCGCGATATAGGTGTAGAGCATGTTGTGCGCCAGCATCCAGGTCAGTACCACGGCAAGCACGGAGCGCACTCCCGGTGTCAGCAGCACCTGTCGCAAGCCGATACGTTGCGAAGCAGACTGCCCTGGGTAATCAGGCACCTTGAGCACTACCCAGGCCATCAGCACCAGGGTCAAGGCCGACATCAGGCCAAATGCCGTACGCCACCCTACCAGCGCACCCAGCCAGGTGCCCAATGGCACACCCAGTGACAGGGCAATCGGCGTGCCCACCATCGCCACCGCCATGGCCCGGCCCTGCAACTGCGGGGCAACCATGCGCCGCGCATAACCTGCCAGCAGGCTCCAGGCCAACCCGGCTGATGCGCCGGCAAAAAAACGTGCAATCAGGGTCACGCCGTACTGAGACGACCACGCGGTAATCGAATTGAACAGCAGAAACCCGACAATCGTCAGCAGCAGTACGTTGCGACGCCGCCAGCCCTGGGTCGCGATGGTCAACGGGATCGCCGCCAGCAGGGAGCCCAGCGCGTAGACCGTAACCATCTGCCCCGCCAGCGCCGATGACACTTGCAGGCCGCTGCTGATTTGCGGCAACAGGCCTGCGGGTAAGGTCTCGGTAACAATGCAAATAAAACCGGTCATGGCCAGCGCCAGCAGCGCGCCCATGGGTAATCGCTCAGTGGTGTTTTGCTCTTTGCCCATGGATGCCCTGCTCCTGCTAGTTATGTATCGATAGGTACAAATGTAGGGCGACGGGAAATATTGGTCAATGACTTTTGTATCGACTAGTATTTATATCTCGCTACGAAGGAGACTCAAATGGCACAGATGGGACGCCCGCGCACATTTGATCGGGACGCGGCAATCACCCAGGCCATGCACCTGTTCTGGGAGCACGGTTATGACTCGACATCGCTGAGCCAGCTCAAGGCCAATATGGGCTCAGGCATTTCCGCGCCCAGCTTTTACGCAGCTTTCGGCTCCAAGGAGGCGCTGTTCAAAGAGGTCATGACGCGCTACCTGAACAGCCATGGCAGGGTCACCGAAAGCCTGTTCGACACTCACCTGCCCCCACGCGAAGCGATCGAGCGAACGTTGCGCAGCTCCGCCAAAATGCAATGTGAGCCGGGTCACCCACGGGGTTGTCTGGTCGCTCTGGGGCTGATGAGTGCCAGTTCAGCTCAAGCGGTGGCGATAAGCGCCCCTCTGGCCGAAGCGAGGGCGCGTAACCGGGCCGGGTTTATGGCTTGTGTCGAGCGCGCCATCCGCGAGGGTGAGCTTGCCGCCCAGACTGATCCGCGAGCGCTGGCCACGGTGTTCGAGAGTTTTCTGCTGGGCCTGACCACCCTGGCCCGGGATGGTGTAGCCCATGCCGTACTGGACGCTGCGATCACCCAGGTGATGAGCACTTGGGATGCCGCGCGCGCCTGAGGGATGAGCGCTGGTTATCGGCCAATCAATATTCGTCATTGGGCAGTGCCCCCGACAAAACCTACAGTGGTCGCCTGAAAGAGCCCTTATGGCTCGCTATCGGGATAACTGCGGTGCAACTTATAACGACAATAGGCGGCGAAAACGCTGCCACTGCCTGTACTTGGGTGGCAATCCCCTGTAGCCGCTGACGAGCGCAGCGAGGCTGCTAGCGGCCCCTGCCTGTTCAAGGCCCTTCGGGCCTTGCCGCAGCCTCGCTGCGCTCGTCAGCGGCGACATGATTCGTCTCGCAACAGCGCGTCTCTGCCTTCCCACCTAAAGGAAATCCCTATGTTCCCCATCACCGGCCAGAACTTTATTGGCGGTCAGCGCAGCGGCGCCGGCACCGTTCACCTGTACAGCGTGGATGCCAGTACTGGCGAGGCATTGCCATACGCGTTTGTGCAGGCCACCGAAACCGAAGTGGATGCCGCTGTCAGCGCGGCCAATACCGCCTTCCCGGCCTTTCGCAGTTTGCCGGCCACACGCCGGGCCGAGTTTCTGGAAGCTATCGCCGAAGAAATAGACGCGCTGGGTGACGACTTTGTTGCCATCGTCTGTCGCGAAACCGCCCTGCCTGCCGCCCGGATCCAGGGCGAGCGGGGACGCACCAGCGGGCAGATGCGTCTGTTCGCCAACGTACTGCGGCGCGGCGATTTTTATGGCGCACGCATCGATCAGGCGCTACCGGACCGTCAGCCCCTGCCGCGCGCAGATCTGCGTCAATGCCGCATCGGCGTGGGCCCGGTGGCCGTGTTTGGCGCCAGCAACTTCCCGCTGGCGTTCTCCACCGCTGGCGGTGATACCGCTTCGGCACTGGCCGCAGGTTGCCCGGTGGTGTTCAAGGCACACAGCGGGCATATGGCAACTGCTGAACAAGTTGCCCTGGCCATAGTTCGCGCTGCCGAGCGCACCGACATGCCCGCCGGTGTATTCAATATGATCTTCGGCGCGGGTGTGGGCGCAGCGCTGGTCAAGCACCCGGCGATTCAGGCCGTCGGCTTTACCGGTTCGTTGTCCGGTGGTCGCGCCCTGTGCGATATGGCCGCCGCCAGACCCCAGCCAATCCCGGTGTTTGCCGAGATGTCGAGCATCAACCCGGTGCTGGTATTACCCCAGGCACTGCTCAAGCGTGGCGAGCAGATCGCACAGGAGCTGGGCAGTTCGGTGATGCTTGGCGCCGGGCAGTTCTGTACCAGTCCCGGTCTGGTACTGGGTATCCGCTCCCCCGAATTCAGCGCCTTTGTCGCCGCGCTTGGCCAGTTCTTCAGTGCTCAACCGGCGCAAACACTGCTCAACGCCGGGGGCCTGGCCAGTTACAGCAAAGGCATCCAGCGTCTGGCCCAGGTCGATGGCATCCGCCACCTTGCCGGTGCGCCGCAACAGGGCAACCAGGCCAGCCCGCAGTTGTTCCAGGCCAGTGCCAGCCTGTTGATCGGTGGTGCCGAGGTGTTGCAGGAGGAAGTCTTCGGGCCAACCACCCTGGTGGTCGAGGTCGCGGACAAGGCGCAGTTGCTGCAAGCGCTGCACAGCCTGCATGGGCAGCTGACAGCTACGCTGATTGCTGAACCTGGCGACCTTGAAGCCTTCGCCGAGGTGGTGCCCGTGCTGGAGCACAAGGCCGGGCGCCTGCTGCTCAATGGCTACCCTACCGGTGTCGAGGTGTGTGACGCGATGGTGCATGGCGGGCCTTACCCGGCGACGTCAGATGCCCGTGGCACCTCGGTCGGCACCCTGGCCATCGACCGTTTCCTGCGCCCGGTGTGCTACCAGAACTACCCTGACAGCCTGCTGCCGGATGCGCTGAAAAACGCCAACCCGCTGGGTATCGAGCGTCTGGTCAACGGCAGCCACAGCCGCAATCCGCTGGGTCACTGATCGGCGGCGTAAATCACGGTCTGGGCGCTATGCCCCGCTGCATGCCTGAGGGTGAAGTAGGTGTCGCCCTCTTCGGTCAGGATCTCGTAGCCCGCCTTGCTGGCTACGCGATTGTTGACGCTGACATGCTTGATGATCTTCAGCACCCGCTGGAACTTCACTGTCTGGGTGCCGTTCTGTGCGGGCCCGGTGAGCACATTGACGCTTTGAAACCAGCCCTGGTTCTTTTTGTTGGCGACCAGGGTACTGCTCAGCGCTTCAAAGCGTTCAAGGCGGGTAAAGCCCCATAGCGTCTGCTCTTCTACCGGTTTGCCCAACGCGCCGGCACCGGTAAACACAAACAGATTGATGGCCGGATTGTCCTCGCAAAAAAAGTCATAAGGCACCAGGCCATCGACCATTTTCTTGCCAGCAACGAACCCTTTTTTATGCACCAGAAACATGCCCAACTCCGCTCGATATTGAGCGGTAAAGTCTACGGGGGCATGGCGTACAGGGCCGTCAAGGCAATGTAATTTCGTGTAAAGATCCCCGGCGATCCCGTAGTATCTACAGGAACACTGCAACTGTGGGAGCGAGCCTGCTCGCGAAGGTCGTTCGCGAGCAGGCTCGCTCCCACAATAGGGCTTGACCTGCAACAGAGTATCTACAGCGGCAAGGTGATTGCCACGCTCAAGCCGCCTCCCGGCAGGTTGCTCGCCTTGATGCTGCCGCCGTGCATTTCCACCGCCCTTGAAGCAATCGCCAGACCCAGGCCAAAACCGCTACCCGTCTCACTGACACCCCGCTCAAACGGGTCGAAAATCCGCTGCAACCGCGATTCTTCAACACCCGGACCCTGATCGCTGATCCGTACTGTCAGGCAGTGGCCCGCCGGGCTGGCTTCAGCCATTACCAGCACCGTGCTGTCGGCACGGGTATGGCGCACTGCATTGCGGATCACGTTCTCAAAGCAGCGATACAACAACTCGCCACTGACCCGGCTGACAAAGGACGGGCACCCTTCCAGGATCACCCGACAACCCTTGATGCCCGCTTCGAACTGCGCGTCTTCGACTATCAAGTGCAACAACTCGATGATGTCCACCGGCTCGCGTGCGATGCTCTCGGGCCGCCCCTGCACCCGGGCCAGGGTCAGCAGGGCTTCGATCAGGGTGTCCATGCGCTGCGATTCGCGCTCGATGCGTTCGACCATATCGGCGCGGGACGGGTTTTGATGCAACAACCCGATGGCGGCCTGCATGCGTGTCAGGGGCGAACGCAATTCATGGGAGATGTCATGCAACAAGTGTTGCTGGGCATCAACCAGCAGCTTGAGTTGGTTGGCCATACGGTCGCAGTCTTCGGCCAGGTCGACAATTTCATCACGTCGCGCGCCCATAAACGGCTTTACCCGGGTTTCGAATCGCCCTTGGGCCACATCGCTCATCGCCCGGCGCAAATAAGCCAGCGGCCAGGCCAGATAAAAAGCCATAAAGCTGCTGAACAGCGCGCTCATCACGGTGCCGATAAGCAATGGCATCAGCCCCGGCCCTCCTTCCCCGCCACCACCATTACCCGGTACTCGCGTCGACCTGAGAGACAGGCTGAGGCCTTCCTTGCTGATCACCGTGCGCTCAAACGCCGGATTCACGATCGGCAGCCCGGCCAGCAGTCGGCCGCCACTGTCATACACTGCAATGGCCTCGTCATCGGGGTGGTGCCATACCTGCAGCAACTGCTTGCCGGCCTCGACACCAAATTGGCGCAGCAACTGTTCCTCGCTTTCAAGAATGGTATCCAGATGCGGATTGCCAGGGCCCTGGCGACTCAAGGTAATAATGCCGATACCGACAAAAAACGTCAGGCTGGTAGCCAGCCAGAAGGCCAGGAACAGTTTCCAGAACAGCCGGCTGGGTTTCATCATTCCGCGATCAACAGATAGCCGAGCCCACGCACGCTCTGAATCCACGCCTTGGCGTCAGGCCGCGGGCCGAGCTTCTGGCGGATGCTGCTGATATGGACGTCGATACGCCGGTCATAGCGGGTCAACGGGCAGCCCAGGGCATTGAGCGACAAGTCCTGCTTGCTCACCACTTGCCCGGCACTGCGGGCCAGCTCTTCGAGCAGGCTGAACTCGGTGCTGGTTACCCCCAGCTCCCGCCCCTGCCACAGCGCCTGGCGCTTGCCGGGCCACAATACCAGCGGGCCGGTCTTGATCACCTCGGTGGTGGCCTGCTCCGCCGGCTGCACCCGGCGCATGATGGCGCGCAAACGCGCCACCAGCTCCCCCGGCGAGCTGGGTTTGGGCACATAGTCATCGGCACCCAGCTCCAGGCCGGTGATGCGGTCGATGTTGTCGCCACGGGCAGTGAGCAACACCACCGGCACCTGACTGCGCGCGCGAATGCGCCGCAGCACTTCGATCCCCGACAGTCGCGGCAGCATCACATCCAGCACCACAATGCTGTATTGCCCGGACAGCGCCTGCACCTCGCCCTCCTCGCCGGTATGCACCGCAGTCGCTTCAAAGCCTTCGCGCTCCAGATACTCACTGAGCAAACCGGTCAGTTCCTGGTCATCGTCGACGAGCAATACACGGATCATGGCGAACTCTTGAAGGGGGGATCTGCCCATTATCGTCCTTGCGGCCCGCAGCGTCATTGCCTGCAGCCAACCTTTACCTAACTTGACACTCGGTTAACCGCACCATACGCCCCGAGCTTTTATGCTGGACCTCCACCAGCCTGCTTGTGCTGTTTGTCGATGTGTCCTGGATAAATGATCTACATGAATTTTGCGCGCCTGCTCTGCTCGGTTGCACTGCTGCTCAATGCCTCACTGGCCCACGCCCAGGGCTTCAAGATTGCCGATATCCGCATCAACGGCCTGCAGCGGGTGTCCGCCGGCAGCGTGTTCGGTGCCCTGCCCTTGAACGTTGGCGAACAGGTCGATGACCAGCAACTGGTGGAATCCACACGCGCACTGTTCAAGACCGGATTCTTTCAAGATATTCAGCTGGGCCGCGACGGCGACGTCCTGGTGATCACCGTAGTTGAGCGGCCGTCCATTGCCAGTATCGACATCGAGGGCAACAAGGCGATCTCCACCGATGACCTGATGAAAGGCCTCAAGCAATCGGGGCTGGCCGAAGGCGAAGTGTTCCAGCGCGCCACACTCGAAGGTGTACGCAATGAGCTGCTGCGTCAGTACGTAGCCCAGGGGCGTTACTCGGCCGCGGTGGACGCCGAGGTGGTGGCCCAGCCGCGCAACCGCGTCGGCCTCAAGATCAGGATCGACGAAGGCGAAGTGGCCGCGATCAAGCACATCAATGTGGTGGGCAATACCGTCTTCGACCAGACCGAGCTGGACGATCAGTTCACCCTCAAGACCAGCAACTGGCTGTCGTTCTTCAAGAACGATGACAAGTATGCCCGGGAAAAACTGTCCGGCGATCTGGAGCGTTTGCGCTCGTACTACATGGACCGCGGCTATATCAATATGGAAATCCTGTCGACCCAGGTGTCGATCAGCCCGGACAAAAAGCAGGTCTTCATCACCGTCAATATCAGCGAAGGCGCCAAATACACCGTGCGCGACATTACGCTGCGCGGTGACCTTAAAGTACCCGAAGATCAGATCCACGCCTTGCTGCTGGTACAAAAGGGCCAGGTATTTTCGCGCAAGCTGATGACCTCCACCTCGGACCTGATCACCCGCCGCCTGGGCAACGAAGGCTATACCTTTGCCAACGTCAACGCGGTGCCGGTCCCAAGCAAGGACGGCAACACGGTAGATATCGAATTCGTGGTCGACCCGGGCAAGCGCGCGTATGCCAACCGCATCAACTTTCGCGGCAATACCAAGACCGAAGACCAGGTCTTGCGCCGAGAGATGCGCCAGATGGAAGGCGGCTGGGCTTCGACCTACCTGATCGACCAGTCCAAAACGCGGCTTGAGCGCCTGGGTTACTTCAAGGAAGTCAACGTCGAGACCCCGGCGGTGGCGGGAGTCGACGATCAGGTTGACGTCAATTACAGCGTTGAAGAGCAGTCTTCCGGCTCGATCACTGCCAGCGTCGGCTTTGCCCAGAGTGCCGGCCTGATTCTTGGTGGTTCTATCACCCAGAACAACTTTCTGGGCACGGGCAACTCCGCCAGCCTGGGCCTGACCCGCTCCGAGTACCAGAGCAAGTACAACATCGGTTTTACCGATCCGTACTTCACCAAGGATGGCGTCAGCCTTGGCTACAACGCGTTCTACAACAAGACCGACTACAACGATTACTACGACGATGGCGTGTCGTACTACTCGATCAACAGTTATGGCGCCGGTGCCACCCTGGGCTACCCGATCAATGAAACCTCACGGATCAATTTCGGCCTCACCGCGCAGCACGACAGCATCGAGCCCGGCACCTACAGTGCCGACGAGATCTATGATTTTATCGACCGCGAAGGCAAGGAATTTACCAATTTCAAGGCCAACCTGGGCTGGTCGGAATCGACCCTGAACAAGGGCATCCTGGCTACCCGCGGCTATGCGCAAAACCTTAACCTGATGGTCACGGTGCCCGGCAGCGACCTGAGCTTCTACAAGATCGACTACACCGGCCAGACCTTCCTGCCCGTCAGTGCATCCACCTCACTGCGCTTTCACACCAAGCTGGGATACGGCAACGGCTATGGCTCCACCGATGGCCTGCCATTCTATGAAAACTACACTGCGGGCGGTGAAGGCACGGTGCGCGGTTTTGAAAGCGGCACCCTGGGCCCGCGCAACACCCCGGCCACCGGCACCTATAGCAGCGCCGGGCAGGCGTACTACTCCGACCGCGACACCGAGGCGCTAGGCGGCAATATCATGATCACCGGCGGGGTCGAGTACCTGTTCCCGATGCCCTTTATCAAGGACAACAAATCCCTGCGCACCTCGCTGTTCTGGGATGTGGGCAGCGTGTACTCGGACAAATGCTACCTGAGCACCACCACCGGCTGTGGCGGCGTGGACCTCAGCCAGATGGCCAGTTCCGTAGGGGTGGGCGTGACCTGGTACAGCCCGATGGGCCCGCTGAGCGTCAACCTCGCGCTGCCCATCCGCAAACCGGATGATGCAGAAACACAGGTGTTCCAGTTCTCCATGGGGCAGACGTTTTAAAAGCACGACAGGTGATCGCACGGGCTTGAGCCACTGGTCATCTGGCGATCAGGCGCGCTTGATAGATGTACCATTTTAGGTACACTCAAGTTCATGACTGGAATCCCTCCCATCCTGACGGTTGCATTTTTTCGCACCGAAGCCGGTAACGAACCCGTTCGCGAATGGTTAATCGGCCTTGGGCGCGAGCAAAGACGACTGATTGGCACCGATATTAAGACCGTGTAACTTGGCTGGCCGATTGGCATGCCGGTTGTTCGCAAACTGGAGCCAAAACTGTGGGAAGTTCGCTCTGATCTGGATGGCGTCATTGCCCGTATAATCTTTACGGTAATCGGCTCACAGATGATCCTGCTTCACGGATTTATCAAGAAAAGTCAGAAAGCCCCGGCGGTGGATCTGCAAACCGCCAGGCAGCGCCATGCAAAACTACGAGGTACAGCGCATGAATAACCATATCGGCTCCGACTTTGACGACTTTCTCTCGGAACAAGGCCTTGCAGAAGAGGTTTCGGCCGCCGCACTCAAACGCGTTATTGCCTGGCAGATAACCCAGGCCATGAAAGAGCAGCACGTCAGCAAAAAAAACCTGGCCGACCGCATGCATACCAGCCGCACGGCGGTGGATCGGGCGCTCGACCAGAATGACCCAGGCATGACCCTGGCCACCCTGGCCAGCGCCGCACGGGCATTAGGCCAACGCGTAGAAATTCGTCTGGTTCCGGTGCACACAGCCGAACAGGGTTAACCCCTTACGCCCCTTCAAACTTGAAGGCCGGAGTGGCCTTGAAGCGGCTTGAAACCTCCCCGGAGTAAATGGTGCTTTGGTCCGGGCCCAGATCCAGTTTTTTGACCGCGCCTGTAGCCCTGGTGAAATCGATCTTGTTCAAGTCCACCCAGAAGGTGTTTGGTGTAATGGCCGACTCGAAAAAGTACAGCCCCTGCTTGTGGTCGATTACCGAGCGCCAGCGCGTCGAGGAAATATTCGGCTCGCCGGGAGTGGTGATGCCATACGGCACTGAAACGTTGCGGATCACGCTGAATACACTGGCCAGCGACAAGCGCGAGTCCTGGTTTTTCGGCACCGCATTGACGTAAAACGAGGCCCGGGCAAAACGGTCCGCCGAGCGATTGGTACCCGGTAGCATTACCGTCCCGCCGATGGCTTGCCAGTAGGCGTTCATAGCCAGTTGGGCATCGAACGCCGGGGAGTTGGTCATGACCTGATAGCTGCGATCATGGTGGATCACCTGCTTGCCATCGATAAACTCAATGATGGCGCTGTCACCCGATGCATCGGACATTGAAAGATGCAAGGTCGCCAGGCGACTTTCACCCGGCACATTGGCGGTAACCACGGTAAAGGGTTCAGTCTTGAGCACCGCCACCGCTTCGGCAACGCTGCTGAAATTGTCCAGTACATACTGGGCCCAGGCGGCAATGCTCAGCCCCGGTTTACCCTGATTGACCGGCGGGTACTCGGACTCGACCAGCCACAGCAGGTTAGCCGACAGCCCCGCTTCGTTGACGCCGTCGGTGGTGGAAATGTCATAGCCGCTGGCAATCACGCTGCCGTACTTTGATGTCCACTTCAGCGACCCCGGCCCTACTTCACCTGTGCGCTGCATGCCCTGGGGGAAGATCCACAGGTTGGTGGCCACGTCGGTTTTCCAGTCCATCGAACGCGCCGTAATCACCCTGTCGTTGTCCCCCAGATACACCAGGCGGGTACAGGCAGTAGCCACCGGCAGCGCCAGCATAAAGCCCGCCAGGGCCAGCGTCAGGTTGCGGGTGTGTTTGAGCAGTTGCATTCCCTTGTCTCCTCGGTACTTGTCAGAAGCGCATGGACAGGCCCAGTACCGGGCCGCGCTGGGTCACGTCGTACTTGAACTTGTTGCCGGTAAAGTCGGTGGTGCGGTAATTTTGCGCCAGAACCCGATAGCCGACGCGGATGATCGTGGGGTGATCGGCCAGGTACATGCGATAACCCAGGTAGCCCTGGGCATTCCAGGTTTTCTTCGAGGAGGTATCCAGCCCGCCGGTGTCGGTTTCACCGGACAGGGTCCAGCGGTCGGTCAGGTCAGCCTGCATGCGCAGCCCCACGAACGGGTCGGTCCACTCGGTTTTTTTCTTGGTGCTGAACCCCAGCGAGTCTATGTCCAGCTTGGTTGACAGCTTGGTCCAGCGCACACCGATCGTAGGTTCGACACGCCAGGTGCGCGGCTCGCCAAAAATCGTTTGGCCACCCAACTCATACTCATAGGCCCGATAATAGGTGCCGACAGCCAGGGTGCTCTGGGTGATCGCCAGGCCCACCTTGCGCCCGTACACCCGTTCGGACTGATCGGTTTTAGCGTGGACGCCGTCGATATAAAAACCCAGTGTGCGATTGGTCAATTCCAGATTGCCCATAAATACCGTGCTCAGGTTTTCCCAGACATCCGCAAACGGAACATCAACCTTGGTATTGACCCCGCCAAGCGCCGCCTGCCCGCTCATGGAGGGCGCCCAGACAAAGGGGCTGGCCAGCAATAACCATTGTGAGTCCGCAGGCTGATCAGCATGTGCCACCTGCACGAACAGCAACAGCGGCAAAGCCGTTGCAGCTCTATTGAACCTTGTATTTTTCATCGCCCTGACTGACCAGCATCTGATTTGATCATTAGGTATAGCAGCTCTCACCTGAAAACCTGCTGTCAGGAGTAGGCATTGTTGCGATCAAAAACTCTTGTATGGGTTTTTACATAAACCAGCGATATTCCCGGGCACTGATTTCCTGCATAAAGGCCAGATGATCCTGGCGCTTGTTCTCGCAGTACACATCGACAAATTCGCCGCCCAGCCCTTCACGCAGCTGCGGCTGGTGCTGCATGGCGCGCACGGCCTCAAGCATGTCCAGCGGGAAGGCGATGCCGCTGCTGCGGTCTTCGTTCAGGGGCAGGATCGGCTCCTTGCCCGCTTCCAGCCCGTGTTCGAGCCCCACCAGAATCGCCGCCAATACCAGATACGGATTGGCATCAGCGCCCGCAAGGCGATACTCGACCCGCAGGTTTTTACTGTCCGATTCCGGGATACGCAAGCACGCATCGCGGTCCTCATACCCCCAACTGGCCTGGGTGGCGATATTGGTCGTACCGCCCAGGCGGCGAAAAGCATTGAGGTTAGGTGCAAATATCGGCATGCACGCCGGCAGTAATTCCAGGCAACCGCCGATAGCGTGGCGCAAGGGCTGCTGCTGGTTGGCCGCCAGCAAGTTGTTGCCGCCCGCGTCGTACAGACTGACATGCACATGCATGCCGCTGCCCGGGTGCTCCAGGTAGGGTTTGGCCATAAAGCTGGCGCGATAGCCATGCTTGAGCGCCACCCCGCGGGTACTGCGACAGAACAGCGCCGCCCAGTCCGCGGCACGCAAACCGTCATCGAGGTGAGCGAAATTGATTTCGAACTGCCCCGGGCCCAGCTCGGCCGTAATCACGGTGGCATCAATCCCTTGGGCCTGGGCCGCATCGACCATGTCATCCAGCACCGGGGCAAAGCGCGACAACCGCTCGATATGCATAGTGGGCTGATCGTCGGCATCATCGCTCAAGTGATCACGGGGGAACTGCGGCAAGCCATCGCGCAGCTTCTTGTCGAACAGGTAGAACTCCAGCTCGAACGCCACCACCGGGCGAATGCCTTTGCGCGCCAGCCGGGCCAGCACCCGGGCCAGGACTTCGCGGGGCTCAAAGACGATCGGCTGTTCAGTGCCGTCAGAAGTGATCAGCATCTGGCCCAGGGGCTTGTCTTCCCAGGTCACCGGCTTGAGCGTGCCCGGTACCAGACGCCGCACGGCATCCGGGTCGCCATCGTTGAAACAATAGTCGCCTATCTTGAACAATCCGCCCTGCACCCCTAGCAACACACAGTTCTGCGGCAGTTTCAGGACGCTGCCGGCTGCGACTTTTTCCAGCATGTCGATGGGGTAACGCTTGCCGTAGAAATGCCCGGGGATATCCAGGGAGATCAGGTCGACATAACGCACCTCGGGGTTGCGCTGACGAAACGCACGCACTTCGGCCAGCAGATCAGAGCAGGCAGCATCCATCTTCAAGGTTCCTTTGTTGTTATCAGGTGTAAACCCACAGCACGCGGGCAAGCTGCTGTGTCAGGTTGGCGTAGCGACAGCGCGTATGGCTGTCGAACTGGAAACTGTCACCGGCATTGAGGGTGGCAGGCTCAGCGTCGTCGCCCAGCCACAGGGTCAATTGCCCTTCAATGACATAGCCGCCCTGCTCCGAGCTGTCGGTCATAAGCCGTTCGCCGCTGCTGGCGCCGGCTTCCAGCAGGCTTTCGAGCATGGAGAACGACGCACGGATTTGTGGCGAGACCAGGATATCGGTGATGCCGTTGCCCAGGTACAGCGTGCGTCGCTCGTCCGGGCGGGTCACCCAGGGCAACTGCTTGGGCTTGGGCAAACTGTAGAAATAGGTGGTGGGCACACCCAGGGTTTCACTGATGGCCGTCAGGTCGGCCACCGTGGGCTGGGACAGGCCGCGCTCGACCTGGGACAAAAAACCCACGGAGCGGCCAATTTTATCGGCCAGTTCCTTGAGCGTGTACTTCTTGTGCTTGCGCAGGTCGTGGATAAGGATGGCCAGGGCGGCCATCTCTTCTTGCTTGTTCATCCCGGGCCGCCATGAAATTTAAATCATTTATTTTCATGAAAAAATACAGATTAAATTTCATAAACGCAAGGTGCCTCCGTACAGGGGAGTTTTGTTCAATACGCTTGGGTCCGCGCCCCATAACCTCAGGGCTCAACCTTGGAACGGAGAACAATAACGATGAGCGTGCTGATTTCAATGGCGGCGTTCGCCCTGGCAGCCTCCATCTCACCGGGGCCGGTGAATGTGGTGGCCCTGAGTTCGGGTATGCAGTTCGGCCTGGGGCCCAGTCTGCGCCATGTGCTGGGGGCCACCGTCGGTTTTGTGGTGTTGCTGCTGTTTACCGGTTTTGGCCTGCATGAAGTGCTCAAGCAGTGGCCGATCCTCACCGACCTGATCCGCTGGGCCGGCATGGCATTTTTGTTGTACCTGGCCTGGAAACTGGCGATGGATAACGGCCGCATCGAGTTTGGCGGGGACGCCCGGCAGCCATCGTTTTTTACCGGCGCCGCCATGCAATGGCTCAACCCCAAAGCCTGGCTGGCGGCGGTTGCAGGTATGGGCGCGTTTGTTTCGGGGGGCGAAGCCACGCTGATCTGGGCATTTGCACTGATCTACTTTGTAGTCTGCTACCTGTCAGTGGCTTGCTGGGCCTACACCGGCGCCTTTCTGAGCCGTTACCTGCACAGCACCCGGCGCATCCGCCTGTTCAATCGCGGCATGGCGGCCATGCTGGTGGGCTGCGCGGTGTCCTTGCTGTGGTTTTAGCCCTTGTACTGTCCGGGCGTGGCCGCGAGGTGTTTTTTGAACACCCGCTGGAAATGCGCCTGATCGGCAAAACCGGTTTGCTGGGCGATATCGGCGATCAACGCCCCTTCGCGCAGTTGCGCCTGGGCATGTTGAATGCGCCGATTGATCAGATAGGCGTGGGGCGTCATATGGTAACGCTGCTCGAAGGCACGGATCAGGTAAGCCTCCGACAGGCTGGCGGCGGCACAGATATCCTGCAGGCGAATGGTGTGCAGGAAATGCTCGTCGATAAATTTGGCGGCGCGCTCCACCCGTGCATTGGCGCTCTTGCGAAGCACCAGCGGGCCGCCCAGTTCCTGCTGCATCGCTGAAAAGAACTTGACCGCCGACTCGTGCTTGGCCAGCCCCTCGAGGTGCGGGTCGACCAGCTGCGCATACAGGGCGGTCAGGCCATTGAACAACCCCGGCGAGCGGGTGTGGGTGGCCGCCAGGGGCTGGAACACCCCGCTGGCCTGATCGTCAAACGCCTGTTGAATGCCTGCCAGCCACTGCGCATCGACATACAGCATCACATAGGACCATGGCTGGTCGTCCAGCGGATTACAGGCGTGGACATCTCCCGGGTTCATCAACACCACCGTGCCGGCGCTGATACCGTGACTGGTTTTCTCATGCAGGTAAGTGCAGCAGCCGGAGGTGATGGCGCCGATGGAGAAAATCTCGTGGGAGTGTCGGGCATAGCAGACCTTACGGCCATCGGCGATGGAGCGCGCTTCGATAAAGGGCAACTGCGCGTCCCGCCAGAACCGGGGTGTAGCGCAGTGTGTTGACGGGCTTGCGGGCATGGTAGCGTGACCGTGATGGGCAGGTGTCTGATCACCAGACTAGCACCTTGGCTGACCGTCCGTAGCAGCTGCCGCAGGAACGAGGCTGCGTTCGGTTGCGAAGCGACCGTAAACCCTGCGAGTCGGGTTTACCTGGCACACCGCAGTGCCTGATTTTGCGGCGACTGCGTCGCCGGACGCAGCCTCGTTCCTGCGGCAGCTGCTACGGGTTACAGTTTTATTGGCTCGCTGTAAGGCGTCTGCAAATCACGCTCGGGGATTTCCCAGATCACCAGTTTTGGCGGTGTCTGCACGAATGCAGGGTTGCTGAAGTAGCCATTGGCACCACCGGAGAACTCGCCACCGTCCTTGGAAAAGTCACCTATAGGCGCACCCAAGGCCTGCTGCAAAAAACCGGCAAAGTTGGAGTTACGCGAAAACGAAGTGCCAATCAAAGCAACGTTGGGCAGGTTGTCATCGCCAAACAGATCATCCAGGTTATCTGCATCGCTTTGGGATGAATCGATTTCCTCACTGAACCGGCTGGCCGCCACCGATTCCGCAGCGGGTTGCAACCCCACTGGCAACCATTCAAGACCGGCCAGTCGCACCAGATCTCCCGGGCGACGCGACAGGTCTTGCAGCACAGTTTCATAATCCTTGTGCGGCGTGGCGCTGATCCCCATTGCCTGTACCTGCACGGCAATGGCCATGGCTGCCGCCGAGGCCCCGGCTTCACTCCAGTGGGTATCAGTGCGCAGATAGGCATCGCTGCCCACAGACTGAAGAACTGGCGCGAGATCCACAGCGCTCACCCCTGCCTTGTTCAATCCCTCAACCCAGGCTTCGGCGCGATGTTGCAACTGCACCGGGCGGCGTAAATCACAGAGTTGCGCACTGGCAATCCGGCTCTTGTCCGGCACCACGGCCACCAGCAAGCGGATACCACGCCCGGCTAACTGCTGCTGGATTTGACGCACCGCTGCTGCCTTGGTTTGAGCATTAACCTGAGCATGACGATTGATGCGCATTTCATCGGTCAAGAACAGCCAGCCCGTACAGCCCGGACGCACCCGCGCGCCGGTGTCGTGGAACAGCAACCAGCTGGAGCCACGCTCCAGATCGGCCGCCCTTTGCGCAACGCCGGACTCGGACAACTGCTTGGCAATTCTGTGGGTCACCTCGCCATGCAGCACCGCATCACGGCTCAGGTCGGGGGCAAGCATCTGTATTTTGCCGCTGGCAAACAACCACAGGGACGAGGCAAAGCTCGCCGCCAGAAACAGCACAAACACTGCACCGCCAAATCTGCTCACACGGGCAGTGAATTCAGTGGCTACAGCCGGTTTGGGCGATGACGAGGACATGGGCGCGACCATCAGAACTGGAAGTACAGAAAGGGCACCGCTTCGCGGCTCGCTATCAAGGCGAACGACAGCAGAAAACCCGCGACTGGCCACAGCGCCGCCATCGGCGCAAACCAGAATTGCGCACCAAAACGCTCTTCATACCGGTGCTTGAACAGCGGCGCGATGATGCACGCCACCCCCAGCAATGCCGCCAGGCCGTGAGCCGAGCGCAGGGTCACGGACAGCGCGTCGCCCAGGGCAAACTCGTGCAAACCCAACTGACCGGCGTACATATTCAGGGCTGAAGCAAAATCCTGAGCGCGGAACAAGGTCCAGGCCATAAACACAAACAGCAGCGTCAATGTATGTGACAACCATGACGGAATGCGCGGCAGGCTGGAACGCGACCACAACCGGTCCACACACAGCGCAATACCGTGGGCCGCGCCCCATAGCAGGTAGTTCCAGCTGTCACCGCCATGCCACAGCCCCGCAATGGCCATGGTCAGGAACAGGTTGCGATAGGTTTTCCAGGCACCGTTGCGGTTGCCGCCCAGGGCGATATAAAGATAGTCCCGCAGCCAGCTGGATAACGACATGTGCCAGCGCCGCCAGAAGTCCTGAATGCTGCTGGCCAGATACGGCTGGTTGAAGTTTTCCGGGAAATGAAAACCCAGCATCAGGCCCAGGCCAATGGCCATGGCGCTATAGCCTGCAAAGTCGAAAAACAATTGCAGCGAGTAGGCCAGGCAGCCGATCCAGGCGTCGACAAAAGAGGGGTTGTCGAGGTGAAACGCAACATCCACCAGCGGCGACAGGGTGTCGGCAACCAGCACTTTCATGCACATGCCGATCATGAAACGGCGCGCACCCAGGGAGAAATTCTGCCAGTCGAAATAACGTTGGGTGAGTTCGCGACGCACCCAGTCATAACGAATGATCGGCCCCGCAATCGAGTGGCCGAACATCGAGATATAGGTGGCGTAATTGATAAAGCTGCGCTCCACCGGCACGGTGTGGCGATGTACATCCACCAGATAGGAAATCGCCTGCAGCACGATAAACGACAGCCCGGCGGGCAGCGCCACCCGCTGCCATTCCAGCGGCATCGCCCCCGGATACGTGATCCAGTCAATCCAGGTCGCGGCCAGGATATTGGCGTACTTGTACCAGCACAGCACCGCCGTGTTGAACACAATCAACGCAATCAACAGCCGCACCCTGCCCCGGGAGTCCTCACGACTGCGATCGATGAGCAACCCGCCAAGCCATGCCACGACCGTCAAAGCCACATGCAACGCGAGGAACATCGGGTTCAACCAGCCATAGAACAGCCAGCTGCCGATCAACAGAATCACGTTGCGCCACTGCGGCTTGCCCAGGGCGTAGACCAGCATAAAGGCCGGTAAAAACAGCGTCAGGAACTCGAGTGAGGCGAAGACCATGGTGGCAGCAGAATCCGATCAGTGGGACAGCGTGTCCGTGGTACTCAACAAACGCGGCCCGCTGGCAGATGGCAGCAGCAGCACGCTGTAGCGTTCGCCAGCCTTGAGTGCGCCCAGGTCCAGCGGCGCACCGGTGTTGGCGTTGGCACATACCAGTTGCACTGACAGGTTTACCGGGTTGATTGAACGTCGCTGCAGACTGGTGAACGGTACCGCCTTGAACAGATCGCCCGTGCGCCCGGCAGGACGCAGACTGGCATCGCTGCAGGACTTGTCGACATTGACAAACGCCAGCGAAGCCTTGAGGCCGTTGAAGTCATCCGGTGTTTCGCGCACCGCGACTTGTTCGATCCCGTCGCCTTGCGGCACCACCACAATGGTCGCGAACTCACCGGGCTCGACCTTGAGGTCCAGGGCCAACTGGTGCGCACCACTGGCCAGCGAGCCCTTGACGGCCTTGCCCGAATCCACCGGGAACAACAATGAAGCAGGCGCTGCCGTTTCAAGGCGCAACGGTGGTTGCCCGGGCTGGCCCATTACGTCCAGAGGGGCAGCGGTGGCGTTGACGAAGCGGATAAAGGCGGCGTCCTGATCGGGGCCAGTGGGGTACAGCGCAACGTCGGCAGCCAGCGCATGCGCGCTGCAAAACAACACTGCCGCGCTCAATACAGCTCGGATCACTTGTTTGCACCCTTGGCACTGACCGCTTCAGGGGGCAGCTTGCCCAATGCATCACCGATGGCGTTGGCCCAGGATTTGTAACCCGCCACAGTAAAATGCTGGCCATCAGTGGTCACCCACTGCCCCGGCTTGGAAAACTCCAGCGAATCGATGTAAGTACAAGGTGCAACATTGGTCGCCAGGAACGCAGATATCAGCTTGGTGCGGGCATCGTTCTTCTTGTACATGCCACCTTCCTTGCCCCACGCCGGGCCTACCCAGGCGCACTTGGCGCCATTGGCGGTAATTTCCTTGGCCAGGGCAGACACGTTTTGCCACGCCCACGCCTTGGGAAACACCGGCTTGTCGTAAGAGGCCATAGTGTCTGCAATCACCAGCACCACCAGATCCGGTTTATCCGCTGCAAGCAACTCCTTGATCGGCGTAGTGGTCGCGTCACGCCCCCTGATCACAATTTTACCGTTACCCTTTTCTTCGGCTCCACAATCGACTTTTTTGGTAATCAACCAATCGCCGGCACTGGCACCGCACGCGCCAATCGAGTGCACATTTGCGCCCTGCTGGGTCAGGTTGGCGTGCAGCGGCTCCATCAAACAGTTAGGCAGGCTCATGTGGCTTTCCCCTAGAACAAGAAGGGTCATACCGGCAAGAACGGAAGAAGGCATTTAAAGTCTCCAGGACATCAATTGGAATAAGGCGAACTGTATGGGCTGACCGGCAGCTCCATAGGGCCATTCATATTTTCAAACATATAGCGCAGGTACATCGCCCCGGTGATTTGCTGGTAGTCCTGAGCATTATCCAGACCCAAATTGGCCCCCAGGAAAACGCTCGACCCGAACTTGTACTCACCGGCCGCGGCCAGGCTGTAACCGACGCCAGTCTTGCTCTCGCCGGAGTAGCGCTGATCGTTGGCGGCCTGCATGTCCTTGTCACCGGGGAAGTAGTCGGCACCGGCCTGATGGGTGTACTGAACGCCCACCGAGCCCTTGACCTGGTAGCTGAAGCGATCGGTGCGCTGCGACCAGGCCACCGGCACGCCCAGGGCAAAGTAGCTTTGCGGGCTGAAGTAGCCGCCGTGGCCATAAGTAAAGAAGTTCTGGTTGTTCTCAAAACTCATGCCGGTAGCGCTCAGACCCAGGGTCAGCTTGCTGTCCTCGGTGTTTTGCAAATACCAATACACTCCACCGCCCAGTTCGGCACGGCTGTTGGATTCGACGTTATGACCCAGCAGCTTGTGCCAGGCGCCGTAGCCATAGGCGCCGACAGCCTGGTTGTCATAGCTCAGCTGACCACGGCCGCCGTTAGCCGTTACGCCACCCCACGTCTGCCCGGTGCGCTCATCAGTGGTACCGGCGAATGACGTTACGCTGTCGATCACCGGGCGGCGTGAAACATTGACGCCATAACGCACATTGGAATTGCTGGCGAGCGGGCGATCGACACTCACGCCACCGGCCACGGTGCTGTATTGAAAGCCGATCGGCGTGGTACCGAGGTCGGCCTTGATGCCTTCATCCGGGCGAGCGTAGCCAACGCTCACACCGACACCACTCTCACGCTGGGCGCCAATCCCCTCGGTTGACTCTTTGCCACTACCAAAGCGTTCGGCGGCATAAACACCCACCCTACCCGCATTCAGGGACACCGGTGTCACACGTACGGCGATACGGTTGTCACCCGCCGGAAAGTTAATTTCCAGCGGTGTTTCGATATCGGTCATTTTGCCAAGGCCAGGCTCACTGTCGTTGTTGCGAATAGTGACGCCCTGGGTCACGTAGGCACTGCGCTCCTGGAGGATACTGTCCAGCGCACGCTGGGCCGAACTGGCTTGGTCCACCGCCACATTGACCGTGCCTTGGGGTAAAAATGGATTAGCCCCGGCACCAGCATTACGTCCCACCGGCAAGGTGCCATTGCCTGTCCTGGAAGGCAGGGGTTGCCCCGGATAGACATCGCTGGCCAACAGCGCATTGTCGTCTGCCATATAAGCGCTCGAATCGAGCGTGGTTTGGGCGGGCGCGGGAATCGCATCGATGGCCCCACGCCCCATCTGATTGGCTGGGCCCGACAAGCCGGCGAACGGGTTCGGCGCAACGCCAGATACGCCGGCCTGAGCCGTAAGGTTGCGTTTTTTCTCGGTTTGCTCGATGTCCACGGCCTTGCGCAACAGGTGCGCAGCCTGAGCGCTCTTGCCCATGCTGCGGTAGATTCGTGCCGCTTCGGTCAAAGACTGCGGGTCGTAGTTTTGCAGTTTCACAAACTGCTCCAGCGCACGCTCGGCGTAGCCGTTATCTCGGGCCAGAACCGCAGCGTCCGCGGCATTGAGGAGGATTTGCGGATCGTTGGGCTGACGTTGCAGCAAAGGCTTGTACAGCTCAAACGCCTTGGCGTTATTGCCGCTGCTGACGTACATCCGCGCCAGCGCCGAAGTCGCACCGGCGTCCCCAGGCCGCGATGCCAGCGCCGGTGCCAGAGTGTCATAAGCGCCCGCCAGGTCACCGCCTTCACGCAGCAGATCGGCCTGACGAATGCGGTACTGATACAGCAGGTCGTCGAAACGTTTGCGTGTGGCAACGCTCATTCGCTGGTTTTGCAGGCCGCGCAGGATCGAGTTGACCTGGGCATCATTACCCGTCTTGAGCAGCAGATTGGCGTACTGCAACATCAAGTCGGCGGAAGGTGTCGGTGTCTGGTTGATCACATCGCGCATCATGGTCAACGCTCGCGTGGAATCTCCTGTGTCCACATAAGCCGAGGCCAGCGTTGCCATACGATCCGGACTGCGGCTCGCCATCGGTTGCAACCGGTCGAGCAGTGCCAGGGCTTCCTGACGCTGGCCACGCTTGGCCATGGTGGCAGCGAGCTTGACCTGCACCGTCAGCGTGATCTGATCCGCCAAATCGTTCATATCTGCGGTGCGACGACCCACTGGAATCCGGCTTATGGCAGCCTGGGCAGCGTCCCACTGCTCCATTTCCACTGAGAGCAGAGCACTGGTATAGAGGGCGTCAACATCTGTCGGATGGGCTTTGAGGTAGCTGTCGATCAGAACGCGGGCTTTTTGCGGCTCACCGGTTTTCAGGTAAAGGCGGGCGAGATCAAAACGGGTCCAGACGTTGTCCGGGTCATCTTTGACCGCTTGCACCAAAGCTTGTTGTGCGCCCCGGGTATCGCCACGCTGCTCGGCCAATGCCGCAGCCTGCGTGTAGCGCAGCGCACGCAGTCGACCGCCACCGCCCATTTCGGCCTGCTGGGCCGGGGTCAGGGTATCTAGCAGGCGCAAGGCCTCATCGGCCTGCCCCGCTTGCGACAGAACATTGACCAGCCCTTGTACGGCCTGAGCATTGTCCTTCTGCACACTCAGCACCTGACGGTAACTGGCTTGAGCCTCATCGAGCTGACCGTTCTGAGCCTGAATATCCGCGAGGGCCAAACGTGCCTCGATGCCCCTGGGGTTCACTCGCATTGCCTGGGCAATGCTTTCCCGGGCCTTGGCGGGCTGGCTCTTGGCCTGGTTGCGCGCCTGTTGCAGCAAAGCCCAGTAGCGCACGTTATCCAGCGCCGGCTTCCAGCGCGAGCCGCCGTTGCCGATAGCGCGGTTCAAAAGTTGCTCAGCTTCGCTCAGACGGTCCTGTTGCTGACGCACCACACCGAGCCCACCCAAAGCATCAGGATCATTCGCCTTGTTTTTCAAGCGTGCGGCAAAGGCTTGCTCGGCACCCGCCTGATCACCTTTATCCAACGCCTTGAGCCCACGCTCGACCAGCGGATCAGGTTGCCAGGCCGGTACACGGTCTGCAGTGCTGGCTTTCAATTTACCTTTGTTCAGCAGGTCACGAATTTCCTGATCATCTGGATGAGCCTTTAAAAAGGCTTCGAACAACGGCACCTGGGCAGCACTCGGCGGACCGGACCAGACCAGCGCCAGACGCCAGCTTTCATCAGCGTCACCGCCGATGTCGGGCCGGGTCGATAGCTTGGCCAGATTACGGATACCTTCAGGGCGACTGTCTTCGTAACGAATCAGTTGCTTGGCCAGAAACAGCGCCAGAGTCGAGTCGTTGGGCGTCTCGCGCAGCAAGCGCTCCATGCCTTTTCGCGCTTCTGGCCAACCTGCAGGATTGAACGCCAGGTTGTTGTAATACTCACGTCCCACCGTACCTGACGGTGTGCGACCGGCAAACAGTTTGGCAAACACCTGAGTCGCCTCATCTCGCTGATCGCTATCGACCAGACGTCGGGCCTCATCCAGCAGTGCTTTGTTCTGCGTCTCAGTCAGGGCAATATCCTGTTCCAGCTGCGCCGCCAGCCACGGTCGGGGCGACAGGGCCTGCAAACGCGCCAGGTATTGCCTGGCTTGCTCGGGCTTGTTCTGTTTGAGGCTGGCAAAGCCCATACCATAAAGGGCATCCACTTGATTGGGGTCCAGACGCAAGACTTTTTCCCAGGCCTCGGCCGCCCGTTGTGCATTGGCGCGGCCTTGCCAGTACTGACCCTGTTCGACCAGCCGCGCTTGCACGTCGCTGGTATCGGCGTGGACGGCTGTGCCGATGACTGCGGTTAGAATCCCGATAGCTAGTGCGTGGCGGTGCGGACGCATGACGTCTCCCAAGACAGTTTGAGTGTTCCGTCATCACGAAACTGAAAGCGGTTTTCTGCCCAGCCGAGTGCGAACAGGCTAAGCATGACGTTGTAATACAAAGGCTCGGTACGTTCGCCATCGGCCTGCCCCAGCGCCTTCGTGAGGGCTAGCTCGGTTCGACGCTGCTGAGCTTGGGCAAGCCAGGGCTGGCCTTTGGCCTGGAAGTAAGGAATCAGCGCGGCGGAGAAGCCGAACGGCCCCTGCCCCTCTAGCGTACCGCTCCTGACCTGGACCTTTTCCGGTGGAATGCCGGTGGAAGCCGTGCTGTTCGCCATACCCTCCAGTCGCGCCAGCAACGGTGCTGCCAACACATCGGATTTGGGCGTCATGCCTGCCCACAGGTAAACGCGAATCGCGTCGTAACTGCCCAGTTCGCCATTAACCGGATCGACCACGAACAGACCGCTGTTCGGCCCGGTGGCACGATAGCCGATCCAGTCGGCAACATAGCCCTTGGGGCTGGAAGCCTTGACCATTTTCACGGTGTTTTCGGCAATTTCTTTCCACGGCCCGGCCGGTGCCTGCATGGCCAGCCGCCGCAGCAACGGCAGCGGCAGATAGCTGGGATTCAAGCGCCACAGATGATCTGGCTGCACAAAGCCTTGAGGCCCGGGCAACACCATTTTGCCCAGACCGGGCAAGCTCACGACCAGTTGGCTCTGGATGTTTTCAAGCAGATGCAAGGCTGCCTCGCGGTAGTCCGGGCGCTGCCACAGACGTGCCGCTTCGAGCAACGAATAGGCAATCCACAAGTCCGAGTCGGACGCTGAATTGGCGTCCTGCAATTGCCACGTCCCGTCCTTGCCCTGCCCCCACAACCAGCCTGGCAAACGCGTGCTCACGTCGGCGCCAGCCATATTGGCCAGGGTCCATTGCCATAACCTGTCAAAGCGCGCCTGATCATTGCCGATCAATGCAAATAACATCCCGTAGGACTGACCTTCGGAAGAGCTTTGGTTGAGCTGTGGGCTGGACTCCAGCATACGGCCGTCAGCCTGTACAAAGCGCGAAGCGTAGGCTTGCCACAGCGGCCAGTCTGCTTTTTGGCACCTGGTGTCCTTGGCCATCGCGGGGGTCAGGGCGATACCTGCCAGAGCGCCTGCCAACCACAGCAGCGCACGATGCAGGCGCCGCGGTGAGGAATTAAAACGTTTGATCGCGAAGAACCCCATGAGCCGTCAGTTACCTAGTCGTTTGTTGGCGCGTGCGCGCAGTGCCAGATAAGCCAGACCACTGAGCAAAATCACCCCCAGACCGGTCAGCAGCAGGGACAGGACCACATGGCGCGACATCAACCATTGCAGGTACTTGATAGGCCCCAGGCTGCCAACGTAGTACTGCTCGTCCGCCACCAGAGGCTCGATGTTTTTACCGCGTACCACCACCAGACTGCCCTGGATCGAATGGGTGTAATCCTCACCTCCGATCAGTGCATTTGTGGCATCGGCCAGACCTTGCGGTTGACCACTGGCGATAACCACAACACTGCGCCCTTTTTTAAGCGGCGATTCGAAACCGGTCAGGTAAGTGCTACGCGCGCCACCGGAAAACGCCATCGCCAACCGCGTCTTGCGAATATTGGCTTCAGGATCGGGGCTAAACCAGTCACGTAGCCGCATCGGCAAGTCAGATAAATGGAAGCTCTGCTGGCCTTCGCCATCGTTAGCGGGCAGGCGATCGGCCCAATGTGCCAGCAAGGGCTGATTGGCACCGGACGCCAGCACCAGCAAGTCCTTGTCCGCAGCGCCCGCCACCTGATCCGCCTGAATCACCTGTACGCCAGTAGCCGGGTAGCCGGTGGACTGGCCAAATCGGCCGAGCAGTGTGAGGTAGGCATTCAAATCAGCAACCCCGGCATCATCCGGCAACACCACGGCGGTTTGCGACAGGTCAGCCAGACGGGTAAACGGAAAGCCGGAATCCTTGAACACGCCCAGGTTGGGCATGGCGATAAAGTGGTCGTAGCCGCTCAAATCAAGGGTCGACTCGGGATCAATCGCACCGCGCATATTGTCAATGATGATGTCGTTACATTGGCCCTGCTTGATGTAATCGAACATATAGCGCAACTGCAGGCGGGACTGCAGGGCCACCGAGTTCAGGGGCAGCAACACATTGGTTTCGCGGTCAAGGCTGTCGTCTGACTTCAGTGTTCTGAGCACACTGCTGTCGAGCCTGTCCCGGGACAGCAGGTTCTGCGACTGAATCAGCGCGTCATTAAAACTGATAATGAACGACGAATTGTAGGACTTCTCTTGCGGCGTATAGCGGTATTTAAGATTCAGCGGCGCGCCTTCGTTACGCCAGGTAAACAAATCCGGCGGAAAATTCAACGGCACGGTGATGTCACCCGGGTTGTAGCCGGACACCGCCAGTTGCTTGGCCTGCATCAACTCACCAATCTTTACCGGGCGATCACTGGGCAACCAGTTCGGCGCGTCATAGGGCTTGCGGGGCTGCACCACCTGCAATCGATCGATCACCACGCTGCTGCCCGACAAGGCCTGGCTGCCCAGTACCAAAGCAGTTGCGGCACTCTTGAGTTCGGCACCGTCGCGACCGCTGACCACCAGCAGCTTGGCATTGACGTCATTCGGATTGGTCATCAAGGTCAGGGTCGGGCCCTTCGCTGGCGGTAGACTAATACTGCCAATCTGCAGCGCATCCGGACCACTGATCAAAACCACCGCACTGCCGCTGGCGGGAATCTGGTTGTAACTCGAGGAAAACCGTGCACCCCGAAAACTGGCTTGGGCGCCAAACCACGACGACAGTGCACCGGCTGCTTCGAGCGTGGCGTTGTCAGGCGCAGAGACGAACACAAACGGCAAATCCAGGGCCCGGGTATCGCGACGATCGAAAAATGGCAACGGCAAGATGGACAGATCATTGGGTAAACCCAAGGGCGATACATCAATGCTCAAGCTGGTGGCGTTGCTGATCTTGGCCCACAGGCTGGTGTGCTGCGGATCTTCGCAACTCATGGTGTAGTGCCCGATAAACTGCAAACTCAGACGGTTGAACTCGGTAATCAGGTGCGCCGGTATGTCGACGACATGCTGTTGCAGTTGCCCGGCTTTGTCCTTGGGCAACGGCAGGCTTGCCGCCACTTCATCGTTGATGATGACGTTGATTTGCGACAGCTCTTCCAGCAATGCCGGCGAGTAAGTGTACTGCAAGTTCAACTTGGCACCCGTCACAATCGAGTCGGCCCGCACATCGAAACTGACACTGTCGCTCGATTCCACACCCCGCAGGTTCATCGGATAATTGCGGCCCAACTGTTTGAGGGTCACGGTGTAATTATTGCTACCGGTTGCAGCAACGGCTGGAGCGCTCTCGGCGCAGGCAGCGCCGCTGTTCAAAGCCAGCAAGGCACACGCAATGCGTGCCAGGGCACGACGCGGATCGCGCAAATTGGCGAAGACTGAAGACGTTGAATTCATCACTTATCCTGGATGTTTTCTAGCTTTGATGGGGCGACGCGGCGACGGCGCAGCAAGCTGCGCACTTCCATGAGCGAGGCTTTGAAGAGTTCTTGGATACCGCGAAAACCAATTCGGCTGACTCCGCGCAGGGCCACCAGCGGGGTATCAACCTGCCCGCTACCCCAGGTCGATGCCCAAGTGTCGGCACGGGAAAAGGTGAGACGTACCAGATCACTTTGCTGGCGCAGAGTCAGGGCTTCAAATTGAACGCCGAGCAATTCACCGCGACTGAATACAATCACAGCCGGGAACAGGCTCAAGTGCTGGCTGCGCAACAGCGAAATCTGCACCTGCTCGCCTTGAGGTACGCTGACGCCCTGTGGCAAACGCAAGCCCATGCCTTTTTGCGAAAAGTCCTGGGTAACGCCGTCTATCACACTGCCATCGGCACGGACCAGGCGCACCGGTAATGTGGCAGCAACCCGCGGCTCGGCACGAACCTGCCGGGTTTCACTGGCCACTGCCACGGCGGCACTGGTGATGATCACGTTGTAGAGCGTCCACAACAGGTTGATCAACAGCGTGGTCGTGGCGCCCTCCTCACCCATTGCCAGCCGCGCGATCCCGTACGCCATCCCTGCCATGTTAAGGGTCAGCAGCACGATATATGGACGGGCGAGCTTCCAGTCGAAGTACTTCTCGTCAATGATCCCGCCCTTGTCGGTCACGTTGAAACCACCGAACTTGGGGTTGACCAGCGCCACCAGCACCGGGGCCATGATGTACCAGGCCAGTACTGTCTCGTAGACCTCGTTCCAGAACGAATGCCGGTATTGCCCCTGAATGCTGGAGTTGGTGAGGCTGGCATGAAAAATATGCGGCAATGCATAGGCGGCAATCATCAAGCCCGAGGCATGAAAGATTTGCGCATCAAAAAACAGAAAAGCCAGCGGCGCCGTCAAAAACACCAAGCGCGGCAAACCATAGAAGAAATGCAGCATTGCGTTGAGGTAGCACAGGCGCTGGCCCAGGTTCAGGCCCTTGCCGAACAGCGGATTGTCGGTGCGGAAAATCTGCGCCATACCCCGCGCCCAGCGAATACGCTGGCTAATGTGGCGTGAAAGGCTTTCCGTGGCCAGACCCGCTGCCTGCGGTATCGCCAGATAAGCAGTGTTGTAGCCGGCGCGGTTGAGCTTGAGCGCGGTATGGGCATCTTCGGTCACAGTTTCGACCGCCACCCCGCCGACTTCCATCAGCGGCTTGCGACGGATCACTGCGCAAGAGCCACAGAAAAACGTGGCGTTCCACAGGTCGTTGCCGTCCTGCACCAGACCATAAAACAACTCGCCTTCGTTGGGCACCGAACGGAAGGTGTCGAGATTTTTTTCGAATGGGTCGGGCGAAAAGAAAAAGTGCGGCGTTTGCAACATCGCCAGCTTGGGGTCTTTGAGGAACCAGCCAATGCTCACTTGCAAGAAAGAGCGGGTCGGCACGTGGTCGGCATCGAAAAATGCTACGAACTCGCCACTGGTGACCTGCAATGCTTCGTTGAGGTTACCGGCCTTGGCATGACGATTGTTGTCACGGGTGATGTAGTTGACGTTGATCTGCTCGCAGAACTCGCGAAAGTCTTCGCGGCGACCGTCATCGAGCACATGCACGCGCAGCTTGTCCTGTGGCCAGTCAATTGCCTGAGCGGCAAAGATGGTCAGCTTCACGATATCGAGCGTCTCGTTGTATGACGGGATAAACACGTCAACCACTGGCCATTCGCTCGGCGGGCCCTTGAGCAATACCGGCTGGCGCCGCAGCGGCCAGGCCGTTTGCAGGTAGCCAAACACCAGCACCACCAGGGCATAGATTTCGGCCAGCACCAGGCCATAACCGAACGCCATGTCGACCCAGTCGTCGAACCCCAGGGTTTCGGTCAAGCGCCAGTATATATAGCGCAACGAGGCCGTGAGTGACAGGCCGATCATGATCAGGATGGTCAGGCGCCCGGGTATCCTGCGCAGCACCAATGCTGCAACAAAGCAGCCGATGGCAAAGATGCACTGCGCATAGAATTCGAACGGTACGGTAATAATCAGCAGGCCCAAAAGCCCGCAAAACACTGCGGTACCGGCAAGCAGCGCACGGCGTGCCGCAGCCGGCCACTGATCAAGATGATCTGACAGCGACTGGGCCCAACGCTGAAACCGGCTTTGCGCAACCTGGGGGGGGCTGTTTGACTGACTCATGAAGCTGAGTTCTCGGTTACACGGACGTTCTGCAAAGCAGCCTTAAGGTGTTCGCCAAGCAGTAAAACCCCTTCACCACCTACAGACCGGACGGGCACCGTCAACGGGTTGCGGCCGTAAGCCAAGGCCTCGCCAAAACCGTGATCCTGCTCTACTACCCCCGTCAACTGCGCACCCAGACGGCGCTTGAGCACTTCGAGCATGTCGCGGGAAAACTCGCGCCCGGGCTCAAATTGATTGACCACATAGCTGCGCGCAACGTTGGCTCCCAGCAGACGGTCCATATGCTCCAGGGCAATAAAGCTGGCCGCGTCGGCAGCAGTGACCACCAGCACCTGATCGGCCACATCCAGCGCCTGCTGCAGGTACGCCGAGCGGCCGGTGGGCGTATCGACAATCACCAGGTCATGTGTGCCCAGGTCCATGCGTTCCAGTTGCCGTGCCAGCCAGTGGCGGTCCTGGCTTACTTCGCGCTCCAGGGCACAGCGCTGGTCATCGCTCAACACGCCGTAGGGCAGCACTTGTACATCGTTGAATCCCTGCTGCAGATTGCTGCTCCAGCAGGCGCTGCCGATGCCGGTCACGCCGGATTCAACGCCGAGGTGATGGTGCAGGGCATTTTGCGGATCAAGGTCGATGGCCAGGGTCTGGCCACCCTCCAGACGCAGGCTGCTTGCCAGGCTGGCGGCCAGCGTGGTCTTGCCAACGCCGCCCTTGGCCGAGACCAGCACCACGACACGAGCCTTGCACTGCGGCGTGCGCAATTGTGCCTGCAGGGCCTCGGTTTCGGCCTGACGAGCAAGCGCTACTTCAGCGAGCAAATTACGCAGCGGGATGGCAACGTCGGCAGTGCTCATCAGCGGTGCCGGATCTTCGGCTTTCGCCAATGCCACGCAGACTGGCGCAACCGGTGGCAGAGCAGCAAGTACCGGGGCCGTGACTTCTTCAGGCTCAGAGGCTTTAACTTGAGCTGGCGGCGTATTGGGGTATTCGAACTGACTGTCGAACTCGTGATAACTGTCCGAAGTGGCGCCGAACCTGCTGAACAAGTTCGATATGTCGTCTGTACGACTCATAAGTAGGTTCCTTCCGGACTGAGTATTCACGACGCATGGCCAGCAACAGGGCGTCAAAATAAGCCATCACAATGATATCGTCAATAAATTGAACAAATTTGGATTAATATCGTAATTGCAAGCACAAATAATCAGGCTATTCGCCATTTTATTGACGAATACGGCTATTTTTATTTGGCGCTGCTCGCGTCGCTCTCAACCAATCAACCCAATCCTTTGTAATGACGAGGCTTATACGCGAAGGCCGGAAAGACCGGAAAATGCGCAGGAAATGCACATCAATTAGACGAGTGATCCATTGGCGGACCGACAGACAGCAATTAGCGCGCCATTATGAACAAAGTTGAACGTTACGCAGCGACTAACGGTGCACCGCTGGTCACCCTGATCGGTTCCTCAGATTCATGCCGGTACTTTCGGGCACAACCATGTCTACCAGGCTGTTTTCAGGCCCTTTTCGATGCGCGCCATCAATCCTACCCTAAACTTTAGTTATTACCGGTTACCGGTAGTAACAGGTTTCAAACCCGCAACGATAAGGAGAGCATCATGTCTGAGCACTTCAAAAACCTCCGGGGCGATACCCCCTTTGGTGCTGCCAGTCCGGAAGGCAAACGTGAACTGGCCGTCGCGGCTGCTTTGACCTTGATCCAGTCCAAGGTCCTGAACTCAGCCAGCTCCGGTCAGTTACAGACAGAGATGAATAACCTGAGCAAGTACGCCGATCAGATTCAGGCGGCACTTGAAGTCGTGTGAAGGAGCCAGACAAATCGCAGACAAAAAAAAGCCCGCCTTTCGGCGAGCCCCGGACCAACCCTTGACCGGCTCTCAATGGCGGCTGGACAAGTATTCGCGGCGCATATCAAGCGCCCAGCCATCGAGCACCAGCTTGAAATCATCCAGCGTCATGACCTGAGAATCATTTTCCAGCGCCAACCCTGTCCCCTTGCGCACCACTTGCGCGACCACCTGCTGGTCAGCGGCATCGATCACGGCGATCTCGGTGCTGATTTCACTGTCCTGATCACGCATCCCGACCGCCGTGCTGACCCCAGCGGCGAGCAGGGTCACGGGCAAATACTCATAAAACCGCAGGCCCTGGGTACTAGCCGAGAGCGAGACTATGGCCGGCCTGACAATCAGCGTGCCAGGGCCCGGGGCCGCGACAACCGTCATGACCTTGCCCAGTTCGCGCTTGAGCGCAGCATCGTAATAACCGGTTACGGCCGACAGCGTGGACTGTGGCCCCCGCCCGGTCGGTAGCACCCACGGGTAAAACTGGCTTGGCTCGATATAGACGCCGGTGTAATGGCTGATATCCAGATCAGGGCTTACCCAGGACAGTACGGCCTGCCCGGAAGGCAACTGCTTTTGCGCCAACTGGCTGTAATCGGACAGATAGCCCGAAAACTCTTCGGGCGGGATGGTCTTGCTGGCACAGGCCGCAAGCAAAATGGACAAGGCAGCCAGCAGCGGCAGCGAAAGACTGGTTCGCATGGAGCAGGAATTCCCGGGACGATGTTTTACAGGAGGGTTCTCATCAGCCCCGGGTGCCAGAACGAGCGCGGCGGGACTAATTGCGCACAGCTTGCCTGAACGCAATTGCTGGCAGATGTCCGGTTTGTTTCCGCGAAGCAGGGATATTGCAGAGGTGAAACAAATGGCGGGAATTGATTGAGCCAGCAGTTAATAACCTGAAGCGCAGCGTGGATGACACGCTGCGCAGTTAAAGCACCAGAGGATCAGTCGTCCCTGTCATCACGATCGCGATTGCGGTCATAACGGCGATCATTGTCGCGACGATCGTAGCCGCGGTCATAACCCCGATCATCATGCCCGCGATCGTATCCACGGCCCGAGTCGTAACCTCGATCGTGACCATGCCGCCCCCCGTCGTACCAGACAGGCGCGCAGCCGCCCAGCAGAAAAGCGCCTGAGACGGCCAGGATCAATAGGGTTGTGCGCTTCATTTGAGCGTCCTGAAAGAAAAGGTCATAAATATGACAATAAAAACGACCAATGATTCCTCGACACCCGCGGCTGCTCCCGCCCTCGCAAAGACTGCGTACTGGGGCACACGCCCTACCTGACCCCACCACTTTCGCCTGCCTGGTGTTGGTTAATTGGGGAGCAGAATGACAACCGACGGTCAATAAATCTGCAAAAAGCAGTGCAAGTTGACCTGATCAAGCTTCAATTACAGGTATAGAACCGCACCGAACAACCAGCGCCAACGACAGCCTGTCGCTAACTGCCCGATCCCTCACGGGAGGTCGCATCGGAGTGTGATCCGGGGCTGCCGGCCAGCGCACAAGCGCAGCTGACAAGCATCAGGCAGATCGCACTCCGATGCGGACAGATAACCGGCTCCAGGAGAACCGGGGGGCGCATTGAACGCCTTCAGAGCAGACGCGCCCTGGATAAAAGCGTTTCAGTGATCAGCGCCACAGCCTGCGCCTTTGAAGTCAAGGCCGTGTCGATGCTGAATGGAGCAGTGCCCCACGCCTCATATTCATGATCGAGAACAGACTGCCAGGTTGGGGGCGTCAGCCCGGGAATATCGACCTCCCTGGTTTCCACCCGACGCTGGTGCTCGCGCCTGTCAGAACAGATCACCTGAATGTTGACCAAGGGCACATCAGCGCGCTGAGCAATATCACTCCATGCCTGTCGGCTTTCAACGACCGGGTTTACACAGTCGACTATAACCGTGTGGCCAAAACGAAGATTGCTCAGAGCAAGCTCATTGGCGACCATGTAACCGCTCTTGCCCACCTCTTTTGCAAGAACGCCGGCGTTTCGAATCGCCTGTTCGATGGTATCGACCCTTAGGTAGACGGCACCCGTTCTGCCGGCAAGCTCGCTTGCGATAGTCGTTTTTCCGGTGCCTGGAAGGCCGCTGAAGACAATAAGCATTTTATGTCCTTGAATGGGTCTGGTGACTGCCCGTTATACGCAGAATCCGGGCCACTTCAGCATCTACTACCACTCAATCGATAGCGTTGCCTCTACCCGAAGCGTGACCTCTGGGTGGTGCAGATCCGGAGTACTGGTGGGAGCGTCATAAATAGCTGACTCGTAGACACACAGAAGAAAGCTGAGCGCTTTGTGGGTGCGATGGTTTCTCTCGGAGGCAACTGGCAGACTGCCAAATGAAAAAACCCAGCACGAGGGCTGGGTTTAGGACGTCCGGAGAAGGCTATTTGCGTTTCGTGATCAGAAATTCGCCAGACTTAACTGAGCGAATGACATCCTTCTGCTCGTTGATGGCGACATTGGCTGCCATGAGATAGACCGCTCGCCTTTCCTCCACGGAGCCGTGGCGGAAAAACTCAGACATCTTCGAAGAGGCATTCACCTTCGTCGAAGCGACTGCTGCATTTTCGCCTTTCATTGGGGTACTCCGTTCAAAATTCTTTCAAGCTCGAGGTGATCATAGGGCTGGTTGACGAACCCGTCAATTTCACCAGCTGAAAGGTCGATCCCAATGTCTTCATTTCCACCATCGATATCCTTGATGATTACATCTACCTGCAAAGCAGCGTCAAATTCACGCTTAAGCGCGCAAACAGATGCCTTTGCAGCATAGAACTGCCTGACAAACTCTAAACAGGGAATGTTCCTTCCATCTTTTTTCTCCCTTGCAAGCACAAACTCCCATGCAAGTTCTGGCCTCTGGTACACGTAGATAATTTGGGCCGACCTGTTTTCTTTATCAAGAGCGCGGGAGATATTCCGCCTTGCTACATCGAGATTCGCAAGTGTCCCATCCAGCAAAAACGACTGACGCTGCTGGTAAACCAAGTCCAAGGTGCGCTCAACAAAAATGGTCACCCCTCGCTGGAAAAGACTGGAGTTAAGCCCCGTGTATTCAGGGAAGTAGCACCGAAAATCATCCGGATCGATTCGTAACGCACACGATCCTCCGGCCTGCATCATTTGAATAAACGCCCTGGACACTTCAGTTTTCCCTGCTCCTGGCGACCCCGCCATAAACACCGAGACGGGGTACTCATCGCACGGATATCGATCCAAGGATGCCAATTCCCGGGCAACGCTAGTTCGATTTAGCTTTGCAAACGCTACGGCGCGCTCAGAAACGGCCTGCTCTTCCCCGGGCATGGTCTCATCCTTAACGAGAACCAAGACTCTACCACCTAATGCTTGGGTCAAGTCATGATAAACCATGCCCCGCGTGATCAAGGGCTGCGTGGCGTTTCACCATTATCTCAGAATTAAACGATGCACAGCATGGTGGTGCAAATCCCCGCAAGGTCCACGAGCTAGTTACCCCGACCGCCAGCAAACGACCAATCCTCACTGTCTGTGGTGGTAATTACCACCATGACATCTTCCTCGCTGAGCCCAGTAGCCTCGTTAAGTTTCTCGACCAGAGTGCGGTAGAAATGCTGTTTCGTTTCGACGCTTCGTGAACGGCCAGCGGTGATAGCAATCAACACAAAATCATGACTGCGCGGCCCGCCCAGGTACTCGGGATTGAAAATCAGCTCACCGACATCATGCTGATGGATGACCTGGAAGCGATCTGCGCCAGGCACCTCAAAACTCTCGACCAGAGCGTCATGCACCCCTTGGGATAGCGCCTGCAGATACGCAGCGGACTTTCCGCGATGCAGTGAAATACGTGCAAATGGCATAAATAGTTACCCTTGGCTGGGAGCACGACTGGCTTGCACATCGCGGAGCTGCTTCAGGCCAGAAGCAGCCGTCGGCCAGCCTGAATAGAACGCCAGATGGGTCATGACTTCCTCCAATTCATCATCACTCAAACCGTTGTCCAGCGCTCGACTCAAATGGAATGGCAGTTGCTCCAGCCGGTACAGCGCCACTAGGGCAGCCACCGTCACCAGGCTGCGCTCACGGGGTGTCAATTGCGTTCGCTTCCACATATCACCAAACAGGGTTTGATCAGTTAAATCGGCAAACTTTTGCGGGAATCTGCCCACGTGCTCTCGCCCGCTATCCTTTAATGTATTCACGACCTTAATCCCCGAATTACCTTGTCAATCGGACAAAACTATCAAGTCGCGGTAATTGCGAATATCAGATTTAATAGGATCAACTGTTCCAAATTTGTGGATTATCCGATGCGCCGTCCAACTTTCGATCTCGATGTCTTGCGCACCTTCGTTACCGGCGTTGAGTTCAACAGCTTTGCCAAGGCTGCGGATTGCCTCGGTCGATCTACGTCCGCAGTGAGCGCTCAATTGAAGAAACTTGAAGAGCAGGTGGGCACCCCGGTGTTGGCCAGATCAGGACGTGGCCTGGTCTTGACACCTGTGGGAGAAACCCTGCTCAGCCACGCCCGCCGGCTACTGGAGCTCAACGACGGGATCTTCTTGAGCCTGCATGAAAGCCAGACGACCGGAACCGTTCGCTTCGGAGTTCAAGAAGATTTTGGGGAGCATTTCCTCAGCGACATCCTGCGACGCTTCGTTCAAGCCTACCCAATGGTGAATCTTGAAGTCAGGATTGCGCGAAACGCTGAATTACTTTCAATGGTAGAAAGCGCCGGCCTGGACTTGGCCCTAACATGGGACACGGAGCGCAATTCGCCGCTTGCGACGAGACTGGGTGAAACACCGATGCACTGGATCGGGGCTCGTAACACACGACTGCCAACCATGATGGATGACTCACCGCTGCCATTGATCCTGTTTGATGCGCCGTGCGTGTTGCGCAGTGCCGCCACCCAGGCACTGGATGCGGCGAATATCCCCTGGCGAATCGCCCTGACCAGCCCCAGCGTTGCCGGTATATGGGCCGCCGTTGCTGCTGGGTTAGGCTTGACGCTTAGAACCCGCATCGGGCTACCGGGCCATCTCGACATCGTTTCAGGCTTGCCTCCTGTACCACACCTTGGTTACATGATTCATAGCTGTACTGAGGCTCCCACACCCGCCACGCGTGAACTCGCAGCATTGATCAAAGCGAGCCTACAAGAGCCGGCATTCAATTTTGCAATTTCGAAATAAATTCTTAGCTTGAATCAAGCAGCCCAGACGTCGAACTAGCGGCTTATCGCGCAGCAAATGGAGTTGCCCCTATGAAAAAACACACCTTGTATGCGCTGTTGGTACTGCTCGCGGGATGCAGTACAGGGCCCTATCTGCATCCAGAATCAGCCGTGGGCCAAAACGCCCTCCTCGAGCGTACCTGCCCCGGGCCAAAGGCGGCGATGAGCTATACGCCTCTTTCTGAAGAACTCGACTGGGTTCATGTGCTGGTTTATGCAGCACCGCCGGGTACATCCAGCTGGCCAAGCAACAAGCGCTCAACTGACACGGAACTGCGCCTCTTCGGTCGCCTGTACAAACCGCCTTACCTGCTCAACCTGAACACCCCGGAACAACGCAGCGCTGCGCTCAAACAGACCCCGCCCGACCTTTGGGTGAGTGCCGCATCGCCTATGGTCACCGTGCAACTGGCCACAGGGCAGTCTTATCAGGTCAGCGTTGAACAGCTGGAAACCGGTTTTGATCCGAGGAAAATATTCAACGCGGGCTTCAAGGGAACGCCCTTGGGCAATGGGGATATGGATGACTTCACCGTAACCTTTCCGGATATTTTCGTGAACGGTGAGAAAGTCCCGATGGCACCTGTCCACTTCAAGAAGCGCGAAGAACGCTACGCACCGGTATTCAACTGCTGAATAACAAATCAAGTAGCGACTCGCTCGATTTGGGCAAGCGAAGGCCTATGACCACATTCCGGTGAATGAGCGGCCAACCTTTCATGAGATTCAAGCGTTGGGTGCCTGGCTATATGAGCAACAGGGATTTGCTCAGGATGACATTCAGGGTTTGATGGGGCATGCCGATCTGAAACTGCTGCGCGCTGGTGGTTTGCCCAATGATTGGCCAAACGAGAACAACAAAAAAGGGCCCACCTTTCGGTGAGCCCTTCTAGACCGCCCAGCAGAGCGGATTTTGTTTGGTAGGCGCGATTGGACTCGAACCAACGACCCCCACCATGTCAAGGTTGACTGATGACCTTTCGTAAGCTATTGAAATGTATAGGGTTTACATGTGATTCAGATTGCGTAAAACCGAGACAACTACCCTATAAGAATCAATAACTTAGCACTGTATTTTGCTACAGGTTTAGTGCATTCCCTATGATGACATGTAGTCTATGTTGAGACGCGTCCTTGTGATCTCACTCTGTCTTTAGTGCGAGCAGTCTCGGCATTGCTTTTCAGCGACTAAGATCCAGTAAGTACGAAACTTCTGCAGTGTTCTGCCGAACGAACGTTCATATTTATTACAACGGATCTGCAAACAAGTGAAAAGTCCTTTAAAACCGTGGTTTGGAGCCTCCTTGGCGCTGAAATAATCAGTGATTTTCAACAGCCTACTGCCCGCTTTCTATCTGTGTTTTATCTTGGGCTCTGGCCATAAACCCACCCTCCCTGCAGCTCTCTATTGACAGTAAAACTGCATAGCATTACGCCTATCTAAGCGCATCGCATACCATGCCGGGGATGGGCTCAAACCCATAATTTGCTGATTGCACACCCGGCGATCGACGAAAATTTGAGCTTTCACACCGTTTGCGAAGCTTCTTCGTAATGCGGATCATAGTCGGCCGCAGGTTTTACGGTAACCTCAATTACTTCAGGACCATACTTATGGGCTAAGAAGCGCTCCCGATAAAGGTAGAAGGCTGCGTCGCAGACTTTCATGGTGAAGTAAGCGTTGAAGCCTCCCCCCACAATCGCACCCACCGCAGGAATGGTTTGTGCGAGCTTTGCTTTAGTAAGGCGTATGCCTAAAGATTTAGCAATTTCTTGGATAATCTTTACGAAAACACTTTTTTCCAGCTCCTGCCAAGTTGCCTTCTTTGCAACATCTTGAGAAATTTTGATCAGTTGAGCCATTGCGAGGGCTTTGGAGCTATCGCTTGGGGAGGATGCGAGGCCTAATACGTTGAAAGCGAACAGCCGCTCCTCCTGACGCGAGGTATCAAAACCGTAATACGCAGCATACTCGCCTATAGCACGAAGATTTAGTGTTATTAGCGTAGGGATATCGACCGCCAAGCCAGCTATGCCAACAGCTCCTGCCCCGGCCCCCTCGACTAAAGCAATACCTTTATATTTAGCACCCAAGAAGCCAACGACTTTATCGATTTGCGCCAGATCCAAGTCGTGAATATCCATATGAGTTTTGATTGTACTGTGCCCGTCGCCGCGAAACTCTTCAAAAATAGCTTCTGGCCTTACACTCCATTGAGCCGCGTCGTGGCATACACTCGTTAGGCCCTCGATTGCGCTTTGAATAGTGGAACCAACTACAGGCGTCTTGAACAGAAGGTCACCCGCTTTGTCGAGCGGTTGGTTTATCACCTTTAATGCTTGGCCGAACCAGCCGATGTCCGGCGCCTTCCAGCTGTGAATCTCTTTAAGAGCGTGTTGCTCGTATTTGCTCAGTTTCGGCATGCTGGGTCCTTGAGTTTCGAATCAGTAGGCAATATCAAAACGCCATTATGCCCTGATAAATAAAATTTTTGTTGCAGCTTTCAGGTGGTCGATTTGTGCGATGTCATGTGGATCGACACAGGATGCTGGCAGTCGACGTGAATGCTAGGAAGGTTACGCGTGATTAGCCGCACAGTTTTGAACTCCGACCCAACCATTCCAGAATCCCGGACGATTGTAATCACGCCACTCTCACCCGCGGGCTTTGACTGGAAAGCATAAAGCTCATCCGATGGAACCGGCTTTGCCTGGCTGACCGGGATGGGTGAAGACGCACACCCCGCCAGCAACGCTACTGCCAACGCACCTATCAAAATTCGCATGTCGTTCCCTCTATTGATTTGGCGGGACTTTAGCATCAGCAACGCGGTCATGGCAGAATGCCCCGCCAACAATAACGGAGCCTGTGATGAGACCCTTCGCCATAGCTGCACTAATGCTTCTGCTCACAGGATGCGTATCAAAGGTCGTTGAGTACACTCCGGCCAAGATCAGCCCAGAACAGGCACGTTCGGTAATCGAGCAGGTGCTTATGGAACAACCTCTCAAGACCAGGCCGGAGCAGGTCGTGTTTACTGATGAGTACATTGGCTATGGCAGCGGCATACTTTCGACCACCAGCGGCTTTGCCAGTGCAGTCCCTCTCGGTGGCGGAGCGATAGCAGCAGGCAGCTCACGAACATCCTCAAAAGCCGTTCAGACTCGTATTTACTACAACTCCATCGGTAGTGTGGCCCTCTACTCGAAACGCGGCCGATGGGTTGTGCAGACCCGGAGCACTGGCGGGAACGTCATGAACAGCTCTCTTGTAGATACGCAGAAGAAAGCTGAACGGTTTGTGGATGCAATGGTGTCTCTCAAACGCGGGTAATAACAATCAAACACAATAAGCCCAGCATTTAGCTGGGCTTTCTCATTTCAGGGCACCGAAAACATTAGGGCTGCGCGTGGACCTCAGCTGAATATCCACCAAAGAACTGCTGCGATAATTAGCAAGGTGGCCACATGCGCCCACGCCGGTGTAGGTGGCGTAGGGGTAGCCTCTCTCTTTCCGACCCCGTAGAACTTCGACGAAGATATTCCAGTGCCAGGAATTCCGGTCGTGACCCGCGTACCGCGTTTACTTAGGTTTACTGTGGCACCTTTCACGCCTAGTGACGTACTCACACCACTTTTGCTGATGTTGATCCGAACACCAGGAGCAATTTTGATGCTCTTCCTGATTCTGAGGGCCATGACTCAGTTCCTTTGAAAAAAAGCAACTTTAGCGTCAAAATGCCACCACCAAGAATAACGCTCTGTCGGAACCTGAATGGGCATCCAGCATGGATGAAATGCCAATACCTAAATACTCGCCACAGTAGTAGCGTTGTGCCCTATAACCAAGTCTGAGGAAGTCCAATTGAAGGCGCTTAATAAAGCTCTACAGTTATTTCGAAACGAACGTAAGCGGCCCTGGTCGGAGCTCAATAGTTGGGCGCTTGCCCTAATTGGTGGACCAAGTTTTCTGGCCGGCAGTTACTACTTATGGGTAGCCAAAGACGTTGCTCCAGAACTCATACACGCTACAAACCAAGTAGGTATAACAGCATTGGGAGTCGCTGCGTACAGTGCCGTTGGGCTGATGCTTTTTACTGGCTGGCACTTTTTGACAATCGCCAAGCGCTGCTCCGAAGTGCTTCGCCAGCGCCATTACAGGTAGCCCAAGCCTGGGCTGCCGGGCGTTTTTTTACTGGCTAGGATGCAGATAATGCAACTTGAATTCACGAAACTGAGGCTAGCGCTTGCAGATCCAGCCGATGGTCCTTACGCACTGGTAGAAAAACGTAACCTACTAATCAATGCGCTTAAAAACTGGCCGAATGAGTGCTATCCGATTGCAGACTTGCTGCTGCCTCATGGAAAACCGGTCAGTCAAGAATCGCGCAGGGTGATTGATGGTCTGATCTCCATATTGGAGATCCAGCCAATTCGCCCCGATGAAATATTAGATCTAGTAGGCGGCTTGCGGCTCGTTTGCTGGTAAGGCACCAGATGCAACAAGCCCAGCGCGAGGGCCGGGCTTTCATATACAGGTCAGCTTAAACAGCGTTGAGGCGATCAACCATATCAGGGAAGCGCTGGACCAACTTGATCAGTAGTGCTGCCTGGGCATTCGGCTTTGACTTCGACTGCTCCCAATTTTTCAGTGTGTCCGGGCTGGTTCTGATCTGCCGGGCAAACACTGGCTGGGACATGTGCAATTTTTCACGCAGAGAAACGATCTCGGCAGCAGTCACCTCGGGGGCCGGCATCGCCTCCACTTCGTACTGGCGAAGGGTGATCTTCCCTTCGCGATGTTCGCCCATCTCGTTCACGCCTTGCATCAGCTCGGCAAACAGATCGCGCTTTTTCATTTCCCACCTCGTTGTTTCAATTCTGCACCAATGGCCGCCTTCAGCGCTTTCTCCTGATCAGCGGTCAGGTTTTCAAGCTCATCCTTGTCGTAAATTGCGAACATCCAGAACTGACCATCATCCAGCAGCCAGTAATAGATGACCCGCAACCCGCCACGCTTGCCCTTTCCTCTGCGGGCGTCTTGCCAGCGTAGCTTTCGGAATCCACCCGTGCGCGGCATTACATCGCCTGCGGCCGGGTTCGCCTGCATCTCTACCTGAAGCTGCCGGTATTCATCGTCAGTCAGGTAATCACCTACCGTGGCGGTGAAGCTTGTGGTTTCAAAGAAGACTGTTTTCATTGGCGTAAAGTGTACGCAGATTGCCTATAGATTAGCAAATGGTTGCAGCATGTACGAATCCTCAGTAACACCCCGTTGCCTGTAGTAGTAGCCTCCAGCACTTACGCAACAGAATTCCCCAGTCTTTTGCCTGCAAGCCCACGGACTGGGGTTGCGCTAATTTCGGCGCGGATTACCAAGGAGGCAAAATGGAACAAAGCGAACTGAGTCAGAAACTGATCGACGCCGTCAACGCGCATGGCTCAGACCTACAAAATCTCAATTGCGTAATTTCCGGACTTGTTCATCAATTGTCCGCTTCTCAAGGAAAAGAAGGCCTCGAGACTGCAAGAGTCTTTGCATTGCGCGTGGCGGAGGCGATGCCCAAGAACAGTCCTGTTCGTCCGAACCCCAAGAGGATCTCGGAATTTTTCAGCGATCACCCAAAGGACTAAACCCTAATTTGCTCTCAATCCGTGCAAGTCGACGCTCCAACAGGTCGGCTTTCTCTGTTGCCAGAAATTGCTCAACACTCTTGATCGAAAATCTATCAGCTGAAATCAAAAGCTGACTGGTTTCAATTCCAGTACCAATACCGGTAACCACAAGCGCTCCAGTACTCGTCATTTGAGTTTTAAGTTGGTGCATGTTGATCTCCTGCGGGTAAGCCTCGTCATTTTAGTTATTTTGCATCTGTGTGCCTGAGGATCAGCTGCGTCCGATCCAGCCAAGGGCCGCCATAAACGATCACCTCTGACGGCCTGCCGTACAGGTGATGCAACAAAAACGGCCCCGGCCCGAACACCCCTGATTCTTCTCCAGGCAGCTCCGGATCATCACCGAGATAAATCCCAGCATGATTCGGGTGAACCGTTCGCCCAATCGCCATAACGATCAGGTCACCACGCCGTGGCTGGTCGCCCCGCACAAAACCTGCCTCCTCGTAATTGGCTTCGTACAAACTGGTGTTGCCAGCACTCTCCCACCAGCCGTCCTCCCGTCTAAAAGCTTCAAACTCCAGCCCCCACTCGCGCTTGTACCAATCCGCACAGACCTGCCAGCAATCCCACGCGCCGTGAACAAACGGACGCTTAAGCAGCGGCGTGTTTCCGGTCGGTGTAATAGTGCGCAAGTCGCCTTCAGGCCAACTCAGGATGTGCCATGGCAACGCCGTAGCCTCGCACATCGCCAGATCATGCGGAGACGGCCGGCTGGTGGCATCCGGGTGTGAGTGAACAATGCCGATCACCTCGCCCAGGTCTTCCGCTGCTGCGTAGTCTTCTGGATCGAGACGAAACTCTTCATTCGGCTCGCTGGCAATGTTCCGGCACGGGAAGTACTGCTGCTTGCGCCCGATGGCCAGCAGCAGCCCGCAGCACTCTTTCGGGTATGGGCGTATTAGGATGAAGTCAGTGGATTGGCAAATAGAGCCATCGACCGGATGACGGCTGGTTGATAGGATCGCGCGCCTTACTTAATGCCACTCCGGGAATCAAACACATATGAATCGAGAGCAAGTTCGTAGCGCCATTTGGTTCGCGATAATCACCTCAGTGATTGCACTGCTGTCGGCCTACGCCCAAACCGATCCGAATAGTGCACAAGGTTGGTTGATCGAATCCAGGCTTCTAGCGTCCCTCTGGGTTGACTCTCTGCCCCTGGCGGCGATTCTTGTTCTGATACTGGCCGCGCCTTGGTATTTAGTGAAGTGGTTCAGAAGCCGCCGCGCCAAATCCTAAGTACTGATCAAGTCGTGTCGGCACGGTACTGAAACGACACAGGCAACGCACAGCCGGTGTCTTCTTGTTGCTCGGGACCAGGCTCGACCGGGGTCATCACCAGTACCGTGAAGTCACCCCGGGTTAATCGATCATTGAGGGCAAACAAAGCAGACAGGTCATCTGCCAACCCTTCGCCCGCACCGGAACCCATTCCGGCAGGTGTGACGATGGTGATTTGAAACAGACCGGTATAAACCCGATGCTCGCCAGCGAGGTCGTCGCTCCCCGTGTGAGCAGGTATCAAGAAAGCCCGCAGGTAGGTTTCGCCGTCAGCAGGCTTGAACACCACATTTTGATAGGCAATGCGCAGTACAGGCTTCTGCAGCTTTGCCCAAGCTGCCAGCCGGGCCTCAAACAGTGCGCGAACAATCTTATGGCTCATACCTGGTTCTTCCTGATGGCCTCTTCAACAATCTTTTGAAAGTTGCCCAGGGTGATCCGAACCATACCGCTCGGTGCCTGGGTTGAATGCCCGTACTCCAAGGGGATGGCATAAGGCAGTGAGTTGGTGATGTAAGCCGTCTCCCCTGCATTGAACTCCAGGGCACCATTGACGATACGTGCCATGGAACGGCTACCACCGGGGGTCTACCTGATCCACCGTGGAGGTGTCAGGTGATCCGACACTGAACATCCAGTTGCCGCGAAAGCGCCCGCCCACACAGCCCTGCGGCGCACGTATGCCCATGCCGTCATTGAGCTTTAAGCCGCGCTTGAGGTAGCCACGTTTGTCGAAGTTTTGCGGATTTTGGCGCAGGTTTTCGTTGTGTTCCGCGACGGCCTGGTTGTACTCGCGACTGATCTTGTTAATCTTCCAGACATCAGGAGTGCCCACAGGTGACATCGTGATAACGCTGTTACCTATGTTGATGATGATGTCGCGCATCGTCATATCAATGGCATCTTTCGCTCGATCCGCGAAGGCCCGGATTTGAGCTGAGAAACTGCCGCTCTTGCCTGCGTAATGATTGCTCATGATCGCACCTGCAATTCATAGAGGATCGGTGTCCCGGCAGGGTTGATCTCTTTGAGCGGAGGAACGATTGACCAGGTGCGGCCTTGAATTGACATCTTGCTCAGCAGGTCAGGCACCCACTCAAGCCCCTGCGCAGCAATCTTGAGCTTCTTGTCGCCTTGCTTGATGAGGCTGTTGTTCTGGAATTCCTGGCCAGTGAAGTCGAGCAGGATGCCTTGGGCAGTTTGCTCAGTGATAATGTCAGGATCTGACGTTCCGGTTTCGGGATCGTACTCGCCGGGAAGGACATTACCGACAAGTATCGACTGGCCGAACTCGGTGATCATCTCCAGAGCCATCATGGCCATTTCGTCATAGAAAGTCATGGTGGCACCTGAGATAGAAAACCCCACTAGATAGCGGGGCTGGGTCAACGAATCAGCTGTAGGAAAGGTTAACCGTGCTGAATCCGCGGCTTTTTAGCTCTTCAAGTATCTGCTCAATAGACGAGTCGGAAAGTGATTCGCCGATTTCCTGCTTTTTCGCTTCTGCCTCAACTTCCTCGTCATCGACCTCAAACAGAGCTTTGTTCAACTCTTGCCAAGTGCCCATCGTAGGCTGAGATTCGCCTCGCTCGTAGCGTCCAGGCATAACATTGGATATGCCTGCAGCATCAGCCAACTCAGTCAATGTGAGCCCTGCATCCTTGCGCGCATTACGTAGAGCCGAGCGAAAATTACTGCTTTTTGGATTAGGTAACATGCATCACTCCCTTTTTGAGAGGAGCATACTAAAGCACTCAAAGTAACTTCTACTAGTAACTTTTAGTACTGGCCACTACGAATGCCATCATCTGTTTATACCTTTACAGAATACAATCCTCGTTGCAGCAAGTAGTCCGCAAACTGCGTCGCACTGGGCCGATCAGGCGCCGCAGGCAATAACCGCTTGCTGGTGTTCGGGATCGTTGCGTACTCGCGTGTCACGGCCCCCTCGACACGCTCCAATGTCACGGCCCCTTTGCGTTTGTCGATTGGGTCAATATCGTCGGCGTGAATTTCGGCCGCCAAGGCCATCTGCCCGTACTGGATACGCGCAGGCAAATAGTTGGCGGCTTTGTTCTCGCCATCCAGATGCACTTCCCGGCGTGGCCAGGACAAAGCCTGTTCGCTGCTGGTCTTGCGCCCCTTCCAGGTCATGCCATCCATCACCAAAGCCGCGCGACCAAACACTATCAGGACGGGCACACAGAGAAAGGTATCGAGTACCTGGAGGTGGGGGCTGATTTGGCGTTTTGAGGTGGGGGTTTTGCAAATCGCAGACAACAAAAAAGGGCCCACCTTTCGGTGAGCCCTTCTAGACCGCCCAGCAGAGCGGATTTTGTTTGGTAGGCGCGATTGGACTCGAACCAACGACCCCCACCATGTCAAGGTGGTGCTCTAACCAACTGAGCTACGTGCCTGCTGTGGGGTCGCATTCTATAGATTTGCGGAGGGGTGTCAACACCTTTTTTGCAGCTAACCCTATGAATAGTCGAATTTTTTATTTTTAACCCGAAAACACTCAGCCGCCAGTGGCTGGCGGGCGGTTTTCAACTCAGGTAGCATCGGCCTCACTCGTAAAAAATATAAAACAGAGGCTGCAGAATGTCGAACACCCCCTATCCCCAGTCCTACTATGCGGCTTCAGCCAATCCAGCCCCTGAGCGCCCTGCCCTGCAGGGCGAGGTGGAAACGGATGTGTGTGTTATCGGCGCCGGCTATACCGGGCTGTCGAGTGCGCTTTTTTTGCTGGAGGCCGGTTTCAAGGTCACGGTCCTGGAAGCAGCGAAGGTGGGGTTCGGTGCTTCCGGACGCAATGGCGGCCAGATCGTTAACAGTTACAGCCGCGATATCGATGTCATCGAACGCACTGTCGGCGCCAAGCAGGCTCAGTTGCTGGGGCAAATGGCCTTTGAAGGCGGCAAGATCATTCGTGAGCGTGTGGCCAAGTATCAGATCCAGTGCGATTTGAAAGACGGCGGCGTGTTTGCCGCCATCACCGCCAAGCAGATGGGCCATCTGGAAGCGCAGAAAAAACTCTGGGAGCGTTTTGGCAATACGTCACTGGAGCTGCTGGATCAGCGCCGGATTCGTGAAGTGGTTGCCTGTGATCAGTATCAGGGCGGGCTGCTGGATATGAGCGGCGGGCATATTCATCCGCTCAATCTGGCGCTGGGTGAGGCCGCGGCTGTCGAGTCTTTGGGCGGCACCATTTATGAGCAGTCTCCCGCTGTTCGCATTGAACGCGGCGCCAATCCTGTGGTGCATACCCCCCAGGGCAAGGTGCGAGCCAAGTTCATTATCGTCGCAGGCAATGCCTATCTGGGCAATCTGGTACCGGAGCTGGCTTCCAAGTCCATGCCCTGCGGTACACAGGTAATCACCACCGAGCCCCTGGGTGATGAGCTGGCCAAGACTCTGTTGCCACAGGACTATTGCGTTGAGGACTGTAACTACTTGCTCGACTACTATCGCCTGTCCGGTGACAAGCGTCTGATTTTCGGGGGCGGCGTGGTGTATGGCGCACGGGACCCTGCCAATATCGAGGCGATTATCCGGCCGAAAATGCTCAAGGCTTTCCCGCAGCTCAAGGATGTGAAAATTGACTATGCATGGACGGGCAATTTCCTGCTGACGCTGTCACGCCTGCCTCAGGTCGGTCGTATCGGTGACAACATCTATTACTCACAAGGTTGCAGCGGGCATGGCGTGACCTATACCCATCTGGCTGGCAAGGTGCTGGCTGAAGCCCTGCGCGGGCAGGCAGAGCGTTTTGATGCGTTTGCCGATCTGCCCCACTACCCTTTCCCCGGCGGACAGCTGTTGCGTACACCGCTGACTGCTTTGGGTGCCTGGTATTACAGCTTGCGGGACAAGTTCGGCTTTTAACTCTTGTGGTGGCTATGTGGGAGCGGGCTTGCTCGCGATGGCATCGCTGCGTTGTGCCAGTCACACCGCGTCGCTTGCATCGCAGGCAAGCCAGCTCCCACAGGGTGATGCCAACGCTTACTTTTGGGACTCCAGAGTCTTGATCGCTGTAGCCCCGGCCTGTTCCTGGCCCGAGCGGGACAGTTCATTGGCAATTTTCAGCCAGCGGGTCTTGTCGACGTTGGCCGGCAACTGGGTTGGCGACAGGATCAGCACGGCCCAGCCGCCAGCATCCTTCCACGCCGACTCGAATTTGCTGAAGTCCATCAACCGCCGACGCTCCATACCTGAACGCAGCAACACCGTGCCTTTGGCGCGGTTGTAGCCCACCAGCATCGCGTAGCGCGGCTCGGACCACAGGGTGCCGTCGCTAAATCGCAGCATCACCGGGTAGCCAGCTGCCACTTGAGTCAGCAACGCAGACAGGGATTTGTCCAGCGGGTACACCATCAGCCCGTAACCCGCCGCAAGCTGCTCGATATTAGATTGCAATGAGGCTTCGGCACCCGGTAACTGCAGCGGTTTGACCAAAAGTCCGGGGGTGATGCGGACTCTTTGCTCACTGAGCATGCCCGCCAATATTTGCGGGGCACCCTGGTTGGCATTGCCGCGGAAAAACGGCACGCCATTGAGCTCTACCCGTTCTGGCAAGCGTCGAAACTCAGGAGGTTCGACACTGGCGCAGCCCACCATCGCTAACGCAAACACCCCCATCAGCCACAGCCGCGCCGATTTTGCCCCTGTCACTGCCCGCATATTGCCTCGCCCTTAATAAACGCCAGACCTCAAAGTCCGCCATGACCGTCAATCATAGGGCGCCAATAATGCGAGGTATAGCCTTAAGCCACAGCCCAATGGCTGATATAGAGCGAATCGATTAGCCCTACACGACCTTCGGTCAATAGACTGCAACATTGCACAGACTAGACTGTCATCTGCTTAGCGTGTGTTTGAGCCCGTAGGGGGCAAAGGAGGCACTGATGAGCCCGATACTCACTATTTTTCTGCTGATCGCCGGTTGGCTGGCCGTTGCTGGCGCCATGCTCTGGGGCCTGATGCGTATTAGCCGCCATCATCACCCGCAGGTGCAGGCAAAACCGCAAGATGTCCCTGAAAAACCGGTAGCTGGCGCAGCAAGCGCACATTGAACCCACAAAAAAGCCGTCCACCCCAAAGAGAGTGGACGGCTTTTTAGCATCAACCTGCGTTTACTTGATCAGCGCAGCCTGACGCCTTTCCCGGATCTGACGCGCCACAATGTTGAGTGTTTCAACCGTGGCCGAGAACGCCATCGCTGCATACACGTAACCTTTAGGCACATGGGCACCGAACCCTTCAGCGATCAAGGTCATGCCGATCATGATCAGGAAGGCCAGGGCCAGCATCACCACGGTCGGGTTGTCGTTGATGAACTTGGCCAGAGGCTCCGAAGCCAGCAACATCACCATCACCGCTACCACCACTGCAATCACCATGATCGGCAAGTGCTCGGTCATGCCCACCGCCGTAATGATGCTGTCGATGGAAAACACCAGGTCAAGCATGAGGATCTGGCCGATGGCAGCGGCAAAGCCCAAGGTGACTTTCGACGACACGCTGTCGGCTTTTTCTTCCACTTGCGGGGTCATGCTGTGGTGGATTTCACTGGTGGCCTTCCACACCAGAAACAGACCACCGGCAATCAGGATCATGTCCTTCCACGAGAAGGCCTTGCCCAGCACTTCAAATACCGGCGTGGTCAGTTGCACGATGTAGGCAATGGTACCCAGCAAGCCCAGACGCAGGATCAGCGCCATGCCGATACCAATACGGCGTGCCTTGGTGCGGTATTGCTCAGGCAGTTTGTTGGTCAAAATCGAGATAAAGATCAGGTTATCGATACCCAGCACGATTTCCATCACGATCAACGTGGCTAAAGCGACCCAGGCTGCGGGGCTGGCAGCCAGTTGTAAAAGATATTCCATAGGTGTATTCGGACTCTGCAGTAAGACCAGTTAAATAGCTTTAGATGAATCTTGCTTTTCTTGCTCAGGCTTTTCTTTTTCAATCAGCCCACCGGTGGCTTCGCTGAGCGCTTGCTCCGCAGCCTTGTGAGTGTCATCAATTGCCTGTTTAGCGGATTCAGCGGTTTTGCTCAGCACCTGTTGCGCGGCTTTTTCAGCCTGGTCGCAACCCGCAATCGTCAGCAAACCTGCCGATAACAGTACGGCTACTGCTGCTTTTTTCATGTTCATGGTCATTTCCCTCTCTAAACCGGCGGCCACCAAAGTGGCTTGCGCATAACGCGGGATTCTAGAGAATCTAACACTTCAGGAAAATTCGTATTTTTAAACGCTATACTTCGGTTTTTACGAAGTGTTGCGACGCTGATGCTTAATTACCGCCAATTGCATTACTTCTGGGTCGTGGCCAAGACCGGCAGCATTGTTCGCGCTTGCGAGCAACTTAACCTCACGCCGCAGACGATCAGCGGGCAAATCAGCCTGCTCGAAGACACCTATGGCCTGCCGTTGTTTCGCCGGGTCGGACGCCAACTGGAGCTGACCGAGACCGGACGCCAGGTGCTGCCTTATGCCGAGCAGATCTTTCAGGTCGGCAGTGAACTGGAAAGCATGCTGCGCATGGCGCCCAAGGAACAACAGATCTTGTTTCGAGTGGGTGTGGCCGACGTGGTGCCCAAGTCGATTGTGTACCGCCTGATTGCTCCGACCATGGAGCTGGATAAACCGATTCGCATCACCTGTCGCGAAGACAAGCTTGACCGGCTACTCGCGGACCTCGCTATTCAGCGTCTTGATTTGGTAATTTCCGACAGCCCTATGCCTTCGCACCTGGATATCAAGGGTTTCAGTCAAAAACTGGGCGAGTGCGGCATCAGTTTTTTTGCTACTGCGACGCTGGCCCAAGACTATGCCGAAAACTTTCCGCATTGCCTGCAAGGCGCGCCGCTACTGATCCCCGGGCCCGAAACCATGCTGCGCAGCCGCTTGTTGCGCTGGCTGGCCGAGCAGCAGATCCAGCCGCGAATCGTGGGGGAATTTGATGACAGCGCGCTGATGCAGGCTTTTGGTCAGTCGGGGATCGGCGTCTTTATCGCACCCAGCGTGATTGCCCAGGAAGTGATGCGTCAGTTTGATGTCGAACTGATCGGCCACACCGAGGCGGTCACCGAATCCTTCTACGCCATTACCGTGGAGCGCAAGATCCGCCACCCCGGCATCGTTGCAATTACCGAGGGGGCACGCCGCGAGTTGTTTACCCCGCGCTAGCACACACTGGCGGCGCCTTGGCAGTCATCAGCACCAGCGCCAGCAGAATCGATACCAGGATAAACCCGGCGGCAGCAAACCCCAGGTTACCCAGGCCATAGCTATCGATTACCCGGCCCCCCACCATCGCACCCAGGCCGATCCCCAGATTGGCCCCGGCAATGTTCAGCGACGCGGCAAATGCCGGGGCATGGGGGGCAACTTTCATCAGCCGCACATGGCTGACCAGAAACATGGCCGCCTGGGTCACCCCCCAAATGCCCATGGCCGCCGCCAGGCCCAGGGTTGAGTGAATGCTCGGCACCAGCGCCACCAGGCCGCCGATCATAAAGGCACAAAACACCATCGAGGCGATCAGCGGATGGCGATCCACCATGCGCCCGCCCAACGAGTTGCCGATCAGGCCTACGGCGCCAAAGCCCATCAGGCACCACCCCACCAGCGTGCCGTCAAAGCCTGCCAGGCGCTCAAGAATATCGGCCAGATAGGTGTAGGCCGTAAACATGCCGCTGAACACCAGAACGGACAACACGATATGGCCAATCATCAATGGGCTGCGCAGCAGGGCAAACTGCGAACTCAGGGTGACGCTTTCTTTCACTGCCCGGGTGACAGGTAAATAGATCCACAGCAACAGCGCCTTGGCCAGGGCGACCACCGCCAGAATACCGAAGGCACTGCGCCAGCCCCAAGCATCCGAGATCAGGGTGCCTACAGGAATGCCAAATACCGTCGCACAAACGATGCCGAAGCCGATTTTGGCAATCGCCCGCCCGGCGTAATCCGGGCCTACGATATCCACCGCCGTTTCGCTAGCCAGAGCCCAAAACACCGGCAACCCCAATGCCGGCAGCAGCCGCGCAAAAGCCATCACCCAAATGTTCGGCGCCAGCGCCGCCACGGTGTTGGCGAAGGCGAACATCAGCAAAATCGAGATAAACAGGCGCTTGCGCTGAAAACGCGCAAAGTAGGCGGTCAAAAACGGCCCGAGGGCAGCGACCGTAAAGGCGAACAAGGTCACCAGCAAACCGGCCTGGGGCACGCTGACCTCCAAGTCGCGGGCTATCGAAGGCAGCAGGCCGACGATGACAAATTCGGTGGTGAGCACGGTAAAGCCGGCCGCAGACAGCAGCAGGATGGGCAACAGCATGAATAACTCCAGAGACAACGAGGCCAGCGAAAGCCCGAAAGGCCCGCTGATTTGAAGAAAAGTGGGGGATGAGCAATGGTAACAGAATGCTTCACCTTGAAGCGATGTAACCCGAAACAAGTTCAACCACGGATGTGGCAGATTGCCCCTGCGTAGGAAAGCACCTACACGTCTATGATAAAGTTCGTATCCCGCCGACTTGCGTCGATCAGCCTGCCCGTTTGCCGCCGATCGCCCCACAGTTTTTCAATGCGCTACCCAGAACAACTAGAGAAACCTTTATGACTGACGCTCCACCTACCCTGCTGCAAAAGCTCATGCGCACCAGCCTGGTAACCCAGATTGTGATCGGTCTGATTGCAGGTATTTTGCTGGCATGGCTTGCGCCCTCGGCAGCGCTTTCGGTGGCCTTTATCGGCAAGGTGTTCGTCAGCGCCTTGAAAGCCGTTGCGCCGATTCTCGTGTTTGTACTGGTCATGGCCTCGATTGCCAACCACAAGCACGGCCAGGAAACCCATATCCGCCCGATTCTGGTTCTGTACCTGTTCGGCACCTTTGCTGCTGCTGTGGTGGCCGTTATCGCCAGCATGCTGTTCCCGTCGAATCTGGTACTGGCCACCGAGAACATCGCCATTACCGCCCCCGGGGGTATCAGCGAGGTACTGCAAAGCCTGATGTTGAGTGTGGTCGACAACCCGGTCAGCGCACTGATGAATGCCAACTTTATCGGCATCCTGGCGTGGGCCATCGGCATGGGCATTGCCATTCGTCATGCCGGCGACACTACCCGCACCGTACTCAATGACCTGTCCAACGGTGTCACCCTGATCGTGCGCGTAGTTATCCGCTTTGCACCGCTGGGCATTTTCGGCCTGGTGGCTGCCACCCTCGCCTCTTCGGGCTTCGGTGCCCTGCTGGGTTATATGCACCTGCTCACAGTGTTGATTGGCTGCATGCTGTTTGTGGCGCTGGTGGTCAATCCGCTGATTGTGTTCTGGAAGTTGCGTCGCAACCCGTATCCGCTGGTATTTCTGTGCCTGCGCGAAAGCGGGATTACCGCGTTTTTCACCCGCAGTTCGGCGGCCAACATTCCGGTGAACATGGCGTTGAGCGAGCGTCTGGGCCTGCATGAAGACACCTACTCGGTGTCCATCCCGCTGGGGGCCACCATCAATATGGCGGGCGCGGCGATTACCATCACCGTGTTGAGCCTGGCTGCCGTGCATACACTGGGGATTGCGGTCGATATTCCGACTGCTATTTTGCTGAGTGTGGTTGCAGCCATTTGCGCCTGCGGCGCATCGGGTGTGGCGGGCGGTTCGCTGCTGTTGATTCCGCTGGCGTGCAGCCTGTTCGGCATCCCGAGCGAGATTGCCATGCAGGTGGTGGCCGTGGGCTTCATTATCGGCATCCTGCAGGACTCGGCGGAAACCGCGCTCAACTCCTCCACCGACGTACTCTTTACTGCGGCGGCCTGTATGGCCCAGGAAGACAAGCCGCTGCAACAGGGCTGAGGCCATGTGGGCGGGCAAGCCTGCGATGCTTACAACTCGGTCTGTCTAAATAACCGGGGCGCTACCATCGCGAGCAAGCCCGCTCCCACAGTGGATCAGGCCAGCACCTGGCGTTGAGGGTGCCAATGAACCTGTGGGAGCTGGCTTGCCTGCGATGCTTGCAACTCGGTCTGTCTAAATAACCGGGGCGCTGCCATCGCGAGCAAGCCCGCTCCCACAGTGGATCAGGCCAGCACCTGACGCTGAGGGTGCCAATGAACCTGTGGGAGCTGGCTTGCCTGCGATGCTTACAACCCGGTAGGTCTGAATGACCAAGGCGCTGACACAGTGCGCTTGATTAGAACGCGCCCATGTAGTCACGCTTGCCGATCTCAACACCATTGTGGCGCAGGATCGCGTAAGCCGTGGTCACATGGAAGAAGAACTGCGGCAGGCCGTAGGTCAGCAGGTAAGCCTGGCCAGTGAAGCGTTTTTCTTTAGGCGTGCCCTGACGGGTGATGATTTCGATGCCTTCCTTGCCATCGATTTGCTCTGGCTTGATCCCGTCGACAAACGCCAGCACTTTGCTGATCAAGGCTTGCAGGTCGGCAAAGGTCACTTCGCTGTCGTCATATTTTGGCAATTCGATTTCAGCCAGACGGCCCGAAACACCCTTGGTGAAATCAACGGCGATTTGCACCTGACGCACCAGCGGGAACATGTCCGGGGCCAGGCGCGCCTGCAAAAACACGCTCGGGTCGATGTTCTTGGCCGTTGCGTGAGCTTCAGCCTTGGCCAGCACACCGCTCAGGGCGTTGAGCATTTGTTTGAACACTGGAACGGAAGCGGCGTACAGAGAGATAGTCATGGAAGTCTCGACAGTCTGTGGGCAGGAATGCAATGTGCGCCGATTATAGACACGCCAGCGCCCATCTGGTGTATGAAGATCAACCCCAAGCTCAGCCCCTGGACACCCATATGCCCTCCGCTCATCCCTCTACAGCTCCAGCAGCGGACCCGACCCAGGCGCTCTATCGCAAAATCACCCGCAAACTCATTCCCTTTCTCTGCTTCTGTTATCTGGCCGCTTATCTGGACCGGATCAATATCGGCTTCGCTAAATTGCAGATGCTAGGTGACCTGCAGTTCAGCGAAACGGCATTTGGCCTGGGGGCGGGGCTGTTTTTTGTCGGCTATATCCTGTTCGAGGTACCCAGCAATCTGCTTCTGGAGAAAGTCGGCGCCAGGGTCTGGATAGCCCGGATCATGATCAGCTGGGGCCTGCTTTCGGCCTGCACCCTGCTGGTCACCACGCCTGCCCAGTTCTATGTTGTACGCTTTCTGCTGGGGGTGGCCGAAGCCGGTTTTCTGCCCGGGGTGCTGTATTACCTGACCACCTGGTTCCCGACCCAGCGACGGGGCCGCATCATTGCCCTGTTTATGATCGGCATGCCGCTGTCCAGTGTCGTTGGCGGGCCACTGTCGGGCTGGATCATGGTCGCCTTCGACAATACGGCGGGGCTGCGCGGCTGGCAGTGGCTGTTTGTGCTTGAGGCGATCCCCAGCGTACTGCTGGGCATCCTGACCTTTTGGGTTCTGCCAGACAGCCATCACACGGCAAAATGGCTGAACGCCGACGAAAAAGCGTTACTGGAACAGCAACTGCACCAGGACAACGCCGAAGGCCAGAACAGCAAGCACAGTTTTCGCGACGGGTTCTTTAACCTCAAGATCTGGATGCTGGGGGGTATCGACTTCTCCATCCTGCTTAGCGCCTACGCAATGGCATTCTGGATGCCGACGTTTATCCGTAACGCCGGTGTGGCCGACAACTTCCATATTGGCCTGCTCACCGCCCTGCCCAGCGTTGCCGCCCTGATCGGCATGCTAATGATTGGCGCCAGCAGCGACCACCATCGAGAACGCCGCTGGCATATCATTGTGCCCTTTGTGATTGGCGCGGCCGCGATGGCAGCCAGCACTTTTTTCAGCGACAACCTGCTTGTGATCGTTTTGCTGTTTGCCATTGCCTCGGCCGCCATCATTGGCGCCGTACCGGTGTTTTTCAGCTTGCCGGCCACCTTTCTCAAGGGCCGTGCTGCCGCTACCGGCTTCGCCCTCGCGTGTTCGCTGGCCAATATCGCAGGGCTGGTGAGCAATTCCCTGATGGGTATCGCCATCGACGTAACGGGCAGCAGTTCCGGCGCGCTGTGGTTCTTCGCCAGTTGCCTGCTAGTGAGCTGCCTGCTGGTGATCGCGCTGCCTGCCAAAGTGGTTAACCGCTGACACGCAAAAAGACTCTCTGCCACAGACGGGGCTAGATGCCAGTCGCTCTACCGCGCAAAAAACACCACAATGGTCGCTGGCAACGGTTACTCAAATTGGAGATGAAAATGGACGTTCCCGCTGATCAGTTCTCAGAACAGGTACCAAACGATGCTGACGCAGGACCTCTGCTCAACAGTACCGAGATCCGTATTCTCGGCTCCCTAATCGAGAAACAGGCCACCAACCCGGAAACCTACCCGCTGACGCTCAATGCCCTGGTGCTGGCGTGCAACCAGAAAACCAGCCGCGAGCCGGTGCTCAACCTGACCCAGGGCCAGGTCGGGCAAAGCCTGCGCGTCCTCGAAGGGCGTGGTTTTACCCGCCTGGTGATGGGCAGCCGCGCTGATCGCTGGGAACACAAGGTCGACAAGGCGCTGGAGCTGGTGCCTGCGCAAGTGGTGTTGCTGGGCCTGCTGTTCCTGCGCGGTCCGCAAACCCTCAACGAGTTGCTGACCCGCAGTTCGCGCATGCACGACTTTGAAGACACCGAACAGGTCCAGCATCAGCTGGAACGCCTGATTGCCCGCGACCTGGCCCTGCTGGTACCGCGTCAGAGCGGCCAACGCGAAGACCGTTACATGCACGCCCTGGGCGACCCGGCCGATATCGAAACCATCATGACTGCACGCCAGCAACCTGCAGAACGCTCAAGCGCGCAGGCAGTCTCTATAGAGCGTTTCGAAGCCCTTGAGGCGCGCATTGCAGCCCTCGAAGCCCGTCTGGCAGAGCTGGAGTAAAAGCGTTTTGGGGGCGAGCTCACTCGCCCCCAATCGCCATCAGCTGCGCGCGAATGCCACGGCCGCCTGGAACTGCTCGGCGGTGGGCCGCACACCGGTGTACAGCACAAACTGCTCCAGGGCCTGAATGGCAATAACCTCAAGCCCGGTGATGACCTGCTTGCCCTGGGCACGACCGCGCACGATCAGGGGTGTTTCAACCGGGATCGCCACCACGTCGAAGATAATATCCGCACGATCAATGGCATCTGCCTCGAAAGCCAGATCATCGGCCTCGGCCCCGCCCGCCATGCCGACAGGTGTAACATTGATCAGCATGTGCGGCCTGCGCTCGCCCAGCTCAGGCTGCCATTCATAACCGCAACTTGCCGCCAGCGCCGCCCCTGTTGCCTCGTTGCGCGCAACGATCAGGCCATTGCGATAACCGCCATCGCGCAGGGCCGATGCCACCGCCTTGGCCATGCCGCCACTGCCGCGCAGGGCAAAGGTCGTGTCTTTGGGTACTTTATGGCTGTCCAGCAGTTGGGCAATGGCTATGTAGTCGGTGTTATAGGCCTTGAGGTGGCCGTCGGTGTTGACGATGGTGTTGATCGAGGCAATGGCCCGGGCTGACGTGTCCAGTTCGTCCACCAGCTCGATGCAGGCCTCCTTGAACGGCATCGACACGCCGCAACCACGAATGCCCAATGCCCGGATACCGGTCACTGCGCCCGCCAGATCCTTGCTGCTGAAGGCCTTGTAGTAAAAGTTCAAGCCCAGTTGTTCGTATAGATGATTATGAAAACGCAGCCCGAAATTACCCGGTCGACCCGACAACGATATGCACAGTCGGGTGTCTTTGTCCGGATTCATTTGCATGCTCATCTCCTTGCTGAATGCTTTTAGATGGACGGCACAAGCCGTACCGGGAGTTTTGTTGGATCATAGTGGAGCGCCAACGCTGAATCGTCTCAGCGCCCGCAGACCTTACACAAAATTTACCCGGGCGCTTCGCAGTTTTTAAAATAAATACGGTCTTAATGTTATCCCCGGCTTTAACTGCGGTCTGGTGCAGGCCGAATCGTCGGGGCGGGAATTCGAGGAATCGTCATGATGCGTAGCATCCCCAAAATCGCTTTGCTTATCGGCACCCTGGCTGTTGCAGGGCAGGCATCGGCCCATGGTGGCTGGGGCCCCGGGCCTGCAATTTTTGGCGCGGTGGTGGGTGCCGCGGTGGTTGGCTCGGTTATCGCTGGCCACGAACAGCGCCCGGTGTATGTGCAGCAACCGGTGTATGTGCAGCCACAGCCGGTTTACGTACAGGCCCCACCTGTTTATTACCAACCGCAACCGGTGTATGTCCAGCCGCCCCAGCCCGTTTACTATCAGGGCTACTACGGTCGACCGCAACCGGTGTACTACGGTCCGCCACGGGGTTACTACGGCCCGCCGCGCTGGTAACCGGTGCTGGCAGCCGGCAGGCTTGGACAGCTGCCGGCAGGTCCGGATAGATCATGTGAATGTCGCGGACAAGACACCGTAACGCCCCGGACTGCGGCATCATGCAGCTTGGCTGGCGCAACAATCGGCACATTCATAAAAACAAGGACGACCTTTATGCCTACACAAAACCCGCACCATATCGTCGGGCTCTGCACCTCCAGCAAGGTGTACAACACTCTGACCGAGCTCAAGCAGCTCGAAGGTCACCGCACCGCCAAACTGCTCTCCCTGCTGACCCAGCACCTGGTTCGCGAAGGGCTGCTGAGTGATCAGGAAGTGATGCACATGCTCGATCAGGTGGTTGACTGACACCTCATCGACATCAATGACCACTATCACGCGCAATGATTTCTTGCGCAGCGGCACAGCCCGTAAGGTAGCGCCATTGTTGAAGGAGGTCTGTATGCCCAAGATTCATGTCATGTCGGTGATCGGCAGTGCCGTTCCCGCCCCGCTGCGTGCCGACGGCCTGCTGGCATGCTGGTATGTGGTCAGTGACGGCGTTGCCGTCAGCGGCCCGTTTACCTCGCGCGCCGCCGCCCAGCTCAAAGCCACCAGCGAAACAGATAAAACAGCGCCACACTCAACGCGACACTGAGCAGCACATTGCGGCTCCACAGCATCAGCCCGATGGCGCACAACCCGGCCAGCAGGTAGGGGTTGGCCAGGCTCAGATCCAGCTGATGGTCCTTGACGAAAATGATCGGCCCGCAAATCGCCGTCAGCATCCCCGGTACGGCAAAGCCCAAAAACTCCTTCACCCCGCGATTCAGGCGAATCGGCAAGCGTGGTTCCAGAAACAGGTAGCGGTTGAAAAACAGGATCAACGTCATCCCGCCAATAATTGCCCAGATCATGCCCAGTACCCTCCCAGCCGCTTGCAGGCATAGCCCGCGACCATACCCGCCAACCCGGCCAGCACAATCGCCGACTCCCACTGCCAGTGACTGAACACCACCACCGTGAACAAAGAGACCGCCACGCAGACCACGGTCGGGATATTGCGCACCACCGGGGTAATCAACGCGATAAAGGTGGCCGCGATCGAGAACTCCAGCCCTAGCTGATCCAGCCCCGGGATGCTCTTGCCCAGCACCACGCCCAGCAGGGTGAAAATATTCCAGCCCACATACATGCACAGCCCCACACCCAGGGCATACCAGCGATTGAAGGTATTCTGGTCGAAGGGGCTGACCAGGGCAAAGAACTCATCGGTGAGCAAAAAGCCCAGCCCGAAGCGCCATTTGGGCTCGAGCGGCGCCACCAGCGGGCGCAAGTGCATGGCATAGAGCAAGTGTTGCGAGGTCAGCAGCAAGGTGGTGACCAGAATCGAAATCGCACTGGCACCGCCCTTGATCATGCCAATGGCAACCAGTTGCGCCGCGCCGGCAAACACAAACAGTGACAGCCCCTGGCTTTGCGCGGGGGTCAACTGGGCATCGATTGCGGTGGAACCGGCCAGCAGCCCCCAGGGGGCACACGCCAGGGTCAGCGGCAGGCAGGCAATTGCGCCGCGCATAAACGCGGTTCGAGCAAGGGCATCAGGCATCAAAAACATTCCGGCAGTAAGCAGCGGCAAAGGGTCGCAACATCAGGGTAAAAAGTCTTGAACGATCTTGCTCTGCTGCCCTCATAACTTGACGCGGACCGCGTGAAAACAGCCCGCCGCGTTTGACGAGAGAGCAAACCTGGTCTTTAGTCAGCCGCATTCAAGAGACGTTAATTCCGATCAACCGCTGCCACGAGGAACCACCATGAAAGACCTGAAATCCGCCAAGGAAAGCAGAAAGGCCGATCTGCGGACACCTACGGCACTGAGCGAAAAAGCCTGTATCGATATCGCAGCCGAAGTGAACGCGCTGCTCGCAGACACCTTCGCCATCTACATGAAGACCAAGAATTTCCACTGGCACATGTCCGGCCCGCACTTCCGTGATTTCCACCTGCTGCTCGACGAGCAGGCTGACCAGATCTACGCGACCACCGATGCCATCGCCGAGCGTGTGCGCAAGCTGGGGCGCACCACAATCCGCTCCATCGGCCACATCAAGAAGCTGCAACGCCTGCTGGACAACGACGCCGACTTCGTGACACCGGAAGACATGCTGGCAGAACTGCGCGAAGACAATATCCAGCTGGCCGCCTATATGCGTGAGACTCACGACATGTGCTCCGAGCTGGGCGATGTGGCGACTACCAGCCTGCTGGAAAACTGGATCGACGAGGCCGAGCGCCGCGTGTGGTTCCTGTTTGAGTCGTCGCGTACCAAATAACCCCTGCGTAGCAGCTGCCGAAGGAACGAGGCTGCGTTCGATTGCCAAGCGATCGTAAAACCTGAGCATGCGGTTTATCTGTAAAAACCTGTGTTCTGACTTTACGACGGCTTCGCCGCCGGACGCAGCCTTGTTCCTGCGCCAGCTGCTACGGTCACGAGCACCCGCAGAACCATGAATTTTGTTTCACAGTCTTCGAACGCAACGAGCGGTATATTCGCTGCGCTCATTGCTCATTCAATGAACCCCTTGCCCGCACCTCCCCTGCGGGCTTTTTTTTGCCTGTCAAACGCCCTGCCTGAACACCAGCGCCTTGAGGCCGCACTCGACATCGGCGTCCGGGAACTCCGGCGGGTTGTCCAGGCGCTGAACAAAACGCAGGCTCGGCGCATCACGGGTCACGCCATCGATCAAAAAATCCGAACCCAGTGCCGGGTCATTCATGCACGCCAGTACTGTGCCGTTTTCACCGAGCAACTCCGGCAGGCGGCGCACCACGCGCTGGTAGTCCTTGGTCAGCAAAAAGCTGCCTTTCTGAAATGACGGCGGATCGATGATCACCAGATCGTAAGGCCCGGTGCTTTTCACCTTGCCCCAGGACTTGAACAGCTCATGACCCAGAAACGTCACCTTGCTCATGTCATGCCCGTTCAGGCGATGGTTGTCGCGGCCACGGCTCAGGGCCGCACGGGACATGTCGAGGTTGACCACATGCTGGGCGCCGCCTTCTATGGCGGCCACTGAAAAACCGCAGGTATAGGCAAACAGGTTCAACACTCGCTTGCCCCCGGCATTGGCCCTTACCCAGTCACGACCATAACGCATGTCCAGGAACAGGCCGTTGTTCTGTTTGCGGCCCAGGTCCACGCGATAGCGCAATCCGCCTTCAGTCAGCGTCCACTCGTCAATTGCCTCGCCCACCAGCCACTCGGTGTCGCTTTGCAGCGTATAGCGATGTTGCAGCACCAGTGTGTGTGCACCGCTGGCCTGCCACGCGGCTGACTGAACGATGGCTTGCAGCAGTTGCTTGAGTGCAGCCAGTTGCAGGGCCTCGGGCTCCTTGAACAGAGAAACCAGCACCACGCCTTGCAACCAGTCCACCGTCAACTGCTCAAGCCCGGGCCAGCAACGTCCACGCCCATGGAACAAACGCCGGGTTTCAGCAGGCACAGCCTGCAGTGCAGTCAATAAGTGCTGGTGCAGGGTGGTTAACGCTTCAGGAGTCATCAGGCCGACCGGTCAATTTCAAGGGGCCGGCATTTTACACAATTGCACTGCCCTGCCTAATCGGCACAGTGGAAATATTTGTTAATACAGAGGGCGATATTATCGTTTTACAATAATTTTTTATCGCAATACGATAGTTTCACTGCGCAGGGCAATACGCTTTCCCTGGGCGGATTCCGGGCTTTTTACAACCACAAGCAGAACCAGAAGGACTGTTCGATGAAAACCGATCCCCTTGCCAATCGCAGCCGCATCCTGGCCACAACCACGCTGGCACTTGTCGCGGGTATGTTGCTGGCCAATATCGCTTACTGGATTTTCCCCAACGCCATAGGCACTTATGTGGGCGGGTTCAACCTGAGCGCCATGACCGAGACACTGCAGGCCGACATCCCGTTGATGCCCTGGTGGCAGGTTGCTGGTGCCATAACCCTGTCCAGCATCCCCCTGCTGATACTCGCCAAAGGCTTGCTGGCCCTGCGCAGCCTGTTTCTGGCCTACAGCAAGGGCGAGTATTTCTCGACCGAATCTGCCGAGCTGCTGGGTAAAGTGGGTAAAAGCGTTTCTATATGGGTGCTGGCCAGCCTCCTGTTAACCCCGGTCATGAGTGTCTGGGTCACCATTTTGCGGCCTGCGGGCGAGCGCTTGCTCACGATCAGCTTCGAGCCGTCGCATCTTGTTGCCTTGTTCCTCTCGGCTTCCCTTATGATCATCGCCCGCAGCCTGTACAAGGCGTGTTCGTTGGCGCGGGAAAATCAGCAGTTCGTTTAAGAGGCCAAAATGCCGATCGAGATCAAGCTGGACGTCATGCTGGCCATGCGCAAGGTCAAATCCAAGGACCTGGCGCACAGGGTGGGCATTACCGAGCAGAACCTGTCACTGCTCAAGCAAGGGAAAGTAAAGGGCATCAGGCTGGCAACCCTGGAAGCCATTTGCATCGCACTGGATTGTCAACCGGGGGACTTGCTGCATTATCAACCGGAATCGTAAGCACGCACGCCTGCGAGGCCAAGCCCTCGCAGGTGGCGCACCAGGCTCTGCCTGCCTGCACTTCAAAGCCTCCAGTCCGTTCAGCCAACCAACAGCATCCTCCTGCTAGGCTCGCCGCGGCACCCAACCTTTTTACCGGTATATTCGGATTTTCTCTGACAAACCTCCGCAAAATCAGGCATTTCTGCCGCCACTGATCCATACTGACTAAATGTAACGTCATGTGTATAACAGCCGTTGCAGCCCGGTACTTCCCAACCCTTCTTGAGTCATTCTGCGTGAAAATTCATTTTTCCATTTTGAGCCTGTGTTTAGTTCTGGCAGGCACCAGTGCTTCTTCAATCGCCGCAGCGGCTGAAAGCACTTCGGCCCCACGGGATACCTCGCAACTGCACATCGCCTCAGGCAGTGCGCTGCTGATCGACCTGCAAACCAACAAAGTGATTTTTGCCAGCAACCCTGACGCCATCGTGCCAATTGCCTCCGTCACCAAATTGATGACCGCCATGGTAGTGCTGGATGCCAAGCAGTCGATGGACGAATCCATTTCGGTCAATATCAGCGACACCCCGGAGATGAAGGGCGTGTTTTCGCGGGTAAAAATCGGCAGCGAGCTGTCGCGTCACGAAATGATGCTGATCACCCTGATGTCTTCGGAAAACCGGGCAGCCGCCAGCCTTGCCCACCACTATCCGGGGGGTTATGTAGCCTTTATCGCGGCGATGAATGCCAAGGCCAAAAGCCTGGGCATGATGAGCACTCACTATGTTGAGCCGACCGGGTTGTCGATCCACAACGTATCCACTGCCCGCGACCTGAGCAAGCTGCTGGCAGCGGCGCGGCATTACCCGATGCTCAGCCAGTTGAGCACCACCAAGGAAAAGACCGTGGCGTTCCGCAAACCCAACTACAGCCTGGGTTTCAGCAACACCGATCACCTGGTCAGAAAAGACAAATGGAATATCAAGATCACCAAGACCGGCTTTACCAATCAGGCCGGTCATTGCCTGGTGCTGGTCACTGAAATGGGTGGGCGCCCGGTGTCCCTGGTCATTCTGGATGCCTTTGGCAAGTACACCCACTTCGCCGATGCCGGTCGAATTCGCAACTGGGTGGAAACCGGCAAAAGTGGCGGTGTGCCCGACGTAGCCCTGCGCTACAAAGCCGAAAAAAACCTGCAGAAAAACCAGCTGACAGCAGGTCAGGCGGGTAAGTGAAGAAGTACGGGTGAGATGAAATGCAGGCACTTGCCCCGGGGAGAGGATCGGGGACAAATGCCTGCGTACTGCTCGTTACAAACTGCGGATAGAAAGAACCCCGTCACCTGGACGGGGTTCTTGCCTGGCACAGGCTCAGATCAGTTTTGCAGAGCAGGCTGCGAATCCCCATTGATCGGGATGCGTTTGGCTTTTGCCTCTTCCGGCACCACCCGCTGCAGGTCGATGCTCAGCAAACCATTGCTCAGGTTTGCGCCTTTGATCTCGATATGATCATCAAGGCGGAAGGACAATTTGAATGCCCGCTGTGCAATACCTTGATGCAAGAAGGTCACGCCTTCTTCGCTGGTGCTTTCGCGTTTGCTGCCGCTGACGCTCAGCACACCTTTCTCTACTTGCAGGTCCAGATCATCTTGCTGGAAGCCTGCAGCTGCTACCACGATGCGGTAGCTGTCTTCACCCCGTTTTTCAACGTTGTAAGGTGGGTAGCCGCCGCTTGAATCGTTGCGCAGTGCGGTTTCAAACAAATCACTAAAACGGTCAAAGCCGACAGAATTACGGAACAGTGGCGCCATTGAAAAAGCGTTGCTCATAATTTCATCCTCCTGATTTCAGCGAGATTTTGTTACGCGACCCGGTTTCGGCATCGCGTACCCCTTAGATAGGGACCGTCAAAACCATTTCAAGGCTTTTTTTGAAATTTTTTTCAGACGCTTCAAGCCACATCGACAGGCGGGTTGTTGACCATGTGCCGGACCTTCTCACAGTCTGTTTCACGACGCATGGCATTGAACAACACCACCGCTTCAGGATAGTTGCGGGTCAACATTGCCAGCCACTGCTTGAGCCGCCCCGGTGCCGAGCGCGGGGTCAGCTGGGCCTCGGCCTGGGCCCAGAAGTCGCGGATCATGGGCTGCAAATCGGCCCAGGTCATCGGCACTACCTCAACACCGGCGCGGGCAGCGGCAATTTGCGCGGCCAGATCGGGGCGCGACACCAGACCACGGCCGAGCATGATGTCTTCAGCGCCACTGATTTCGCGGCAACGACGCCAATCTTCAACCGACCAGATATCGCCATTGGCAAACACCGGCACCTTGACCGCTTCCTGCACCTGGGCAATGTATTCCCAATGCGCAGGCGGCTTGTAGCCATCCATCTTGGTCCGCGCATGCACCACGATCTGGCTGGCGCCGCCTTCGGCCAGGGCGATTGCGCACTCATTGGCGCTGTCGGGCGTGTCGAAGCCCAGGCGCATCTTGGCGGTGACCGGAATATGCGCAGGCACGGTGCGACGCACTTGCAGCAAGATGGCGTGCAGCAGTTCGGGCTCCTTGAGCAACACCGCCCCGCCACGGGACTTGTTCACGGTCTTGGCCGGACAACCAAAATTGAGGTCGATCACCCCGCTGCCCAGCTCACAGGCCAATGCCGCGTTATCGGCCAGGCACGCCGGGTCCGAGCCCAGCAACTGCACGCGCAGCGGCACGCCGGAACGCGTTTGCGCACTGTGCTGCAACTCGGGAGCGAGTTTATGGAAGTAGGCTTCGGGCAAAAGCCGTTCGGTGACCCGAATAAATTCGGTCACGCACCAATCAATACCGCCGGTGCGGGTCAGGACATCACGCAGGATGTTGTCGACCAACCCCTCCATCGGCGCCAAAGCAATTTGCATGGGTGACTCTCATGAAAAACGTGCGGCAGTTTACGCGGTTCTGCGGGCAATCGGTATGCGCAGGCGCTGACGGTCAGGCCGTCACGACAGCCGGGCCATAACCGTCAAGGAACTCGGGCGGCAGGCGCCTGGCCTTGCCCGTGGACAGTTCGATGCAGACAAAGGTGGTTTGGGCACGCAACAGGGTCACACCATCGCAGGGGCGCACCAATTGAAAATGACGGGTCATGCGCAGGCGCTGGTCACAATCGACAATCCAGGTGGCTAGCTGCAGCTCATCGCCTTCGTAGGCGCTGGCAAGATAGTCGATTTCATGACGGGAGACCGCCATGGCGCGGTCGAGGCGACGGTACTCGGTGAGGTCCAAGCCCAGGCGCTGCGAGTGGCGCCAAGCGCAGCGTTCCAGCCAGACCACATAGGACGCGTTATTGGCATGACCAAACCCGTCAATGTCTTCGGCCTGCACCTGCAGGTCAATGATAAACGGCGCTGCCAAATCCCAACTCATGCCTTGTCTCCCTGTACATAAATAAGGAGCGCAGTGTAACGCAGAGGGGGCGACGGGAAACTTGAAGAGCTGGAATTAAAAAACTGCAGACAAACAAAAGGGTCATTCAATAATCGAATGACCCTTATAAATCCCGCAAAGCGGGTAATCGTGGCGTCCCCTAGGGGACTCGAACCCCTGTTACCGCCGTGAAAGGGCGGTGTCCTAGGCCACTAGACGAAGGGGACACAAACC
>NZ_RXHW01000014.1:0-133517 GCF_005930585.1 Pseudomonas sp. FSL W7-0098
CCATCCAACTCATTGAAACTCAAGGAGTTTTCCGTTTCGACTGCGCCGGAAGTGGGGCGAATTATAGACAGTTACAATTCCGAGTCAAGGGTTAATTGAACAAACCTATCAATTAACCCTAAACCCCAGCATTACTCGGCTTTCAGGGTGATTCGCGCGAAAGCCTTCTTACCTGCCTGACACACATGGGTGGAACCCAATGCATATATATAGGTGCGATCAACCACTTCACCATCTATACGCACACCACCCGACCCCAACAGGTCGCGCGCCACTGCAGAGTTCTTCACCAGGCCCGCTTTATTAAGGACAGCAGCAATAGGCATATCCTCAGTAGCAGTCAGTTCAACCTCCGGCAGATCATCAGGCAGCTCGCCATCCTTCATCCGGTTACCGGCGCCACGATGCGCATTGGCAGCAGCCTCCTCACCGTGGAAGCGGGCAACAATCTCTTCAGCCAGCTTGATCTTGATGTCTCGAGGATTGGCACCGGCTTCGACTTCAGCCTTGAATGCATTGATTTCGTCCATGGAACGAAAGCTCAGCAATTCAAAGTAACGCCACATCAGAGCATCAGGAATGGAAACCAGCTTGCTGTACATCACGCCTGGCGCTTCCTGGATACCGACATAGTTACCCAGGGACTTGGACATCTTCTTGACGCCATCCAGACCTTCGAGCAAAGGCATGGTCACAATACACTGAGCTTCCTGACCGTAGCCGCGCTGCAACTCACGACCCATCAGCAAGTTGAACTTCTGATCAGTACCGCCCAACTCAACGTCTGCCTTGAGCGCAACCGAGTCATAACCCTGCACAAGCGGATAAAGGAACTCGTGAATCGCGATAGGCTGATTGGTGGTGTAGCGCTTGTCGAAGTCATCGCGCTCAAGCATGCGAGCAACGGTGTATTGAGAGGTAAGCCGAATGAAGTCGGCAGGCCCCATTTGATCCATCCAGGTGGAGTTGAATGCCACCTCGGTTTTTGCCGGATCAAGGATCTTGAACACCTGAGTCTTGTAGGTCTCGGCGTTCTCGAGCACCTGCTCACGCGTCAGCGGTGGACGGGTTGCGCTTTTGCCACTTGGATCACCGATCATCCCGGTGAAATCACCAATCAGGAAGATCACCTGATGACCCAGTTCCTGGAACTGGCGCAGCTTGTTAATAAGCACGGTATGACCCAAGTGCAGATCGGGCGCCGTAGGGTCGAAGCCGGCCTTGATTCGCAACGGCTGACCGCGCTTGAGTTTCTCAACCAATTCAGACTCGACCAGTACCTCTTCGGCACCCCGCTTGATTAGCGCTAGCTGCTCTTCTACCGACTTCATATCAGACCCGTAAGGCTCAAATTCAAAGGGAACCAACGATACAAGATCAGGGACTAATTACAAGTTCCGGCAGGCATACGGCCGACTATCCGCGCGCGAATGGTTCGCAGACTTGCTTCAAGGGCGATTTGGTTATATTTTATACAGTTATTTCATATTCATTGTGTCAGTCATCTTTTCCAATTCATCCTTATCTCAAAGTCAAAATCATCTATGACCAGTCAACCGCCTAAAGCGCCACCGCTTTATCCGAAGACCCACCTGCTTGCCGCAAGTGGTATCGCCGCCCTCTTAAGTCTGGCCTTGCTGGTCTTTCCCTCCAGCGAAGTAGAAGCCAAAAGAACGACCCTGAATCTGGAGCTGGAAAGCCCGGCAGAACAACTGACACAAGATCAAGACGCCGCAGATCTCGTTCAAGCCACAAATGAAGCGAATCCATCGCCATTTGCCCAGATCGAACAGCAGGACAGCGCCCCGGTAGCGACCGCCAAAGTCGAGCCAGAAGCTGCCCCTGCCCCAAGCCACCGCGAAGTGATCGTCAGCAAGGGCGATACGCTTTCAACCCTGTTCCAGAAGGTCGGCCTGCCTGCGACCTCCGTGCATGAAGTACTGGCAAGCGACAAGCAAGCCAAGCAGTTCAGCCAGCTCAAGCACGGCCAGAAACTCGAATTTGAAATGAGCCCCGACGGTCAGCAGCTGAACAAGCTGCACAGCCAGGTCAGCGACCTGGAGACCATCACCCTCAACAAAACCGCCAAAGGCTATACCTTTCGCCGCGTGACCACCCAGCCGACCATGCGTTCGGCGTATGCACACGGCGTGATCAGCAGCTCCCTGTCTGTTTCGGGTCAGCGCGCAGGCTTGCCACACAGCACCACGATGGATATGGCCAAAGTATTCGGTTACGACATCGACTTCGCCCAGGACATTCGCCCTGGCGACCAGTTTGAAGTGATCTATGAGCAGAAAGTGATCAACGGCAAAACCGTTGGCACCGGCAATATCCTCTCTGCACGCTTTACCAACCGCGGCAAAACCTTCACCGCAGTGCGCTATACCAATAAACAGGGGATCAGCAATTACTACACCGCTGATGGCAGCAGCATGCGCAAGGCATTCATCCGCACACCGGTGGACTTTGCCCGTATCAGCTCGCGCTTTTCCTCAGGCCGCAAGCACCCGATCCTGAACAAGATCCGCGCCCACAAAGGTGTGGATTACGCAGCGCCACGCGGTACTCCAATCAAGGCTACCGGTGACGGCAAAGTGCTTCTAGCCGGCCGTCGGGGAGGCTATGGCAACACCGTGATCATTCAACACGGCAACACCTACCGTACCCTTTACGGGCACATGCAAGGCTTCGCCAAGGGCGTGAAAACCGGCGGTTCGGTCAAGCAGGGCCAGGTGATTGGCTATATCGGCACTACCGGCCTTTCGACCGGCCCGCACTTGCACTACGAATTCCAGGTTAACGGCGTACACGTTGACCCGCTGGGCCAGAAACTGCCGATGGCCGACCCGATCGCCAAGGCCGAACGCACCCGCTTCCTGCAGCAGAGCCAGCCGTTGATGGCGCGCATGAACCAGGAAAAGGCCACTCTTCTGGCCTCGAGCAAGCGCTAAGCCATGGCCCTCTATATAGGCGTGATGTCCGGAACCAGCCTGGACGGTATGGACATTGCCCTTATAGAGCTGGAGGCAGGCATCAGGTTGCTCGCCACCCATTACACCCCCATGCCGAAGGCCTTGCGCAGCGAGTTGCTTGGCTTGTGCGCCAGCGGCGCAGATGAAGTGGCCCGCTGTGCAATTGCCGAAAACCACTGGGTCGAGCTGGCGGCTCAGGGCGTCAACACCCTTCTCGCACAGCAACAACTCTCCCCTGCTGATATCCGCGCAATCGGCAGTCATGGTCAGACCATTCGCCACGAGCCCGCCCGGGGCTTTACCGTGCAGATCGGCAATCCGGCACTGCTGGCCGAACTGACTGACATCTGCGTCGTCGGTGATTTCCGTCGTCGCGATGTGGCTGCCGGGGGCCAGGGCGCGCCCTTGGTTCCTGCGTTCCACGAGGCCTTGTTCACAGGTGAAGGCGGCAACCGCGCGGTACTGAACGTAGGCGGCTTCAGTAATCTGAGCCTGATAACCCCCGCCCTTCCCGTTGCAGGATTCGACTGCGGCCCCGGAAACGTCTTGCTGGATGCCTGGATACAGGAAAAACGTGGCGAACTCTATGACCGCAACGGCGACTGGGCAGCCAGCGGCAAGGTTGAACCGCTGCTGCTCAACGCCCTGCTCAGCGACCCGTTCTTCCAGACCCAGGGCCCAAAAAGCACAGGCCGTGAGGTATTCAACCTCGCATGGCTGAAGCAGCACCTGTTCAATCTGCCGACCTTTCCTGCCGAAGACGTTCAAGCAACCTTGCTGGAACTCACCGCACAGACCATCGTGCAGTCGCTGCAAACAGCCCAGCCACACACGGACGAGCTGCTGGTATGCGGTGGTGGCGCCCATAACGCAGCCTTGATGGCCCGCCTTGGCGATTTGCTTGCACCCGCTCGAGTGAGCAGCACCCAGGCCAAGGGGGTTGACCCTGACTGGGTTGAAGCCATGGCCTTTGCCTGGCTTGCCCACTGCTGCCTGGAAGGCATCCCCACCAACCGCCCCAGCGTTACCGGCGCACGCGGCCTTCGCGTGCTGGGCGCCATCTACCCCGCCTGACTCCTCCGCCAAACGCCAGACAGCAAAACGCCGCGAATCGACGCGGCGTTGAGTTTAAAGCCTGTTAATGCAATCAGATCGAGAACGACGAGCCGCAACCACAGGTGGTGGTGGCATTCGGGTTCTTGATTACAAAGCGCGAGCCTTCCAGACCTTCCTGATAATCCACCTCGGCACCCGCCAGGTACTGGAAGCTCATGGGATCGACCACCAGGCTAACGCCTTCGCGCTCAACCAGGGTGTCGTCATCGGCCACTTCTTCATCGAAGGTGAAGCCATACTGAAAACCGGAACAACCGCCGCCCGTAACGAATACGCGCAACTTCAAACGATCATTACCCTCTTCATCGACCAGGCTCTTCACCTTGTGCGCAGCACCTTCGGTGAATTGCAAAGCCATGGGGGTGAAGGATTCGACGCTCATGCTGACTATCTCCCGGCGTTATGCCGCCATAATGCGTGATGACGCGCATTATCCGCTTCTCCTAGAAAAGCGGTCAACTATTCATAAGTAGCAACGGCAAGCGAAGCACTGCCCGCTTGCCGTTTGAAGCCGCAAATCTACGCTGCAGTCAAGGCAACATCCCAGCATGGGACAAGCCCAGACGCTCATCCAGACCGAACATGATGTTCATGTTCTGCACGGCCTGGCCAGACGCGCCCTTGACCAGGTTGTCGATCACCGACAACACCACCACCAGGTCGCCATCCTGCGGACGATGCACCGCAATACGGCATACGTTGGCACCGCGAACGCTACGGGTTTCAGGGTGGCTGCCAGCCGGCATCACATCGACGAAAGGTTCGTTGGCATAGCGCTTCTCGTACAAGGCCTGCAGATCAACGGAGCGATCAACCACGGTTGCGTACAGCGTGGAATGGATACCACGGATCATCGGCGTCAAATGCGGAACGAAGGTCAGCCCCACATCCTTGCCCGCTGCGCGGCGCAGACCCTGACGAATTTCTGGCAAATGACGATGACCTTTAACGGCATACGCCTTCATGCTTTCTGACGTTTCGGCATACAGCGCGCCCACACTGGCACCCCGACCGGCACCGCTCACACCTGACTTGCAGTCAGCAATCAACTGCGTCGTCTCTGCAAGACCGGCCTCCAATAGCGGCAGGAAACCCAACTGCGCCGAGGTCGGATAGCAACCTGGCACAGCGATCAAGCGGGCCTTTTTGATTTGCTCGCGGTTCACTTCCGGCAGGCCGTATACGGCTTCGTCCAGTAATTCTGGCGCACCGTGGGGCTGACCGTACCACTTGGCCCACTCTTCGGCATCCTGCAGACGGAAGTCAGCAGAGAGGTCGATAACTTTGGTGCCTGCGGCCAGCAGTTCACCCGCCAGGGCATGGGCTACGCCGTGAGGTGTAGCGAAGAACACCACATCGCACGCGCCCAGGGTTTGCGTGTCCGGCACGCTGAAGGCCAGGCCGTCATAGTGGCCGCGCAGGTTGGGATACATATCGGCAACCGGCAGGCCCGCCTCGGATCGAGAAGTGATGACTACCACTTCTGCCTGCGGATGCTGTGCCAGCAAACGCAGCAATTCGACCCCGGTGTAACCCGTGCCGCCGACAATACCGACCTTGACCATAACCTGCCCTCAACGAAACCACTGGAAAGCCTTTGATAATAGGGTCAGCGCGCCCCTGCGACAACCGCCAAGGTGACTCACAGACGCTCTACTACTACTATTTGATCTACCGTGAACCTGGGAATAACTAAAAATGCTTTATCTATGGCTAAAAGCCTTCCACATCATCAGCATTGTCTGCTGGTTTGCAGGCCTTTTTTACTTGCCCCGCCTCTTTGTTTACCACGCACAAAGCGAAGATTCCGTCAGCAAAGAACGCTTCAGCATCATGGAACGCAAGCTGTATCGCGGCATCATGGGGCCTGCAATGATTGCGACCCTGATCTTCGGCGGCTGGCTATTGTGGCTAAGCCCAGGCTTTCTCAGCCAAGGCTGGATGCACGCCAAGTTGACACTGGTGTTTCTGCTGATTGGTTATCACCATATGTGCGGCGCACAGGTAAAGCGTTTTGCCCGTGGTGAAAACAAACGCACTCACGTGTTCTACCGTTGGTTCAACGAAGTGCCGGTGGTGTTCTTGCTGGCTATCGTAATTCTGGTGGTGGTCAAACCGTTTTAAACTCACATCCTGACTAGCCGAGGTTATCCAATGTCGCTGCCCGCCCTGCTTGAACAACGCTTGCGCCTGCCGGTAGTTGCTGCGCCCATGTTTCTGATTTCCAACCCGCAACTGGTGCTGGCCTGCTGTCGCAACGGGGTAGTGGGCAGCTTCCCTGCACTCAACCAGCGTGAAAGCAGCGGGTTCAAGGCCTGGCTGGAAGAGATCGAAGCCGGGCTCGCCACATTGGATAACCCTGCGCCCTACGCCGTGAACCTGATCGTGCACAACAGCAACCCACGGCTACAGGCCGACCTGGCGATCTGCATCGAGCACAAGGTGCCCATCGTCATTACCAGCCTGGGCGCAGTCAAAGAGGTGGTGGATGCCGTCCACAGTTATGGCGGGCTGGTGTTCCACGATGTCACCACCCGTCGTCATGCCGAAAAAGCCGCAGAAGCCGGGGTCGACGGGCTGATTGCCGTCGCCGCCGGAGCCGGTGGCCATGCGGGCACCTGGAGCCCGTTTGCATTGCTGGCCGAAATTCGCCAGTTCTTCGACAAAACCGTATTGCTCTCGGGTTGCCTGAACCACGGCCACGAGATCCTGGCCGCGCAGATTATGGGCGCAGACCTTGCCTACCTCGGCACGCGCTTTATCGCTACACAAGAGAGCCAAGCGCCTGATGCCTACAAAGAGATGCTGCTGGCATCCCGCGCTGCCGATATCATCCACACCCCGGCAGTGTCAGGGGTACCCGCCAGCTTTATGCGCCAAAGCCTTGAAAATGCAGGTTTCGACCTTGCGGCACTCCAGGGCAAAAGCGAAGCCAGGCTCAAACCGCTGACCGATGAAGCCAAAGCATGGAAAACGGTCTGGTCTGCGGGCCAAGGCGTAGGAGAAATCCACGATCTACCCACCACCGATCAATTGATTGCACGCCTCGATGAGGAATACCGCAAGGCGCATAACCTCACTTCGACGCTGGCCCGACATTGGCCGCATCACTGACAGCACCAAGCCCGCCAATCCCGGCGGGCTTTTGTTAAACACATCCGGACAAGGAAGCCACCATGCCCGAGCTGAGCCTGGACAAAACCCCTCAAGAACACTACGCACCGCTTGACCCTTTGGGATTCAGCGGCCGGATCGGGCGTTTACGGCTACTGGCCTGGAGCATGATCATCAGCATCATCGCCATGATCACGTCACTGCTGGTGCTGCTTGCCGTCAAGGTTTCCCCCACGCTTGGCATTACCTGTGGTGCAACGCTCACATTGGCCTACTTCATCATCAGCCTGAGAATCAGCGCCCAGCGTTTACACGACATAAACTGGTCTGCCTGGATGCTGTTGCTGCATCTGGTGCCAGTGGCCAATCTGGTTCTGTCCCTCATGATGCTGCTGATGCCCGGCACGCCCGGCCCAAATAAATATGGCCCGCCGCCACCGCCCAACAGCCGGGCCGTCAACGTGCTGGCGGCAATCACGATCTTTTTGATTGGATTGGGCATTTGCGCAATGGTTGCCGTGCTGGCTTTGGGCCTGATGACTGCGGTGATCAACGCAGTGAACAGCAACAGCCTGTAGACTGCGTGCCTTAATGAACGCGTTAACGCCAGGGACATCATTGTCACCGGACTGTACCGTTGCAATGGAGAACAGCATGACCCGTTACGCTTTAATCACTGGCGCCACCAGCGGCATTGGCCTGGCCCTGGCTGAAGCCCTTGCCCGACGTGGGCGCAGCCTGATTTTGGTGGCCCGCCAACGGGATGCGCTGGAAACCATTGCCCTTGAGCTGACCCAGCGTTTCGGTATCGAGGTGTTGTTCCGCGCCTGTGATCTTGGCGAGCCCCTGCGCCTGTCCGGTTTTTTGCTCGAACTCGAAGAAGGCGATCGTCAGATCGATCTGCTGGTCAACTGCGCGGGCATAGGCACCTGCGGGCCGTTCCTGGCCCACGACTGGAGTGCCGAACAAGATCTGATCGAGCTCAATGTGCTGGCGCTCACCCGCTTGTGCCACGCCGTCGGCAATATGATGGCCGTCCAGGGCGGCGGGCAAATTCTCAATGTAGCTTCGATCGCCGCCTTCCAGCCCGGGCCCTGGCTCAGTACCTACTTTGCGAGCAAGGCCTATGTGCTGCATTTTTCCGAAGGTTTGCGCGAGGAAGTGAAAAAAACCGGCATCAAGGTTTCAGTCCTTTGCCCCGGCATCACCCGCACCCGCTTTTTTGATGCAGCCAACATGAATACCGACGCCATCAAGCAAAGTACCAGCGCCATGACCCCAGAAGAAGTTGCGCTCTACACTGTGCGCGCACTCGACAAAAACAGGGCGATCATCATTCCCGGGCGGCGCAATCGCTGGATAACTCGCTTGCCACGCCTGCTCTCACGCTGGATGACGCGAAAAATAGCCGCCTCAGTCAACAAATCCTACTGCCCTCGTTAACGAGGCTGGGCGTAACTGACTGCCCTGAGTACACTCAGACCGGACTTCACTCACGGAGACACAGCTTTGGATACTCTGTTCACCAAGATCATCAACCGCGAAATACCCGCCAAGATCATCTATGAAGACGATCAAGTGTTGGCTTTTCACGATATCGCCCCACAAGCACCGGTCCACTTTCTGGTTATCCCGAAAAAACCGATCCGCACGCTCAACGACCTGACCGAAGAAGACAAGCCGCTGGCAGGCCATATCCTGTTCACGGCACAGCGTCTGGCCAAAGAGCTGGGCTGCGAAGACGGCTTTCGCGTGGTGATGAACTGCAATGAAAAGGGCGGTCAGACCGTCTACCACATTCATATGCATGTTCTGGGTCAGCGCCAGATGAACTGGCCGCCGGGTTGATTGATCAATAACTATGACGCGTGAGCCCGATGGCTCTCGCGTTCACCCGTGATCCAACGCAAACCCCGGCTGCGGGATTGGGGTAAACTGACCGCCGTGATTTTTTCCGGAGGTAAGCATGACTACCCAACGTCACTACTCGCCGATTGACCGTCTTCTGTTACAAGCCGATACCGCCTTGCGAACACTGCTGCCGTTCAGCGGTCAGCCGCATCGGCCGTCGCCTGCCATCGTCAAACCTGAACACCCTTTGGACCCACAGGCCAAGCGTCATGTTGCCGGTCTGATGCGTATCAACCATACCGGCGAAGTCTGTGCTCAAGCCTTGTATCAAGGCCAGGCGCTGACAGCCAAGCTTCCCCATGTGCGTGAGGCGATGGAACATGCCGCGGAAGAAGAAATCGATCATCTGGCCTGGTGTGAACAACGCATCCGTCAACTGGATAGCCACCCCAGCGTGCTGAACCCGTTATTTTACGGCATGTCCTTCGGGATAGGCGCCGCTGCCGGCTTGATTAGCGACAAAGTCAGCCTGGGGTTCGTGGCAGCGACTGAAGATCAGGTGTGCAAGCATCTGAACGAGCATCTTGAGCAACTGCCGCCTGAGGATGAAAAGTCCCGGGCAATTCTTGAGCAAATGCGTATCGACGAAGAACAGCACGCAGAGTCCGCGCTCAATGCCGGCGGTTTTCGCTTCCCTGCCCCGGTGAAGTTCGGCATGAGCCTGATGGCCAAGGTCATGACCAAAAGCACCTACCGGATCTGACAGCACAGTCTTTGTGCAAGCAGGCCAGTTTGCGATTCAAGCGCCGCGGCCTTTCTGTCTAACCGTGGTCAGGCCATCGCGAGCAAGCCCGCTCCCACAGGGGTTCTGCGAAGCACAAAAAAAGGCGGCTACCGTGAGGTAGCCGCCTTTTTATATGCCGAGAATTTACGCCATGTTGCGCGCGTAGAAAATCTCGAGCATTTCGTGTTTCACCCGTTCAGTGACCTGGGCGCGCTGTTCAACCGACAGATTGCTGGTGGCATCGCCGAACAGGTAGTTATCCAGTTCGAACTCCTTGAGCAGCATCTTGGTGTGGAACAGGTTTTCCTGGTACACATTTACGTCGGTCATCTGGTAACCGTCGCGGGTGTCTTCGGAGAGGTAGTTCTGGATCGAGTTGATCTCGTGATCGATAAAGTGCTTTTTGCCTTCCACGTCACGGGTGAAACCCCGTACACGGTAATCGACAGTCACGATATCCGAATCAAACTGATGGATCAGATAGTTGAGAGCTTTAAGCGGTGAAATAACGCCGCACGTCGACACGTCAATATCCACACGGAATGTTGCAATCCCATCAACCGGATGAATTTCCGGGTAGGTATGCACCGTGATATGGCTTTTGTCGAGGTGAGCCAGGATGGTCTCGGGCAGCGGGCCTGGGGACTCTTCGATCTGGCTTTCGGTAGGTATTACCGGCTGCTCGGAGATCAGAATAGTCACGCTGGCGCCTTGGGGGTCGTAATCCTGACGGGCAATGTTCAGGATGTTGGCACCAATGATATCAACCACATCTGTAAGGATCTGCGTCAGGCGCTCTGCGTCGTACTCTTGATTGATGTACTCAACATATGCCTGCTGGTCTTGCGGGGTTTCCGCATAACAGATGTCATAGATGTTGAAGCTCAAGGTCTTTGTCAGGTTATTGAACCCGTGGAGCTTGAGTTTGCTTTTCACCGTTATAAAACTCTCTATGTCGATGCGGCTCGGCCGCGTGATCCAGCATGCCCGTCAAGTGCGTGGGACGCACCTGCGTAGGACGGTTAACACCTCTTCGCGATGGCGATTTTGGTTATCTGTTCGGACATGCGGCCGGGAATCAACCCCGCCACTACCCTGAAAAAAGTGGCGCATTATGCAGACGTCAGCGACTGATCGCCAGAGTCTGCATCGCTTTTATGAAAATTGAATGTCCGCTCAGGCCAGTTCAATAATTTCATAGTCATGGCTGATGGCAACACCCGCAGCGCCGAGCATGATCGAAGCCGAACAATACTTCTCGGCCGACAGCTCGATGGCGCGCTTGACCTGGGCTTCTTTCAAACCACGACCCTTGACCACAAAGTGCAGGTGTATTTTGGTGAACACCTTTGGATCTTCGGTGGCGCGCTCAGCCTCCAGAAACGCTTCACAGCTCTCAACCGCCTGACGCGACTTCTTGAGAATGCTGACCACGTCAAAGTTGCTGCAGCCGCCGAGGCCCAACAGCAGCATTTCCATCGGACGCACGCCCAGGTTGCGACCGCCACTCTCAGGCGGGCCATCCATTACAACAACGTGGCCACTACCGGATTCGCCCAAAAACATGGCTTCGCCAGCCCATTGAATGCGTGCCTTCATCGCCCAGACTCCACTGTTTTAAAAGGGGCGCCAGCTTAGCACAGGGCCAGAAACTCATAACTCGCCGCACTGAAGCGTTTCTCCGATAAGCCACTCTGAAAATTCTACTAACCACACAGAACCTGTCTGGTAAGCTGGCGCCAAATAGCCGGCGCCAGCCAGCTAGCACTCTATATAAAAATAGATCTGACCCTTACTGTGCCAGCTTTCCGGGAAACAACCATGGTTGCTCTTACTCCCATACCCAAGATCAAAAACCTCGACAAGTTTTTGACTTTTTGCCAGCGCAAACGCTACCCCGCCAAGAGCAATATCATCTGCGCTGGCGAATCTTCACACACCCTGTTTTTCATCATCAAAGGCTCGGTAACGGTTTTGATTGAAGACGAGGAAGGTCGTGAAATGATCATTGCCTACCTCAATAGCGGCGACTTTATCGGCGAGCTGGGTCTGTTTGAACAGGCAGGCCAGGAGCAGACGCGCAGTGCATGGGTTCGAGCCAAGACCGAGTACGAAGTTGCTGAAATCAGCTACCCAAAATTCCGAGAGTACACCCAGCAAGAACCAGAAATTCTTTACGCGATGAGTGGCCAAATCGCACAGCGCCTGCGCAACACCACACGCAAGGTCGGTGATCTTGCGTTCTTTGATGTCACCGGAAGAGTGGCTCGCTGCCTGCTGGAACTGTGCAAGCAACCGGACGCCATGACCCATCCCGATGGCATGCAAATCAAGATCACTCGGCAGGAAATCGGCAGGATTGTCGGCTGTTCGCGAGAGATGGTAGGACGCGTACTCAAAAGCCTGGAAGAACAGAACCTGGTAAGCGTCAAAGGCAAGACCATGGTGGTGTTCGGTACGCGCTAAACCTTGAGCAAGGGCGCCAGGAGCTGTTGATAACTGGCACTCAGGCGCTCAAAGAAATCGGGAGCGGCAAAGGCCTCGTGCAGCGCAATATGGCTGTCGGCCATGCAATGTTGCTCCAGATCGCATAACCGATTGAATCGATTGACTGCAGCCACCATCGACTCACGTTCGTTATCCACCAGCAAGGCACCGTGCACAAGACCGACAGGGCGCTGCCCGCCTTTGCTCTGGCGCCAGCGCTGGGCGGTGCCTACCAGTTTTCGGGCATTGAGATTGACGTTGAAGCGACCATCACAAAACGCGCCTTCAACCTCCCCCAAAGACGCCTCCCCACCCAATTGCGTCAACAAATCACAGATGGGCTCGCACAAACGGCGATAAGCCGTTTCGATACGCCCATGATCGCCTTCACTGGGTAAAGGTGCGTAAACCAGGGCAATATTGACGGTCGATGCCGATTGCGGAACGGGTTCGCCACCGGTTTCACGCAGCAGGATTGGCCAGCCACTGGCAGCCAGTTCGACACTGGCCTGCTCAAAACCGGGCAGGCGACTCAAGCGCCGTGGCATGACCAGCGCCCGGTCGGTGGGCTGCCAGAACAGCACACCCGCCTCGCACTCACCGGCACACACAGATGCCAATAAATCCTGTTCGGCCTTGAGGCCGGCTTCGACGGTGAGTTGCTGAATGGGTGTCATGGGATTCCTTATCAGACACTGAGCCCTTGTGGGAGCGGGCTTGCCCGCGATTCATGCGCCGTGGCCTGACAGGCAAATCGCACTGATGCTATCGCGAGCAAGCCCGCTCCCACAGGGGGGGATTGGGTCAATCCAGGGTCGAGCCCGTCACTGCAGTAGCACGCTCAGGGAAGAACAAGCGCTGCAGTTCATTGCCTGGGTTTTCGGCACGCATAAAGGCTTCGCCCACCAGGAACGAATACACTTCGCTGATTTCCATCAACTCCACATCCGCCCGGTTGAGAATGCCGCTTTCGGTAATCACCAAACGGTCACGGGGAACGCGCGGCAACAGGTCCAGCGTGGTTTCCAGGCTGACTTCAAAGGTGTGCAGGTTGCGGTTGTTGATACCCACCAGCGGTGTGTCGAGGGTTTTAAGCGCACGTTCAAGCTCATCGCCATCATGCACTTCAACCAGCACATCCAGCCCGACGCTTTTGGCAACAGCCGCCAGCTCGGCCATTTTTACGTCGTCCAGGGCAGAGACGATCAACAGCACACAGTCGGCGCCCAACGCCCGGGCTTCGACGACCTGGTAAGGGTCGATCATGAAGTCCTTGCGGATAACCGGCAAAGTACTCGCGGCACGTGCCTGCTGCAGGTACGCATCGGCACCCTGGAAGTAGTCGATATCGGTCAGCACTGACAGGCAGGTAGCGCCACCTGCCTGATAGCTTTTAGCAATCTCGGCAGGCACGAAGTGCTCGCGAATCACACCCTTGCTCGGCGATGCCTTTTTGATTTCAGCAATCACCGCGGGCTGTTTTTTCCTGGCCTGCGCCAGCAAGGCACTGGCAAAACCACGAACAGGATCAGCCTGAGCGGCCAAACGCTCAAGTTCAGCCAGGCTTACCCGCGCACTGCGCTCGGCAACCTCCTGAACTTTACGCGCCAGAATATTTTCCAGAACGGTTGGCACACTCATGCTTCATTCTCCTGCTTGAAAATCGCGGTAAAGGCGCCGAGCTCTTCGAGCTTTTCCCGGGCCAGCCCGGTATGCAGCGCGTCGTGGGCCAATTCCACACCTTCTTTGAGTGTGTAGGCAAGGTCCGCGGCGTACAGAGCAGCACCTGCATTGAGTACAATCATTTCAGCCGCTTTCTGGCCTGCTTCGGTTTTGCGCCGCCCCAAGGCATCACGGATCAGCTCCAGCGATTGCTCCGGGCTGTCGACCACCAGGCCAAACAGGCTTTGGCTCTTGATGCCAAGGTCTTCAGGCTGAACCCAATACTCCTTGATTTCACCTTTATGCAATTCCGCTACAAAGGTCGGTGCTGCCAGGCTGAACTCATCCAGGCCATCCTGCGAGTGCACCACCAGCACGTGCTTGCTGCCCAGACGCTGCAACACTTCAGCCAGGGGCCGGCACAGCGCCTGATTGAACACGCCGACCACTTGATGCAATACACCAGCCGGATTCGTAAGCGGGCCAAGCATATTGAACAGGGTACGCAGGCCAAGATCGCGACGAGGGATGGCCGCATGCTTCATGGCGCCATGATGGCATTGTGCGAACATAAAACCGATGCCCACGCTGTCAATGCAGCGGGCAACTTGAACCGGGGTCAGGTTCAGGTACACACCGGCCGCTTCCAGCAGGTCGGCACTGCCGCTTTTACCGGACACCGCGCGGTTGCCATGCTTGGCCACCGTGCAGCCAGCGGCCGAAATCACCAACGCCGAAGCGGTGGACACGTTGAAAATATTCGCGCCGTCGCCGCCGGTACCAACGATATCGACCACGCCGTCCAGGGTCTTGAGTTCAACCTTGTCTGCCAGCTCGCGCATCACGGTCACGGCACCGACGATTTCGTCGATGCTTTCGCTCTTCATGCGCATGCCCATCATGAACGCGCCAATCTGCGCCTCGGTGCATTGACCGGTCATGATGTCGCGCATCACATCACGCATTTCATCGGTGGTCAGGTCGAGGTGACCGACGATACGGTTCAGGGCTGTCTTGATATCCATTTGAAGTCCTTAGCGCGTGCCGCCGGTTTGTTTAAGAAAGTTGGCAAACAGTTCATGACCCTGTTCGGTCAGGATCGACTCAGGGTGAAATTGCACCCCTTCGATGTTCAGCGTCTTGTGGCGCAGGCCCATGATCTCGTCGACCGAGCCATCTTCAAGCTGGGTCCAGGCCGTCAGCTCCAGGCAATCCGGCAGGGTGTCGCGCTTGACCACCAACGAGTGGTAACGGGTCACGGTCAGCGGATTGTTCAGACCCTGGAACACTCCGGTATCGAGGTGATAAACCGGACTGGTCTTGCCGTGCATCACCTGGCGCGCGCGTACCACATCGCCGCCAAAGGCCTGGCCGATGGACTGATGGCCCAGGCACACGCCCAGGATCGGTAGTTTGCCCGCAAAGTGCTTGATGGCTTCAAGAGAGATGCCCGCCTCATTCGGCGTGCATGGACCGGGCGAGACCACAATGCGCTCGGGCTGGAGCGCTTCGATCTGGGCCACGGTCAACTCATCGTTGCGCACCACCTTGACCTCGGCACCCAACTCGCCGAGGTACTGCACAACGTTGTAAGTAAAAGAGTCGTAATTATCGATCATCAGCAACATGTTGCTAAACCTCTGAATTCACTGACATTCAAAACTGTTTTCAGAATGCATTACCCGCAGTTTCGATTGCTGGATTGAACACACCAACCGAGGGGTAGCCATTCAGGAAAACGCAGGGGGCAGGTCCGGCGAGGCCGGCAGAGAAATATTAGGCGCGCCAACGCCAACGGCCATGGGCCTTGAGAACTCGCATAAAGAGTTTGCTGATGATCAACACAGGAAGGGTCTCATTTCTACGTCATGGCACAGTAACGTAGCCTTGCAACAGGTGCAACACGGGGCAGCACATACGGGGAAAAACACCTGTTAAGTACTTTGTGACTTTGTTTTTCATGAAACATTTAATACAGATTGTCTTGCTAAGGTCTGTAACCCAAATAATAAAAACAGGTCGTCACATGCGCAGGTTTTCCCTAATTATCCCCCTGGCGGGATGTATCTTGTCCATCGTCAGTGAACGAGCAGTTGCAGCACCCTCCCCGTACTCCACCATGATTGTGTTCGGCGACAGCCTGAGCGACTCGGGGCATTATCCAGGGGTAGGCAGTGGCATGCGTTTCACCAATCTCACCGGACCGACATACAAGGAATACCGGGGTGAGGAATATGCTGGCGTTGCGCCCACTCGGCTGGGCATAAAACTGGGTATCGCACCCGCAGATCTGCGCCCGTCCACATCGCCGGGTAACTTTCTTACCGGGGAACCCGACGGCAACAACTGGGCGGTGGGCGGCTATCGCACAGACCAGATACTCAATTCCATCAAGACCGAGTCAAAGGTCGCCTTCCCGGATGACTGGGCCTTGGTAGGCGGCTACGTCCTGCGCAGCAAGCCTGGTTACCTTGTGCAGAACAGCTTCACGGCTGACCCCAAGGCGTTGTATTTCATTTCAGGTGGCGGCAATGACTTTCTCCAAGGCAAGGTCACCAACCCCGCCGAAGCAGGCCAAGCCGCACAAAGGCTGGCGGCAAGCGCCCACACCCTGCAACAGGCAGGGGCACGCTACATCATGGTCTGGCTGCTGCCCGATCTGGGCCTCACGCCAGCCGTTTACGGTACACCCACACAGGCTGGCACCAGCGCCCTGAGCGCTCTGTTCAATCATGAGCTAACCCAGCAACTGGCGCAGATTGACGCCGAGGTGATCCCCCTCAATATCCCGCTGCTGCTGCGTGAAGCCATCGCAGACCCCACCCGTTATGGCCTGGCACTGGGGCAGGACCTTGTCGCGACCTGTTTCAACGGCGAAGAGTGTACGGAAAACCCGCAGTACGGCCTCAACAGCGCAACCCCCAACCCGGCCAAACTGCTGTTCAACGACTCGGTACACCCCACCGAGACAGGGCAACAGCTGATTGCCGACTATGCCTACTCATTGCTGGCCACCCCATGGGAGCTGACCTTGTTACCCGTCATGGCCCAAGGCTCGCTAAACGCCCATCAAGACCAACTGCGTCACCAATGGGCTGGCGATAACGGCCATTGGCAAGCCGTTGGCCAATGGAGACCCCTGCTCGCCGGTGGCGGGCAACGCCTGGAAATCGACAAGCAGGCCACGTCCGTGAGTGCCGATGGCAAAGGCTACAACCTGAACATCGGCACCAGCTACAGGCTGGATGAAACCTGGCGATTTGGCGTTGCAGGCGGGTTTTACCGGCAACGCCTGGAGACCGGAGCCAATGAATCGGACTACAAGCTCAACAGCTATATGGGCAGCGTGTTTGCCCAATACCAGCACAGTCACTGGTGGGGTGATGCCGCACTGACTTTGGGCAGGTTGGATTACGACAGCCTAAAGCGTAAATTCGCGCTTGGTGTGGGTGAAGGCATGGAGCAAGGCCAGGCCGACGGACATCTGCGGGCATTAAGTACACGCCTGGGGTATGAAATCGCACAGGCTGCAGATCTGTGGCAGCTGTCGCCTTTTATCAGCGCCGACTACTCGCGGGTGGAAGTTAACCGCTATGAAGAAAAGGGCCGACGTTCGACTGCATTGAACTACGAAGAGCAGACACTGGTTTCAAAGCGCCTGGGCGCGGGTTTGCTTGCCAGTTACCAGTTGACCCCGCAGATCCGCGTGTTTGCTGAAGCCGCCCATGAGCATGAGTTCCAGGCCCGCACCCAGCGCCTGGACATCGCGCTCAACAGCCTGCCCAACAACCGCTTCAAGCTCGAAGGCTATACGCCACCAAGCAGCCTTGACCGCATAAGCCTGGGGTTCACCCGCACGCTGACCGCCGACCTTGTGCTGCAGGCGACTTATCACGTGAGAAAGAGTGATGGCGTGACGCAACAGGGCGCCAATATCGGGCTAAGCCTGAATTACTAAAACCTGTGGGAGCGAGCCTGCTCGCTCCCACGAAGTCTGCAGCAGGCTTTAATCCCGCGGGGTTTGTTCGGCCAGGGCCACGGCACGGAACATTGCTCGGCGCTTGTTCAGCGTTTCTTCCCATTCCAGGGCCGGGACCGAATCAGCAACAATGCCGCCACCGGCCTGCACATGCAGCTCTCCGTCCTTGATCACTGCAGTACGGATCGCAATCGCTGTATCCATATTGCCGTTCCAGGCGAAGTAACCCACAGCCCCGCCATACACACCGCGCTTGACCGGTTCCAGTTCGTCGATGATTTCCATCGCACGAATTTTCGGTGCGCCAGACAACGTACCCGCCGGCAGAATCGCCCGCAGTGCATCCATCGCTGTCAGCCCGCTTTTAAGCTGGCCGGTGACGTTGGACACAATGTGCATGACGTTGGAATAACGCTCGATCACCATTTTCTCGGTGAGCTTGACCGAACCGACTTCAGATACACGACCCGTGTCATTACGGCCCAGGTCGATCAGCATCAGGTGCTCGGCGATTTCCTTGTCATCACTGAGCAGGTCTTCTTCAAGCGCCAGATCAGCCTCTTCGGTTGCGCCACGCGGACGCGTGCCGGCAATCGGGCGTACGGTAATCAGATTGTCTTCAACCCGTACCAGCACTTCCGGCGAGCTGCCCACAACATGGAAGTCGCCAAAGTTGAAGAAGTACATATACGGCGTAGGGTTGAAGCAGCGCAGAGCGCGATACAGGTCGATGGGCGCAGCCTTGAAGTCGATGGACATTCGCTGCGAGGGCACTACCTGCATGCAATCGCCCGCAAGGATGTAGTCCTTGATGGTATCGACGGCTTTCTCGTAATCGCCCTGGGTGAAGCTGGAGCGAAACACCGGGTCAGCCGACTGCTGCGCTGTAAAGTCCAGGCCGCGACGCGGGGTAATCGGTTGACGCAGTTGTTCAAGCAGCGCCTCAAGCCGGGCCTGGCCTTCTTCATAAGCCTCAGGCTGAGCCGGGTCGACCAGCACAATCGCGTGCATCTTGCCCGCCAGGTTGTCGAACACCACCACGGCGTCCGATACCATCAGCAAAATATCCGGCACACCCAGAGGATCGGGGTTCGGGCACTTGCCCAGGCGTTTCTCCACATAACGTACGCAGTCATAGCCGAAATAGCCCACCAGGCCACCGTTGAAACGCGGTAAGCCGGCGATGGTCGGCACGTTGTAACGGGCCTTGAACTGCTCGACGAAGGTCAGTGGATCCTCAACCTCACAGGCTTCGATCTCGACACCGTCATGGGTCACGCTGACCTGATGATCATGCACACGCAACACAGTGCGGCATGGCAAGCCAATAATCGAATAACGCCCCCACTTCTCGCCGCCCTGCACCGACTCCAGCAAATAGGAGTTGGGCTGATCGGCCAGTTTCAGGTAGATCGACAACGGCGTGTCGAAGTCAGCCAGGGTTTCGCGTGCAAGGGGGATACGGTTATAGCCGGCAGCGGCCAAACGCAGGAATTCTTCGCGGATCATGAGGTGCCTCGTGGTCTGAGGGTAAAACGGTCAGGTATGCAAACGTGCCGACTGCGCGGCCAGATTCAAGTCAGGCGCGCCAACGCCAGCGGGCCAGGGCCTTGATGACTTTCATCCAGAGTTTGCGGGTGACCACCACGATGGAATCTCTTCGAGAGGGGGAAACAGAATTGCCCAACGTTATCTCAGGCGCAGATTCTAAGCAACCGGCTATCAGCTCTTGCAGGTTACCAATCACCATATCCGGTGACTCTTCTTCAATCGGGCGACCGTGGTTGTAGCCGTAACTCAGCGCTACGCAACGAACACCGGCAGCCTTGGCGGCCAGCACGTCATTTCGCGAATCGCCGACAAATATCGATTGCGCGGGAGTGGCGCCAGCCATTTTCATTACAAACAGTAAGGCGGCAGGGTCGGGTTTTGTCTGTGGCAGGGTGTCGCCACCGATAATCCAGCGAAAAAACCGTCCCAGTTTCAACTCATCCAGTAATGGCGCCACGAAGCGTTCGGGCTTGTTGGTGATCAGGGCCATTTCAACACCCTGCTTTTGCAGCCACTTGAGGCTTTCACGCACACCGGGGTAGACCTTGGTGTGTGCATGGCCACCATCGTAGGCTTCCATGAAAATTTCCAGTGCCTGTTCGGCCTCTGTGTCATCAACACCACTGCCGTCCATATTCCCGGCCAGGGCACGGCGCACCAGCATGGGCGCGCCGTTACCGATCCACAGCCGTACGTTTTCAATCCCGGCGGGCGGACGACCGAGCTTGAGCAGCATGGCCTCCACGGCAACGGCCAAATCCGGTACCGAATCAATCAGGGTGCCATCCAGATCGAACATCACCAATTTTGGCAGCTGCCCCTGGAGTAGCTGCTCAAAGCGGCTCATGGGCGGGCCAACGCAAGCTCGGCACGCATTTTCTGAATCACTTCTTCATAGTTTGGCGTGTTGAAAATGGCGGAGCCGGCGACAAAGGTATCGGCACCGGCTTCAGCGATTTCACGGATATTGCCAACGTTTACGCCGCCGTCGATTTCCAGGCGAATCTCGCGACCGCTGGCATCGATCAGGGCACGGGCTTCGCGCAGTTTGTTGAGCGTGCCGGGAATGAATTTTTGCCCGCCAAAGCCCGGGTTCACGCTCATCAGCAAGATCATGTCGACCTTGTCCATCACGTACTTGAGCACATCCAGCGGGGTGGCCGGGTTGAACACCAGACCTGCCTTGCAGCCGCCTTCGCGGATCAGTTGCAGGGAGCGGTCGATGTGCTGGGTCGCTTCGGGGTGGAAGGTGATATAGGTGGCGCCGGCTTCGATAAAGTCGCCGATGATGCGATCGACCGGGCTGACCATCAGATGCGCATCAATCGGTGCGGTGACGCCGTACTTGCGCAGGGCGGCGCAGACCATCGGGCCGATGGTCAGGTTGGGTACGTAATGGTTGTCCATGACATCGAAGTGAACGATATCAGCACCCGCGGCGAGTACGTTGTCCACTTCTTCGCCGAGACGGGCGAAATCGGCGGAAAGAATCGATGGGGCAATAGCGAAGGGCTGCATGACGCACCTTTTAGTGGGCTAAACACGGTGGCGCGCATTGTATACCGCTGGCTATGTGCCGCACACCGTAGCAGCGATGATTGGCCATTTGTAGCAGCTGCCGAAGGAACGAGGCTGCGTTCGGTTGCGCAGCGACCGTAAACCCTCAACCCCGGTTTTAGATGACACACCGTGTTGCCTTTTTTTACGACGGCTTCGCCGCCGAACGCAGCCTCGTTCCTTCGGCAGCTGCTACGCAAAGTGCAATATCCGGTTAAGTGTTCACTTTGATACTTGCCGATGGCTGATCTAGCGTTAGAAAAAAACAGACCGAGGGCAAAGGATTGCCAATTTCAAACAACGCTTGTCACCTGCGCACCGGGCGCTACTCCGAACCCGGCCACATATACCTGCTCACCGCCGTCACCGAGCTACGGCGACCCGTATTTACCGACTTCCATCTAGGCCGTCTTGTGGTGAACCAACTCCGGCATGCTCACGACGACGGCATCGTCAGGTCCATCGCCTGGGTGGTCATGCCTGACCACTGCCACTGGCTCGTAGAGTTACGTACCAAAACCCTGGGCGAGTTGATGTGCCGATTCAAGTCACGCAGCAGCATTACGGTCAATAAAGCATGCCGATCCAGTGAGCGAATCTGGCAAAGGGGCTATCACGACAGGGCTGTCAGACAGGAAGAGGACATTAAAAACATCGCCCGCTACATCATCAAAAACCCGATCCGCTCTCAACTGACCTCGCGGATCGGTGATTACCCCCTGTGGGATGCCTGCTGGATCTAGACCCGAGCCGTACGCATTTTCTCGCTACGCCCACGCAACCACACCAGGAGCCGATAACTCACAGAGAGCAAAAACATTTCATCTCAACCGTCATACCCTGACAAATACTGATCAACCCATTACGCTGCCGGTACTACTTCTGGCCTGGAATAACCGATGTTTTCTTATCGTCTGGCACTACCGGCTTTGTGCCTGTCGCTGATATTGCCGTTCGCCCTGCCAGTGCTTGCAGCCGATACCAAGCCCCAAGTCGAGCCAGAACCCGCAGTTCGCGCGCCCCTGCCCGAGCGCAGTCTGGAAGATGCGGCGGCCCTTGAGCGGCAATTGCCGCAACATGAGCAACAACAACTGCAAGCACCCAATGACAGTTTTCTCGCCCTGTGGAAGCCCGCAAACAGCAGCGCCCCCGAGGGTGCGGTCATCATCATCCCCGGAGCCGGTGAAACCGCTGACTGGCCACTGACCGTCAGCCCTCTGCGCAACAAGCTGCCGGACGCCAACTGGGCCAGCCTGAGCCTGAGTCTGCCGGACATGCAAAGCGAAGCCAGCCAGCCGCGCGAAGCCGAACCAGAGAAACCTCCTGCTGCAATTGCGACAGACAGTAGCAGCAAGGCAGCCACCACCACGGCCAAACCCATCGAGCAGGCCGCCAGTGACGGCACCGAAAGCACGGAATCCGAAGCGGCTCAAACCGGGCAAGACCTGGACAAGGCCGATGCCGAGCGCATCTTCGCCCGTATTGATGCAGCGATTGCCTTTGCCCAGCACCAGAACATGCGCACTATCGTTCTGCTCGGCCATGGTTCCGGGGCCTACTGGGCGTCGCGTTATATCAGTACCAAGCATCCTGCCCAGATCCAGAAACTGATCATGGTGTCTGCCCGCAAACCTGTGTTGGCAGAGCCGGACCTGAGCCAGTTGACCCCGGCCCTCAACGTGGCGCTGCTGGATATCTTCTATAAAGACCAACCCCTGGCCCGCGAAGCCGCCCTGCAAAGATTGCAGGCCAGCAAGCGAGCCAACGGGTCGAATTTCAAGCAGGTCGGATTGTTCGCCACCCCGGGCAACCGGGATGGTGAACAGGAGCAGTTGTTTCGCCGTGTACGCGGCTGGCTCAGCCCGCAACCTGTGGATAAGTAAACTGCGCTAAAAACCACGCCGTTCACGGATCGAGGCGTAGGCCTGGTGCAGTTCACGGGTTTTTTCCGTGGCCTCGCGCACCTGCGCCGGGCCCGCACCGCTGCCGGCAACCTTGTCCGGGTGATGACGACTGAGCAGGCGGCGATAGGCTCGCTTGATTTGCTCAGGATCACTGGCCTCGGTCACCCCCAGCAGAAGCAGCGCTTGCCGGTAGGTACCGCCACGGGTCGCCAGCGGTTTGGGCTGAGGCTCATGTTCGCCACCCAACACCAGAACCTGTTGGCGGGTCCAGCCCAGCCAGCCCCCCCAAAGCACTATCAGCTCACGTTCCTGGGGAGCCACCCGGCCATCGGCCAGGATCATTCGCCAGCAGGCACGCAATACACCTTCTGCCGCATGAGGCTGAGCCTTGAGCCGTTTCAGGTAACCGCGCAGCGAATCAGTACCGGATTTGCCACGGTTGAACGCGGCAATGGCACGCTTTTGCGCTGCAGGCTCCATATCGAGCTGACGCATTTCCAGCCGCGCCTGCTCGATATGCTTGCCCACCACCTGTCCGCCGCTTTTGGCCAGACGACCGAGCAACACAAACAACAACTCATCGTTGCGCAGAACCGGCCGGGCACCAAAACGCTCAAGCAGATCGGCCCAACTGTGCAGTTGCAAGCGCCGGTCGAGCGCCTGCCCCAGTAAAGCACCGAGCATGGCCCCCGGAATACTGGCTATGAAAAAGCCTGCTCCGGCTCCGATCAGAGTCCCTGGCCACAACATGCTAGCGCGCGTCCTTGATCAACGACTCGACCTCGGCCAGGCGCTCGTGCGTCCCTACATCCACCCAATGCCCTTGCAATCGCTCACCTGTCACTTGCCCTGCCGCCATGGCGTTACGTAATAGCGGTGCCAGTTTGAATGCACCCGCCGTACAGCCCCTGAACAGATCGGGGTGAAGCACGGCGATACCGCTGTAGGTCAGCGTATCGGCACCCGACATGCCATCTTGAACCTGTCCGCCGCTCAAGCTGAAATCACCGCTCGTGTGGTGTGCCGGGTTATCCACAAGAACCAGATGAGCCAGCCCGGTCAACGGCTGACGCAAGGCAGCAAACTCGTAATCGGTCCAGATATCACCGTTCACCACGGCAAAGGGGTCATCGCCAAGCAACGCCAGCGCCTGGAAAATTCCGCCACCGGTCTCTAGCGGTTCGCCTTCCGGGGAGTACTGGATGCTGACACCAAACTGCGAACCGTCGCCCAGATGATCTTCAATTTGCTGACCCAGCCAGGCATGGTTGATCACAATGTCGGTAAAACCTGCCGCGGCCAGCGCCCGCAAGTGGTACTCGATCAACGGCACGCCACCCACACGCACCAAGGGCTTTGGTGTATGCAGGGTCAGTGGCCGCAAGCGCTCGCCCTTACCGGCGGCCAGAATCATCGCCTTCATGCATCGACCTCGCTGACCAGCCCCAGACTGCTGAACAACTCACCCAGCTCTGCCAGCTCGGGACGTCGCGCCAGCACAGCTTCTATATAAGAGAAGAAGCGCGGTACATCGGCCAGATAGCGTGGTTTGCCATCGCGATGACAAATGCGGGCAAAAATGCCGATCACTTTCAAATGCCGCTGCACACCCATCAGGTCGCTGGCGCGCAAGAATTCTTCAAAATCGCGCTGCACCGGGATGCCCAACGGCAGCGCCAGCTTCCAGTAATCCTGCAGCCAGTTGCGCACACGCTCTTCAGGCCAGCTCAAGAAGGCGTCCTTGAACAGGCACGTAATGTCGTACGTCACCGGGCCATACACTGCGTCCTGGAAATCCAGCACCCCAGGATTGGGAATGCTGAGCATCAGGTTGCGCGGCATAAAGTCGCGGTGCACCAGCACTTTGGGCTGCGCCAGGGCACTGTCGATCAGCAGCGTACTGACTCGTTGCCAGACGGCCTGTTGCTGCTCATTGAAATCCACCCCCAGGTGAGCTCGCACGTACCACTCGGGGAACAGCTCCAGCTCGCGGCGCAACAAGGCCACGTCATAGCTGGGCAAAGGCTCGGTCATCGGCAATTGCTGAAAGGCCAGCAAGGCTTCAATGGCATCCTTGAACAACTCGTCGGCGTTGCTGCTGTTGATCACGTCCAGGAAGGTCTTGTTGCCCAGATCGTTGAGCAATAGAAAGCCGCGATCAAGATCCTGAGCGTAAATTTTCGGTACGTTAATCAGGCAAGTTCGCAAAAAATCAGCAATATCGACGAAAGGTTTGCAGTTTTCCTGGGGCGGCGGCGCGTCCATGACAACAAAACTGCGGCCCTCGCCCTCCCAGCGAAAATAGCGTCTGAAGCTCGCATCGCTACTGGCAGCAGTCAACGTGGCCGGGGGCACAGCTCCCCAACCCTCATTCTCGAACACGGTTGCCAGCTGCTCATCCAGCCAAACTTTCAGGTGTTGCAGGCGTACATCTTGGTCAGGCATTACAAGGGTCTCCGACGGCGCTAGCCGTCAAGCGGGTCATGCTTTATTATCCAGAATCTTTTCCAGACCATCGATAGGCGTGCGGTCCCCCACCGCGGGCTGATGGCACGCAGGAAGCCCGGACTAATAAGATGGCATTGAAATCCCCCGCGTTTCGTAAAAAATTTCCGTTGCTGGTAACCGGCAGTTTGCTGGCCATGCAACCTCTCGCCACGCCGTTCGCGTTTGCCGAGGAGCAGTATGACTGTTCCGTGTCGGCTACGGGGGGCTGGGATTGCGCACCAAAAACCAACGTGGCGCAACTGCCACCGCGTCCTGCGCACGGTGACGGGTCTGTGGGTGCCAGCGGTGAAACCAGCGAGCAGGCCAAACAGGCCCCGCTGGTCACCGAGGCCAAAGGCCGTGGGCTCAAGGCGCGCAGTGACGATTACAGTCACCTCGACTGGGTGCCCCGGGACAAGCTGACCGCTGCCCAGTTGGCCGAAACCGGCCCGTACTGCTCCGGTTCGTACGTAGAGCCCATCCGTCCGGGCATGAACGACCCCACCAGCAAAAGCGACGCCCCGACCTTTATCGGCGCCAAAGCCTCCCGCTATGAGCAGGAAGAGCAGGTTGCGACCCTGGCCGGTGACGTAGTCATGCGCCAGGGCAGCATGCAGATCGAAGCCGACGAAGCCAGCCTGTACCAGGCTGAAAGCCGTGGCGAGCTCAACGGCAAGGTGCGCCTGCGTGACAACGGCGCACTGATCGTCGGCGACCACGCCGATGTGCAACTGGACACGGGTGCGGCCAAGGTCGACAACGCCGAATATGTGCTGCACAAGTCGCGCATCCGCGGCAGTGCGCTGTATGCCAAGCGTGCGGAAGACTCGATCATCCGCCTCAAGGATGGTACCTACACCACCTGCGAGCCAAACAGCAACGCCTGGCAGCTCAAGGGCAATAACATCACGTTGAACCCGGCCACCGGTTTCGGTACGGCCACCAACGTAACGCTGCGGGTCAAGGACATTCCGGTGTTCTACACCCCGTACATCTATTTCCCGATCGACGATCGCCGCCAGTCCGGTTTCCTGCCGCCGTCCTTCAGCAGCAGCACCGACACCGGCTTTATGCTCGTGACCCCGTACTACTTCAACCTGGCACCCAACTACGATGCCACGTTGTACCCGCGCTACATGACCAAGCGCGGCCTGTTGATGGAAGGCGAGTTCCGCTACCTGACCGAATCGAGCGAAGGCCAGTTAGGTGCCGCGTACCTCAACGACGACAACGACGACCGCAAGCGCCAGACCGACTACACCGACAAGCGCTACATGCTTAACTGGCAGCACAAGGGTGGTCTCGACTCCCGTGTACTGACCGAAGTCGACTACACCAAAATCAGCGATCCGTATTACTTCCAGGACCTGGAAAGTGACCAGATCGGCGTTGAAAGCCGTGACTACCTGAACCAGCAGGGCGCCGTCAGCTACCGTGGCGATGACTACACCGCCAAGCTGAACGTGCAGGCCTATCAACTGGCTACCGTTACCCAGATCACGCCTTACGACATGTTGCCGCAGCTCACCCTCAACGGGATGCTGCCAACTCACCCAGGTGGCCTGAACTTCGCCTACAACACCGAACTGGTGCGATTCGATCGCGACTTGGAAACCGGTAAGTACACCAACGAAGACGGCACCACAGCAGATCGTCTGGACACCAACGTGAAAGGCCTGGCCCGTGCCAACGGTACGCGCATGAATCTTGCACCTAGTGTCAGCCTGCCGCTGAACTGGAGCTATGGCTTCCTGACGCCGTCCCTGAAGTACATGTACACCCAGTACGACCTGGACTTGGATGGCACCGGAAAGTCTGAGCTGCCCACTGGCCAGAAATTCGATAGCTCGGTCAACCGCAGCGTGCCAATCGCCAGCGTCGACAGCGGCCTGTACTTCGACCGCAACACCAACTGGTTCGGTACCAACTACCGCCAGACCCTCGAGCCGCGTGCGTTTTATCTGTATGTCCCAGAGAAAAATCAGGATGACATCCCGATCTTCGACACCAGCGAAAGCACCTTCAGCTATTCCTCGCTGTGGCGTGACAACCGCTTTACCGGTACTGACCGTGTAGGCGACGAGAACAAGCTGTCGCTGGGTCTGACCAGCCGCCTGATCGAAGACAACGGCTTTGAGCGTCAACGCATCAGCGTGGGCCAGGCCTACTACTTCAAGGACCGCAAAGTTCAGTTACCGGGCATTGACGCAGACCGCAAGGATGCTACATCCAGCGTGTCCCCTTATGCCCTTGAATACGCCTATCGCTTCAACCGCGACTGGCGTGCGACTGCTGACTACAACTGGGATCCGGAAACCCGCAGCCCGCGCTCAGGCAGTGCGATGATGCACTACCAGCCTGAAGACAACCCGAACAAGGTGGTCAACGCAGGCTTCCGCTACCGCAACGACCAGGTGCGCTACGACCAGTACACCGGCAAGTGGACTGTGGGCGGTGGCGACTATCTGTCCCCGGGTGATCCTGGCTACATCAAGGATTACTACAAGATCAAGCAGCACGACTTCTCGGTTATCTGGCCGATCGTGCCGCAATGGAACGCCATCAGCCGCTGGCAGTACGACTACAACCGCAACCGTACCCTGGAAGCCTTCGGTGGCTTCGAGTACGACAACTGCTGCTGGAAGCTTCGTCTGATCAGCCGTTACTGGGTATCCAACGACGAGTACACCCAGGAAGCCCCTCAAAACGAGAAGGGCGACCATGGTCTCTTCCTCCAAGTTGTGCTGAAAGGTCTCGGTGGCGTTGTTGGCACCAAAGTAGAGAGCTTCCTCGACAAAGGCATCCAAGGTTATCGTGAACGTGAAGATCAAGCTTTCTGAGTGTCTGCGCCCGCTAATGCTGGGCGCGTTGTTCCTGGGTACTGCAGCCAGCGCTGCAGTACAGCCCCTGGATAAAGTGGTGGCCATCGTCGACAACGACGTGATCATGCAGAGCCAACTGGACCAGCGTGTCCACGAAGTTCAGCAAACCATCGCCAAGCGTGGCCAGGGTGTACCGCCTGCCAGTGTTCTGGATCAGCAAGTGCTTGAGCGCCTGATCGTCGAAAACCTGCAACTGCAGATCGGCGAGCGTTCAGGCATTCGCATCACGGACGAAGAACTGAACCAGGCTATCGGCACCATTGCCCAGCGCAACAACATGACCATCGAGCAATTCCGTCAGGCCCTGGCCCACGACGGTCTGTCGTATGAAGATGCCCGTGAACAGGTGCGTCGCGAGATGATCATCAGCCGTGTGCGTCAACGCCGCGTGGCTGAGCGCATTCAGGTCACGGATCAGGAAGTGAAAAACTTCCTGGCCTCGGACCTTGGCAAAATGCAGATGTCCGAAGAATTCCACCTGGCCAATATCCTGATCCCGACGCCTGAAAGCGCGAGCTCGGAAGCCATCCAGAACGCGGCAAAGCAAGCTGAAGAGGTCTACAACAAGCTCAAGCAGGGCGCTGACTTTGCCCAAATGGCCATCGCCCGCTCCGGCAGCGACACGGCACTGGAAGGTGGCGACATGGGCTGGCGTAAAGCTGCTCAACTGCCTCCCCCTTTCGACCGCATGCTCAGTGAGATGCCTGTAGGCGACGTTACACCTCCAGTACGCACGCCAGGCGGCTTCATCATCCTCAAGCTGAACGCGAAACGCGGCGGTGGATCAGTGGTGGTGGACGAAGTCCATGTCCGTCATATCCTGATCAAGCCAAGCGAAATTCGTACTGAAGCGCAAACCAAAGAACTGGCAGCCAAAATCTACGACCGCATTACGTCGGGCGAAGACTTTGCCACCCTGGCCAAGACTTACTCGGAAGACCCGGGCTCCGCCCTCAACGGCGGCGACCTGAACTGGGTTGACCCGAATTCGCTGGTGCCCGAGTTCCGCGAAGCCATGGCCGACACTCCGCAAGGTGTGCTGTCCAAGCCGTTCAAGACCCAATACGGCTGGCATGTTCTGGAAGTCCTTGGCCGTCGTGCCACTGACAGCACCACCCAAGCGCGCGAGCAACAGGCTATGAACGCTCTACGTAACCGCAAATACGATGAAGAGCTGCAATCCTGGCTGCGTCAGATCCGCGACGAAGCCTATGTTGAAATCAAGCTGCCAGGCGCAACCGGTACTGACAGCGCAGGCCAGGCCGCGCAGTGAACACACAGCGTTTTGCCCTGACACCCGGCGAACCGGCAGGCATAGGTCCCGACCTGTGCCTGCTTCTCGCCTCGCAGCACCAGCCACACCCCCTGATCGCCATCACCAGCTGCGACCTGCTCCTTGAGCGGGCCGCGCAGCTCGGTGTGGCTGTCAGCCTGCTACCGGTCGAGCCGGGCAACTGGCCCGATCAGCCGGCTCCGGCAGGCAGCCTGTACGTGTGGGACACCCCGTTGAACGCCACGGTTACCGCCGGCAAGCTGGACAAGGCCAACGCAGCCTTTGTGCTGCAAACCCTCACACGCGCCGCCCAGGGCTGCGTGGATGGCGACTTTGCCGGCATGATCACCGCCCCGGTGCACAAGGGCGTGATCAACGAAGCGGGCATCCCGTTCTCCGGGCATACCGAATTCCTCGCCGACCTGACCCATACACCGCAGGTCGTGATGATGCTTGCCACCCGCGGACTGCGCGTGGCATTGGTCACCACTCACCTGCCCCTGCGTCAGGTCAGCGATGCAATCACCCCCGAGCGACTGATGCGGGTCACCCGCATTCTGCACGCCGACCTAAAACAAAAATTTGGCATCGCCCGGCCGCGCATCCTGGTTTGCGGGCTCAACCCCCATGCAGGTGAAGGCGGCCATTTGGGCCACGAAGAAACAGACATCATCGAACCAACCCTGGAGCGCCTGCGCAGCGAGGGCATGGACCTGCGTGGCCCGCTGCCTGCCGACACTCTGTTTACCCCCAAATATCTGGAACACTGCGACGCAGTGCTGGCGATGTACCACGACCAAGGCCTGCCCGTACTCAAGTACAAAGGGTTTGGTGCCGCAGTCAACATCACCCTGGGCTTGCCGATTATCCGCACCTCTGTCGACCACGGCACCGCCCTGGATCTGGCGGGTAGTGGCAAGATCGATACCGGCAGCCTGCAAGTCGCCCTGGAAACCGCCTACCAGATGGCCGAGACCCGTATATGAACGAGCAATACCAACACAAGGCGCGCAAGCGCTTTGGTCAGAACTTCCTGCACGATGCCGGGGTTATCGACCGCATCCTGCGCGCCATCAACGCCAAGGCTGGCGAACGCCTGCTGGAAATCGGCCCGGGCCAGGGCGCCCTCACCGAAGGCATTCTCAACAGCGGTGGCCAGCTCGACGTTGTGGAGCTCGACAAGGATCTGGTGCCGATCCTCAACCGCCAGTTTGCCGGCATGAGCAACTTCACCCTGCACCAGGGTGATGCCCTGAAGTTCGACTTCAAGAGCCTCAATGCTGCCCCTCGCACCCTGCGCGTGGTTGGTAACCTGCCGTACAACATCTCCACGCCGTTGATTTTTCACCTGCTGAAAAACGCCGAGCTGATCCGCGACATGCACTTCATGCTGCAAAAAGAAGTGGTTGAGCGCATGGCCGCCGGGCCTGGCGGTGGTGATTGGGGTCGTCTGTCGATCATGGTTCAGTACCACTGCCGCGTCGAACACCTGTTCAACGTAGGCCCGGGTGCATTCAACCCGCCGCCGAAAGTTGATTCAGCGATTGTCCGTCTGGTGCCCCACGAAGTGCTGCCGCATCCGGCCAAAGACCACCGCCTGCTTGAGCGCGTGGTTCGCGAAGCCTTCAACCAGCGCCGCAAGACCCTGCGCAACACCCTCAAAGCCTTGCTCAGCAACGCTGAAATCGAAGCCGCAGGCGTCGATGGCAGCAAACGCCCGGAGCAACTCGACCTGGCCGCCTTCGTGCGCCTGGCCGACAAGCTCAGCGAGCAACCGGTCGTGGCGCCCGCCGCCGACTGATCGCCGAGAAAAAACGGGTACCCGGCCAGACGCCACGTCTAGCCGGGTACCCGCTGTTTGGCCTAGACTCAGGCATCAGTTTTATCCCGAACTGTGTCTTCGCTTTCAAGTAAGGCCTCTCGCATGCACGATCCCCGCTATCTGGTCGACGTCAGCGTCGTCACACGTTACCTGCCAGAACAATCACAGCCCGAGCATCAGCGCTTTGCCTTTGCGTACACCATCACGGTACGCAACAACGGTTCAATACCTGCCAAGCTGTTGTCACGGCACTGGGTAATCACCGACGGCGATGGTCATGTAGAAGAAGTCCGTGGCGCCGGTGTTGTAGGACTGCAACCCAAGATTGATCCCGGCAGCGAGCACACCTACAGCAGTGGGTCGGTCATCACAACCAAAGTCGGCACCATGCAGGGCAGCTACCTGATGCATGCCGATGACGGTCATGAGTTCAAAGCCATTATTGCGCCCTTTCGCCTGGCGGTACCCGGAGCCCTGCACTGATGGCGGTGTATGCCGTTGGCGACTTGCAAGGCTGCCTGAAACCGCTCAAGCGCCTGCTCGAACGCGTGGCCTTCGACCCCACCAAAGACAAGCTCTGGCTGGTGGGCGACCTGGTCAACCGCGGTCCCGAATCACTGGAAACCCTGCGCTTTCTGTATCGCATGCGCGAGTCGCTGGTGTGTGTACTGGGCAACCATGACCTGCACCTGCTGGCCGTGGGGCGCAATATCGAACGCCTGAAAAAAGGCGACACTTTGCGCGAAATTCTCCAGGCCCCCGATTGCGATGAGTTGTTGAACTGGCTGCGTCAGCAACCGCTGCTGCATTACGATGCCGAGCGTGAGGTTGCACTGGTGCATGCCGGAATACCGCCCCAGTGGACGCTGAAAAAAGCCCTCAAATGCGCCAGCGAAGTCGAACAGGCGCTGCGCGATGACAACCTTGTCGGCCCCTATCTCGACGGCATGTACGGCAACGACCCGGCCAAATGGGATAACGGACTGACCGGCGTTACCCGGTTGCGGGTTATTACCAACTATTTCACCCGTATGCGGTTCTGCACCCGGGACGGCAAGCTCGACCTGAAAAGCAAAGAAGGCGTAGGTACTGCACCGCCCGGCTTCGCTCCATGGTTCAGCTACAAAGAACGCAAAACCCAAGGCCTCAAGATCATCTTCGGGCATTGGGCAGCACTGGAAGGCAACTGCAAGGAACCCGGCATCTTCGCACTCGATACCGGCTGTGTCTGGGGCGGCGCCATGACCCTGCTCAATGTCGACACCGGCCAACGCCTGCTCTGCGATTGCGACGATCCAACACTTGCCGTACCCGGCATTGCCCCACACTCCGCACCAACTTCCCAACCCTTGGGCGCCAGCCAGCCGCGCCCGCTTTCAGGCCACAGGAATTTCCCATGACCGAATTCAAACGCATCCCGCCAGAACAGGCTCAGGCCCTGCGCGAACAAGGCGCCGTAGTCGTCGACGTGCGTGACCCGCAAGCTTTCGCCGCCAATCACATCAGCGGTTCAAAACATCTGGACAACCACTCGCTGCACGATTTCATCGCCAACGCCGACCTCGACGCCCCTCTGATCGTGGCCTGCTACCACGGCAACTCCAGCCAGAGCGCTGCGGCGTATCTTGTCGGCCAGGGCTTTAGCGAGGTCTACAGCCTGGATGGCGGCTTCGAGTTGTGGCGTACCACTTACCCGGACGAAACCGCCCAAAGCCCGGGCGAATAATATTTTTATCAGCCCCAGCCCCCGTGATCAGAGGGCTTGGGGCCTGCCTGACCAACGGTCTAAGGCAACAATTCACGCATCTGACCTTGACCTCCCGTATTACCAACTATCCTTTACCTCAGGCCATCCAAATCTGGGGAGAGCCGGTACACCGGCGAATGGATCATCGGTAGTAACTTCAAGGGGTTAGCCACCTTGATGGTGTCCTGGGGGGTACACAGCAGCTGAAATGCTGCTGCATGCCAGCACTCGAACTGACCGATCTATCGCCGACTCCACGTATCGAGCGAGGTGACGTCATGAGTATTTTTAGCCACTTCCAACAACGCTTCGAGTCCACACGCCAGGAAGAGCTTACGCTCCAGGAATATCTTGAGCTGTGCAAACAGGACAAAAGCACTTACGCCTCAGCCGCGGAACGGCTACTGCTGGCCATTGGCGAGCCGGAACTGCTGGACACCTCAACCGACTCCCGGCTGTCGAGGATTTTCTCCAACAAGGTGATTCGCCGCTACCCGGCCTTTGAAGACTTCCACGGAATGGAAGAATGCATCGACCAGATAGTTTCCTACTTCCGCCATGCCGCACAGGGCCTGGAAGAGAAAAAACAAATCCTTTACCTGCTGGGCCCGGTAGGGGGCGGCAAGTCATCCCTTGCCGAAAAGCTCAAACAGTTGATTGAAAAAGTCCCCTTCTATGCAATCAAGGGCTCACCGGTTTTCGAGTCGCCTTTGGGCCTGTTCAACGCCACCGAAGATGGCGCGATCCTCGAAGAAGACTTCGGCATTCCCAAACGCTACCTGAGCACCATCATGTCGCCGTGGGCCACCAAGCGCCTTGCCGAGTTTGGCGGTGATATCAGCCAGTTCCGCGTTGTAAAACTGTACCCGTCGATCCTCAACCAGATCGGTGTAGCCAAAACCGAACCCGGTGACGAAAACAACCAGGACATTTCGGCCCTTGTAGGTAAGGTCGATATCCGCAAACTGGAAGAATTCCCGCAGAACGATGCCGACGCCTACAGCTACTCGGGCGCTCTGTGCCGGTCCAACCAGGGCCTGATGGAGTTCGTGGAGATGTTCAAGGCACCCATCAAGGTGCTGCACCCACTGCTGACGGCTACCCAGGAAGGTAACTACAACAGTACCGAAGGCTTGGGCGCGATTCCGTTTACCGGCATCCTGCTTGCCCACTCCAACGAATCGGAATGGCATACCTTCCGCAACAACAAGAACAACGAAGCGTTTATCGACCGGATCTACATCGTCAAAGTACCGTACTGCCTGCGTGTCAGTGACGAAGTGAAAATCTACGACAAACTGCTGTTCAACAGCTCACTGGCCAAAGCCCATTGCGCACCCGACACCCTGAAGATGCTGGCCCAGTTCACCGTACTGTCGCGCCTCAAAGAACCGGAAAACTCCAACATCTATTCCAAGATGCGGGTTTATGACGGCGAGAACCTCAAGGACACCGACCCGAAAGCCAAGTCCATCCAGGAGTACCGTGACAACGCGGGTGTGGACGAAGGCATGAATGGCCTTTCGACCCGTTTTGCGTTCAAGATCCTGTCCAAGGTATTCAACTTCGACCCCCACGAAATTGCCGCCAACCCGGTGCACCTGCTTTATGTGCTCGAACAGCAGATCGAACAGGAACAATTCCAGGCCGAAACCCGCGAGCGCTACCTGCGTTTCCTCAAGGAATACCTGGCGCCGCGCTACATCGAATTTATCGGCAAGGAAATCCAGACCGCTTACCTGGAGTCCTACAGCGAATACGGGCAAAACATCTTCGACCGTTATGTGCTCTACGCCGACTTCTGGATTCAGGACCAGGAATACCGGGATCCGGAAACCGGCGAAATCCTCAACCGCGTGGCCCTCAACGAAGAGTTGGAAAAAATCGAGAAACCGGCCGGCATCAGCAATCCGAAAGATTTCCGCAACGAAATCGTCAACTTCGTACTGCGTGCCCGGGCGAACAACAACGGTAAGAATCCAACCTGGCTCAGTTACGAGAAACTGCGGGTGGTGATCGAGAAAAAAATGTTCTCCAACACCGAAGACCTGCTGCCGGTTATCAGTTTCAACGCCAAGGCAAGCAAAGAGGACCAGCAAAAACACAACGACTTTGTTACTCGAATGGTCGAACGTGGCTATACCGACAAACAAGTGCGGCTGCTCTCCGAGTGGTACCTGCGGGTCCGCAAGTCGCAGTGAGGCAGTTGTAAGCCTCAAGCCTCAAGCTGCAGGAAAAGGCATGGGTAAATGCCTGGACTTGCAGCTTGCAGCTCACAACTTGAAGCTGCCCGGAGGGCCTAATGAGCTATGTGATCGACCGACGCCTCAATGGCAAGAACAAGAGCACGGTTAACCGTCAGCGTTTTCTGCGTCGCTACCGTGACCACATTAAAAAGGCCGTAGAAGAGGCCGTGGGCCGCCGCTCCATTACGGATATGGAACATGGCGAGCAAATCAGCATCCCTGGCCGCGATATCGATGAACCGGTGATGCATCACGGGCGTGGTGGCAAGCAAACCGTGGTTCACCCCGGCAACAAGGAGTTTACCAGCGGCGAACATATCCCCCGACCCCAAGGTGGATCGGGAGGTGGCGGCGGCCCTGGCAAAGCGGGGAATTCCGGCGAAGGCATGGACGAATTCGTGTTCCAGATCACTCAGGAAGAGTTCCTCGAATTCATGTTCGAAGACCTCGAACTGCCCAATCTGGTCAAACGCAACCTGACCGGCACCGACACGTTCAAAACCGTACGTGCCGGTATCAGCAACGAGGGCAACCCGTCTCGTATCAACATCATTCGTACCTTGCGCTCAGCTCACGCTCGACGCATCGCGCTGTCCGGCAGCAGCCGGGCGAAACTGCGGGAAGCCAAGGCCGAACTGGAGCGATTAAAACGCGAGGAGCCCGATAACTTCGGCGATATCAAGACCATCGAGGCCGAAATCGAGAAACTCAGCGCCCGCATTCATCGCGTGCCATTTCTCGACACCTTTGACCTCAAGTACAACCTGTTGATCAAACAGCCCAACCCCAGCTCCAAAGCCGTCATGTTCTGCCTCATGGACGTTTCAGGCTCCATGACCCAAGCCACCAAAGACATTGCCAAACGCTTTTTCATCCTTCTGTACCTGTTCCTGAAGCGTAACTACGACAAGATTGACGTAGTGTTTATTCGCCATCACACCAGCGCACGAGAGGTGGACGAAGAGGAGTTTTTCTATTCCCGGGAAACCGGCGGCACTATCGTCTCCAGCGCACTCAAACTGATGCAGGAGATCATGGCCGAACGCTACCCCACCAACGAATGGAACATCTACGCAGCCCAAGCCTCTGACGGAGACAACTGGAACGACGACTCACCCATCTGCCGCGACATTCTGATCAACCAGATCATGCCATTTGTGCAGTACTACACTTATGTAGAGATCACCCCGCGCGAACACCAGGCGCTCTGGTATGAGTACGAACGCATCAGCGAGGCGTTTTCCGACACCTTCGCTCAACAGCAACTGGTCTCGGCCGGCGATATTTATCCGGTCTTCCGTGAACTCTTCCAGCGCAGGTTAGTGACATGACCGCCAAAGAGAATAAGCGCCAACCCATCTCCACCGGCTCAGAGTGGACCTTTGACCTGATCCAGGCGTATGACCGCGAAATCGGCCGCCTGGCTGGCCGCTATGCGCTGGACACTTACCCCAACCAGATTGAAGTCATCACCGCCGAACAAATGATGGATGCCTACGCATCAGTGGGCATGCCGCTGGGTTATCACCACTGGTCCTACGGCAAACACTTCCTTAGTACTGAAAAATCCTACACTCGGGGCCAGATGGGTCTGGCCTACGAAATCGTTATCAACTCAGACCCCTGCATTGCCTATCTGATGGAAGAAAACACCATCTGCATGCAGGCACTGGTAGTAGCCCACGCCTGCTATGGCCACAACAGCTTCTTCAAGGGCAATTACCTGTTCCGCACCTGGACTGACGCCAGTTCGATCATCGATTACCTGGTATTCGCCAAGCAATACATCATGCAATGTGAGGAACGCCACGGTATCGATGCGGTGGAAGACCTGCTCGATTCCTGCCACGCCTTGATGAACTACGGTGTGGACCGCTACAAAAGGCCTGACCCGATCTCTGCCGAGGAGGAGCGCCGTCGACAAAAGGAACGCGAAGAGCACCTGCAAAAACAGATCAACGACCTGTGGCGCACCATCCCCAAAAGCGCAGACAAGCTCAGCGAGAAGGACAACGCCCGTTTCCCCGAAGAGCCTCAGGAAAACATCCTCTACTTCCTGGAAAAACACGCCCCGCTTCTGGAACCCTGGCAGCGCGAAGTTGTACGTATCGTGCGCAAAATAGCCCAGTACTTTTATCCGCAGCGGCAAACACAAGTGATGAACGAGGGGTGGGCGACTTTCTGGCATTACACCTTGATGAACGACCTGTACGACGAAGGCCTGGTGACCGAGGGCTTTATGATGGAGTTCCTCATTTCCCACACCAGCGTGGTGTTCCAGCCCGGCTTTGACAGCCCTTACTACAGCGGTATCAACCCCTACGCGCTTGGGTTTGCGATGTATTGCGATATCCGGCGCATATGCGAACACCCGACCGAGGAGGATCGTTACTGGTTCCCGGACCTTGCGGGCAGCGACTGGCTGTCGAGCATCAAATTCGCCATGAGCAGCTTCAAGGACGAGAGTTTTATCCTGCAATACCTCTCACCCAAAGTGATCCGTGACCTGAAGCTGTTCAGCATCATGGACGACGATCAAAAAGACGACCTGCTGGTGCCAGCCATCCACGACGAAAATGGCTACCGCATCATTCGCGAAACCTTGGCCGCGCAATACAACCTGGGCAATCGCGAACCCAATATCCAGATCTGGAGCATCGACCGCCGGGGCGACCGTTCACTGACCCTGCGTCACCAGCAACATGACCGCAAACCCCTGGGCGACTCCACCGAAGAAGTTCTCAAGCACTTGCACCGCTTGTGGGGCTTCGACATCCACCTGGAAACACTGCAAGGCGACCAGGTCATGAAGGTCCACCATGTCCCGCCAAAAGGCGACCACGGTGAGATTGACCGCGGCCGCCTGGATATGGGAGCCATTCACCTGTAAAGCAGGCCTCCGTTAGCACGGCACACGCGCTATCCTGTCGCGCTAACGGAGGTTTTTTATGAAGATCTATAAAGTTGGCGGCGCAGTGCGCGATCGCCTGCTGGGCAAGCCTGTCACCGATATTGACTGGGTGGTGGTGGGCGCAACGGCCGAACAAATGCAGGCCTTGGGCTATCGCCCTGTTGGCTCTGACTTCCCGGTATTTCTTCACCCCAAGACGGGTGACGAATATGCACTGGCCCGCACCGAACGCAAAAGCGGGCATGGTTATGGGGGCTTTGTTTTTCACGCCAGCCCCGACGTCACCCTCGAAGAAGACCTGATCCGTCGCGACCTGACCATCAATGCGATGGCAGAGGACGAGGCTGGCAACGTAACCGACCCTTACCATGGCCAGCGCGACCTTGAAGCCAGTATTTTGCGCCACGTTTCCCCCGCATTCGCCGAAGATCCCCTAAGAGTACTGCGCGTAGCCCGATTCGCTGCGCGCTACGCCAGCCTGGGCTTCAGCATCGCTCCCGAGACTCTGGAGCTGATGCGCCAACTATCCCGGTCCGGCGAATTGCAAGCCTTGACCCCGGAACGCTGCTGGAAGGAAATTTCCCGCGCCCTGATGGAAGATCAGCCTCAGGTTTTTATCGAAGTGCTGCGCAGCTGCGACGCTCTTGAAGTACTGCTACCCGAAGTGAACGCCCTGTTCGGCGTCCCTCAGCCCCCCGCCCATCACCCGGAAATCGACAGTGGTGTACATACCCTCAGCGTGCTGGAGCAATCGGCGCTGCACAAGCAACCGCTGACGGTTCGCTGGGCTTGTTTACTGCACGATCTGGGCAAGGGGCTTACGCCAGAGAAAGACTGGCCAAGGCATATTGCCCACGAACACAAGGGACTGCGCCTGATCAAGGCGGTCAATGAACGCTATAAGGTGCCGAGGGACTGTCAGGAGCTGGCATTGCTGGTAGGCGAATACCACACCCACGGCCATCGCGCCCTTGAGCTCAAGGCTTCGACGCTACTGGAATTGCTGCAGCGCTTCGACGTATACCGTCGGCCACAGCGGTTCGAGGAGTTTATCGTAGCGTGCGAGATGGACGCCAAAGGCCGCCTGGGCCTGGAAGACCGACCCTACCCGCAGGCCGACTACCTGCGCGGCGCGGCGCGGGCCGCCCTTTCGGTAGCGGTGCAGCCGTTACTGGAGCAGGGTTACAAGGGCCCCGAACTGGGCGAAGCACTCAAGCGCGAACGGCTCAAGGCACTACAAGCTTACAAGGATGCGGCGTAGTGCAAACCTTGTGGGAGCGGGCTTGCTCGTGATTAGGGCACCACGGTCTTTCACTCAGACCGCATCGACGCCATCGCGAGCAAGCCCGCTCCCACAAAAAAGCAGCAACCTGCAGCCCATTCAATCGACTCTCAGCCCGCCAGCATCTCCAGCGGCGTCAAGGACTCCCCCCGCCACTCGAAGGCTGCAGGCGCAAGCACCTGCTCGATCTGCGCCTCGGCCCAAATCTGCGCAAGCGTCTTGCCCACACCGGGATGAACTTTGTCTGGGGCAATCAAAGACAGCGGCCACAACACAAAAGCGTTCTTGAGGATTTCGGCACGGGGCAAGGTCAAACCGTCAAAGTTGCCCACCAGATCGCCAAAGAACAACACGTCGATATCCAGCGGCAAACCTTTGCGATCTTGAGCGTAACGCCCGTTATCAGCTTCGATCAGCTTCAAACGACGACTTAACTCAACCAGTGGCAAATCGGTTTTTGCCGACACCACGAGGTTGAAAAACGGCCCGCTCTTGATACCCACCGGCTGGCTTTCAAACACCGCCGAACAGCGCATCTCCTGCAAGAATCCGCTCAGCGCTTCCAGCCCTGCCAGCAAGTGCTTTTCACGCTCGACATTACTGCCCAGCCCGAGATAAACCTGAGTTAGCGACATCCGCGCTCAATCTCCACGCCCACCCCAGTGGCCGCCGCAACTGCGCCGGGCTTGGTCAGCTTGAGGTGCAGCCAGGGGATAGTGAACTCACTCATCAACACTTCGGCCAGTCGCTCTGCAAAGGTCTCCACCAGCTGGAATTGAGCCTGCTCGGCGAACGCCTGAATTCGCGACGAAACGCTCGCATAATCCAGCGCCAACGTCAGATCATCGCCAGCCGCAGCTGGACGGTTATCCCACGCAAAACTCAGATCAAGGCGCAGACACTGACGGATGCCACGTTCCCAGTCATAAGCACCGATTACGGTGTCAACTTCCAGGCCTTCGATAAACACTCTGTCCAAGCACTCTTCTCCGCAGCACGACAAGGGCGCAAAGCGCCGTTAGAATCAGGGCGTCCTCGCCCGGAATAGTTAGCATGTTTTGGTTACTGGCGATCCTCGCCTACCTGCTCGGCTCTCTGTCCTTTGCCATTTTGCTCAGCCGCCTGACGGGAACCCCCGACCCGCGAATGAGTGGCTCCGGCAATGCCGGCGCAACCAACATGTTGCGTCTGGCCGGCAAAAAACTTGCCGTCCTGACCTTGCTCGGTGACCTGTGCAAGGGGCTTTTGCCCGTCCTGCTGGCCAACCAACTGGATCTCTCGCTCCAGGACCAGGCCTGGATCGGCGGCTGCGCCGTTGTAGGTCACATGTACCCTGCCTACTTCCGCTTTCGCGGCGGCAAGGGTGTCGCCACGGCGGCCGGCATGCTGCTGGGACTGTATCCCCCTGCTGCACTGTTGGCAGTCGCCGCATGGCTGCTGACCTTCCAGCTGACCCGTACCAGCTCACTGGCGGCGTTGATCGCCACTCCCCTGACCCTGCCATTGCTGGCCTGGCAAGAGCCTGCCGCGCTACTGCCAATGAGCGCCTTGACGGCGCTGATTGTATGGCGCCATCGCGGCAATTTACGCGACCTGATGGCCGGGCGCGAACGGCATTTCTGAATCTTGCCCGTGAAAAATCTTCACGCCGGCTCCAGCCCCCATTCTCACAGGGGCTGCAGTTGCTCCATCGGCCAGCGTGCCTGCACGCTGATCGCCAATGATTCGTGCTGACCGGCCTGCAAGCGCTGACAACCCGCAAACGCAATCATCGCGCCATTATCCGTACAAAATTCCGGACGGGCGTAATACACATTGCCCTTCATCTCACCGAGCATTTTCTCAAGGGAAACGCGCAGCGCCTTGTTGGCACTCACCCCGCCTGCAATCACCAGGCGCTTCATGCCTGCATGCTTCAAGGCACGCTTGCACTTGATGGTCAGCGTTTCAACCACGGCCTGCTGGAACGCCAGGGAGATATCGCAACGGGTCTGCTCAGTGTCGTCGCCCTCTGCCACACAACGCTGCCAGGTGTTCAAGGCAAACGTCTTGAGGCCGCTGAAGCTGAATTGCAGGCCCGGACGGTCTGTCATGGGCCTGGGGAAGACAAAGCGTCCTGCAACGCCCTGGGCGGCCAAGCGCGCGATCTCAGGGCCACCCGGATAGTTAAGCCCCATCATCTTCGCGGTCTTGTCGAACGCTTCACCCGCGGCGTCATCCAGAGTCTCGCCCAGCAACTCGTATTGGCCGATGCCATCAACACGAACCAGCTGCGTATGACCGCCCGAGACCAACAAAGCGACGAACGGAAATTCCGGAGGCTGTTCTTCCAGCATAGGGGCCAGTAAATGGCCTTCCATGTGATGCACGCCAAGGGCCGGAATGCCCCAGGCAAACGCCAGCGCCTGAGCGCAAGAAGCCCCAACCAGCAGGGCTCCAACCAATCCCGGGCCCGCCGTATAGGCAATTGCGTCGATCTCGGTAGGCACACAGTCGGCCTCGGCCAGCACCTGACGAATCAACGGCAGCATTCGCTTGACGTGATCTCTGGAAGCCAGCTCCGGTACCACACCGCCATAGGCGCGGTGAAGGTCGATCTGACTGAACAGTGCATCGGCCAAAAGCCCGCGTTCACTGTCGTATAGCGCGACGCCGGTTTCGTCGCAGGAGGTTTCTAATCCCAGTACTAGCATGGGTTTACGCCTTGTAGAGGCTAAATTCGAAGGCGCGCATAATAGTCGCCACTCCCGCCCCCGGCCAGCGGTTTTCGATCAGAGGCTTTGCATTCCGGGCGATGAGGGGTTAACATCCGCAACCCTTAAAAACCGACGTCTTCCAACGCGATTTTGCCTTGAGACGTTGACCCCGGTAATGAATGAAGGTAGCTCTGGATGCCAGCCGTCAAAGTAAAAGAGAACGAACCCTTCGACGTAGCTCTGCGTCGTTTCAAGCGCTCCTGCGAAAAAGCCGGTGTTCTGGCTGAAGTTCGCAGCCGCGAATTTTACGAGAAGCCGACTTCTGAGCGTAAGCGTAAAGCAGCAGCTGCTGTTAAGCGTCACGCGAAGAAAGTTCAGCGCGAGCAGCGCCGCGCCGTTCGTCTGTACTAATACACAGACGTTCGTTGCACGCTTCTGCCAAGCCCGGCCTAAAGCCGGGCCGTAGGCAGTTGTTGCAAGTTACATGCTTTATCGTCAAGGCCGCAGATGCGACCGCGACAAGCGTTACAACACGTCAGACCTGGCCTAATAGCCAGCGGTGCACGTCTTTACTGACGAGCCTTCCAAGGCTACCGACGAGCACACCTCTCTGATTATCCTTAAAGACGATCAGCCCAAGGCACCTCTCCAGTGCCTGCTTATGAGCTATCCGAGACCAGCCATTGGTCAGTGCCGGACTCAGAGCGTGACATTTATCGATCCCGTCGACTCTGATTAATATGAGTAGAGCGGATTTCGACAGATACACTTCCCCGAGATAATTGAGCAGACACCCCACGATCGAGCAGAGCTTTTGCCTGCACGCACGATGACCAAGCTCTTTATTCGGACCCAATTCTGCGCAGTGATGACGAGAACGCCATGGCCGGGTTAATCCCCCAGAGCTTTATTGACGACCTTCTGAACCGTACCGATATCGTCGATGTCGTCAGCTCGCGCGTGCAAATGAAGAAAGCTGGCAAGAACTACACCGCCTGCTGCCCCTTCCACAAAGAAAAAACCCCGTCGTTCAGCGTCAGCCCGGACAAGCAGTTCTATTACTGCTTTGGCTGCGGCGCTGGCGGTAACGCCCTCGGCTTCATCATGGATCATGACAACCTGGACTTCCCCCAGGCTGTCGAAGAACTGGCCAAAGCTGCCGGGATGGAAATCCCACGGGAAGAAAGCGGCCGGGCGCACAAACCTCGGCAACCGACTGACTCCCCGCTATACCCGCTTCTTACTGCAGCTGCTGACTTTTATCGCCAGGCCTTGAAAAGCCATCCGGCACGAAAAGCAGCGGTGGACTACCTGAAAGGCCGAGGCCTGACCGGCGAAATCGCTCGCGACTTCGGCTTGGGCTTTGCGCCACCAGGCTGGGACAACCTCTATAAACACCTGAGCAGTGACACGCTGCAACAAAAAGCCATGATCGACGCTGGCCTTCTGGTCGAAAACGCCGAGACCGGCAAGCGTTACGACCGCTTTCGCGACCGGGTAATGTTTCCGATCCGCGACAGCCGTGGCCGCATCATCGCTTTTGGTGGCCGGGTGCTGGGCGACGATAAGCCCAAATACCTGAACTCCCCGGAAACCCCGGTCTTTCACAAAGGCCAGGAACTGTACGGGCTGTTCGAAGCACGCAAATTCAATCGCAGCCTCGACGAAATCATCGTGGTTGAAGGCTATATGGACGTCATTGCCCTGGCCCAGCAAGGCCTGCGCAATGCCGTCGCGACGCTGGGCACCGCTACCAGCGAAGAGCACATGAAGCGCCTGTTTCGCGTGGTACCCAGCGTGCTGTTCTGTTTTGACGGCGACCAGGCCGGCCGCAATGCGGCATGGCGCGCACTTGAAGCCACGCTGCCCTGCCTGCAGGACGGGCGCCGCGCACGCTTTCTGTTTTTGCCCGAAGGTGAAGACCCGGACACCCTGGTGCGCTCTGAAGGCACCGATGCCTTCAAGGCCCGTATCAACCAGCATGCCCAGCCGTTGGCAGACTACTTCTTCCAGCAATTGACCGAAGAAGCCGACCCTCGCTCGCTCGAAGGCAAGGCCCATATGGCCACGCTGGCAGCACCGCTGATCGACAAAGTCCCGGGCGCCAACCTGCGGACCCTGATGCGTCAGCGCCTGAGCGAAATAACCGGCCTTACCAGCGAAACCGTCAGCCAGTTGGCACAAAATACGCCCGCAAAAATCCAGGCACAGCCAACCTATGACCCGGGCATTGATTACGATGCAATGCCCGACTACAGCGACTTCCAGCAACCGGACATGTACATCCCCCAACAGGAATGGACCCCGAAAAAGACCGGCACTGGCGGCAAAAAGTGGGAAAACAAACCCTGGGACAAAAAAGGCAAGCGCGGCGGCGAACGCGAGCAGGCCTGGATCCCGGTAGGTGTTGAACCCCCGACCCTGACAGCCTTGCGCACCCTGCTGCATCACCCGCAACTGGCCAAAAAAGTTGAGGACGCCGGGCACTTTGCTGCAGAAGACCAGACTAATAATCAACTACTGATTGCTCTGGTCGAGGCTGTACAGAAAAATCCTAAGCTAAGCTCTATTCAGCTACTGTCCCGCTGGCACGGCACTGAACAGGGCCGTTTGCTGCAAAGACTGCTGGAAAAGGAATGGCTAATTGATGCCGATAACCTTGAACAACAGTTTTTCGACACCATAACTAGCCTGTCAGCTCGCCAACGCGAGCGAAATCTAGAGCAACTTCTTCGAAAAGCACGTCAAGGCGAGCTAAGTAGCGAGGAAAAAAATCAGTTACGCGACCTTTTAAGTCGCAATAATCCTGCATCAAACCCGACCTCAACTGGCGCGTGAGGTCATAGCTAAGGTATAATCCTCGGCTTGTTTTTTGCCCGCCAAGACCTTCAGTGGATAGGGTGTTATGTCCGGAAAAGCGCAACAGCAGTCTCGTATCAAAGAGTTGATCACCCTCGGCCGTGAGCAGAAGTATCTGACTTACGCAGAGGTCAACGACCACCTGCCCGAAGATATTTCAGATCCGGAGCAAGTGGAAGACATCATCCGCATGATTAATGACATGGGGATCCCCGTACACGAGAGTGCTCCGGATGCGGACGCCCTTATGTTGGCCGATGCCGACACCGACGAAGCAGCAGCTGAAGAAGCGGCTGCAGCGTTGGCGGCAGTAGAGACCGACATTGGTCGTACTACCGACCCTGTGCGCATGTATATGCGTGAAATGGGCACGGTAGAACTGCTGACACGTGAAGGCGAAATCGAAATCGCCAAGCGTATCGAAGAAGGCATCCGTGAAGTGATGGGCGCAATCGCGCACTTCCCTGGCACGGTTGACCATATTCTCTCCGAGTACACTCGCGTCACCACCGAAGGTGGCCGCCTGTCCGACGTCCTGAGCGGTTATATCGACCCGGACGACGGTATTGCGCCGCCCGCAGCCGAAGTACCTCCTCCTGTCGACACCAAGGTGAAAGCCGAAGGTGATGACGAAGAGGACGACAAGGAAGATTCCGGCGAAGACGAGGAAGAGGTCGAAAGCGGCCCTGATCCGATCATCGCGGCCCAGCGCTTTGGCGCTGTTTCCGATCAGATGGAAATCGCTCGCAAGGCCCTGAAAAAGCACGGTCGCGGCAGTAAGCAGGCAATTGCCGAGCTGGTTGCACTGGCTGAGCTGTTCATGCCGATCAAACTGGTTCCGAAGCAATTCGAAGGCCTGGTTGAGCGTGTTCGCAGCGCCCTGGAGCGTCTGCGTGCACAAGAGCGCGCAATCATGCAGCTGTGTGTACGTGATGCACGCATGCCGCGCACCGATTTCCTGCGCCTGTTCCCGGGCAACGAAGTCGACGAAAGCTGGAGCGATGCGCTGGCCAAAGGCAAAAGCAAATATGCTGAAGCCATTGGTCGCCTGCAACCGGACATCATCCGTTGCCAGCAAAAGCTCTCTGCTCTGGAAGCAGAAACCGGCTTGAAGATTGCCGAGATCAAGGACATCAACCGTCGCATGTCGATCGGCGAGGCCAAGGCCCGCCGCGCGAAGAAAGAAATGGTTGAAGCCAACTTGCGTCTGGTGATCTCCATCGCCAAGAAGTACACCAACCGTGGCCTGCAGTTCCTCGATCTGATCCAGGAAGGCAACATCGGCTTGATGAAAGCGGTAGACAAGTTTGAATACCGCCGCGGCTACAAATTCTCGACTTATGCCACCTGGTGGATCCGTCAGGCGATCACTCGCTCGATCGCCGACCAGGCCCGCACCATCCGTATTCCGGTGCACATGATCGAGACGATCAACAAGCTCAACCGTATTTCCCGTCAGATGTTGCAGGAAATGGGCCGTGAACCGACCCCGGAAGAGCTGGGCGAACGCATGGAAATGCCTGAGGATAAAATCCGCAAGGTATTGAAGATCGCTAAAGAGCCGATCTCCATGGAAACCCCGATCGGTGATGACGAAGACTCCCATCTGGGTGACTTCATCGAAGACTCGACCATGCAGTCGCCAATCGATGTTGCTACCGTTGAGAGCCTTAAAGAAGCGACACGCGACGTACTCGGCGGCCTCACAGCCCGTGAAGCCAAGGTACTGCGCATGCGTTTCGGTATCGACATGAATACCGACCACACCCTTGAGGAGGTTGGTAAACAGTTCGACGTTACCCGTGAGCGGATTCGTCAGATCGAAGCCAAGGCGCTGCGCAAGCTGCGCCACCCGACGAGAAGCGAGCATTTGCGCTCCTTCCTCGACGAGTGACAACAAAACCCCCGGCCCTGCCGGGGGTTTTGCTTTACAGCTAAAAACCTCCTGCTCCCTCCCCTCCGCCACAGCCCGACTACACTGGATGCATCCAGGTGTATTGAAGGGATGCGTATGTCACGCTTGCTGGCTACCCTGCTTCTGTCACTTCTCGTTTGGACCTCTGGCGCCCAAGCCCTGACGTTCACCGATGAAGAACAGCAATGGCTCAAGGAGCACCCCGAACTGCTCCTCGGCATCGATACCACATGGCCGCCTTTTGAGTTCCTCAACGCACAGGGCACCTATACAGGCCTCGCTGCCGACTATGTAAACCTGATCACCAACCAGTTGGGCGTAAGCGTCAAGCAAGTCGCTGCGTCAAGCTGGAGCGAAGTCCTGGAGCAAACCAAGGAAGGCAAACTCGACTGGTTACCCGGCGTCATGTCGACCCCCGAGCGCCAAAAACGCCTGGCATTTACCCGGCCCTATCTGGACTTCCCCATTGTCATCCTCGCCCACAAGGGCGGCGCGGCGCCTAAAAATATCCAGGAACTCTACGGCCTCAGAGTGGGTGTAATTGAAAACTACGCCCCCCACGAATTGCTGCGCGCTCAACACCCTGATCTCAACATCGTCGCCCTGCCCAACGTCAGCTCGGCGTTGCAGGCTCTGGCCACGGACCAGGTAGATGCCATGGTGGGTGATCTGGCTTCCAGCGTATGGAGCTTGCGCCAGCTCAAGCTCGATGGCCTGTACGTCAGCGGGGAAACCCCGTATCGCTTTCAACTGGCCATGGCCGTTCCTAAAAACCAGACCGTTCTGCTAGGACTGCTGGACAAGGTGCTGGCCAATATAAGCCCGAGTGAAACCCAGCGCATTCAGCAACACTGGGTAGGCGATATCAACGATTACCGACCCCTGTGGCGCACCCTGCTGCTCTATGTTCTGCCTGGCATACTGCTGCTGATCATCATTTTGTTCATAGTCATCCGCATCAACCGACGCCTGAGCTCCGAGATTTCCCGGCGAACAACCCTCGAACAGGAACTGCGCAGCAGCGAGGACCACTACAAGGGGTTGATTGAAAGCCTTTCGGCTATTGCCTGGGAAGCACAGCTGGACAACGACACCTATACCTATGTCTCCCCCCAGGCCGAAGCCTTGCTCGGCTACCCAGTCTCTGACTGGCTAAGCCCGGGGTTCTGGAAACGGGTCGTTCACCCCGATGACCTGCCCAGAATCCAGGCCTGGCGTAAAAAAGAGATCAGCGCAGGCCACGATCACAGTTTGGACTATCGTGTGATCACCGCAGAGGGCAACATCCTCTGGCTACGGGACATTGCCAGTATCACGACCCACAATCAGCAAGCCGTGGTTCGCGGCTTGCTGATCAATATCAGCGAAACCAAGCAGACTGAAGAAGCCTTGCTTCTTTCCGAAGAAAAGTTTGCCAAAGCTTTTCATGCATCGCTGGACGGCCTTTTGCTGAGCCGTCAAAGCGATGGCCTGATACTCGAGATAAACGAAGGTTTCAGCCGGGTCATCGGCTATGACAGTGCCAGTGCCTTGTACCACTCAACCCTGGAACTGCAATTGTGGGTCGACCCCCATGAGCGCCGTGAATTGCTTGCGGTCCTGGAAAAAAACGGCTTTGTGCGCGACTTCACCTGCCATATCCGACACAAGGACGGGCAAGTTCGCCTCTGTGAAATCTCCAGCTACCCGTTGCTGATCGGCGCCGACGACTGCATTTTGACCATCGTCCACGACATTACCGAACGGCATCAGATGCAGGAAAAACTTCTGCAAACAGCCACCGTGTTCGAGAGCACGGCCGAAGGCATCATCTTTACCGATCCCGAGCAAAAAATTACCGCGGTCAACCGGGCCTTCGGCGAAATCACCGGTTACTCCGAAAGTGAAGTCCTGGGCCAGACGCCGCGCATGCTGGGGTCTGGCCGACACGACAAACTGTTCTTTGCAACCATGTGGTACCAGCTATCGACCGCTGACAACTGGCAGGGCGAAATCTTCAACAGACGCAAAAACGGTGAAATCTACCCCAGCTGGATGACCATCAGCGCCGTGCGCAACAACAATGATGTGGTGACACATTTCGTCGCCGTATTTTCTGATATTTCCACCCTCAAACTGGCCCAGGAACGCCTTGATCACCAGGCCCACCACGACCCGCTGACCAACCTTCCCAACCGTTTGCTGTTTGAAAGCCGGGTGCGCCAGGTACTCTCCGATCAGCGGCGCAATGATCAACATAGCGCGGTGCTGTTTCTGGACCTTGATCGCTTCAAGAACATCAATGACAGCCTCGGGCACCCTGTGGGCGATCAGTTGCTGAGGGGCATCGCAGCCCGCCTCACCGAACAATTGCGCGACATCGACACGGTCGCCCGTCTTGGCGGCGATGAATTTATCGTCCTGCTGCCTGGGCTCAAACACCCGGAAGATGCACAGAAGATTGCCGAAAAGCTGCTGAACAGCTTCAACGAACCCTTTCTGACCGACGAAAGCGAACTGTTTATCAGCGCCAGCGTCGGTATCAGCATCTACCCGGATGATGGCGACGACGTGGCCACACTGATCAAAAATGCCGATATCGCGATGTACCACTCCAAACTCAAAGGGCGCAATCGCGTCGAACGTTACAGCCACGACCTTAACTCCCAGACCAGTGCCCGCATCCTTCTGGGCCAGGAACTGCGCCGCGCCCTGGAGCGAGGCCAGGTCTCACTGCTGTATCAGCCCAAAGTCCGGTTGCGCGACCATACGCTGGCTGGCGCCGAAGCACTGTTGCATTGGAACCACCCTCTACTCGGAGGAATCTCACATGAGCGCTTGATTCATCTGGCAGAAGAAAACGGCATGATCATTCAAATTGGTGACTGGATGCTCGAGCGTGCGTGCCAGCAACTGTGCTCATGGAATCAACTGTACAAGCCCTTTGGACCCATCTCGGTCAACCTTGCCAGCGCCCAATTACACCAGCCGGGGCTGATGGCGCACATTCAGCAACTGCTCGAAACCTGCAAGCTCAAACCCGAGAGCCTGAAACTGAAAATCACCGAAACTTTTCTCACCGGCCAGACCGAAGCGGCATTTGATGCCCTGCATCGGCTCAAACAACTGGGAGTAAAACTGTCCATCGACAATTTTGGTACTGGCAACTCGTCCCTCAGTTACCTGAAGCGCTTGCCGTTGGACACGTTGAAAATCGACCCGTCATTTGTACATGGCTTGCCCGACGACCCCCATGATGCTGCCATCGTGCATGCCATCATCGCGCTGGGGCACAGCATGCACTTCACCATCATTGCCGACGGTGTTCAAAACCGGGAACAACAGATTTTCCTGGCGCAGGCAGGTTGCGAACTGATCCAGGGCGAGATCGTCAGCCCGCCGTTACTTCCCGAAAAATTTGCAGCAACTTTCCTTCACCTGGCAATTTCAGATCTTTCGGATAGCACTACTTAGAAACCATCGTTATAATCCGCGACCTACTGAGGGCCTATAGCTCAGTTGGTTAGAGCAGGGGACTCATAATCCCTTGGTCGTAGGTTCGAGTCCTACTGGGCCCACCATGCAAAACAAAGGCTTACGCTTAACGGCGTAGGCCTTTTTTGTTTTCCAATGGAAAATCTTAACGAATTGCTAAACGAATGCGGTCTGTGCCTCCGCACCACCTGTTAGACGTGCGCTAAACAGTGGCCTTTCGATTTCATCCGAGCGTATGCTGTGAAAAATCACGTCATCAAGGATCGATATGAGAAAGGTACTGGCAGTACTGGCAATGAGCCTGACGCTTAGCGGTTGCGCTACCTCCCACTACACTAGCGGTAGAGATTTCCCATCTGAGAACGTAGCTAGCATCATCAAAGGAAAGACGACAACAAAAGAGCTTAAAGCCCTGTTTGGCGACCCCTTCAGTAAAAGCCCAGTCAACGACACCGATGAAAAGTGGGTCTACACCTACGCAAACGGCTCTGCTCACGCACAGAGCTATATCGTCACCATGAAAGTCACCACCACCGGCACCCAGAAAACTCTAGACGTGCTGATTCGTAACGACACAGTAATTAACTTTACGTTCAACGAGGGACAAAACCCTTACAACTCAACCACAAACTAATCAACAACCACATAGCCAAGGAAGCCTCTCATGCCCATAAAGAGAACAGGCAATTTCGACCTCGCAAAAGAAATGAAAATCCGAGCACGAAAAATGATTTCTCAGTTCCTCAGCGAAGAGGAGCTTTTGGAAGTGACCATCGAAATCAACAAAACCACATCCAAACTTTCCTTCCACGCCCCGGACGCAATTTCCGAGAAGATAACAATAAACCTAGCCAAACTTGACCAATAGCCGCAAAACCAGTTCCAAATGGAAAAACACAGCTGATGCCAGCATAAAAATGGAAACCCACAATGGTCTCTACAAGAACAATACTAGCTCTAACAACTGCATTACTCATAAGCATATTTCTGACAGGATGCGCTGAAAGCCCATTCCAAGCATACAGAGCGGCACCAGACAATTTCAATCCAGGCTCAGAGCACCTCTTTAGCTCACCAATTGATATACAGCCAAACACGTTTGGCGGCAACGGATCGGCGTGGTTCAGATTTAACACTTTCAAAAAAGGCACTAGCAACAGCTGGAACATAGAGACGTACTGGCTAGGAAAAGATTGGCTTTTCGTCAACAATATCGCATTCAATATTGACGGGAAAATAACCAACTCCCCTTCAACAAACAACAACAGAGAAATTGTCCATTCAGTCGGAGTATCTGAGCGCCAGTTTAGCCCAGCACCACAAGAACTGATCACCGCACTGACTCACGCGCAAACCGTCATAGTTCGATTATCTGGGCAAAACTACTACCTAGAAAAGCAGCTAACCGCTCAAGAAGTAACCAATATAAAGTGGTATATAAGCTTCATTAAGGAAGGAAAGTAACTTCTCATGCGTGCATCATCGACGCTGCACATCGGCAAGGATGCCTCTCTCCAAAATAATTACGATCAAGCCCACATCACTCCCGGATAAGGCGTGGCCTCCCGGTCTGGCACTGGTTTAGTGGCCTTCGCTATGCCCTTCACTAAATCGTTGTAGCGCTGCTTTGTCTTACCATTGCACCGGTACATGCGAGGAGTCAGGAAACCGCCCCAACGTGCCAGCCAGCGCCTTGGCGGCATTACTTCTGCCGCCTCGATAGCCCAGATAAGCAACTGCTCATCGCTCGGCTGATCGTCTTCAAATTCAAACTCATCGATTGCCTGCATCTCCCGCCCCCTTGGTATTGCCCGACCGGATTAGGATCGGGCGTCTAAATCAGATATGCCCAGCGGTTGCCAGCCCCATAGCTAGGGTCTGCCGAGTGCCAATCAGATTGTTTAGCGCGCTTACATTTCCCAATTCCAGATCCTGGATTTGCTCCAACGCAGAACGAACACCAGCAAGCGGGACATAGCGCCCGGCTGCCTGAGCTGAATTGAAAGCTAAGGTGAACTCATCGGTATGAGCCTCGATCAATGGCTTTAACTTGGCGACCAAAGCGGAAATAGCCTTGCGATGATTTACTAGCCGTTCGAGAGCTGCGATTGCATCAGCGGCTTGCTCATTGGCTTTATCGACTTTCGCTTGTTGCGCCTCGACCTCGGCTTGCAAATGCAGGGCTTCCAGGCGAAGGTTTAGGCGTTTGGTTAGCCGTGCTGTGCTATCAATTTGATCCTCTAGCGTCGCTACGTCTTCACCGGCTCGGCAAGCTGACTCCCATTGCTCATTGAGGGATGCTAGCAACAGTTCGGCGTCGATTAGTTGCTGTTCATGGCTGGCAATCAATTCGACAGTGCTCATGCGCGGGCCTCCAAGCGAACCATGATGATCCCCAGGCTGGCCTCGATTAGAGCCATACGGTGCAACAGGCTTTGCAGTAGGTTGCGGTTACTGGTGCCCACAGGACGCCCAGGCTTACGGATTTCGGCAGCCATTAGCGAGCGCTCCCAGCAAAGTACTCATTGAAGTCAGGGGTGAGCCTTTCAATGATTTGCGCAGGCTGGCTTGCAAGTTTGGCTAACGCTTTTGCGTTGTGCTCCATACCTTTAGCCACTATTTCACCGAACTTATCGCTAACAATTTTTCGATTAGCCGCCATGTTTTCTGACTTAAGAAAAGCCAGGTCTGCCTTGATAGATGCAACGTCTTTTGTCAAACCTTCAAGAAGTCCAACCAACGACTCCAGATCGCTCGGATTAAGCGAAGCGTTTACAAGCTGTCGAGCCATGTTGTTTTACCTGCATATAATTAATTAAGAGCGCTTATTATATCGCAAACAAAAACACACTCTCCCAGCAATGAAACACACGCAAAAATGCTTAGCAAGCTAAGCATTAGGCGACATATTGGTCAGTGCCTCCCATGCACAAAATAGGGGACATCCATACACACCTTTCTGAACAAAGGTGGTTATATGGGTTGTGGTGGTTGTTTTTTACTGATAGCCCTAAAGTGTCAACTGACAGTTTAAACATGCAGGGAATAAACAACCTTAACAACCACCACAACCACCTTTTTAAGCTACTTCACTTTTCTCTCTAGATACCAGAACACGCCATACAGCCGTACCACCGCTTTTTGCGCCTTGTTCCAATCGCAAACCTTCCACAATAACGCCTGCATTTCGTCTCAACCATGCTGCAAACGCCCGCGTGTTGAATCGCCCATTATGGAATGCTACTTCCTCAAGGATTGCGTTTAGTGCCTGTTCCTCTGTCGTCGCACTGGTGAAATGCCCAACATCAGCAAAACGCCCCATTGCCTCACAATTAGTTTGCAGCTCCTTTAGAAAAACACGGTTGCTTCCGTGCACAGAATGCCAAGCGCTCAGTAGCTGGGTTAGCTTCTGGTGCTCTGGATCTTCAGCCCGCGACAACTCCAGCACCCCAGCAGGATCAGCCATAGGCGCCGGACAAACGCCCTCACTGATTAGCCAGCATAAGCACTGCCGCACAAGAGATTCCCATTGCTCAAAGCTACCGAGGCCACCAGCCGCAACCACTGGCGCTCCTGCCCTTTGATAAGTCGAGAGAACACTCAATAGATCAGCTCTATATTCAGCTAACCGCGATCTAATCAGAGCACGCGGGTTAAATCCAAAGCGACGCCGCTCAGGGTTTTCCGGCGAGTCGAGGGATATAGGGAGCAAACGACGGAAAGTGTCACCCCCAGCCCCTACGTTATTACCATTCAATACCCACAGCGCCCGATTTTGTAATGTCACCACTTCAGAACGCCCCAGAATGCGAACCTCCGGGCTTGAACTGGTTAGCATCGAGCAAAGCGCCGCGTTATCGATTGACCCAACAAGGTTATCGAGGATTAGCCCGGAACAACCCGTCAGTAGTTTTGCTGCGAGGCGTTTCTCGATTTCTTCAGGGTTTTTCTCCGGTAGCGGCAGCGCAGCGGTGCTGGCTCCGGCAAGGATCATCAAGCATTCAGAAAGCAAAGTTTTGCCTGTACCAGGGGAGTGCGCTCGAACCAGAAAGCCCGGGGCAGTATCAAGCGCAGCTCGGCAAACCGTTGTCAGTAATGCCGACATGAACACTCCTCGCGCTAGATCATCAGCAAAAGGAAATTGCTCGAACGGCTCCCAGACCCTGCGCAAGGTATCTATCAGCGCATCACGGCCTAGAATGCGAACAGGCGGCAAACCGGGATCGTCGCTAAGATACAAAAGGCCCGTGGCATGATCGTGTCCCGGAACCTCCAGAATAGAGCCATCTGGACGCATAACTGGTGAATGAATAACGCCAGCGACTACCGGCACGCCCCATGCCCCTCGCGCAGCCATAATTCGCGCGGACAAATCTCCAGGACAGTCGGTTGCCACGTAATCACCAGTGCGACGATCAAACCGCTGGAACTGAAACTGTTCTTCTAGATGATTGCGTAACCATGCTGGTTCGACAGCCATAAGCTCACCACCTGCCACACGGACAAGCGCCCCCGCACGCTCAAAAATGACTCCATCAGCGCGCACTACCGCCAACGCATCATTCATTACACGCGGCAAATCTCCTGCCGCAGTTTTGAGGGTGCGAACGGCACGATGTAGCGTAAACCGCTGCCCGCCGTGCGCATGACTGTAAAGTGTAGGCTTGCCACCACTGCGCAGATTTACTTGTGCAATGCGATGGTCATTACTGCTGTACTCCGGCTCTAGAGGATCAGCAAAACGCTCGCCATGCCATTTATTCGGATTATCTAGTATCTGCCCAACAGTTACAGAATCACCGCTTGAGTGAGTTAACTCGAAGTCACCGAATAACTTGTGCTCGCAGACCGCCCGCTCGAAGGTTGCGCGCCTGACCTCACGCTCAGACTCCGGCAGTTGATTGAGTGCGTCCATGCGCTTGTCAATCCAAGCCACTTGCACATCGTGCAGTTCTTGGGCCATTTTTGAGGCCGCGTCGCTCATCAGATCCTTAAGCTGCATGCGCTCGCCGCTATTTAATGACGGAATTGCACTCAAGGTTATGACCGGATCAGCGCCACCATTCAGCACTAATGATGCTGGGCGACGGGCTTCAACCGGAACCACACACACAGGAGGTGCTGCAAAGTCGAGGCGGTGCGGTTGCCATACACTCGAATCAATCGGAGCACGCTTCAGCAAGGCGCCCGATTTGCTTATTGCAATATAACCAAAGCCAGCCAACCAAAGACGCTCAAACAGCACACGACCCGCACGCTCAATATCACGAGAGTCAGCGACTTGAATATACAGTCGCTGCCCACGGATGCCCGCCAGTTGCTGACCATCAGCAAACAACATACTTGAGGATGAGCAACCCCAAACCGATGGAGCATTGCGAAGTGCTGGTGCTGCCGAATAAATAGCCTCTCTGAACTGTTCAGGTGTAAGTGCCTCACCACTAAGTGCCGGATCGTAGTCGAGCATCAGCCAGCCTGCCGCGCGAGCCCATTCAAAATGCACGGCAGTACGGGAAATAGTCCCAGGAGCAGCTTTATCTAGATTGCAGGCAGTGGTAATTGGCGCAGACCCGGCGATAGGCAGACCGTAGCAAAGCGCCTGACTTTCTCGTAGCTCCGACAAAATCGCCACCAAAGCGTTAGGCGTTGCGGCCTCTATTACATTCGCGTGGCCTTCAACCATTTGTCCGGCGCCTTGCTTCACCAGTTTTCCATCTTCCACTAGGAATTGTTTAGTCAAACGAACAGGGTTAGAGCTTGTGATAAGGGTTAGATGCGCGTTCATACGGGTGAGCCCTCCCGGATCAACACATAACGTCCAACACCTCTATGAGGACGTCCAAACGCGTCTCGAACGGTTTCAGGAACTGTGGCAATTTCCCACCCCAGCTCATGTCGCAATGTGTAAATGCGCGCCGCCGGGGCCATGATATTCCAGTAATCACGCAACTCAACAGTAGTCGGCTTGTGTTCGCGCAAGATCTCCCCCACGCGACGCACTTGGGCCTCGGTGCTGGTGTCTAGAAGGGTGATGGCTTCAGACATAGCTAGTTACTCCCAGTAGAACTACGAACGCGATGTTTTCGATCATCGGAGCAAAATTCAGACAAGCCGGTGTCATCCCGCCAAGGAGGCGGGTTAATGTCTTCACCATGATTAAGCCCCCTCAGTTTTAGCTAAGAAGGCTTCCACGACCGACGATCTCCAGGCGATACGCCTAGGGCCCAACTGAATAGCTTTTGGAAAGTGCCCGGAACAAACCCAGCGCCAGAGGGTGACAGGCGAAACGCCCAACCGCCCGCAAACTTGTTTTTTTGACCACAGCTGAAGCGCCAGGTCTGGGTGCAGGTTATAATCAACCATATTGTTGTTGCTCCTTGCTCGGAGCTGGGCTAAGATCCCTTAAGAAATTTGTAGGACGCCCAGCGTGGGTGTTTGCCCCGTCCGATGGTTGCGAGCCATTGAGACAAAGCGTTTAACGAAACGGTCTAGAGCGAAATGTTCTAGACCTTTTTGTGCTTATATGATACCACATGAAATTTGGTCGATTTTAAAGTTAAGAAACATCCTTAACTTCAACCTATTAGTCCCTGATTTAGATACCCATTCTTCGCCATCCATTGGCTTTTTCGTTACCCGCGCCTCCCCGCATGATTCACAATTCAGCACGCCAAGAATCAGCAAGATCTCCCACGCGGTAGCGCACCAGACGACAAACCTTGAGATACGGCAGAGCATAGCCGCCAGTCGAACTGACCAGATGGTGAGGACGGACGCTTTCACATCAAGCGCATAGCCGAACTGATTGGCGATTCAACCCTGGCAGTTGCGGTCATGGTCATTCGGAAAGCCCCGTGTAGATTGATTCGACAGGGACATTCTCAATAAAGTGGCGGGAAATAGCGAAGGGGGGAAATCGGCGATTAATCCCCCACAAGCAGACGCTCCAAGTGGAGCTCCCAGCTCGCTTGCACATATAGGTGTCTCTTCCGATGCTTCCAAATATCGACATAAGCAGAGGTATCGCGCCCCAATGTTGCGGCTAGGATGTCGCAGCCTGATTGCACATCTTCGGTGGCTTCGTTGCGAGTGGGCTTTATGCCTGCACGGCTCAGCGCCTCCAGTCCCAGGCAGATTGCAAAGTTCCGGTTCGGGTCGGCTGGTTTTCCTCGGCGAGCTGGTCGTGGTCGCCCCCCGCGCAGTACCTCGGCAGTAAACACGCGCAGGAACTCAGGAACCGCCTCCCCCTTCTCAATATATTGAGCCGCGAATCGCGCAGCCTCATCCCATGCATTACGGTTGGTCGCGGCAGCGTCGATCAAATCCACGCCATCGACGTATGCACGCGTGACACCCTCAACTTTGCGCCACGAGATAGACCGGACATGCATCGGATAACCGTCCCAGTCCACGGGCTTACTGGGAAGAACACGGGAGAACATCGCCAGGACTCGAGCGGTAACTGCTACTGGATCAAACGGCTGTTCTAGCAGCTTCTGGCGCTCCTGCATGCGCGCCAACTCCTCAAATCGCCAGCTCATTGATTTACCACGCTGCGGGTCGGTAACTGCACCACTTCCGCACTCTGCGGCATTCCCGACAATTCATCCAGATAACGCGCCCACCTATCCAAATCCCCACGCTTCTCCGGTAGATAATTCCACCTATCGTAGTGTTTTGCCTGCACCCCTGACCGACCATGTGACAGTAACCATGCTCGGCGCTCCTGATTCACACCCAAGGACGCTAAGTGAGTCTCTATAGTTGCGCGCAACGTGCGCCAAGTGAAACGGCGAGTTTCCCCCTTTGTCGAAAGCTGATCCCCAAGCGCTGAGAAAATATCCAGTGCAGTACCGGGTGTGATGCTGACTTTTCCACGCAGAGAGAATGGCCCAGGTGCTTTGCCTGCCCCTTGAAGCGCTAGTAGCGGCGACAGGATCTCACGGAGTCGCTGAGTCATCGGCAACAGATGCTCACGTGACGGCGTACCTTTTCCGCCCTTGAGGTCGATTAACCGCATCACTTCCCCATGCTCACCATCGTCATAGATGTCTGCCCAAGTGACCCGACAAAGCATTTCTACACGCTGCCCAGCGAGATAAAGCATCGCCTTTGCAATTGCACTACGCCGAGCAGGTAGACCTTCAACGGCCAGAACAACCGCTTTCAGCTCTTCTTTTGTAAGCGCCCAGGTGTTCGCCTGATTGGCGCCTTCAATCGTTGGCACGTCACGCGCGGGGTTTGATTTGAGACCATATTGAACAGCGTCACCAGCACGGAGCGGGTTTAGATCGCTAGCAAGGCCAAACGAAAAAGCCGCCTGAAGGTAAGAGCGCAATTTATCTGCCTGTCGCTTTTTACCATTGGTTGCTGATGCCTTGGTCAAGCGGGCGCCCCGTCCTTTACTGGCGACTGATCGAGTTAGGCAGCGACGCAGGATGTTCGCAATATCGCTAGGTTCGACTTCCTTGGCCTTGCATTTCGACAGATCAGGGAATGGATCGAGAACATCCAGCTTTAGCGCACCACGCACGGCCCTGGCACTGGACTTGCCCCTACGCTCCATATCGTCAACGTAGGCATTCAGCATTTGAGCCAACGTTCCCTGCCTTGCCTCAACATCCGCAGCACGTTGGGTTGAGCGTTGACGCTCCTCTTCCGCTTTTTGATAGTCATCAATACTCGGGAAGGCTCGAATCTCTAACGACTTCGCAGCGGCATAGGCTCGCCACTCAACCAACGTTTTTTCGGAATAGTTCCCAAGTTTTAGACGCTCCTGCTTTTTCTCTCGGCGCAGACTCAGATAGACCAAAACGCCCGTAGCTCGGCGTTCAAAGAGAAGAGAACCCGTCCCTTTCCCTTCCAAGGCCTCAGAGAGCGTGGCTTTCAATGCTGTTATCTTGCTGTGAACCAGTTTCTGCGCCATTCCTAGCTCCAAGATCGCCTTAACGAATTGCTCAACGAATCATAGCAATATTGAGAGATAAGAAGAAACGTCACGAAACGCTAAATCAGCCTGAAAGCCTTGTTTTATCTGAAACCATCGTTTCATGAGCTGTCATTTAATTTCCAATCTTGTGACTCATAATCCCTTGGTCGTAGGTTCGAGTCCTACTGGGCCCACCATACTCAAAGCCGCGCACTGCGCGGCTTTTGTGTTTCCGGGGTTTGGGATTTTGCTTTTCAAAACGCCCAGAAAACCGGTTTGCGTCCACAAAACGTCCACAGGCCAGCTCTATAGTCCTTTCGTCGGCTTACCCTGCATCCCAGGTTAGACAGTGAGCCGATTAGCCGGCATTATCGGCTCACTATATGAGCCGAATATATTCGTTAATCGGCTCATAGACGAGTAAAGCCCATGAACGATTCCCCCTGGATCTGGCAACAGCCCGGCTGGCCAAACTTTAGCTGGCAAGCTGAGATGCTTAACCCGCTATTGCGTGCCTGTACCCAGGCTCAGGGCCGTTTGCTGGGGATGATTGTCGCTGTCGGAAGTGATAATGAAGCGCTCAACAGCCTGGACACCATGCTGCAAAACATCGTTACCTCATCAGCCATTGAGGGCGAACAGCTGAATGCAGGCTCTGTACGTTCATCCCTGGCTCGCCGCATGGGGCTGACCGGAACAGGTCGCACAACTGCACGCTCCGAAGGCTTGGCACAATTGTTGTTCGATGCCACAAGTGCGCATCAACGCTTGCTGGATCTTGAACGCCTCTATAAGTGGCACTGCTGGCTGTTCCCCGGCGAGGACAAGCTGTTGGCCCGCCCACTGCACACTGGCACGCTGCGCGGCGAAGAACCCATGCAGGTAGTATCCGGGCCCCTCCACCACCCCACCGTGCATTTTGAAGCACCACCACGTGCCGGGCTGGAAGAACAACTGGGCGATTTCCTCACTTGGTTCGAGAGCAGCAGAATCGATGTAAGCCTTGATCCTTTACTACGTGCAGGCATTGCCCACTTTTGGTTCGTTACCTTGCATCCGTTCGATGACGGCAACGGCCGCCTCACTCGCACGCTCACCGATTTGGCATTGGCCCAGAGTGAGCAGCAATCCATCCGCTTCTATGCCATGTCAGCCAGCATTCTTGATGACCGCACCGGTTATTACCGAATTCTGGAGTCCAGCCAGAAAGGCACACTGGATATCACTCCTTGGTTGCAGTGGTTTCTAGCCACGCTGCTTAAAAGCCTGGAGCAAGCCCTTGCCCGGATTGAACGAGTATTGAGCAAGGCCCGTTTCTGGCAACTACACCGCGACCAGGCCCTGCTAGCCGAACAGCTCAAGGTGCTGAACCACCTGCTCGACGGTGGCGAACGCGGCTTCGAGAACGGTATAAACGCCGCTCAATACCAAGCCGTGACCAAAGTCTCCAAGGCTACCGCGACCCGCCACCTGGGTGACCTGCTTGCGAAAGGCTGCATCACTCGCCTGCCTGGCAGTGGGCGCAGCACACGCTACCAAATTCAGTACGGCGTCAGCCTCCAAGGTGACCAGACACTGAGTAGCAAACTCGACTAAGACCAACAATCACGCAGCCCCTGGAGCCACCCTTGCCTGACACCCGCCCCCCTGCACTGGATGAAATCGACCGTCAATTGATCGCGGCCTTGCAGCTCAATGCCCGGGAAAGCGTGGCAATGCTGGCACGCCAATTGGGGATTGCCCGCACCACCGTGACATCACGCCTGGCGCGGCTGGAGAAAACCGGGGTGATTACCGGCTACGGGGTTCGCTTGGGCCAGCGCCTGATTGATGGCGGCCTGCAGGCCTATGTCGGGATTACCGTGCAGCCACGCTCCGGCAAGGACGTGGTGCGACGCTTGAGTGCGATGGTCCAGGTGCAGCAACTGTGCGCAGTCAGTGGCGAATTCGATTACGTGGCTTGGCTGCGCAGCGATTCACCCGAGCAGCTGGACCAGTTGCTCGATCAGATCGGCAGTGTCGAAGGCGTCGAGAAAACCACCACCTCAATCATCCTCAGCAGCAAAGTTGATCGCGGATAAGTCATATCGACTAGCCGCTTCGTCATATTGACTAAATAAAAGTCATAACGACGACAGTTTGCGTCTTATTTACGTGTTCTGCGCTGCCTATCATGGTGCCTGTCTTTTTCTATACTCAAGGTAAAGCTTGGGTCGCCAGCAAGGTCAGCCATGAACAAGAATAATCGTCACCCTGTCGACGGTAAAAAACCCGTCACCATCTTCGGCCCGGACTTCCCGTTTGCCTTCGATGACTGGATCGAACACCCCGCTGGCCTGGGCAGTATTCCCACACATAAACTTGGCGCTGAGGTAGCGATTGTCGGTGCTGGCATGGCCGGGATGGTGGCGGCCTACGAGTTGATGAAGCTGGGCCTCAAACCCGTGGTATATGAAGCCTCGAAAATGGGTGGGCGCCTGCGCTCGCAAGCCTTTGAGGGCAGTGAAGGGGTGATTGCCGAGCTCGGCGGCATGCGCTTTCCAGTGTCTTCAACAGCGTTTTACCACTATGTCGACAAGCTGGGGCTGGAGACCAAACCCTTCCCCAACCCGCTGACCCCAGCTTCCGGCAGTACGGTTATCGACCTCGAAGGCCAAACCTTCTACGCACAAAAACTGGCGGATCTGCCTGCCCTGTTTCAGGAAGTGGCCGACGCCTGGGCCGATGCGCTGGAGGAAGGTTCGCGCTTTGGCGATATTCAGCAAGCCATCCGTGACCGCGACGTCCCTCGCCTCAAAGAGCTGTGGAACACGCTGGTTCCTCTGTGGGACGACCGCACGTTCTACGACTTCGTCGCGACCTCCAAGGCCTTTGCCAAACTGTCATTCCAGCACCGCGAAGTGTTTGGCCAGGTGGGTTTCGGTACTGGCGGATGGGATTCGGACTTCCCCAACTCGATGCTGGAAATCTTCCGGGTGGTGATGACCAACTGCGACGACCATCAGCATCTGGTCGTTGGAGGTGTCGAGCAAGTGCCACTGGGAATCTGGCGCCACGCCCCCGAACGCTGTGCCCATTGGCCTGCAGGCACCAGCCTGAGTTCGCTGCACAACGGCGCGCCTCGCACCGGGGTCAAGGCGATCTCACGCACACAGGATGGGATGTTTTCCGTCACTGACATTCTCGGTGTCACACGCCCCTACGAAGCCGTGCTGGTCACATGTCAAAGCTGGCTACTGACCACCCAGATCGAATGCGAAGAGTCGCTGTTCTCACAGAAGCTGTGGATGGCCCTTGACCGTACGCGCTACATGCAATCATCGAAAACCTTTGTCATGGTCGACCGCCCGTTCTGGAAGGACAAAGACCCGGAAACCGGCCGCGACCTGATGAGCATGACCCTGACCGACCGCCTGACCCGTGGCACCTACCTGTTCGACAACGGCGACGACAAGCCGGGGGTGATATGCCTGTCGTACTCGTGGATGAGCGATGCGCTGAAAATGCTCCCGCACCCTGTGGAAAAGCGCGTGAAGCTGGCCCTCGACTCGCTGAAAAAGATTTATCCGAAGGTGGATATCGCCAGCCGCATCATCGGCGACCCGATCACCATTTCATGGGAGGCAGACCCGCATTTCCTGGGCGCCTTCAAGGGTGCACTGCCGGGGCATTACCGCTACAACCAGCGGATGTATGCGCACTTCATGCAACAGGACATGCCCGCAGAACAACGCGGGATCTTTATTGCCGGCGATGACGTGTCGTGGACCCCGGCCTGGGTTGAGGGCGCGGTGCAGACTTCATTGAACGCGGTCTGGGGCATCATGCATCACTTTGGCGGCAGCACCCATGCGGCCAACCCGGGGCCGGGAGATGTGTTCCACGACATTGGCCCGATTGCGCTGCCGGATTGACCCCGCAGGGTGAATTGATTCCAGTGGGAGCGCGCTTGCTCGCGATTCAGGCAACGCGGTGCATCAGGCATATCGGGTGGATGCCATCGCGAGCAAGCCCGCTCCCACACCAACAGTCAACACCAGGAGAACCCCATGCGCATTGCCCTTTACCAATGCCCGCCTCTGCCCTTGGATGTTGCGGGCAATCTGCAGCGTTTGCGTGAAACAGCCCAGCAAGCCGATAACATTGACCTGCTGGTGTTGCCCGAAATGTTCCTCACCGGCTACAACATCGGCGCGCAAGCCGTAGCCGAACTCGCACAAGCCCACGACGGCGACGCCGCACAGCAAATTGCCAAACTGGCCAAAGCCACGGGCATGGCCATTGTGTACGGCTACCCCGAGCGCGGTGCAGACGGACATATCTACAACAGTGCACAGTTGATCGACGCACACGGCAAAAGTCTGTGCAACTACCGCAAGACTCACCTGTTCGGCGAACTCGATCACTCGATGTTCAGCCAGGGCCCCGACTCATTCCCGGTCATTGAACTCAACGGCTGGAAGCTCGGCCTGCTGATCTGCTACGACCTCGAGTTTCCGGAAAACACCCGCAGGCTGGCCCTGGCCGGAGCTGAAGTGATTGTGGTACCCACCGCGAATATGGTGCCCTTCGAGTTCATCGCCGATGTCACCGTGCGTTGCCGGGCTTTCGAAAACCACTGCTATGTAGCCTACGCCAACTACTGTGGCCATGAAGGCGAGATCCATTACTGCGGCCAAAGCAGCATCGCCGCACCCAACGGCAAGCAGATTGCCCTGGCCGAACAGGATGAGACCCTGCTGGTGGCAACGTTGCAACGCCAACAGCTGACTGATGCAAAAAGCGGCAACTTTTACCTCGCAGACCGTCGGCCCGAGCTATATGGCGAGCTGAGCAAGGGCTAAATCCGCTAGCATGAGCGCTTCTCTGTTCCGGAAGTGCCCATGCCTGCGCTGAACCACCCTCACACCCAACGTCTGACCCTTGAAAACGGCCTGACCCTCTGCGTACGCCACGAGCCGCGCCTCAAGCGCTGCGCGGCCGTTTTAAGGGTCGCCGCAGGCAGCCATGATGTGCCTGCGGCCTGGCCGGGCCTGGCGCACTTCCTTGAACACTTGCTGTTTCTGGGCACCGCACGCTTCCCGGCGGCAGACAACCTGATGGCCTGGGTACAGCGCCACGGCGGTCAGGTCAATGCCAGAACCTGCGAGCGACATACCGACTTTTTTTTCGAACTGCCCATGGGTGCTTTCGAAGGGGGTCTTGAACGCTTGTGCGACATGCTCGCCCATCCGCGCATGACTCTGCCTGACCAACTGCGTGAACGTGAAGTGCTACATGCCGAATTTATTGCCTGGGCCCGTGAGCCTTCGGCACAGCGTGAGATCAAACTGTTCCAGCCATTGAACCCGGCCCATCCACTGCGCGCATTCCATGCCGGTAACCGTTATAGCTTGCCAGTACCTCGCGCGGGTTTTCAGCAAGCCCTGAAAGGTTTCTACCAGACCTTTTATCAGGCCGGACAAATGACCTTGAGCCTGAGCGGCCCGTCGGCAATCCGTGAACTGAGCACCCTGGCCGAGCGCTGCAGCGCTGTGTTGCGCCCCGGCAAAGCCGTGCAACAGGCCGATGCACCCGCCTTGATGACCGGTCAGCAGCGACATTATCAACACATTGACGGCTCGCGCCTGAGCCTGATGTTTGCCCTGGAACAGCTGCCGCCGGAGTCTGACAAGGCGCTGGAGTTCCTGTGCAACTGGATCAATGCCGACAAAGCCGGCGGTCTGTTCGCACAGTTACGCCAGCAGCAACTGATCGACACCCTTAAGGCCACGTCGCTCTACTGCTTCAAAGACCAGGCACTGCTACAGATTGAGTTCACTGCAACCAACGCCATTGCCCAACATGCCACGCTAATCAGCGACACCTTCCATGACTGGCTGGGGTTCTTCCGCGCACAACAGGACTGGCCAGCGTTACGTGAAGAGTTCTGTCTGCTGCAACAACGCCAGCAAGACATCAGTGGCGCACTGGAGCTTGCTCGAAGTGACTGCAAGCAACATGTGCCCGGCTTATCGGATCAAGGCGTAACAACCCTCAAGGTCGTGCTGGGGCAGCTGCAGCCAGGGGCAATGCAGTTATCGCACCATGCCTGGCAACTGCCAGCGCCCAATCCATTTCTGCAAGCAGCGAAGGAGCCGGTGAGTGCCGGCCTGATTCGCGGGCAAACCAGCGCTCACCGTGGTTTGCGCACCTTTGCCCAGGATCGTTTGCGCAGTCGCCGCGACGTGTCTGCCATGAGTTTCAGCACGGCAATACCCAACCTCAGCGGCGAAGCAGCGATTTACCTGCGCTGGCGTTTGCCCGCTACACCTGCCGACAACCCGATGCCTGCGCTGCAGAACAGCCTGCGCCCGTTGATCCAGGATGCTCGTGACGCTGGTGTCGAACTTTCGCTCAACGCTTTGGGCAATGACTGGCTGCTGAAGATGTACGGTTACCACGAGCCGATGCCCGCCATTCTGGAAAGCGCCCTGCGTACGCTCGCCAGCCCGTGCACCGGGCAATCAGCCGGCACGCCCCCTGAGGCGACGTTGATGCCCATTCGCCAACTGCTCAAGCGCCTGCCCGAACTGTGCCCGCCCGCTGGCGAAAGTGACGGGTCCCACAATTGGTCAGAAACACGCTGGGACGGGCTGGCAGTCGGCCTGCCATCTGCCACACAGGCCTTGATTGGCCCCGTGCTGAACAAGGTGCCTGGTACCCCGGATGCGCAACTGACGCTTCAGTCCGGGCATCCTGTCGAGCGCCATTGGCACACAGTACCCTGTGATTCCAGCGAACACGCACTGCTGCTGTTTTGCCCGGCCGCCGAGGCCACAGTGGCGGGCGAAGCTGCCTGGCGTCTGCTTGCCCAAGTGGCGCAAACCCCTTTCTATCAACGCCTGCGGGTTGAACTGCAATTGGGATACGCGGTGTTCAGTGGCTTGCGCCAAATCAATGGCCAAACCGGCCTGCTGTTTGGTGTGCAATCGCCCCACGCGAGCACGGCACAAATCTTTGAGCACATCCGTAACTTCCTCGTAGATTTGCCAAATCTGGTCTCGGCACTGGATGAAACATCTTTCACCCAGGCCCGCGCCGCCCTGGCACAGCAATTCTCAAGTGAGGCCCTGGGCGTGTCACAGGCCAGCGAATTGCTATGGCAAAGCAAGCTGGCAGGCCACCCGTCGGATTACCTGGCAGCCCTCTACACTGCGCTTATGGCGCTGGATCAAGACACTACACTCAAGGCTGCACAGCAAACCACACAACCTGACAGCCGCTGGTTATGTGTGGCTACCGGTCCTGTAACTGAAACGTTTTATCCAGGAAGAAGCTGATAATTACCAACCCTGCAAAGGGCTTTCTTCGACATTGGGCGTTCAAAAAGCGTCAAATTTAGTAACATAGCCACCTAAGCTTTTGAACATCTCCTTCGGGAGCTGGACTAATCAAGAGACACTACTCACCCACCCGCTGAAGGAGTCATGTTATGGCTTGGACTAAACCTGCTTACACCGACCTGCGTATTGGCTTTGAAGTCACCATGTACTTCGCTAGCCGTTGATCTGCTTCTTCACTGAGCAGAGCAACCCAACGCCTCGGTTCGCCGGGGCGTTTTTATTTCCAGATTTGCAAGAGAACACGCCATGTTTGTCCAGATTCTAGGTTCCGCCGCTGGCGGTGGTTTCCCGCAGTGGAACTGCAACTGCGTCAACTGCGCGGGTTTTCGTGATGGTTCGTTAAACGCCAAGGCGCGTACCCAATCGTCGATTGCGATCTCCGACGACGGCGTGAACTGGGTGCTGTGCAACACCTCGCCCGACATTCGCGCGCAACTCCAGGACTTCGCCCCGATGCAACCGGGCCGTGCCCTGCGTGATACCGGGATCAGCGCCATCATTCTGATGGACAGCCAGATCGACCACACCACCGGCCTGCTGAGCCTGCGCGAAGGCTGCCCCCACGAAGTCTGGTGCACTGACATGGTCCACGAAGACCTGAGCACCGGTTTCCCGCTGTTCACCATGCTCAAGCACTGGAATGGTGGCTTGAACTGGAACCGCATCGAGCTGGAAGGTTCGTTCACAATCCCGGCCTGCCCCAACCTGCGTTTCAGCCCGCTGCCCCTGCGCAGTGCCGCGCCGCCGTATTCGCCGCATCGCTTCGACCCGCACCCGGGCGACAATATCGGCCTGATCGTTGAAGACCTGCGCACGGGCGGTAAATTGTTCTATGCCCCAGGCCTGGGCAAGGTTGACGCGCCGTTGCTGGAAATCATGGCGGGCAGCGACTGCCTGCTGGTGGATGGCACCATGTGGGACGACGACGAAATGCAGCGCCGCGGCGTAGGCACCCGTACCGGCCGGGAAATGGGCCATCTGGCGCAAAACGGCCCCGGTGGCATGCTCGAAGTGCTTGAGCAACTGCCCGAGCAGCGCAAAGTGCTTATCCACATCAACAACACCAACCCGATTCTCGACGAAGACTCCGCCGAGCGTGCCGAACTGGTACGCCGGGGGGTTGAAGTGGCCTTTGATGGCATGAGCATCGAATTGTAAAAGCTGAATCTGTAGCAGCTGCCGAACGCAGCCTTCGGCAGCTGCTACAAAGGCATCACATTTTTTGGAGGCACCAGATGACCCAAGCCCCACTCTCTACCGCCGAATTCGAGGCCGCCTTGCGGGCCAAAGGCGCGTATTACCACATCTACCACCCCTATCAGGTGGCAATGTACGAAGGCCGCGCGACTCGCGAGCAGATCCAGGGCTGGGTCGCCAACCGTTACTACTACCAGGTCAATATCCCGCTTAAGGATGCCGCGATCCTGGCCAACTGCCCTGACCGTGAAGTGCGCCGCGAGTGGATTCAACGCATGATCGACCACGACGGCGCGCCCGGTGAAGACGGCGGCATCGAAGCCTGGCTGCGCCTCGGTCAAGCGGTTGGCCTGGACCCGGATCAACTGCGCTCTCAAGAGCTGGTCCTGCCCGGCGTTCGTTTTGCCGTGGATGCCTACGTCAACTTCGCCCGCCGCGCTACATGGGAAGAAGCCGCCAGCAGCTCGCTGACCGAAATGTTTGCGCCGCAAATCCATCAGTCGCGCCTGGACAGCTGGCCCCAGCATTACCCGTGGATAGACCCCGCCGGCTACGAATACTTCCGCACCCGGTTGGGCCAGGCCCGACGCGACGTGGAGCACGGGCTGGCAATCACCCTGCAGCACTACACTACTTATGAAGGCCAGCAGCGCATGCTGGAAATCCTGCAGTTCAAACTCGATATCCTGTGGAGCATGCTCGATGCCATGACCATGGCCTACGAGCTGGACCGCCCGCCCTATCACAGCGTGACCAGCCAACGTGTCTGGCACAAAGGAATCACCCTATGAGCTTCGATCGCAGCAAAATCCCGACCTGGCGCACCGGCTATCGTTACCAGTACGAGCCCGCGCAAAAAGGCCATGTGTTGCTGTACCCCGAAGGCATGATCAAGCTCAATGACAGCGCGGCCCTGATCGGCGGCCTGATCGACGGCCAGCGCGACGTCGCGGCCATTATTGGCGAACTGGACAAACAGTTCCCCGGCGTACCCGAGCTCGGCGCAGATATCGAGCAATTTATGGAGGTCGCTCGTGCAGAGCACTGGATCGAACTTGCCTGACAGCCGTATCCCGCCCAAGCCTGAAGTCGGCCTGCCGCTGTGGCTGCTGGCTGAATTGACCTACCGCTGCCCGTTACAATGTCCGTATTGCTCCAACCCTCTGGACTTCGCCCAGCAGGGCAAAGAACTGAGCACCGAACAGTGGATCAAGGTGTTTCGCGAGGCGCGGGAGATGGGTGCAGCGCAACTGGGGTTCTCCGGTGGCGAGCCACTGGTGCGCCAGGATCTGGCCGAGTTGATTGGCGAAGCGCGCAAGCTGGGTTTCTATACCAACTTGATCACCTCGGGCATCGGCCTGACCGAGCAAAAGATCAGCGACTTCAAAAAAGCCGGGCTGGACCATATCCAGATCAGCTTCCAGGCCAGCGACGAGCAGGTCAACAACCTGCTGGCCGGTTCGAAAAAAGCCTTCGCGCAAAAGCTCGAAATGGCCAGGGCAGTCAAGGCCCACGGCTACCCGATGGTGCTGAACTTCGTCACCCATCGGCACAACATCGACAAAATCGACCGCATCATCGAGCTGTGCATCGCCCTTGAAGCCGACTTTGTTGAGCTGGCCACCTGTCAGTTCTACGGCTGGGCCCAGCTCAACCGTGTCGGCCTGCTGCCGACCAAGGAGCAACTGGTACGGGCTGAGCGCATCACCAACGAATACCGGGCCAAACTGGAAGCAGAGGGTCACCCCTGCAAGCTGATCTTCGTGACGCCGGACTATTACGAAGAACGCCCAAAAGCCTGCATGAACGGCTGGGGCAGCATCTTTTTGACCGTTACACCTGACGGCACGGCCCTGCCGTGTCATGGTGCCCGACAAATGCCGGTCGAGTTCCCCAATGTGCGTGACCACAGCATGCAGCACATCTGGTACGACTCGTTTGGCTTCAACCGTTTTCGCGGTTATGACTGGATGCCCGAGCCCTGCCGCTCGTGCGACGAGAAAGAAAAGGACTTCGGCGGCTGCCGTTGCCAGGCCTTTATGCTCACCGGGGACGCCAGCAATGCGGACCCGGTGTGCAGCAAATCGCCCCAACACAACCTGATTCTCAAGGCGCGCGAAGAAGCCGAGCACGCCACCCAGACCATCGAACAATTGGCCTTCCGAAATGAACGAAACTCACGTCTTATCGCCAAAAGCTGAGCCCTTCAGCGCCGCACTCGCCGTAGCCGCCGGGGTTGATTTCGCAGAATTGCGGGTCGGCCCGCAAGGCCTGTTCTGGAACGAATATCGTCCACAGGATGCGGCCTCGCGCATCTGGCACTGGCGCGATGGCCAGGCCCACTGCCTGACGCCCGCCGGTTTCAGCGCACGCAGCCGGGTCTATGAGTACGGCGGTGGCGGGTTTTGCCTGAGCGATAACGCCGTGGTGTTCGTCAACGAAACCGATCAGCAGCTGTATCTGCAACCTCTGGAAGGTAGCGCCCCGCAGGCACTGACCCAGGGCGAATGCCGCTACGGCGGCGTGCAGTTTGCCGGCGGGCAGGTGCTGGCAGTCGAAGAGACCGGCGACCAACACCGACTGGTCAGCATCGACCTGGACACCCTTGAACGTCAGATCCTGGCTGAAGGTGCCGACTTCTACGGCGCACCGGCGCTGAGCCCTGACGGCCAGCGCCTGGCCTGGGTTGAATGGAGCCGTCCACACCAGCCGTGGACCTCTACCCGTCTGATGCTGGCCGAAGGCCAAACCGCCGGGCGCTGGAACACCGCGCAATGCCTGGCCGGTGATCTTGATGAGGAATCGCTGCAACAGCCGCGTTTCGACGAACATAACCGGCTCCATTGCCTGACCGACCGCGCAGGTTTCTGGCAGCCCTGGGCCGAGTCTGGCGAAGGCCTGGTACCCGCGCCCAGCGCGCGCGCCGATCACGCCCCGGCCCCTTGGCAACTGGGCACCAGCACCTTTGTGCCGCTGGGAGAGCAGGCCTATCTGGCCAGTTGGACCGAGGACGGCTTCGGGCGACTGGGCATCCGCACAGCTGACGGCAACCTCGAAGACTTCACCGGTGACTACAGCCATTTTCGCAGCCTGGCATTGGATGAGGCATTTATCTACTGCATCGCAGCATCGCCGATACGCCCTTCAGCCGTGATCCGTATCTGCCGCACCGAGCATAAGGTCGAGGTACTGGCGGGTGGCATTGCACCGCTGCCCCCCGAGCGTATCAGCCGCCCGAGAACTCTGCGTTATCCCTCTGGAACAGGCCATGCCCACGGTTTTTTCTACCCGGCTATGAACGGCGAGAAAAAACCGCCCCTGCTGGTATTTATCCACGGCGGTCCGACTTCGGCCTGTTACCCGATGCTCGACCCGCGCATTCAATACTGGACCCAGCGCGGCTTTGCCGTGGCTGACCTCAACTATCGCGGCAGCACCGGCTATGGCCGTGAGTATCGTCAAGCCTTGCATTTGAATTGGGGCGTGGTGGATGTCGAAGATGCCTGCGCGGTGGTCAGTTATCTCACCGAACAAGATCTGATTGCTCCCCGCCGTGCGTTTATTCGTGGCGGCAGCGCGGGGGGTTACACCACCTTGTGCGCGCTGGCATTCCATAAAGTGTTCCGGGCGGGTGCCAGCCTGTACGGGGTCAGCGACCCGATTGCGCTGACGCGGTCCACCCACAAGTTTGAAGGTGACTACCTTGACTGGCTGATTGGCGATCCGGAGCGCGACGCTGAACGCTATGCAGCGCGCACTCCGTTGCTGTACGCCAACCAGATCAGCGTGCCGGTTATTTTCTTCCAGGGTGAGCTGGACGCTGTAGTGGTGCCGCAACAAACCCGCGACATGCTCCAGGCCCTGCAATACAACGGCATCCCGGCCCAGGCCCATTACTACCCGGACGAACGCCACGGCTTTCGCAAGGCCAGTAACCAGGCCCATGCACTGGAACAGGAATGGTTGTTTTATAGCCAGGTGATGCAGGCCGATACATAACTGTAGTCGCTGCCTGTTTACCGCTTGGCGATAATCCACACCGCATGCACGATGCCCGGGATATAGCCGCACAGGGTCAGCAGAATATTCAGCCAGAACGCACCGGCAAAACCCACCTGCATAAACACACCCAGCGGTGGAAGCAGAATGGCAAAGATGATTTTAATAAGATCCATATGCGCAGCTCCCTGATAGTGGCGGGCCAGAAATGGCCCTGCTTCTAATCGACTCCAGGCGCAAGCCAAAGGTTCAGACTGAACTTATCCACAGACAAAAAAAAACGCCCCGTACCGAAGAAATCAGGCACGGGGCGATGCGTTATACCGCGAGACGGTTCTTTAAATTCTGTGTAACGGCTGCAATCAGACGGCAACCCCGCGACGGCACTGCAATTGCGCCGTTCGAACCCGGGAAAACGCCCGGGCCAGACGCAGCAGCATTTCATCGATATTGCCCTTGCTCACACACAGGGCCGGGGTAAAACGCAGGCAGTCGGGCTGCGGGGCGCTGATCAGCAAGCCCTCATACAACGCCGCCTTGACCACAGCGTCTGCCGAGTTATCCGACAAGGTCAGACCCCAAAGCAGACCCTGGCCGCGCAATTCGCCCTGTGCATAACTATTTGCCAACCTGCCCAGCCCCTCGCGCAGATGTTGCCCCGCGTCGCGAACCTGCTGCAGAAAGCCCTTGTCCAGCACCGTGTCCAGCACCGCCAACCCCGCTGCGCTCATCAAGGCATTGCCATGATGGGTACCGCCCAGCTCGCCGGGCTCCAGGCAACAGGCCTTGCCCCGAGCCAGCAATGCGGCCAATGGCACACCACCGCCCAAACCCTTGCCCAGAGTGATGATGTCGGCGCGAATGCCGTAATTCTGCTCTGCCAGCAAGGTGCCGCAACGCCCCACGCCGGTCTGCACTTCATCCAGGATCAGCAAAATGCCCAGCTCGCGACACAAGCGCTCAACACCCTTGAGGTAGTGCTCAGTCGCAGGAATCACCCCGGCTTCGCTTTGTACCGGCTCCAGCATGATGGCCACGGTCTGCGCATCGACTGCCGCATGCAGCGCCGGCAAATCGTTGAACGGTACATTGATAAAGCCCGGCAACTGTGGCTCGAAGCGGTTATCCACAGAAGCGCCGCCCGAAGCCGACATCGCGCCAAAGCTGCGACCGTGGCAGCTGCGGCTGGCCGTGATGATCCGATGGGCGCCACCGCGATGCAGCTGGCCCCATTTGCGTGCCAGCTTGATCGCACCTTCATTGGCCTCAGCGCCGGTGTTGAGCAAATGCACCTGATCACTACCGGTGCTTTCACACAAGCGCTGCGCCAGGTTCAACATCCCGCGGTTTAAAAAACCTGCACCCGGGTTTAGCAACGATTGCGCCTGCTCGGTCATTGCCTTGACCAGCACCGCCGGGCTGTGGCCCAGGCTGTTGGCCGCACTGCCCTGGGTAAAATCCAGATAGGCACGGCTGTCGCTGTCCCACATCCATGAGCCCTGGCCGCGCACAAACACTTGGGCTTCACGCTCAACGCAGGGCATCAGGCAGTCTCGGGACGGGTGGTTGCCAGCTTTGGATGGCGCAGAGTGGGCGGCCATTTCTTCGAGGCTGGGGGAATGGCGACGCAGGTTAAACAGGTTCATGCACGCGGACCTTGTGACCATAAACAGATTCGATTTGCAACCGCCGACGCTTCATGGGAAAGGTAAACCTCTGCTCGGGTTTATTGTCCTGCCTATGTAAAACGCCGTTGCCTATCAGCATCTCTGGCTCGATGAGCCTTGTGGAATGGGCGTAGACTAGGCGCCGGCAGGCCGTTGAGCCATTTCGTTTTTTAAGCATTTTCGATAAGTATTACTTATGGATTTCAAGCAACTGCGTTATTTCGTCGCGGTCTATGAAGAAGGCCATGTGGGCCGTGCCGCCGAGCGGCTTTGCATCTCGCAGCCAGCCCTCTCCCAGCAGATCCGTCAGCTCGAACACAACCTTGATGTGAGCCTGTTCGAGCGCAGCAGCAAGCGCCTGCTGCCTACTTTGGCAGCACACACGCTGTACAACCACGCGCTGCCCTTGCTCGACGGATTGCAGCGGGCCAAAGAGGCTCTGCACAACTTTCAGGGCCAGGCCCTGCGCACCATTGCCATCGGTGTATTGCAAACTGTGCATACCAGCCTGGTGCCGCAGATGCTGGAGCGTGTACGTCAGGCCCAACCCCATTTGGTGGTACAGATCTACGAGCTCACGGGCATAGAGATCGAACGGCGCCTGCTGAATGGTTCACTCGACATTGGCATCAGTTACCTGCCGCCACGCCAGCCTGGGCTGCACGCCATGATGCTTTACGAAGACGAACTGCAACTGGTGATCCCGGCGGATCATCCGTTGCGCGAATTCAAGAAAGTGTCCTTGAGCCAGGCGGCAGAGCTGCCAATGTTGCTGCTGGGGGAGGAGTTTCAGGTGCGCCAGATCTGGCAAGCCCAGCTTGCCAATCTGGGCCGTCGCCCGCAGGTGCAGGCCGAGCTCAACACCATGGCGGGGATCCTCGACAGCCTGCCCCATAGCAAGCTGGCCACTGTCTTGCCAGGGCGCTCGCGTCATCAACACGACGACAAGGCGCTGCTGTGGAAGCCGCTGAGCGAGCCACGGGTACCGCTGCAAGTGGGGCTGGTGTGTCGCGATGTGCAACGCCAGCAAGCCACTTTGGGACTGCTGCGCACGTTGCTTGAAGATGTGATGCAGGGCGATGAAGGGGCGCTGTAGCTGGCCACCTTGTGGGAGCGGGCTTGCTCGCGATTCAGGCGACTCGGTGCTCCAGGAAGACCGTGGTGATGCGATCGCGAGCGAGCCCGCTCCCACAGGAACTGGGAAATCGAGAAAATTCTGACGCACAAAAAAGAAAACCCCGCCGAGGCGGGGTTTTGCAGACTGTTTCCCTGACATCCTTTTCACTCCGCCATCCTGGCAGAATCCTACGTGTCCGTGTTGTTGCTTTGAGCTTCCTGCTCTACGTCCATGGAAAGTAGATTACCCCTGGATCCAATCTGCCGATATGGGAGATTGTCAGCATGTAATGTAAGCAAATGCTTACAAAACACTAAACAGGTTAAAAGTGTGCTTCGTCCAGCAGGTAAAGCGACTCGCTACCCGCCTTGACCGACGCGCTCAGCGAGTGGATACGCGGCAGCAAACGGGCGAAATAGAAGCGTGCCGTGCCCAGCTTGCTGGCATAGAAGGCTTCATCGGCCTCTTTACCCAACGCGGCCCTGGCCATCAACGCCCACATGTACGCATACGTTGTGTAACCAAAAACCTGCAGGTACTCAACGGAGGCTGCGCCGATCTCGTTCGGGTTGTTTTGCGAACGGTCCAGTACCCAGGCTGTCAACTGGTCAAGTGTGTCCAAAGCCGCCGCCAGTGGCTGGGTAAACTCGTTCAGGTCGCTGTTGGCGGTGGCGATGAACTGTCGGATTTCATCAGCAAACTGGCGGTAGTAAGCCCCGTGGTTGCCAACGATCTTGCGCCCCACCAGATCCAGCGCCTGGATACCGTTGGTGCCTTCGTAAATTTGCGTGATGCGCACATCACGCACCAGTTGCTCCTGGCCCCATTCGCGAATGTAACCGTGGCCGCCGAACACCTGTTGGCCATGCACGGTGGTTTCCAGGCCCAGATCGGTCAGGAAGGCCTTGGCCACCGGGGTCAGCAAGGCCACCAGGCCATCGGCGCGCTCACGGGCTGCCGGGTCTTCACTGAACTTGGCGATATCCAGCTGGTTGGCAACATAAGTAGAAAAGGCCCGACCGCCTTCGTTCGAGGCCTTCATGGTCAGCAGCATGCGTCGGACGTCGGCGTGAACGATGATCGGGTCCGCCACTTTATCCTTGGCCACTGCGCCTGTTGCAGCGCGCCCCTGCAAGCGATCGCGGGCATATTCCACGGCGTTCTGATACGAACGCTCACCCGAAGCCAGGCCTTGGATGCCAACCCCCAGACGCTCATAGTTCATCATGGTGAACATGGCGGCCAAGCCACGGTTGGGCTCTCCCACCAGGTAGCCGACAGCTTCATCGAAGTTCATCACACAGGTGGCCGAAGCCTGAATACCCATCTTGTGCTCGATAGAGCCGCAGGTCACCGGGTTGCGCTCACCCAGGCTGCCATCAGCATTGACCATGAACTTGGGCACCAGAAACAGCGAGATGCCTTTAGGCCCCGCAGGCGCGTCCGGCAATTTGGCCAGTACCAGATGGATAATGTTTTCGGTCAGGTCGTGCTCACCACCGGTGATGAAAATCTTGGTGCCGCTGACTTTGTAGGAACCATCAACCTGAGGCTCGGCTTTTGTCCGAATAATCCCCAGATCAGTACCCGCATGGGGCTCGGTCAAACACATGGAACCCGCCCACACACCCGAGTACATATTCGGCAAATAGGTCGTTTTCAATGCTTCGCTGGCGTGCGCGTTGATCGACACACAGGCGCCGGCGGTCAACATCGGGTACAGGCCGAACGACAGGCTGGAGGAGTTGATCATCTCTTCGACCTGGGCCGACACAGCCTTGGGCATGCCCATGCCGCCGAACTGCGGGTCGCCGCCCACACCCACCCAACCGCCTTCGGCGTAGGTGCGATAGGCATCGACAAAACCGGCCGGGGTGGTCACTGCACCATTGTCCCAGTGGCAGCCTTCCTCATCACCACTGCGGCTCAGCGGCGCGATGCTTTTCGCGGTGACCTTACCCGCTTCTTCGAGAATGGCTTCAACCGTTTCAGCATCTACGGTCTCTGCCAACGCAGGCAATTGCGCCCAGAGCTTGGCGACCTCAAAGACTTCATTGAGGACGAAGCGCATATCGCGCAGGGGCGCTTTGTAGTCAGCCATGGCAAACCTCGTAATCTGTAAACGGCGATTATTAATGTAGGACCCAGTCTAGCTTAACGACGATAGCGATACATAGGGTCATGCTGTGACTAATGTATATGTTTTGGTCGAGAGCATATCTGATGTGGGAGCGAGCCTGCTCGCGAGGGCTTTCGCGAGCAGGCTCGCTCCCACAGAAAGTTAAGGCGCACCAAAACTAAAAAAGCCGCCTCCCCAAAAGGAGAAGCGGCTTTGCAAGATGACCCGCCGAGGCTTAGTAGCCCAGGTCGAAGTCTTCTTCTTTCATGTCCATCAGGTTGGCAGCGCCCGACAGCATGGTGGCAACGTGCGCGCGGGTGCGCGGCAGGATGCGCTGGAAGTAGAAGCGGGCCGTTTGCAGCTTGGCTTTGTAGAACGCTTCTTCGGACGTGCCGGCCGCCAGCTTTTCAGCTGCCAGGCGCGCCATGTCAGCCCAGAAGTAGGCCAGGCAGGCATAACCGGAATACATCAGGTAGTCGACCGAGGCCGCACCCACTTCTTCACGGTCTTTCATCGCGGCCATACCGACCTTCATGGTCAGCTCGCCCCATTCCTTGTTCAGCGCAGCCAGTGGCGTGACGAACTCGTTGAGTACGTCGTTGCCTTCGTTGCTCTGGCAGAACTTGTGCACGATCTTGGTGAAGCCCTTGAGCGCCTCGCCCTGGGTCATCAGCACTTTACGGCCCAGCAGATCGAGTGCCTGGATGCCGGTGGTGCCTTCGTACAGCATCGAAATGCGGCTGTCGCGAACGTTCTGCTCCATGCCCCACTCGGCGATAAAGCCGTGGCCGCCGTAGATTTGCACGCCGTGGTTGGCGGACTCAAAACCGACTTCAGTCATAAAGGCTTTGGCGATCGGTGTCATGAAGGCCAGCAGTGCGTCAGCTTTCTTCTTCTCTTCTTCATCAACGCCGTATTTGACGATGTCGACTTGCTTGGCGGTGAAGTACACCATCGCACGGTTGCCTTCGGCGAATGCCTTGGTGGTCAACAGCATGCGACGTACGTCCGGGTGAACGATGATCGGGTCAGCCGCCTTTTCAGGCGCCTTCGGGCCGGTCAACGAACGCATCTGCAGACGGTCACGAGCGTATTTCAGGCCGCCCTGGAAGGCGATTTCAGCGTGGGACAGGCCTTGCAGCGCGGTGCCCAGACGTGCGGTGTTCATAAAGGTGAACATGCAGTTCAGGCCTTTGTTCGGCGGGCCGATCAGGTAGCCGGTGGCGCCGTCGAAGTTCATCACGCAGGTGGCGTTACCGTGGATGCCCATTTTGTGCTCAAGCGAGCCACAGGACACGGCGTTGCGCTCACCGATGCTGCCATCGGCGTTGGCGTTGAACTTGGGTACGATAAACAGCGAAATGCCTTTGGTGCCAGCCGGTGCATCCGGCAGGCGAGCCAGCACGATGTGCACGATGTTATCGGCCATATCGTGTTCACCGGCCGAGATAAAGATCTTGGTGCCGGAAATCTTGTAGGAACCGTCAGCCTGAGGTTCAGCCTTGGTGCGCAGCAGGCCCAGGTCAGTACCGCAGTGCGATTCGGTCAGGCACATGGTGCCGGTCCATTCGCCGGTCACCAGCTTGGTCAGGTAGGTCTCTTGCTGCTCGGGGGTGCCGTGCTCGGAGATGGTGTTCATCGCACCATGGGACAGGCCAGGGTACATGCCCCACGACCAGTTGGCTGCACCGACCATTTCGCTCACGGCCAGGCCCAGCGATTCCGGCAGGCCTTGACCACCGTGCTCTACGTCGTGAGCCAGGCTCGGCCAGCCGCCTTCAACGAATTGTTTGTAGGCTTCTTTGAAGCCTGTAGGGGTTTTAACCCCGGTTTCGCTCCAGGTGCAGCCTTCGATGTCACCCACGCGGTTCAGAGGTGCCAGCACCTGCTCACAAAACTTGGCGCCTTCTTCAAGAATGGCGTCAACCATATCTGGAGTGGCGTCCTGGCAAGCCGGCAGGCTCTGATAGTGCGCTTCGTAACCGAGCAGTTCGTCACGAACGAAGCGAATATCACGCAAGGGGGCCTTGTAGTCAGGCATAGCGATAAACCTCTGCTGATGAAACCGGGGATGAACAACCGCGTGGATTTGTTATGGCGGTCAAACAGGTGTTTGAAACATACGTTTACGCCTATTTATTGTCAAGCAGCGCGAAGCCGCCGTTCGTCTTGGGTCGGATTTGTCTGATCAAGGGAGGGGATATTTTTGGGGTGGGCTTGCTCGCGATACAGCCGGTTCGGACAGTCAGGCAGACCGAGGCGAGGCCATCGCGAGCAAGCCCGCTCCCACAGGTTCAAGCGGTGTATCAGTCCAGCAAATCCAGTTGCAGGTATTCAGCCACGGACTGCGCCGACGCTGATTTGAGTTTAGGCACACGCCCAAGGCAAGGCGCGGGCAATCGCTCCGCCAGGGTGGCGAGGTTTTCTTCCAGGCGTGAGGTTTTCGGGCCAATGATATTGGCGACCCAGCCAGCCAGCTGCAGGCCATCACGGGCAATCGCCTCGGCGGTCAACAGTGCATGGCTGATACAGCCCAGACGCACGCCCACCACCAGGATTACCGGCAGGTCCAGCGCCTGTGCCAACTCCGACAAACTGTCCTGACCGGACAACGGCACGCGCCAGCCGCCGGCGCCTTCAATCAGGGTGAAGTCGGCCTTTTGACCCAGAATGTGCTGCATCGGCTCCAGCAGCGAGCGCACCGTCAGTACCACCCCGGCTTCACGCGCCGCGATATGCGGGGCGATGGCCGGCTCGAACGCCACCGGGTTGACCTCGTCATAACTCAACTTGATCGAGCTCTCGGCCATCAATGCCAGTGCGTCAGCATTGCGCAATCCCTGGGGAGTGACTTCACAACCCGAGGCAACCGGCTTGCCCGCGGCCGTACTCAGCCCGGCCGTGCGCGCGGCATACAGAAAACCTGCCGCCACCGTGGTTTTGCCTACATCTGTGTCCGTACCGGTGATGAAGTACGCTGGGCTCATCGCGCTTTCTCCAGAATGCCGTAGACCACCTGATAAGTCGCCGGTAACCCCAGCGGCTGACGAAACTGCTCGTAGGCGCCAACCAGCCCCTGAACCCGCGCCCTGCCGGTCAGCCCCTCAGGACGTCCCGGGTTGAGATTATGTGCACCGAGCGCTTTTAGCTCATGGGTCAGCTGGCGTACTTGCGGGTAGTGCAGCACATGCGGCTGATTCTGCAAGCCGAGCACCTGCAGACCGCTGTCGGCGCAAAGCTGCTGATAGGCCGTGAACTCACGAAAACGATTGACGTGAGCCTGGCCGTCGACTGCCCGCCAGCTATCACGCAGCTCATTCAAGGTGCCCACGCACAAACTGGTGAAGGCCAGGACCCCACCGGGTTTGAGCACACGCTGGGCCTCATTCAGCACCGCGCGAAAATCAGCACACCATTGCAGCGCCAGGCTGGAGAAAATCAGATCACAACTGTTTGCTTGCAGCGGCAGGCTTTCGGCATCGCCAGCGATAAAATGCTGTGCCCCGCCCAAAGGCCGGGCATACGCCAGCATGCCTTGGGCGATATCCAGTGCCACCCCCTGACTATGGGTAAAGCGCTGACCCAGCACGCGGCTGAAATAACCTGTGCCACTGCCCAGATCCAGCCAGCGCTGCGGGCTCAAATCCTGCGGTAAACGGGCCATCAGCTCATGGCCAACGTCACGCTGCAATTGGGCGACGCTGTCGTAACTGGCGGCCGCACGGGAAAACGAGACAGCCACTTGACGCTTGTTCGGCAAGCTGGCCGCAAGCATCGCAATACTCAAATCATTCATCGCCCGACTCGTGTAAAAAAGCCTGAATCGCCGCCGCCAGTTCGTGCGGGGCTTCCAGTAAAAATGCATGACAGGCCTGTTCAATCAGACCCACTTCGACATCGGGTAACAGCGCCAGCACATCACTTGCCGCCTGCTCCGGAACCAGCGCATCAAGCCCCGCGAACAGGTGCAATTGCGGCCCGTTGAAACGCTGCAAGGCTGCCCGCGTATCCAGCCTGCCGAGCAATTCAAGGCCGGCCGACAAGGCATCGGGCTGAGCATTGGGTGCGCCGGCCAGCAGCAGGCTGGCAAGCGCCCGCGGCTCCTCCGAGCCCTGGCTGCACAGCAGGCAAAAACGTTTGAGCGTGGTATTCGGCGCATCACCAAAACCGCTCAGGAACGGCTCGAACGTGGAGACAGGCATGGCGCCTGGCCAATCCGCGCGACTGACAAAGCTCGGGTTGCTGGCCAAGGTAACCAGCCCGCAGCAGCGATCGCCGCGACGCGCAGCCAGCTCGCTGGCAAGCATCCCGCCCAGCGACCATCCACCCAGCCAGACGTTGTCGGGCAGGGTCGCGTCGAGTTCATCGAGCCAGTCGTCAAGAGCGGTGGACAGCAGCACCGGTAACGGTTCGATTTCGACCCGCAAGTGCTCGTCCAGCCCGCGCAAGGCCTCGGCCAGAGGCTCCAGAGGTGAAACCCCCAGGCCCCAGCCCGGCAGCAGAATCAAACGATCACGCATGAGCAGGCTCCAACGTACGCCAACAGTCGTCGAGTGCCGTTAACAATAGCTGTACCTGTGCTTCTGTGTGGGCGGCCGACAGTGTCACGCGCAAACGGGCGCTGCCTGCGGGGACAGTGGGCGGGCGGATTGCAGTCACCAGCAAGCCGCGCTCGCGCAGCCTCTGCGACAGGCGAAGGGCTTGGCCACTGTCACCGATCATGATCGGCTGGATCGGCGTAAAGCTGTCCATCAACTGCAGGCCAATTTGCTCGGCACCAAGGCGAAACTGAGCAATCAACTTGTTCAGATGCTCACGGCGCCAATGCTCGGTGCGCAGCAGCTCAAGGCTTTTGAGCGTCGCACAGGCCAGCGCCGGAGGCTGGCTGGTGGTGTAGATGTAAGGTCGGGCGAACTGGATCAGGCTTTCGATCAGTTCTTCGCTGCCCGCGACAAATGCACCGCTGGTGCCAAATGCCTTGCCCAGCGTTCCTACCAGTACCGGCACATCGTCAGCACTCAGGCCAAAATGTTCGGCAATCCCGCCGCCATTGGCGCCCAACGGACCAAAACCGTGGGCATCGTCTACCATCAACCAGGCACCCTTGGCCCTGGTTTCACGGGCCAGAGCGGGGAGGTCGGCCAGATCGCCGTCCATGCTGAATACGCCATCGGTGACCACCAGCGTACTGCCGCTGGCTTTTTCCAGACGCTTGGCAAGGCTACTTGCATCGTTATGCAGGTAGCGGTTGAAGCGCGCCCCGCTCAACAAACCGGCATCCAGCAGGGAGGCATGGTTGAGGCGGTCTTCCAGCACCGTATCGCCTTGCCCGACCAGCGCGGTGACGGCACCCATGTTGGCCATGTATCCGTTACTGAACAGCAGCGCACGCGGGCGACCGGTGAACTCGGCCAGGGCCTCCTCCAGTGCGTGGTGCGGGGTGCTGTGACCGATGACCAGATGCGACGCACCGCCGCCTACGCCCCAGCGCGATGCTCCCGCTTGCCAGGCTTCAATCACTTGCGGGTGACTGGCCAGGCCCAGGTAGTCGTTATTGCAGAAGGCGAGCAGAGGCTTGCCATCGACCACCACCTGCGGCCCTTGCGGGCTTTCTAGCAGCGGGCGCTGGCGATACAGGTTATCGGCGCGGCGTGCGGCCAGCCGGGAGCGTAGATCGAATGACATGCTGACTATAATCCCTTGTAGCCGCTGGCGCAGGCTGCGATGGGCAGCGAAGCGGCCCCGGCTTCGGTATTGAAAGCGAAGGTCCTGCGGACCTTATCGCAGCCTGCGGCAACGACTACAGGCCTGCACGGTGGTTAAACCACAGCGTTATAGAACTGCTCGCTGGACTTCTGATCCCTAAGCGCGTGCTCTATCGCCGCCTGATGCACCTCGTCGGCGTGATCTTTACCCTCCTCCGGCAGAATGCCCAAACGGCTGAACAGCCGCATGTCCTTGTCTGCCTGCGGGTTGGCCGTGGTCAGCAGTTTGTCGCCGTAAAAGATAGAGTTGGCCCCGGCAAAGAACGCCAGCGCCTGCATTTGTTCGTTCATTGCCTCACGACCTGCGGACAGGCGTACATGGCTCAGAGGCATCATGATTCGCGCTACTGCCAGCATGCGGATGAAATCAAAGGGGTCGATGTCTTCGGCGTTCTCCATCGGCGTGCCGGCCACTTTCACCAGCATGTTGATGGGCACCGATTCCGGGTGCTCAGGCAGATTGGCCAGCTGGATCAGCAGGTTGGCGCGGTCGTCCAGCGACTCGCCCATGCCCAGGATGCCGCCGGAGCAGATTTTCATCCCGCTGTCGCGCACGTAACTCAGGGTTTGCAGGCGTTCGCTGTAGGTCCGCGTGGTGATGATGCTGGTGTAGAACTCGGGCGAGGTGTCGAGGTTGTGGTTGTAGTAGTCAAGACCGGCATGGGCCAGTGCAGCGGTCTGCTCCTGATCTAGCTTGCCCAGGGTCATGCAGGTTTCCAGGCCCATGGCCTTCACCCCTTTGACCATTTCCAGCACGTAGGGCATGTCTTTGGCCGAAGGGTGCTTCCAGGCTGCGCCCATGCAAAAACGGGTGGCACCGATGTCCTTGGCCCGCTGTGCTTCTTCAAGCACCTTCTGCACCTGCATCAGCTTCTCTTTGGCCAGGCCGGTGTTGTAGTGGCCCGACTGCGGACAATATTTGCAATCTTCCGGGCAGGCCCCGGTCTTGATCGATAACAGCGTCGAAACTTGAACCCGGTTGGCATTGAAATGCTTGCGGTGAACGGTCTGCGCCTCGAAAAGCAGGTCGTTGAAAGGCTGGGTGAACATCGCCCGGACTTCGGCTAATGACCAATCATGTCGCAAGTTGGCAAGGCTGCTGGCGCTCATCGGCGTTTCTCTTGTTTATGCTTTGACTAGAACCCGAGGCAAAAAACCCAGGCACGGCACGGATATCGGCATGTTTAAGGATGTGACATGAACTGTCAACCACTATGGATTCGATTGGTTTACAATTGGTTAATAAACAACCAGTCATGTTTGTTGTGTGACGAGCGCGCCCGTACAGAGCAGGCCCTGTGCGTCGCCTGCGAACTGGAACTGCCCTGGCTGGGTGACCGCTGCCAGCGCTGCGCTTTGCCGCTGCCCATGGCGGGGCTGGTTTGCGGCCAGTGCATCAGACAGCCACCCGCCTTCGAACGAGTTCATGCACCTTGGGTGTATGGCTTTCCGATCGACAGCCTGATCGTGCGCTTCAAGCACCACAGCAAATGGCCCTACGGCCGCCTTTTGGCCGAAATTCTTGGGCAATCACTGCTTGATAGCTTCAACATGGGTGAACCTCGACCTGACGCCCTGCTGCCGGTACCCCTGTCCACCAAACGCTTGCGTGAGCGTGGCTATAACCAGGCCGGGATGCTGGGGGATTGGCTCGGCAAGCAGTTGTGCATCCCCTGCCAGCCGCACTGGCTGCTGCGTTCGCGGAACACCGCTGCGCAACAGGATCTGGACGCCAAAACCCGCAAACGCAACCTGCGCCACGCATTCAGCCTCGCGCCAGGGGTGCAGGTGAATGGCTTGCATCTGGCCCTGATCGATGACGTGCTGACCACCGGCGCCACGGCAGAAAGCCTGGCGCGCCTGTTGCTCAAGGGTGGGGCGCGGCGGGTCGATGTGTATTGTCTGGCGCGCACGCCAAAACCTGATGGGCTTGCTTGACGTCTCCCCGTGGAGCAGGCACTTTTCAGGCACTCCCCGTCTTGCGAACCTGCCTTCATGCACCTGCCTGCCCTGCTTGCCCAGCATATTGTCCACCGCCCGCAACGTATTGCCCTGTTGCAACACATCGCCGAGCAGGGCTCGATCACGGCTGCCGCCAAAAGTGCGGGCATCAGCTACAAGGCTGCGTGGGATGCCATCGATGAGCTGAACAACCTGGCGCAAACCCCCTTGGTGCAGCGCAGCATTGGCGGCAAGGGCGGAGGCGGCGCCCGGTTGTCCGTGGCCGGAGAGCGGGTGCTGCGCCTTTATCAGCGCTTGCAGGCGTTACAGGCTCAGGTGCTGGACGCCGCCGAAGACGCCCGGGATCTCGACCTGCTCGGCCGCCTGATGTTGCGTACCAGCGCCCGTAACCAGTTGCACGGTACCGTGATTGCCATCCACAGGCATGGTCACAACGATCTGATTGACCTTGAGTTGCCCGGTGGCCTGACCTTGCAGGCGCAAATCACCCACGACAGTACCCAGCACCTGGAACTGGCGATCAATAGCCCGGCGGTGGCACTGATTAAAGCGGGCTGGCTGCAGTTGATCGACGTCGCACAAGTGCCCAGCCCCGAACACAATCACCTGCATGGGCAGATCCAACAGATTCTGCACATCGCCGACGGCCCCAGTGAAGTACGCATCAGCCTGCCTGGCGGCCAGACGCTGTGTGCGCTGACCGAACCGCAACACCTTGAAACACTTGGACTGGCCGTGGGCAGTACGGCACAGGTGCAGTTTGCGCCGACGCTGGTGTTGCTGGGCACAGCGCTCTAAACCGCTGCCCTCATCCCAATCTTCTCCAGGAGGGAGAGGGGCTTTTCAAACAAAAACTGAAACATCCCTGTCATACCCGCTGCTTATGGTGTCTGCCAAAACCGTTGCCAGACGAGCCAGCCATGAGCCTATTAGAAGAAAACCAATCCACCGACCTTGAGCAGATCATCGGCCTGAGCCGTCGGGGCTTTATCAGTGCGGGCGCCTTGTGTGGTGCGGCGATGTTCCTCGGCGGCGGCCTGCTTGGTCGCAGCGCCCTGGCAGCCGGGGTCAGCGCCGCCAACAGCAACCTGCTGGGGTTCGACAGCATCAACGCAGCCACCACCGACACCATCAGCCTGCCGCCCGGCTACCGTTCCTCGGTGCTCATCAGCTGGGGTCAGCCGTTGCAGGCCAAAGGCCCGGCGTTTGACCCTTCCGGTAAAGGCACCGCCAGCGAGCAGGAAGTGCAATTTGGCGACAACAATGACGGCATGAGCCTGTTCGCCTTCCCCGATGACCCGAACCGGGCCCTCATGGCGATCAACAACGAATACACCAACTACCGCTACCTCTACCCTCACGGTGGCTCGCCCACTTCCCTTGAAGAAGTGCGCAAGGCCCTGGCCAGTGAAGGCGTGTCGGTGATCGAAATCCAGCGCAAGGGCGACAGCTGGCAGTTTGTTCAGGGCTCACCCTTTAACCGGCGCATCCACGGCAACACGCCGATCCGCCTCAGCGGTCCCGCGGCGGGCCACGAACTGCTGCGCACCCGGGCCGATGCCACCGGCAGCCGTGCCCTGGGCACGTTCCAGAACTGCGCCAACGGCAAAACCCCGTGGGGCACTTATCTGACGTGCGAAGAAAACTTCACTGATTGTTTCGGCAGCTCTGATGCCAAGCAAACCTTCGACACCGCGCAAAAGCGCTATGGTGCCGTGGCGGCCAGCAAGGATATCAACTGGCACCAACACGACCCGCGCTTCGACCTGGCACTCAACCCCAACGAACTCAACCGTCATGGCTGGGTAGTGGAAATCGACCCGTTCGACCCGCTTTCAACACCGGTCAAACGCACCGCCCTGGGCCGTTTCAAACACGAAAACGCCGCCCTGGCCGAAACCGGCGACGGTCGTGCCGTGGTCTATATGGGCGACGATGAACGCGGCGAGTTCATCTACAAATTTATCAGCCGCGACAAGATCGACCACCAGAACCCCAAGGCCAATCGCGACCTGCTCGACCACGGCACGCTTTATGTGGCGCGCTTTGACAATGGCGACAGCAACCCTGATCGCCCCAAGGGCCAGGGCCAGTGGCTTGAACTGAGTCACGGCAAAAACGGCATTGATGCCGACCATGGTTTCGCCAGCCAGGCCGATACCCTGATCCATGCCCGCCTGGCAGGCAGCACAGTCGGCGCCACACGCATGGACCGCCCGGAATGGATAGTGGTCAGCCCCAAAGACGGCCAGGTTTATTGCACCCTGACCAACAACGTCAAACGTGGCGAGAATGGACAACCGGCTGGCGGACCCAACCCGCGTGAGAAAAACGTCTACGGACAAATCCTGCGCTGGAACGCCCATAAGGGTGATCACGGCTCGGACACCTTTGACTGGGACCTGTTCGTGGTGGCCGGCAACCCGGCAGTGCACGGCAAAACGGCCAAAGGTGGCTCGGCCAACATTACCCCGCAAAACATGTTCAACAGCCCCGACGGCCTGGGTTTCGACGACGCAGGGCGCTTGTGGATCCTCACCGACGGCGACGCCAGCAACAGCGGCGACTTTGCCGGCATGGGCAATAACCAGATGCTCTGCGCCGACCCGGCCAGCGGTGAAATCCGCCGCTTCATGGTCGGACCGATTGGCTGTGAAGTCACCGGCATCAGCTTCTCGCCCGACCACAAAACCCTGTTCGTTGGTATTCAGCACCCCGGCGAAAACGGCGGATCCACCTTCCCCGAGCATCTGCCCAACGGCAAACCGCGTTCTTCGGTCATGGCCATCAGCCGTGAAGACGGCGGTATCGTCGGCGCCTGACCCTTTCGGTGTGGGAGCGGTCTTGCTCGCGATCGGGTTGGTGCGATTTAACTGATAGACCGCAGCGCCAGCATCGTGAGCAAGCCCGCTCCCACAGCGGATTAAGTCGCCTTCCGGGCCCCGGTCTGCGCTAACATGCATGGCCGGACGCGGCAGCCTGCTGCGCGCAGGAGTCAGCATGTCTCATCCGTTTGCAACACTTACCCCTGATCTGGTCCTCGACGCCGTCGAGAGCATCGGTTTCCTGAGCGATGCCCGCGTGTTGGCGCTCAACAGCTACGAAAACCGCGTGTATCAGGTCGGCATCGAAGACTCGCAGCCGCTGATCGCCAAGTTCTATCGCCCTCAGCGCTGGACCAACGAAGCGATCCTCGAAGAGCACCGCTTCACCTTCGAACTGGCCGACTGCGAAGTCCCGGTCGTGGCCCCGATGATTCACAACGGCCAAAGCCTGTTCGAGCACCAGGGCTTTCGCTTTACCTTGTTCCCACGCCGTGGTGGCCGTGCGCCAGAGCCGGGAAACCTCGACCAGCTGTATCGTCTCGGGCAACTGCTCGGCCGCCTGCATGCCGTAGGCGCAACCAAGCCGTTCGAACACCGCGAAGCTCTGGGCGTGAAAAACTTCGGTCACGACTCGCTGACCACCCTGCTCGAAGGCAACTTCATACCGCGCAGCTTGCTCCCGGCCTACGAGTCCGTCGCCCGCGACCTGCTCAAGCGCGTTGAAGACGTCTACGCCGCCACCCCGCACACCAACATCCGCATGCATGGCGATTGCCACCCCGGCAACATGATGTGCCGCGACGAAGTGTTCCATATCGTCGACCTCGATGACTGCAGCATGGGCCCTGCGGTGCAGGATTTGTGGATGATGCTGGCCGGTGATCGCCAGGAATGCCTGGGCCAGCTGTCAGAGTTAATGGACGGCTACAGCGAATTCCATGACTTCAACCCCCGCGAACTAGCGTTGATCGAGCCGCTGCGCGCTTTGCGCCTGATGCACTACAGTGCCTGGCTGGCGCGACGCTGGGACGACCCGGCCTTCCCCCACAGCTTCCCGTGGTTTGGTACCGAACGCTACTGGGGCGACCAGATCCTGGCATTGCGTGAACAGCTTTCAGCACTCAATGAGGAGCCGCTGAAATTGTTCTGACGCCATGTATGTGGCTCTTGCAGGAGCGGGCTTGCTCGCGATTGGCTCGATGCGGTTTAACTGTCAGACCGCAGCGCCCGCATCGCGAGCAAGCCCGCTCCCACAGAAAATCCGGGACCGCTGCTGGTGCAAAAACAACTGTCTGCCTTGCAAATCTCCTGCACGACACGCCTGCAAAACCTGCTTACAATCCTGACTTCTTCCGTGTCTGTTAGTTGCCTAAGCAAGGATTCTGCATGCAAGCCGCCAACCCGCGCCGCGGGTATATTTTAGGCCTCACGGCCTATGTCATCTGGGGCATCTTCCCGCTCTACTTCAAACTGCTGGCCAGCGTTCCGGCGGCCGAAATCATCGTCAACCGGGTGCTTTGGTCGGCCTTGTTCGGCTCGTTGCTGCTGCTGGTGTGGAAGCACCCCGGCTGGTGGCAGGAACTGCGCGACAACCCCAAACGCCTGGGCGTGCTGACCATCAGCGGCCTGCTGATTGCCGCCAACTGGCTGACCTATGTATGGGCCGTAAATAACGACCGCATGGTCGAAGCCAGCCTGGGCTATTACATCAACCCGCTGGTAAACGTATTGCTCGGCATGTTGCTGCTGGGCGAACGCCTGCGCCGCTTGCAGTGGATTGCCGTAGGCCTGGCAGCTGCGGGCGTGGCACAACAAGTGTGGCAAGTGGGCAGCCTGCCGTGGGTATCGCTGGTGCTGGCGCTGACGTTTGGCTTTTACGGGCTGATTCGCAAGCAAGCACCGGTCAAGGCGCTGCCGGGGCTGGTGGTAGAAACCTGGATCCTGGTCCCGGTTGCCATCGGCTGGCTGTTGCTGCATCCGGAAGCCAACAGCGCCCACGTTGACTTCTGGAGTACCTCAGAGGCCTGGCTGCTGGTATTTGCCGGCCCGGCCACGCTGATACCCCTGGTCAGTTTCAACGCCGCCGCACGACATCTGCCCTACACGACCCTGGGCTTTATGCAGTACATCGCGCCGACGCTGGTGCTGATCCTGGCGGTCTGGGTGTATGGCGAACACCTGTCCGAAAGCACCTTGATCGCCTTTGCGTTTATCTGGGCCGGGCTGGTGGTGTACAGCCTCGATGCCTGGTTCAGCCTGCGCCAGCGCAGCTGAACCGGCGCAGTTACTCTTCGGTGCTGAACTTGAGGTCTACCAGCAGTTCATCGGCCAGGGTTTCCAGACGCTTTTGCAGCACGTCCAGCGACAGGGTCAGGGGCACAGCCAGAATGGCCTCGGCATGAAACAGCGGCTCGTTGCTCATGGGCGCGGGCCGCACATCGGTCACCAGCCGCTCCAGGCTCACCCCCTGCTCCGTCAGCACCCGGGTGATATCGCGCACAATGCCGGGGCGGTCGTTGCCCACCAGCTCCATGGCGATGGGCTTCCAGGTGCAGGACTGCTCGATCCCGCTTTCAGCGATCAATACCCGAATCCCTTCCTTGCCCAACCGCTGCAGCGCATCGACCAGCTCATCGTGGGCTTCGGCAGGCACGCCGACACGCAGGATCCCGGCAAATTGCCCGGCCATACGCGACATGCGACTCTCCAGCCAGTTACCTCCATGCTCGGCGATGCACTGGGCAATACGCTCGACCTGCCCGGCCTTGTCCTGGGCAAAGACGGTGATAACAAGATGATTCATGGCGGGACTCTCTTATTAGGGGGTCGATTGAGTATAGGCAACACCCTTCCCTGTGGGAGCGGGCTTGCTCGCGATGGTCTCGCCACGGTTTGCCTGACAGACCGCGTCGCCCGAATCACGAGCAAGCCTGCTCCACAGATGCCTTCAAAATCACAAATTGTGTACTGTTTTTAGAATTATCTGGAACAACCTGCCTGTTTCTTGAGAACATCCCGTTCTTCTGAGTGACCGTTCGCGTAAAAATGGTCGCAGAACGACGTGATCAGTCTGATTTTCACATCTGCAATTGATCATGTAGTATGCCTCGGCGACCACTACATAACTTGCAACATGGTCTGCCAAAGCGTCTGCAATCCCCGTACAAACCCGCTCTGGCGGTGTTTTGAGAAGCGCTCCAGGCTTTAAATAAAAATGAGTGAGGCAAGCAATGACTGAACACGTTCACGTCGGTGGCCTGCAGGTCGCCAAAGTCCTGTTCGACTTCGTCAACAACGAAGCTATCCCCGGTACCGGCCTCACCGCCGATCAGTTCTGGGCCGGTGCCGACAAGGTCATCAACGACCTGGCACCCAAGAACAAAGCACTGCTCGCCAAACGCGATGATTTGCAGGCGCGCATCGACGCCTGGCACCAGGCGCAGGCCGGCAAGGCCCATGACGCCGTGGCTTATAAGGCCTTCCTCCAGGATATCGGGTATCTGCAGCCAGAAGCTGCGGATTTCCAGGCAACGACGCAAAACGTCGATGACGAAATCGCCCGCATGGCCGGCCCGCAATTGGTGGTGCCGGTGATGAATGCGCGCTTTGCCCTCAACGCCTCTAACGCCCGTTGGGGCTCGCTGTACGACGCGCTTTACGGCACCGACGCCATCAGCGAAGCCGACGGCGCCGAAAAGGGCAAAGGCTACAACAAGGTTCGCGGCGACAAGGTCATCGCCTTCGCCCGCGCCTTCCTCGACGAAGCTGCACCTCTGGCCAGCGGCTCCCACGTTGATTCCAGCGGCTACGCCATTGTTGACGGCGCCTTGCAGGTCACCCTCAAGGGCGGCGCCAGCACCGGCCTGCGCGACACCGCGCAGTTGATCGGTTACCACGGCACGGCCGCAGCGCCGACGGCCGTGCTGCTCAAGCACAACGGCCTGCATTTCGAAATCCAGGTCGACGCGGCCAGCCCCGTCGGCCAGACCGATGCTGCAGGCGTCAAAGACGTGCTGATGGAAGCCGCCCTGACCACCATCATGGACTGCGAAGACTCGGTCGCTGCGGTCGATGCCGATGACAAGGTGGTGATCTACCGCAACTGGCTCGGCCTGATGAAGGGTGACCTCAGCGAGCAAGTATCCAAGGGCGGCCAGACCTTTACCCGCACCATGAACCCCGATCGCGAGTACACCGCGCCAAACGGCGGCACCGTCAGCCTCCACGGCCGCTCGCTGTTGTTCGTGCGCAACGTCGGCCACCTGATGACCATCGATGCGATCCTCGACAAAGACGGCAACGAAGTGCCCGAAGGCATCCTCGACGGCCTGCTCACCAGCCTGGCGGCTATCCACAGCCTCAATGGCCAGACCACGCGCAGCAACAGCCGCACCGGCTCGGTGTATATCGTCAAGCCGAAGATGCACGGGGCTGAAGAAGCCGCGTTCACCAACGAGCTGTTCGGCCGCATCGAAGACGTGCTCAAGCTGCCACGCAACACGCTCAAGGTCGGAATCATGGACGAAGAGCGCCGTACCACGATCAACCTCAAGGCCTGCATCAAGGCCGCCAGCGAGCGAGTGGTGTTTATCAACACCGGCTTCCTGGACCGTACCGGCGACGAGATTCACACGTCGATGGAAGCCGGCCCGGTCGTGCGCAAGGCCGACATGAAAGCCCAGAAGTGGATTTCGGCCTACGAAAACAACAACGTCGATGTCGGCTTGAGCACTGGCCTGCAAGGTCGTGCACAAATCGGTAAAGGCATGTGGGCCATGCCCGATCTGATGGCCGCCATGCTGGAGCAGAAAATCGCTCACCCGCTGGCCGGCGCCAACACTGCCTGGGTGCCGTCACCGACCGCCGCCGCCCTGCACGCGCTGCATTACCACAAGGTTGACGTGTTCGCCCGTCAGGCCGAACTGGCCAAGCGCGCTCCGGCTTCGGTGGACGACATCCTGACCATCCCGCTGGCGGTGAACCCGCAGTGGACCCCGGAACAGATCCAGAACGAACTGGACAACAACTCCCAGGGCATCCTGGGCTACGTTGTGCGCTGGATCGACCAGGGCGTGGGGTGCTCCAAGGTGCCGGACATCAACGACATCGGCCTGATGGAAGACCGTGCCACGCTGCGCATCTCCAGCCAGCACATCGCCAACTGGCTGCGTCACGGCATCGTCAACGAAGAGCAGGTCATGGCAAGCCTCAAGCGCATGGCACCGGTGGTTGACCGCCAGAACGCCAACGACGCGCTGTACCGTCCGCTGGCGCCGGACTTCGACAGCAATATCGCCTTCCAGGCGGCGGTCGAACTGGTCATCGAAGGCACCAAACAGCCTAACGGCTACACCGAGCCGGTACTGCACCGTCGTCGGCGCGAGTTCAAGGCCAGAAACGGCCTGTAACCCGCAGCAATAAAAAAAGCCCCGATCATTCGGGGCTTTTTTTTGACACGGTGGGAGACCAACCTTACATCCCCAACTCCTCACGGATCAGCTTGAGCAACCTGTCGGTATCAATCGGCTTGAGCAAAAAGTCCACCACGCTCAAATGCATGGCATCGATGGCATCCCGTACATTCGCATCCCCCGACATGATGATAACCGGCAAGGCCGCCCGCTCGGATTCACGCACTTTGCGGATCAGATGCAAGCCATCGTGGGGCAGCATGCGCAAATCGGTGAGCATCAGGTTGATCGGCTGGCCCGATGCCAATAGCGCCAGCGCTTCTTCTTCATTGCTGGCCTGGAGGCACTCAATGGCATTGAGTTCAAGAAACTCCGCCAACAACTCCCGAGCCAAAACATCATCTTCGACAATCAACACACATGACGAGACCGAAGCAGGTGTCTGCATGACCTCTTGTAAGGCCTCTCTTTCGGCGTCAGTCAAAATGTCGTGTTCGGTCATAGGCTTCTCGGAAGCTGACTTGCAGGCGAAATATCCTAATAGCGTAGTCGGTTATCCATTACTGGGTGTAAATGTGCGCTCACATTCCGGTATTTCCAAGCCTGCCAGCACAAGAAATATCTGAAACCAATGTGCGATGTTTTTAAAACAGCAGCACAACGCTGCCCCATAGACTTACGTCCAATGGGCACCCGCGCGCAGACCACCGAGCATGAGGGATAGAAATACACCTTGGGGCGATGCCCTGTCCGGTCATAACAACAACGGCTCACAACCAACGACGCGGTATCAGTAATGAGTAAATCGGATGCGTTTCTCCAGGCAGGGAAAACCGCGGTGTTGCAGAACATTCACGGCACCATGCAATTCTTGCAGCGATTCCCGCCCTTCAACCAAATGGAAAACACTCACCTGGCGTACCTGGTCGAGCAGTGCCAACTGCGCTTCTATGCCCCGGGCGAAAGCATCATCCGACCCACCGACGGGCCGGTGGAGCACTTCTATATCGTCAAGCAGGGCCGAGTGGTGGGCGAGCGCACCCACGCCGGTCGCGAAGAAGCCCAGACCACCTTCGAGATCACCGCCGGCGAATGCTTCCCCCTGGCCGCGCTGCTGGGCGAGCGCGCCACCCGCACCGAACACCGGGCCGCCGAAGATACGTTCTGCCTGCAACTGAACAAAACCGCGTTTATCAAACTGTTTGGCCTGTCCGACGAATTTCGCGACTTTGCCTTGCGCGGCGTCAGCAGCCTGCTGGACAAGGTCAATCAGCAGGTGCAGCAAAAAGCCGCTGAAACCCTCGGCACCCAGTACTCGCTCAACACCCGCCTGGGTGAACTGGCCATGCGTCATCCCGTGACCTGCGCGCCTCAGGTTGCACTGCGTGAAGCCGTGCGTCTGATGCACGAACAGCAGGTGGGCAGCATTGTGGTGGTCGACGAATTCAAGGCCCCGCTGGGGATTTTCACCCTGCGCGACCTGCGTCAGGTCGTTGCCAATGGCATTGAGGATTTCGACCAGGCCATCGACCTGCACATGACCCCCGGGCCGTTCTACCTGAGCCCCGATCACAGCGCTTTCGACGCTGCAATCGCCATGACCCAGCGGCATATTGCCCACGTGTGCCTGGTTAAAGATCAACGCCTGTGTGGGGTTGTTTCCGAGCGTGACCTGTTTTCGCTGCAACGGGTCGACCTGGTGCATCTGGCACGTACCATTCGCCATGCTCCACGGCTGGAAACCCTGATCAGCCTGCGCGGCGAAATCGGCCAGCTGGTTGAGCGCATGCTGGCCCACGGCGCATCTTCCACGCAAATCACCCATATCATCACCCAACTGAACGATCACACCGTCTGCCGGGTGATTGAACTGGTGCTGGCCGACAAGGGTGACCCCGGCGTGCCGTTTACCTGGCTGTGTTTTGGCAGCGAAGGACGGAGCGAACAAACCCTGCACACCGACCAGGACAACGGCATCCTGTTCGAGGCCAGGGACGCTGCCGAGGCCGCCGACATTCGCCAGCGCCTGCTGCCCATCGCCCAGCAGATCAACCAGCACCTGGCGGCCTGCGGCTTTACCCTGTGCAAGGGCAATATCATGGCCGGCAACCCCGACCTGTGCTTGTCCCGTACCGAATGGGCGCGGCGCTTTGCGGCGTTTATTCGTGAAGCCACCCCGGAAAACCTGCTGGCCTCCACCATCTACTTCGACCTGCGCGTGGTCTGGGGCGATGAACAGGGCTGCGCGCAACTACGTCGCGGCATCCTTGAGCAAGTGGCCGACAACCGCCTGTTCCAGCGCATGATGGCCGACAACGCCCTGCGTCACCGGCCGCCGGTGGGGCGCTTTCGCGAGTTTGTGCTGGAGCGCAAAGGCAGTGACAAGGCCACCCTCGACCTCAAGGTGCAGGGCCTTACGCCCTTTGTCGACGGGGCTCGCTTGCTGGCACTGGCCAACGGTGTAGAAGCCAACAATACCCTTGAGCGCTTGCGCCAACTGGTTGCTCTCGACGTGATCGAACCGCTGGACGGCGGTGCCTACGAAGAGGCTTACCACTTTATCCAGCAAACCCGCATGCAGCAGCACCAGTTGCAAACCCGGGGAAATCGCCCGTACTCCAATCGCGTCGACCCGGACAACCTCAACCAGCTGGATCGCCGTATCCTGCGTGAAGCCCTGCGCCAGGCCCAGCGCCTGCAAAGCAGCCTGGCCCTGCGGTATCAGCTATGAGCCTGTTGTCCTGGCTGTTACCCCGCAAAAAACCGCTGCTAAGCCTTGAGCAACAGCAACGCCTGCTGCAATTGCCGTCCGCCACCGCCTTGAGCAATGTGCCCTTGCGCAGTCAGCGTTGGGTGGTGGTAGACCTGGAAACCAGCGGTCTTAATCTCAACCGCGATCAAGTGTTGTCGATTGGCGCAGTAGTGATTGAAGACGGCGCCATTGACTTGAGCCAGGCCTTTGAGCGCACCCTGCTGCGCCCCGACCACCCCCTGAGCCCCAGCATGCTGCTGCATGAACTGGGACCTGCCGCCATTGCCGCCGGCAGCGACCCGGTGGATGCGCTGCTGGATTTCATGGACTTTGTCGGCGATAGCCCGGTACTGGCCTTCCATGCACCATTTGACCAGCACATGCTCACCCGAGCCCTCAAGGACAGCCTGGGCTATCGGTTGCAGCATCCGTTTATGGATGTGGCCGCATTGGCACCGATGCTCTGCCCGCAGTTCAACCCGCGCCAGGCAGGGCTGGATCACTGGATCAACCACTTCAACCTGCAGGTTGAAGACCGTCACAACGCCAGTGCAGACGCGCTGGCCACGGCCGAGCTGGCACTGATCCTGTTCAGCCGTGCCAGCGTCCAGGGCATCGACAGCCCCCTGGCCTTGCAACAGCGGCTTAACCAGTGGCAGCGACGCAAGCAGATTCACGGCTTTTAATCTGTGGGAGGGGTCTTGCTCGCGATTCATGCGACGCGGCTCATCAGGCGAAACGCGGCGATCCCATCGCGAGCAAGCCCGCTCCCACAATAACGACCCTCCCCCGCTTATATGTCATCCGATGAGCGTCAATTGCGTAGGATCACTCCCTCTGCCACAATCGCGAATAATTATCGTTAGTTAAAACTTGCAGTCGGTGATGCTCTTGTCGTCAGTCCAAACCCCCCACAGTGAGCTGGTTGGAGCGCTTTATCGCGACCATCGCGGCTGGCTGCTGGCGTGGTTACGGCGCAACGTGGCCTGCCCGCAGCGGGCAGAGGACCTCAGCCAGGACACCTTTGTACGCCTGCTTGGCCGTACCGAACTGCAAGCCCCGCGCGAACCCCGGGCCTTTTTGGCGGCCATCGCCAAGGGCCTGCTGTTCGACTATTTTCGCCGCGCCGCCCTGGAGCAGGCCTGGCTCAACGAGTTGATGCTGATCCCCGAAGCCGAGCACCCCTCGCCCGAGGCCCAGCAGTTGATCCTCGAAGACCTGCGAGCCATCGACCGCATGTTGGCCAAACTGTCGAGCAAGTCGCGTGCGGCCTTCCTGCACAGTCGGCTCGACGGCATGACCCACGGCGAAATCGCCGAACGCCTGGGCGTGTCGGTGCCCCGTGTACGTCAATACCTGGCCCAGGGCATCCGCCAGTGCTACATCGCCCTGTATGGTGAGCCGACATGAGCCAGGCCAACGGCAAACCTGTCTCGGCCCAGGTGCTGGACGCCGCCATCGCCTGGCAACTGTGCCTGGATTGCGGCAACGGCAGCGCCGTGGAACAGGCCGAGTTCGCCAAGTGGTACAGCGCCAGCGAAGAACACGCCCGGGCCTGGTTACAACTGGGCATGCTCGACCAGCGCTTCAGCAATACCGGCATCCCGGCACGCAACGCCCTGCTCAATGCGCGCAATGGCGTGCAGCAGCAGGCGCGCAAGATCGGCAGCGGCCTGGCGAGTATCGCCCTGGTGTGCGGGCTGGCCCTGTTTGCCGGCAAGAACTACTTGCCCATCGATTACTGGATGGCCGACCAGCGCACTGCCACCGGTGAACAGCGCCAGATGCGCCTGGCCGACGGCACGTTGCTCAACCTCAATACCCACAGTGCAGTTGATGTACGTTTTGACAACAGCACCCGGCGCATCATCCTGCAAGAAGGCGAGATCATGGTCGAAACCGGCCACGGCGACCCTCGCCCGTTTATCGTACAAACCCGCGATGGCAGCTTGCTGGCCCTTGGCACCCGGTTCATGGTCAAACGCGAAGACGACGGCACGCGCCTGAGCGTGCTGCAATCGCGTGTCCAGGCCCATCCAGAAGATAGCGTCGAACAGACCATCTACAGCGAAGGGCAGCAAGTGCTGATGCACCGCGACCGTCTGGGCCAGATGTATGCAGTGAGCCCCGGGGCCGACGCCTGGACACGGGGCATGCTGGTACTGGACAACGTGCGCCTGGGCGACATGGTTGGCGAACTCAACCGCTATCACCGTGGCCACCTGGGTGTAGCCCCCGAAGTGGCCGACCTGCGCATCACTGGCAGCTTCCCGCTGAACAACGTCGAACTGGCGCTCAACGCCCTGTTGCCGACCTTGCCGGTGCAAATCGAACAGCGCACCCCGTGGTGGGTCACTGTCAGCGCCAGGCCTGCGGCGAACTGAATCTAAATTATTTTCAATAAGCCCTATCACTTTTCAAATCTCGTGCGGCAGATAGGCATTGAGAAACATTTCCATTCAGGAACCCGCCGAATGTCCCGCACCCTCGACACGTTTTTGCGCCCCAGCCTGCTGGCTGTTGCCATTGCCCTTGGCGCTCCGCTGGCCAGCACCACGCTGATTGCCGCCGAACAGGCATCCTCTGCGCGCAGCTACAACTTGCCCGCCGGCCCATTGGCGGCCACCCTGAACCAGATCGCCAGCCAGGCTGGCATCACCCTGGCCATCGACTCGTCCTTGCTGGCAGGCAAAACCTCGGCGCCGGTCAACGGCACATTTGAAGCCACGACTGCGTTGCGTGAGGCGTTGCAGGGGAGCGGCTTGCAGCTGCAAAGCAGTGGTAACGGTGCTTTCACCCTGATGCCTGTCGTTGAAGGCGCCCTGACTCTGGGCGACGTCAATATCAACGGCGCTGCTGTTGCCGAGGGCTCTGAAGCGGCGGGTTACGTCAGCGAAAATTTGAATAATGTCGGTGCACTGGGCGGGATGAAACTGCAAGACACGCCCTACTCCATGAGCGTTACCTCTCAGGCATTGCTCAAAAACATCCAGGCCACCTCACTGGATGACGTGTTCAAGCGCAACCCGTTCACCCAGATGTTCTCGCCGACCGGCGCGGGATATGCCAGCGCAGTCAACATTCGCGGTTTCAGCGGCGCGGGCAACCTGAATATCGCGAATGACGGGTTGCGTTTCAGCACCCTGGCCGATGCGGGCAACTTTCTGGAAGAAACCGAGCAACTGGAAGTCATCACCGGTCTCACCGGCTTTCTGTATGGCCCCGCTACGCCCGGAGGCCTGGCCAACTATGTTCTGAAGCGGCCAACTTACGAGAACTATCGCAGCGTTACTTTGGGCAATGCGGGTGGCGAAAACTATTACCTGCACGGCGACTTTGGCGGCAAGATCGACGACGAAGGCAAATTTGCCTATCGCCTGAACCTGCTCACCCAGGATGGCGAAACTGCCATCGACATGCAGAAACGCCGTCGCGAGCTGATCAGCCTGGCCGTGGACTGGAATGTCAGCGACGACCTGCAAATCCAGTTCGATGCATCGCACAAGAAAACCGAAATCCGCGGGTTGACCAGCTACTGGTACTTCGGAGATCAGGCCCTGCGGCCACGCGCCTCGCAGCTCGACAACGACAAGCTGTACAGCCAGAAGTGGTCATTTTCGGATAACGAAACCGACAAGGGTGGCGTGCGGGCCAAGTGGCGCCTGAACGACACCTTCACCCTGCGCGGTGCCTTTGCTACCCAGAAGTTCACCGAAGAAAACACCTACACCGGTCCAACCGTGTATAGCCCGGGGGTATACACCCAACCGCTGTACGCCTTTGCTCCCATTGAGCACGTAGAAAACTCGGCCTACCTGTTTCTGGATGCCGCGTTCGCGACCGGTTCAATTGGCCACAAGATGACCATGGGTTATCAGGGTAATGACTCGCGCATCCGTCAGTACGAAGACCATGTACCCAGCTCTCCGCCGCAATACGTCGACGTAGGCGGCGGCGCATTGCCGTTTGGCAGCAGCGAACAGGTCGGCAAACCCAGCTACTCGATTGGCAATGGCAACCAGCGCTTGGCAAGTACCTCCCAGTCCAATAATTTCCTGATCGGCGATGTCATCACCTTCAACGATCAATGGTCGAGCATCCTCGGTGTGACCCGCACCCAGATCAAGTCTTACGCCAATGACTTCATCTACTCCAACCCGGCTAAGAAAACCCGCTACGACGAGAGTAAAACCTCGCCCAGCGTTTCGCTTATCTACAAGCCCGTACCTTGGCTGACCACCTATGCCACTTACATCGAAGGCCTGCAAGCAGGCGGAACGGCGCCGTACAACGCAGTCAACGCCGGGCAAATCTTCGCGCCGCAAGTCAGCAAGCAATATGAAATCGGCGCCAAAGCCACTGTAGGCGACGCGCTGCTGACCCTGGCCCTGTTCAACATTGAAAAACCTAACGGCTTTCTCAGCGAGGGATTGATTTACACCGAGAGTGGCAAACAGGTTAACAACGGCCTGGAGTTCAGCGTGACCGGCAAAGTCACACCGGAGCTGACCGTAGTGGGCGGTTTCACCCTGCTTGATCCAAAGGTCAAAGACGCCGACAACAAGGCCAACGACGGCAATGCCCCGGTCGACGTTGCCAAGCAACTGGCCAAGGTTTACGCCGAGTACGACATAAATGCCTTGCCTGGTTTGGCCCTGACCGGCGGGGCGTTCTACACCGGCAGACAGTACACCGACGTGAGCAACGACTACGAATTGCCATCGTTTACCACCTTTGATGCCGGTGCGCGCTACCGCATGAAAGTGTCGGAAAACGACCTGACCCTGCGCATGAACGTCAGCAACCTGGCCAACAAGGATTACTGGCTCAACAGCCACTATCTGGGCGATCCGCGCACCGTGCAGTTCTCGGCGCAGCTGGAGTTCTAACCCGCTTGTATTGAAAAATACTCCCCCTGTGGGAGCGGGCTTGCCCGCGATGCAGACAACTCGGTGCAACTGCAAAAACGAGTTGATGCCATCGCGAGCAAGCCCGCTCCCACAGGGGGTTTACGCATTCAGGATTTTCATGAAAAGCAAAACCATCCGCCGCTGGTCCTTTATCCACACCTGGACCAGCCTGATTTGCACTGCGTTCTTGCTGATGCTGGCACTGACCGGCCTGCCGTTGATTTTTCATCATGAAATCGACCATCTGCTAGGCGATGCGCCGCAGGTCAAAACCCTGCCTGCCGATACCCCAACCCTCGACCTGCAACAACTGGTGCGCGCCGCCGAAGCTCATCGCCCGGGCGAGGTCATGCAGTATTTCGGCTGGGACGAAGACGAACCCAATGCCGTCCTGACCATCATGGCACCCACCGCCGGCACCGAACCCAATTCCTCCCACACCTTTATGCTCGATGCGCGCACGGGCGAAGCCATAGAGGTGCCGTCAGCCAATGGCGGACTCATGATGGTCATGCTGCGCCTGCATGTGGACATGTTCGCCGGGCTGCCCGGCAAGCTGCTACTGGCCTTTATGGGCCTGCTGTTTGTATTGGCCATCATCTCCGGCACAGTGCTGTACCTGCCTTTTATGCGCCGCCATGAATTCGCTACCGTGCGCACCGACAAATCCAAACGCCTGCGCTGGCTCGACCTGCACAACCTGATTGGCGCCGTGACCCTGACCTGGGCCCTGGTGGTAGGGGTGACCGGCGTTATCAGTGCCTGTGCTGACCTGATCATTGCCGCATGGCGCAATGACAGCCTCAGCGCCATGATCGAACCCTACCGCGATGCTCCGCCACTGACCCGTCTTGCCCCGGCCAGCCAGTTGCTGGAGATCGCAGCCAAAGCCGCGCCCGGCATGCGCCCGGACTTTATCGCCTTCCCCGGTACACGGTTCTCCAGCGAGCACCATTACGCGGTCTTTATGAAAGGCAGCACGCACCTGACTTCTCACCTGCTGACCCCGGTATTGATCGATGCCAGTACCCTGGAGGTCACCGCAGTGGCCGGGCGCCCGTGGTACATGGACGCTATGGGCATGTCGCAACCGCTGCACTTCGGCGATTACGGCGGCATGCCGATGAAAATTCTCTGGGCGGCTCTCGACGTGCTGACCATTGTGGTGCTCGGCAGCGGACTCTACCTGTGGTGGGTGCGCCGCCGAGCGGCCAGGGAGAGCGCACGATGAGGCCCCGTCAGTCGAACTTCTGGAAAGTGTTTTCCATCCCGCTGGCGATTGGCCTGGTCAGCGTGATGGGCTTGTTCAGTGCGCTATTGGGTGACGAGGCGTGGGATGTATTGAGCTGGATTGGCTTGGGTATTCCTGTGTGGATCAGTGTGCGCGGGTTGCTCAAGTGACCCTCACCCTAGCCCTCTCCCGGAGGGAGAGGGCTGCAACTGACACCCACAAAAAAGCCCGCATCGCTGCGGGCTTTTTAGTACGCGCCGGTCTTAGTTGACCTTGGCGTTCAGCTCACCTTTGAGGTAACGCTGGTACATGGCTTCGAGGGAGATCGGCTTGATCTTCGAAGCATTACCGGCAGTACCGAAGGCTTCGTAACGGGCAATACACACGTCACGCATGGCCGTTACAGTGGCGCCGAAGAACTTGCGCGGGTCAAACTCGCTCGGGTTGGTTGCCATCAGGCGACGCATCGCGCCAGTCGATGCCAGACGCAGGTCGGTGTCGATGTTGACCTTGCGCACGCCGTGCTTGATGCCTTCAACGATTTCTTCTACCGGCACACCGTAGGTTTCTTTGATGTCGCCGCCGAACTCGTTGATGATCGCCAGCCACTCTTGTGGAACAGAGGACGAACCGTGCATCACCAGGTGAGTGTTCGGAATGCGCTTGTGGATCTCTTTGATACGGTCGATTGCCAGTACGTCGCCAGTCGGTGGCTTGGTGAACTTGTAAGCGCCGTGGGAAGTACCGATGGCAATTGCCAGGGCATCTACCTGGGTGCGCTTGACGAAGTCAGCCGCTTCTTCCGGGTCGGTCAGCATCTGGCTGTGATCCAGAACGCCTTCTGCACCGATGCCGTCTTCTTCGCCAGCCATACCGGTTTCCAGCGAACCCAGGCAGCCCAGCTCGCCTTCAACCGATACGCCGCAAGCGTGCGCCAGGGCAACGGTTTGCTGAGTCACGCGAACGTTGTAGTCGTAGTCGGTCGGGGTCTTGCCGTCTTCACCCAGCGAGCCGTCCATCATCACCGAGCTGAAGCCCAGCTGGATCGAGCGCTGGCACACGTCAGGGCTGGTGCCGTGGTCCTGGTGCATGCACACCGGGATATGCGGAAATTCTTCGATTGCAGCCAGGATCAGGTGACGCAGGAAAGGAGCACCCGCGTACTTGCGCGCACCGGCCGAGGCCTGAACGATCACCGGGGAGTCGGTCTTGTCAGCGGCTTCCATAATGGCGCGCATCTGCTCAAGGTTGTTTACGTTGAAGGCTGGAACGCCGTAGCCGAATTCGGCGGCGTGGTCCAACATCTGGCGCATGCTGATAAGTGCCATTGTGTGTGTCTCTCCCGGACAAGGGTCGTTAATCGTGCAAGCCTGCCGTAGCGGCGGCTGCTATTCAAGTTATTGCAGATCGGGGGTTTGCCCCGATATGGCCAATGCGATTTAGCTGAAACGTTACAGCTTCAGCTATAGCTATGCGGCCCATTGGGTGGGCCGCATTTCAAATCATGGGCACCCGCGCTCTTGTGAAGGCTTGGGCGACTCGTATTTTTCCAGCGCCTCGGGCCCTGAGCGTTTATTGACCAGCGGCACGCTTTGCGCCTGCCAGTCAGCCTGGTAACAACCACTCTCTTCAGGGGTTGCAGCCTCGGGCACCGACTCGCTCGAGCCGGCGCAACCGGCCAAAAAGCCCGCGATCATCAACAGCGGTAACAACTTGACCATGTCCATGCTTCCTTTCAGGGCCTGAAACACCTTCAGGCTTTGGCGCGGCTTTCCAGGATTTCAACGGCAGGCAGTACCTTGCCTTCGACGAACTCCAGGAATGCACCACCGCCGGTGGAGATGTAGGAGATTTGATCAGCAATGCCGTATTTGTCGATCGCCGCCAGAGTGTCGCCGCCACCCGCAATCGAGAACGCTGCGCTGTCGGCAATGGCCCGGGCCAGAACCTTGGTGCCGTTGCCGAACTGGTCGAACTCGAACACGCCAACCGGACCGTTCCACAGGATAGTCTTCGAAGACTTGAGCAGCTCGGCGAAATGCGCAGCAGTTTGCGGGCCGATATCCAGGATCATGTCGTCAGCAGCCACGTCGGCAATCAGCTTGACGGTGGCAGCGGCACTTTCAGCGAACTCCTTGGCCACGACTACGTCGGTAGGCAGGGGCACGTTGACCTTGGCAGCGATGGCGCGGGCAGTTTCCAGCAGGTCGGGCTCGTACAGCGACTTGCCCACCGGGTGACCGGCAGCGGCCAGGAAAGTGTTGGCGATACCGCCACCCACGATCAGCAGATCGCAGATCTGGCTCAGGCTGTTGAGCACTTCAAGCTTGGTCGACACCTTGGAGCCGGCAACAATGGCCGCCATTGGCTTGGCCGGGGCGCCCAGGGCCTTGCCCAGTGCTTCCAGTTCAGCAGCCAGCAGAGGGCCTGCCGCAGCAACCTTGGCAAACTTGGCCACGCCGTGGGTCGAACCTTCGGCGCGGTGAGCGGTGCCGAAAGCGTCCATCACAAACACGTCGCACAGGGCGGCGTATTGCTTGGCCAGTTCGTCGGCGTTTTTCTTTTCGCCCTTGTTGAAGCGCACGTTCTCGAACAGCACGATGTCGCCGGCTTTGACGTCGACACCATTGAGGTAATCGCTGACCAGCGGCACTTCACGGCCCAGGGCCTTGCTCAGGTACTCGGCTACAGGCTTGAGGCTGTTTTCAGCCGAGAACTCGCCTTCAGTCGGACGTCCCAGGTGCGAGCAGACCATAACCGCCGCGCCTTTTTCCAACGCCAGCTTGATGGTCGGCAGCGAAGCGAGGATACGCGCATCGCTGGTGACTACACCGTCCTTGACTGGGACGTTGAGGTCTTCGCGGATCAGTACGCGTTTACCTTGCAGATCGAGGTCGGTCATCTTCAACACGGTCATGGGTCGCAATTCCTGAGTTTCTAATGTTAGAGAACGGATTTTGGGTGGGTAACGTGCAAGTAGTGCTCTGCCACATCGATCATTCGATTGGCAAAACCCCATTCGTTGTCGAACCAGGCCAGCAGGTTCACCAGCCGGGGGCCGGAAACGCGGGTTTGGCTGGCATCGACAATGGCCGAATGAGGGTCATGATTGAAATCACAGCTGGCGTGCGGCAGCTCGGTGTAGGCCAGCAAGCCTTTGAGCGGGCCGCTGGTGGCAGCCTCGCGCAGCAGGCGGTTCACTTCTGCGGCATCGGTATCCCGGGCCGTGGTCAGGGTGATGTCCAGGCACGACACGTTCAAGGTCGGCACCCGTACTGCTTTGGCCTGAATTCGGCCGGCAAGTTCCGGCAACAGGCGCTCAATGCCTTTGGCCAGGCCGGTCGATACCGGAATCACCGACTGAAAGGCCGAGCGAGTACGTCGCAGGTCTTCATGATGGTAGGCATCGATGACCGGCTGATCGTTCATCGCCGAGTGAATCGTGGTGATCGACACGTACTCCAGGCCAAGCGCCTGATCCAGCAGACGCAACAGCGGTACGCCGCAATTGGTGGTGCAGGAAGCGTTGGACACCAGGCGCTCTTCGCCCGTCAGGCTGTGCTGGTTGACGCCGTAGACAATGGTGGCGTCGACATCGGCGTCGCTGGCCATCGGTTGCGAAAAAAGTACGCCGGGAGCCCCGGCATCCAGAAAGCGCTGGCCGTCGGCACGGGTGTTGTAGACACCGGAGCATTCCAGCACCAGGTCAATGCCCAGCGCGGCCCAGTCGATCCCTTCGGGGGTGGCACTGCGGAACACTTCCACGCAGTCGCCATTGATATGCAGGCAGTCGCCTTCGATCCGTATCTCGCCGGGAAACCGGCCATGGGTGGAGTCGAAGCGCGTCAAATATTCGAGACTGGCCATATCGGCCAAATCATTGAGTGCAACAATTTCAAACCCGGCAGAAGCCCCTCGCTCGAACAACGCACGCAAGACACAACGACCAATCCGGCCGTAGCCGTTGAGTGCAACTTTGTAGGGACGCGGTTGAGGCATGGGGTTCTCGATTACCAAGGTGAATCCTTCACCACTACTATTTCGCGAGCAGGCTCGCTGCCACAGGGATCTACATAGCCCATGTGGGAGCGAGCCTGCTCGCGAATAAGGCAGCCACTTTGTTACTTAGTCTTCCAGCAGCTCGTCAGCCTGACCCAGGATGTTTTCCAGGGTGAAGCCGAACTCCTCGAACAAGGCAGGCGCAGGCGCCGACTCGCCGTAGGTGGTCATGCCGATCACGCGGCCTTCCAGGCCCACGTACTTGTACCAGTAGTCAGCGTGGGAGGCTTCAATGGCGATACGGGCGCTCACCTGCAGCGGCAGAACCGACTGCTTGTAGCCCGCATCTTGAGCTTCGTACACGCTGGTGCATGGCATCGACACCACACGAACCTTGCGGCCCTGTTCGGTCAGTTTTTCCCAGGCCTGAACAGCCAGGCCCACTTCGGAACCGGCCGAGATCAGGATCAGCTCAGGCTCGCCTGCGCAGTCCTTGAGCACGTAGCCACCACGGTTGATATCGGCAATCTGGCCGGCATCACGGTTCTGGTGGTTGAGGTTCTGACGCGAGAAGATCAACGCGGACGGGCCGTCGTTGCGCTCCAGGGCGTATTTCCAGGCAGCTGCGGATTCCACCGCATCGGCCGGGCGCCAGGTGTCCAGGTTCGGCGTAGTACGCAGGCTGGTCAGCTGTTCGATCGGCTGGTGAGTCGGGCCGTCTTCGCCCAGACCGATGGAGTCGTGGGTGAACACATAGATCACGCGCTGTTTCATCAGGGCCGACATGCGGATGGCGTTGCGGGCGTATTCCATGAACATCAGGAAGGTTGCACCGTAAGGCACCAGGCCGCCGTGCAGGGCAACGCCGTTCATGATGGCGCTCATGCCGAACTCACGTACACCGTAGTACACGTAGTTGCCGCTGGCGTCTTCAGCCGAAACACCTTTGCAACCTTTCCACAGGGTCAGGTTGGAGCCGGCCAGGTCAGCGGAGCCGCCCAGCAGTTCAGGCAGCAACGGGCCGAAGGCATTCAGCGCGTTCTGGCTGGCTTTACGGCTGGCGATGGTTTCGCCTTTGGCCGCGACTTCAGCGATGTAGGCGTTGGCCTTGGCATCGAAGTCAGCTGGCAGCTTGCCGCTCAGGCGACGGGACAGCTCGGCGGCCAGCTCAGGGAACTCGGCAGCGTAGGCAGCGAAGCGCTTGTCCCACTCGGACTCAACCGCAGCACCGACTTCCTTGGCATCCCATTCGGCGTAGATATCAGCCGGGATTTCAAATGGACCGTGGTTCCAGTTCAGGGCCTTGCGGGTCAGGGCGATTTCATCGTTGCCCAGTGGAGCACCGTGGCAGTCTTCCTTGCCCTGCTTGTTCGGCGAACCGAAACCGATGGTGGTCTTGCAGCAGATCAGCGTTGGCTGGTCGCTTTTGCGTGCGGTTTCGATCGCGGTCTTGATTTCTTCCGGGTCGTGACCGTCAACGTTACGGATCACTTGCCAGTTGTAGGCTTCGAAACGCTTTGGCGTGTCGTCGGTAAACCAGCCTTCAACTTCGCCATCGATGGAGATGCCGTTGTCATCGTAGAAAGCGATCAGTTTGCTCAGGCCCAGGGTGCCGGCCAGCGAGCCAACTTCGTGGGAAATGCCTTCCATCATGCAGCCATCACCCAGGAACACGTAGGTGTGGTGATCGACAACGTTATGGCCAGGACGGTTGAACTGCGCGCCCATGACTTTTTCGGCCAGGGCAAAGCCCACAGCGTTGGCCAGGCCCTGACCCAACGGGCCAGTGGTGGTTTCAACGCCCGGCGTGTAGCCCAGCTCCGGGTGGCCCGGGGTGCGGCTGTGCAGCTGGCGGAAGTTTTTCAGGTCGTCGATCGACAGGTCATAGCCGGTCAGGTGCAACAACGAGTAGATCAGCATCGAACCGTGGCCGTTGGACAGCACGAAGCGGTCACGGTCAGCGAACGAAGGATTGCTCGGGTTGTGCTTCAGATAATCGCGCCACAGTACTTCGGCGATATCCGCCATACCCATAGGGGCACCTGGATGACCGCTGTTGGCTTTTTGCACGGCATCCATGCTGAGTGCACGAATGGCGTTGGCACGCTCACGACGGCTGGGCATCGCTGTTCTCCTGGGTATTGGAAGTTAAATCGAAACGGAAAAAAGGCGAGCATTTTCCCTCACCCACCCCCTCGGGGCAATGACAGATAGTCAGCTGAAACGTTTTTCCTTTGTTCAGGCAGGCAATCTGTTAAGGATCGGACATTTCATTTCGTTAATAAGCACACTCCACCCGACAAACGTGCCATTTATCGACCAATATCAAAAAGTTTTGATATTGAACTTGCGGGGGCTTGAGCGGGTAACTAGACTGCGGCCCCATGAACTTACGCGTGCCTTCAATCCGCCATGACGATTGCGACGAGCTCTCCGCCCTGTGCAAGGCTGGAGGCGATCCGCTGCGACTCAATGTGCTGCGCGCGTTGGCCAACGATTCGTTTGGTGTGCTGGAACTGACACAGATCTTCGCCACCGGGCAGTCCGGCATGAGCCACCACCTCAAGGTGCTGTCCCAGGCACGGCTGGTTGCAACCCGGCGTGAAGGCAACGCGATTTTTTATCGCCGCGCCCTGCCCCATACCGAACAACTGGGCGGCAAATTGCATGCAGCACTGCTGGAAGAGGTCGATAACCTGGCCTTGCCCGCCGATGTACAGGCGCGCATCAGCGCCGTACACGGACAACGTGCAGCCGCCAGTCAGGACTTTTTCTCACGCATAGCCGAGAAATTTCGCGCTCAACAGGATTTGATCGCCGGCTTGCCGCAATACCGTGACAGTGTTTTAACCCTGCTCGACAAACTGAGCTTCGGCCCGGGGGCCACAGCCCTGGAAGTCGGCCCCGGCGATGGCAGCTTCTTGCCCGACCTGGCCCGTCGTTTCCATCAGGTCACGGCGCTGGACAACAGCCCGGTGATGCTGGAGCTGGCCCGCCAGTTGTGTGAACGCGAGTCACTGAACAACGTCAGCCTGATCCTGGCCGACGCGCTGCATGAAGCACCGATCCAGGTCGATTGCGTGGTCGTGAACATGGTCTTGCACCATTTCGCTGCACCGGCCGAAGCACTCAGGCAACTGGCGACCTTGCTGCAACCGGGCGGTAGCCTGCTGGTAACAGAGTTGTGCAGCCATAATCAGGCGTGGGCCCGCGAGGCCTGCGGTGATTTATGGCTGGGTTTTGAACAAGATGATCTGGCCCGTTGGGCCACCGCTGCGGGACTCGTTCCCGGGGAAAGCCTCTATGTAGGCTTACGTAATGGTTTCCAGCTTCAGGTCCGCCACTTTCAGCGGCCAGCTGGCGACACTCACCATCGGTAAATATTAGGAAACCGTCGAGATGAGCGAATACTCCCTTTTCACCTCCGAGTCCGTGTCTGAAGGGCATCCGGACAAAATCGCCGACCAGATTTCTGACGCGGTGCTGGACGCCATCATTGCTGAAGACAAGTTCGCCCGTGTGGCGTGCGAGACTCTGGTGAAAACCGGCGTAGCAATCATCGCCGGCGAAGTCACCACTTCGGCCTGGGTTGACCTGGAGCAGATCGTTCGTGACGTGATCACCGACATCGGTTACACCAGCTCCGACGTCGGCTTCGACGGTGCTACCTGCGGCGTGATGAACATCATCGGCAAGCAGTCTCCTGACATCAACCAGGGTGTAGACCGCGCCAAGCCTGAAGATCAGGGCGCCGGCGACCAGGGCCTGATGTTCGGCTACGCCAGCAACGAAACCGACGTGCTAATGCCGGCACCGATCACCTTCTCTCACCAGTTGGTACAGCGCCAGGCAGAAGCCCGCAAATCCGGCCTGCTGCCGTGGCTGCGCCCGGACGCCAAGTCCCAGGTCACTTGCCGTTACGAAGGCGGAAAGGTTGTGGCCATCGACGCCATCGTGCTGTCGACCCAGCACAACCCGGAAGTGTCGAACAAAGACCTGCGCGAAGGCGTCATGGAGCTGATCGTCAAGCACGTGCTGCCTGCTGATCTGTTGCACAAAGACACCCAGTTCCACATCAACCCTACTGGCCAGTTCATCATCGGTGGCCCGGTTGGCGACTGCGGCCTGACCGGTCGCAAGATCATCGTTGACACCTACGGCGGCATGGCCCGTCACGGCGGCGGCGCGTTCTCGGGTAAAGATCCATCCAAGGTTGACCGTTCGGCGGCCTACGCCGGTCGTTACGTGGCCAAGAACATCGTGGCTGCCGGCCTGGCTGAGCGTTGCGAGATCCAGGTTTCCTACGCAATCGGCGTCGCTCAACCGACTTCGATTTCGTTGAATACTTTCGGCACTGGCAAAATTTCCGACGACAAGATCATCAAGCTGGTGCGTGAGGTGTTCGACTTGCGTCCATACGCCATCACCAAGATGCTTGATCTGCTGCACCCGATGTACCAGGAAACTGCAGCATACGGTCACTTCGGCCGTATCCCGCAGACCAAAACGGTTGGCGACGATACCTTCACCACGTTCACGTGGGAGCGTACCGACCGCGCTGAAGAACTGCGTACTGCCGCTGGTTTGTAAGTAAGCCTGCTGCACCAAAAGCCCCGGACAGGCGACTGTTCGGGGCTTTTTGCTGCTGGCGGGCATCGCGCAACGGATTGCTTGCGTACGGATGCTGCTAACATCCACGGTTTCGAACCGCCGAACGACGCTTGTGCAGCGTTCTTTCGACCTTATTTAATTGTCATCTTTGGTCATGGAGCTATTTATGAAATTACTTTCACCGCTCGCCCTGTTTACTGTCTGCGGCCTGTTGGCTGCCCCGCTGATGGCCGCCGACACAGCGCCTGAACTGACCGGCTGTGCTGCCAAGAAGCAGGCCATCACCCTGCAACTTGAGCAAGCGCGTGCCCACGGCAACAGCAACCAGGTAGCAGGCCTGGAAAAAGCCCTGAGCGAAGTTGAAGCCCATTGCACCGACGCGGGCCTGCGCAAGGAACGCGAAAACAAGGTGCTGGAAGCCAAGCACGAAGTCAGCAAGCGCCAGGCAGATCTGGACAAGGCCATGAAGAAAGGCGATCCGGAGAAAATCGACAAGCGCAAAAACAAGCTGGCCGAATCGCGCAAAGAGTTGCAGGAAGCGCTGGATCAGCTGGACAAGTAATTCGCCCTGTGGGAGCGGGCTTGCTCGCGATGGGATCGCTGCGGTCTGCCTGACAGATCGCGTCGCCTGCATCGCGAGCAAGCCCGCTCCCACAGCAGGTGGGTACCGGCTCAACTTTACTCAGTGATTCCTGAATGCCTTGTGGCACGCACTGCAGGTGTCTTCGACCTTCTGCACCGCAGGCATCAGGTTACTGGCCTTGTAGGGTTGCACCTGGCTGGCGATAACCAGCTCACCCGTAGCAGCCTCCAACTGCCGCGCCAACTCCTGAAAACGTGCCTGCTTTTGCCAGACGTCATCAGTAGCGCTGGTTTGATCGCTCTCCTTTACTTGAGGGAAATGCTTCCACGGCTCGTAAGCCAACGCATCCAACTTGATAGCGCCTGCGGTAAAGCGCGGACCATCGAACGGAATTCGACCCCGCAACATGCCGCCCAGATCTTCACTGGTCTTTAGCATTTGCTTGAAAATCGCTTTACGCTGGCCCAGCGGCGAATCGGGATCAACCCCGCCACACGCCGTCAGCGTCAGGCAGGCCAGCACTACAACAGTCAATCGTTTAAGAATCATGGTGGCTTCAGGTCACGGAAATCGGCCGCCAGTATCCTCGTGTCACCCGTAAAGACCAATACCCTTATTAAATATACGGGTTGCCTTGAAGGCCATCAGACCTCGGCAGCCGTTAAGGAACAGCGTCAATGAACATATTTTTCAAACCACTGGCCTGGGCGCTGCCCGTTGTCATGCTCCTGGCCGGGTGCAACGGCACCGACAAGGACGCGGACAAAAATGCCGCAAAACCTGAACCTCACACGACCTACAGCAAAGCCGACTGGAGTGCGCTGCCGGAAGTGACAGGCAATGACCTGCAAAGCGGCTTCGCTTCATGGCGCAGCGCCTGCACCCGTCTCAAGGCCGACGCCAACTGGGGGCCGGTATGCAGCGACGCTGCGGCCCTGCCTGCCAGCCCCAGCGTGGCTGAAATCAGCAATTTCCTGCAAACCCACCTCGACGTCTACAGCTTGCGTTCGGCCGAAGGCAGCAGCGACGGCCTGATCACCGGTTACTACGAACCCGTTTACCCGGGCAGCCTCAAGCCCACCCAGGCGGCCAATGTGCCGATCTACGGCGTACCGTCTGATCTGATCGTGGTCAACCTGGACAGCATTTACCCCGAGCTCAAAGGCAAACGCCTGCGCGGTCGCCTCGAAGGCCGTGTACTCAAGCCTTATGACACAGCCGAAACCATCAACAGCAACGGCCTGAATGCTCCGGTACTGGCGTGGCTGACCGATCCGATGGATCTGCAATTCCTGCAGATCCAGGGCTCTGGCCGGGTCCAGCTCGACAATGGCCGTCAACTGCGCATTGGCTATGCCGACCAGAACGGCCACCCGTACAAACCGATTGGCCGCTGGCTGGTCGAGCAAGGCGAGCTGAAAAAAGAAGACGTGACCATGGGCACCATTCACGCCTGGGCCATGGCCAACCCGCAGCGTGTCCACGAGATGCTTGCCAGCAACCCGAGCTATGTATTTTTCACCCAGAACGCCGACAGCAACGAAGGCCCGCGCGGCTCGCTGAACGTGCCGCTGACGGCCGGTTACAGCGTGGCAGTGGACCGCAAGGTAATCCCGCTGGGCAGCCTGTTGTGGTTATCGACCACCCAGGCCGACGGCCAGCCCATCGTGCGCCCGGTTGCCGCCCAGGACACCGGCGGCGCCATTGCCGGCGAAGTGCGGGCCGACTTCTTTGTCGGTACGGGCCCCGAGGCAGGGCAAATTGCAGGCGACATGAAACAGAAGGGCAATATCTGGCTGCTGTGGCCTAAAGGGGCGGCGTTGCCGTTGTAACTGCCCTTGTGGGAGCGAGCCTGCTCGCGATGGCATCACTGCGGCGCATCAGGTAAACCGCATCGCCGACATCGCGAGCAAGCCCGCTCCCACAGGCAGTGTGGTGATTGCGTTACATCGACACAAAAAAGAAGCTGACCACCAGCCCCATGCCGATAAACCACACGATGGAACGCAGCATCGCCCAGTCAGCCAGGTAGCAGATGATGTAGAGCATGCGACTGGTAATAAACAGCACCGCCAGCACGTCAATGGTCACCGGCTGGGCGTTGCCGACGATATCGGCAATGATCACCGCCGCGGCAAACGCCGGGGTCACTTCAAAGCTGTTGAGCTGGGCACTGTGGGCACGCTTGGCAAACCCTTGCAGGCCGTCAAGAAACGTACGCGGATCATGGTTTTGCCTGGGCCCGAACTTGCCGTCACTGAACTTGGCAAAGGCGGTACACACATAGGTCAAACAGAAGGCAATCAGCACACACCAGAAAGCAACCGTCATTGGAATTTCCTTTTTAGAGTTTCATCACGAGCATGCCGATCAGCACCAGCCCACAGGCTAAGAGCCTCGGTCCGCCGAAAGGTTCTTTGAGGTAACGCATACCGAACAGCACCACCAGAATCACACTGACTTCACGCAGCGCCGCCGCCTCGGCAATCGAGCCCAGTTGCATGGCCCACAGCACCAGCGCATAGCTGGCCAGCACGCAAACCCCCACCGCCACGCCCAATCGCCATTGTGTACGCCAGAACAGCGCAAACGCGGCACGCTTGCGGGTAACCGCCAGCAACGGAAACGGCCAGGCGCTGAGCAGCGTGACCCAAACCAGGTAATCCAGCGGGTGCGACCAGCGGCGGATAGCCTGGCCATCCAGGAAGGTATAGCAACCAATGCACAGGCCGATCAGCGCCACGACCGGCAGCATCGACCAGGGCAGGCGATCACCGCCACCGCCCTGCCACAACAGGCAGGCCATGCCGCACGGGATCAGCAAAATACCGATAATCTGCTGCCCGGTCAGCACTTCTCCGGCAAAGGTCAGGGTCAGCGCCAGCACCACCAATGGCGACAGCCCGCGCATCAGCGGGTACACCAGACCCAGATCCCCCACCCGATACGCGCGGATCAGCAGCACCCGGTACACCAGCTCGAAAAATACCGACGCCAGGATCCACGGCCAGATATCCGCCGGTGGCCATTGCGCAAACCCCACCAGCGCCGCCACCACCACCAGCGCCACCGTGTCCATGCAGGCGATCACCAGCAAGCGCTCACCGCTGAACTTGATCAGGGTGTTCCAGATCGCGTGCAATACCGCCGCGACCAACACCAACACCGTTGCCAGCACCGCAGACTCCTTATTGTTATCAACCTGCGACTGCCGCAAGCGCCACCATGCAACCTCAGTGCAGCACTGTGGTCAATGACCTCGCACTTCGCGTCCGTTTGCCACACCTCCGGGATGTGCCCCTGACGCCCGTTTTTGCATCCAAACATGACCCGAACCCATCGGATTTCCATTCACTCTCGCCACCACAGGATCCCGGATGCTTGAGCTTGTTGCTGCGTTTATCTGCCTGACCTCACTACTGACTTATGTGAACTTCCGCTTTATCGGCCTGCCGCCGACGATTGGCGTGATGGTCACCGCCCTGATGTTTTCCCTGCTGTTGCAAGGCTTGAGCTTTCTCGGTTACCCCGGGCTGGAAGAGCGCGTGCAAGAGCTGATCGGCCAGATCGACTTCGGCGACCTGCTGATGAACTGGATGCTGTCGTTCCTGCTATTTGCCGGCGCCCTGCATGTGAATTTCAACGACGTGCGCAGCTATCGCTGGCCCATTGGTTTACTGGCCACGGTCGGCGTATTGATTGCCACTACGGTGATCGGCAGCCTGGCGTACTGGATTTTCGGCCTGTTCGGCTGGCATATCAGCTTCCTGTACTGCCTGCTGTTTGGTGCACTGATCTCCCCCACCGATCCGATTGCCGTGCTCGGCGTGCTGCGTACGGCCAATGCCTCCAAGCCACTGAAAACCACCATCGTCGGTGAGTCGCTGTTCAATGACGGCACCGCCGTTGTGGTGTTCACCGTGCTGTTGGGCATCGTGCAACTGGGCGAAACACCTAGCCTGAGCGCCACGGCCATGCTGTTCGCCCACGAAGCCATTGGCGGCGTGGTGTTCGGCGGCCTGATCGGTTACCTGGTGTACCGCATGATCAAGAGCATCGAGCAATACCAGATCGAAGTGATGCTGACCCTGGCCCTGGTGATTGGCGGCTCGGCCATGGCCAGTGAGCTGCATGTATCGGCGCCGATTGCGATGGTGGTCGCCGGTTTGATCATCGGCAACCTGGGCCGCAACAAGGCCATGAACGAGATGACCCGTCGCTACATGGACGGTTTTTGGGAGCTGCTGGATGACATGCTCAATGCGCTGCTGTTTGCGCTGATCGGCATGGAACTCTTGCTGCTGCCGTTCTCGTGGCTGCATCTGCTGGCTGCCAGTGGTTTGGCCGTGGCCATTTTGCTGTCGCGCCTGCTGACTGTGGCCCCGGCCATTGTCTTGCTGCGCCGCTGGCGCACCGTGCCGCGCGGCACTATCCGTATCCTCACCTGGGGCGGCTTGCGCGGTGGTGTTTCGGTGGCGCTGGCCCTGGCCTTGCCGCTGGGCCCGGAGCGCGACCTGATCCTGAGTATCACTTATATCGTGGTGCTGTCCTCGATCCTGTTCCAGGGCCTGACCATCGGCAAACTGGTCAAGCATGTGACCAAGGATGCGCCGGTGGAGGCTGAGCAGGCGCACTGACACTCACATTTCCTGTGGGAGCGGGCTTGCCCGCGATGGCATCTACTCGGTCTGTCAAAGAGACCGAGCCGCCTGTATCGCGAGCAAGCCCGCTCCCACAAAGATTGCTGCCGCTTGCATCCTCCCGGCGATTTCCTCCGCCTTGGCTACACTCACTTTCCGTGATGCCCTCGGGCATGAATCGCTAAGGAGAAAGGGATGAGTACTTCTGCAGCCTACGCACCGCCCAGGCGCCAACTGGGTGCCCATATCATGATCATCGCGGCTCTGGCTGCCCTGGCCATTACGGCAGGGCGGTTCTTTATGCCATTGTCCGGTGTGACGGGTTCCGGCGGGGCAATGACCACTATGTTTGCCGAACTGGTGCTGTTTGTCCTGGGCGTACTGCTGCTCAAGACCGGGGCAGGAGGCTTGCGCAACTTCGTCCTGTTTCTGGGCTGGGCCGGTGCGATAGGCACCATTTTTGCCGCCAGCCTGCTGCATGGTTGGTGGACAGTGATTGCCCTGCTGGTCTACGCCGTGGGTGTTGTCATTGAAACCTTTGGCCCCAAGCCAGCAAGGAGCGCGATATGAACGGGATCAAGAAGCACATTTTGACAGCACCGGCGCTGTGCCTGCTCGCCGGGGTATCCAACGCTTACGCCCAGGACACCTACACCGTACCGCCACCGTTGCTGGCACCGTCGAGCATCTCTGCCGAAGACGCCAGAATCCCGATCCCCAGCGGCAAGGAATGGGACAGCTTCCACGGCCAGCTCAGCTCGCAGAAGTACTCGCCCCTCACCCAGATCAACAAGGACAACGTCGGTAAACTGACCAAAGTCTGGCAGTACTTCACCGGCGACATGTCCACCGGCACCGGCAAAATTCCGCCGTCGGTGTGGTCCGCCACGCCCATTTTCGCCAATGACACACTCTACGTCGGCACGCCGTTCTACCGGATCATCGCCCTTGAGCCCGAGACCGGCAAAGAGAAGTGGACCTACGACACCAAATCGCCCCTGGTGGCCGAAACCCAGCCCGCGCTTAAATCACGCGGTGTGGCCTACTGGCAGGAAAAAAACCCGCAAGCCGGCGTGGCCTGCCAGAAGGTCGTGTACCTGGGCAATATGACCGCACAGCTGTACGCGGTGGATGCCGATACCGGCAAACCCTGCGAAGGCTTCGGTAAAAATGGCGTGGTGGACGTCAACCAGTGGAACAAGGTCAACGCCAAGTGGCCACTTTCCCAGCTGCAACCCCCCACCGTTATTGGCGACAAGCTGATCGTGGGCTGGGCCGGCAAAGACTGGGAATACGAAGTTGAATCACCGGGCTCGCTGTTTGCCCTCAATGCCCGCACCGGTGAGCTGGAATGGGAATTCAAGCCGATCCCGGATGAAGAAGCTGGCAAAACCGGTACCGCCAACATCTGGACCGCGATGTCTTATGACCCGGCTCTGGGCTTGCTGTACATCCCCGTGTCCTCACCGTCACCCAACTACTGGGGCGGCAACCGGACCAAACCGATTCCTCTGGGCACCTCCACCACTGCGCTGGATATCAATACCGGCAAGGTCGTCTGGTCTCGTCAGTGGGTTCACCATGACTTGTGGGACTACGACATCAACTCGGCGCCCACGCTGATGGATATCACCGTCGACGGCAAGCCTGTCGCCGCGCTGGTACAAGCGACCAAGATGGGTTTCCTGTTCACTGTTGACCGCCGTACCGGTGAAGACGTGTGGCCGATCGAAGAGCGCCCGGTGCCCAAAGGCGACGCCGACGGCGAAGTCTACTCACCGACCCAACCGTTCCCGACCAAACCTGCGCCGCTGCTGGATCAGTCGAAAAAACCAGCCATCTGGAAAATCGCCGATATCGTCGGTTTCGGCCAGTGCAGCAAAATGTGGGACGGCCTGGAATACAACGGCATGTACTCACCGCCTTCGACCAAAGGCAACGGCGTCCTGGCTTACCCGGACAGCGCCGGTGGCGTGCAATGGGGCGGTGTAGCGTTTGACCCGGTGAGCCAGGTGGCCATTGTGAACACCTCGCACATCGTGCAGATGATCAAGCTGTGGGATCGCGCTTCCTACGACAAACAGCCTAAAGACTCCGGCAACGAAAACGGCTTCTACCCACAGATCGGCGCGCCTTACGGCATGAGTTTGCTGAACGCGCAAAACTGGGCAGGCATGCCGTGCTGGGCACCGCCTTTCGGTGAAATCGTGGCAATCAACATGAACACCGGTGACGTGAAATGGCGCCGGCCGATGGGTGCCGTGCAGCAATGGGGCTGGTACATGCCTGAAAGCATGGGCTCACCGACCATTGGTGGCCCGGCAGTAACGGCCGGTGGCGTGGTGTTTATCGGTGCCTCGATGGATGCCAAGGTGCGCGCCTACTCCCTGGATGACGGCAAGGAATTGTGGTCGGACATCGTCATGGCCCCTGCCGTGGCCAACCCCGCGATCTATGAATACAAGGGCCGTCAGTATGTGGCGTTTGTAGCGGGGGGCAACTCGATCTTGAAAGATCAGGTAGGTGATCAGGTGGTGGTGTACGCCTTGCCGAAGTAACCCCCACCCTGTGGGAGCGGGCTTGCTCGCGATGGTAGCGCCGTGGTCACTCAGACAAATCGCGCGGCCATTATCGCGAGCAAGCCCGCTCCCACACTGTTAAATCGCGTTATCAACCCGCCAACCGCTGCAACTGTTCGCTGGCACGCTCTGCGAACAGTTGCAGCAACCCTTCCAGCGTATGTACCGGGGCCTCATCGGCCCGGGTCAGCGCATACAGCGTAATCGGTAGTGCGGGGCTCAGAGGCCGGATCACGGTACTCGCCCGCGACGCTCCCAGCGCCGTAAACGGATCGATCACCGCCAACCCGGCCCCCGCCTCCACCATCGCCCGCGCCAGTGAATAGGTTTGTACCGCAATGCTGATACGTGGCGGCGGCTCAACCGATTGCAGGTAGCTGTCCAGCCGTGCAAACAACGGATCGGCACTGCTCAGGCCGATCAAAGGCGCATCCGCCAGTTCATCCAGCGCCAGTGGCACACCTTCACTTGCATCAGGCCAGAACCCCCGCGGAGCCAGTGCCACCAATACGCCGTGGGCCAACGCCTGGGCCTTGAGGCCCGGGTGGTCGGGCAGTTTGAAGGTCAGGGCTACGTCCAGTTCGCGCATCAACAGGTTCTGGATCAATTCACGTGTATGAGCACTGACCAGTTCACAGTTGATGTCCGGATATCGGTGCTTCCACTCGCTGATCACGGGCGGCAGTAGCGCCAATGCCAAGGCTGGCGTACTGCCAATGCGCAAACGATGCCCCGGCGTACGCCGCAGGCTTTGCGCCAGACGCTGCACCCCTTGCAGGCTCTCGGTCACCTTGTCGACTTCGCGCTCGAGCAATAGCGCTTCCGGGGTGGGCTGCAATTTGCCGCGTACCCGCAGAAACAACGGGAACCCCAGCCGCTGCTCAGCGTGTTGCAGCACCTTGCTCACCGCAGGCTGCGACACATGCAGCAACTGCGCCGCCGCACTGACAGAACCGGTTTGGCGAATCGCCTGAAACACTTCGATATGACGCAAGCGCATGGCAGTAGTCCATAACCTTTGTTTATGGGATGACCATCTTTATTCATTGTTCGCCGCCTGTCACCTGCCCCTAATCTGAAGCCCGAACAGCAAGGGTGAGGACTGACATGGCACAGCGAGTTTGCATCATCGGCGGGGGCGTAATCGGGCTGGCTACAGCGTATGCCCTGGTGCGCGACGGCTTTGAAGTGACGGTGATCGAGGCCCGCCCGACTTTGGGCAGCCAGACCAGCTTTGCCAATGGTGGCCAGCTCTCCTACCGCTATGTAGCACCGCTGGCCGATGCCGGCGTGCCGTGGCAAGCGATGGGCTGGATGTTGCGCGGCGACTCGCCCCTCAAGCTGCGCCCGCGCATGGACCCGGCCCAATGGCGCTGGCTGGCCTCGTTTGTGGCTGCCTGCCGTGGCTCGGTGAACCAGCGCAATGGCGCGCATTTGCTGCGCCTGGCATTGCTCAGCCAGGCCACGCTGCAGCAGTGGCGCGAAGAAGATCAGCTCGACGGCTTCGCCTGGCAGCGCAACGGCAAGCTGGTGGCGTTCCGTGAGCGCGGCAACTTTGAAAAGGCCCGGAAAAAAGTTATCCACAGCTCATTTCAACAAGCACTGACTGCCGGCGAGTGCGCCAGCCTGGAACCCGGGCTGCAAGGCTCGGCATTCGTCGGCGGTATTTATACCCCCAGCGAAGAGGTCGGGGATTGCCACGGATTCTGTCAGCAACTGGCCGCCCGCTTGCAGGCCAGTGGCCGTTGCACCTTTATGCTGGGCAAGACCGTCACCCGGCTTCGCCACGCCAACGGGGCGGTACAGGCAGTGGAAATGGGCGACGAGGTTCTGGCCGTGGACCAACTGGTGCTCGCCGCCGGGCACAACAGCCCGGCCCTGCGCCTGCCGGGGCTACACCTGCCGTTGTACCCGCTCAAGGGTTACAGCCTTACGCTGGCCCTGACCGACCCGCAAAAGGCACCACAAGTGAGCATTACCGACTACGACCGCAAAATTGTCTACGCGCGTATCGGCGAGCAACTGCGCATCGCCGCGATGGTCGATATCGTCGGCTTCGACCCTGCCCCGGACCCCAAGCGCCTGGCGCAAATGCGTCAACTGGCCAGCAGCACTTTCCCGGATGCGGGCAACTATCAAACCGCCATCGAATGGGCTGGCATGCGCCCTGCAACCCCCAGCGGCGTACCCATCCTGGGTGCCAGCGGTTATCGCAACCTGTGGCTCAACCTGGGCCACGGCGCCCTGGGCTTCACCCTGGCCTGCGGCAGCGGGCGCTTGCTCAGCGAACTGATTGCACAACGCAAAACCTCCATTGACATGCAAGGCCTGGCCGCCTGAGTGCGCCATCCCGTCCACAAGGAAAGCCCTATGACCATTCAACGCATCAACAGCAATGACCGTTTGAGCGCCGCCGCGACGTTTGAAGCCCTGGTGTTTCTGTCGGGACAGGTGCCTACGCAAAGCGAGGACATTACCGCGCAAACGCAAGAAGTGTTGAGCAAGATCGACGCCCTGTTGGCCGAAGCTGACAGCGATAAAGACCACATCGTTAACGCCACCCTTTACCTGCAAAACATCCAGCGCGACTTTGCGGCCATGAATGCCGTGTGGTCAGCCTGGCTGTCGGCAGGCAAGGCGCCCACCCGCACCACCCTGCAGGCGGAGCTGGCACGGCCTGAGGTATTGGTGGAAATCAGCGTGATTGCAGTTCGTCATTAATCTGTGTGAGGGGAAAACAACAATGAAAAAATTTGCCTTGATCAGTTGCACGCTGGGCCTGTTAATCAGCCATGCCGTACAAGCCAACGAAGCCCCGTTGCAGGGCACACTGAAAAAAATCGCCGACTCGGGAAGTATTACCCTGGGTTATCGCGATGCATCGGTGCCGTTCTCCTATGTGGGCGATAACAGCGGCAAGCCCATGGGCTATTCGGTGGAGCTGGCCAATAAAATCGTCGAGCGCATCCAGCAGCAAGTGGGCAGCAAACCGCTGAAGGTCAAATACAACCTGGTGACCTCGCAAACCCGCATCCCGCTGGTGCAGAACGGCACCGTAGACCTGGAATGCGGCTCAACCGGCGTGACCGCCGAACGGCAAAAACAGGTGGCATTTTCCTATGGGTTTATTTACGTCAAAGGCCAACTGCTGACCGCCAAGGACAGCGGCATCAAGGGCTTTGATGATTTGCGCGACAAAAACGTGGTGACAACGGCAGGCACCACCAACGAACGCTTTATCAAAAGCTACAGCGCCGACCACAACATGGGCATGAACGTGATCAGTGCCAAAGATCATGGTGAAGCCTTCAAGATGCTCGAAACCGGCCGCGCCGTTGCGTTTTATATGGACGATGCGCTGCTCTACGGCGAACGTGCCAAAGCTCGTGATCCGCACAAATGGGTGGTTGTAGGGGATGAGCAATCCCGTGAAATCTACAGCTGCATGGTGCGCAAGGACGACCCGCAGTTCCTGGCGGTGGTGAACAAGACCCTGGCCGACCTGTATCAGTCCGGGGAAATCACCAGCATTTACCAGCGCTGGTTCGAACAACCGATCCCGCCCAACGGCCTGAACCTGGAGTTCCCGATGACTGCCGAGCTAAAACAGATCATCGCCAGGCCGGTGAGTGATCCGGTGGAGTAAGGGCGTCAAAAAAAGTCTTCCGTTACACCCTCACCTTCAAACCAGCTGCCCCAAAACGCGCCTGCTGCACTCAGGCGCGTGCTGCTTCAGTGCGTTGCCAGCGTATCCAGCGACTTGTCGACATAACCCTTGGCCAGCTCCACCAAGTGCATGACCGACAACACCAAAACGAACGGGTGGCAGCCGTACGCAGGTTAGTCGACCGGTGAGCTCGGAAACCGGCGCGTCCGAGGGCGCCCTGCGCACGGCCACCATAAAGCGGGGCCAAAAAAAACGCCTCACTAAGGTGGCGCCTTGCGCCTTGCTCATCTACCAGGCTACTAAACCCGACCGCTGATTTGCAGCGATGGGCCGAGACTATTCCCCGATTTGAACAGGCGCAAGCGAGCGGAATCTTCTCGGATGATTCACGAGAATGAAAGCGAAACGTCGTACGAAACGACTGAAATTGAAGGCCACACCTTTGTGGGAGCGGGCTTGCTCGCGATGCAGGCGCCGCGGTAGGTCTGGATAATCGCGTCGATCCCATCGCGAGCAAGCCAGCTCCCACAAAAGCAAAAAAGCAGGGCCTGACTTAGAAATCACCCCACAACTGCTGCGCCACGGCCAGGGCTACAACCGGCGCAGTTTCGGTACGCAGCACCCGTGGGCCAAGGCGTGCAGGCTGGTAGCCGGCGGCCTGGGCCAGGTCGATTTCGTTATCGGTCAGGCCGCCTTCGGGGCCGATCAAAAACGCCAGGCGCGAAGGTTTCGCGTGGCTGGCCAAGGGTTCTGACACCGGGTGCAGCACCAGCTTGAGGTCGGCTTCAGTGGTTTTGATCCAGTCGCTGAGCAACACCGGCGGATGGATAACGGGCACCCGCGAACGGCCGCATTGCTCACAGGCGCTGATCGCCACCTGCCGCCAGTGGGCCAGACGTTTGTCGGCGCGTTCGTCCTTGAGCCGCACTTCGCAGCGCTCGCTCATGATCGGGGTGATTTCACGCACGCCCAGCTCGGTGGCCTTTTGAATCGCCCAGTCCATACGCTCGCCACGGGACAGGCCCTGACCGAGGTGAATGGCCAACGGCGATTCAACTTGCCCTGCGAAGGTTTCGTCCAGCAGCACGCGTACGCGCTTTTTGCCGACTTCCAGCAAGCGTCCCAGAAACTCCTGGCCCGAGCCGTCGAACACTTGCAAGGCATCGCCCTCGGCCATACGCAGCACGCGGCCAATGTAATGCGCCTGAGCCTCAGGCAATTCATGCTCACCAAGGCTCAAAGGAGCGTCGATAAAAAAGCGGGACAATCTCATTTAAATTCTCTGAAAATTCGGGTGCTAATGTGGGAGCAGGCCCGCTCCCACAGGAGATACAGTACGGCCCGGTTTAACCCGGGTCACGGAAGTCCGGGTGAAAATTCGATGGCACGGCCACGCTGATGTCGCTGCGGGTCGCGATATCGATCCCTTCACTGGCTACTTCAGCCAAAAAGTCGATCTGCTCGGGGGTGATCACGTAAGGCGGCAAGAAATACACCACGCTACCCAGTGGGCGCAACAACGCACCCCGCTCCAGGGCGTGCTGGAAGACTTTAAGCCCCCGACGCTCCTGCCACGGGTAAGCGGTTTTGCTGGCCTTGTCCTGAACCATTTCAATGGCCAGCACCATACCGGTCTGACGCACTTCCGAGACATGAGGATGATCAACCAGATGGGCAGTCGACAGGGCCATACGTTGAGCCAAGGCCTTGTTGTTCTCGATAACGTTGTCTTCTTCGAAGATATCCAGCGTCGCCAACGCTGCGGCACAGGCCAGCGGATTACCCGTATAGCTGTGGGAATGCAGGAAGGCGCGCAGGGTCGGGTAATCGTCGTAGAACGCGCTGTACACCTCATCCGTGGTCATGCAGGCCGCCAACGGCAAATAGCCACCGGTCAACGCTTTGGACAGACACAGGAAGTCCGGCGTGATACCCGCCTGTTCGCAGGCGAACATGGTGCCGGTGCGGCCAAAGCCCACGGCAATTTCATCAAGGATCAAGTGCACGCCGTAACGGTCACAGGCCTCGCGCAGCAGTGTGAGGTACACCGGGTGGTACATGCGCATGCCACCCGCGCCCTGAATCAACGGCTCGACGATAACCGCAGCCACGGTTTGATGATTTTCGGCGAGAGTCTGCTCCATCGCCAAGAACATCGTGCGCGAATGCGCTTCCCAGCTCACGCCTTCAGGGCGCAGGTAGCAGTCGGGGCTCGGCACCTTGATGGTGTCGAGCAGCAACGCCTTGTAGGTTTCAGTGAACAACGGCACATCGCCCACGGCCATCGCGGCCATGGTTTCACCGTGATAGCTGTTGGTCAGGGTAACGAAGCGTTTTTTGTCTGGCTGTTCACGGTTGAGCCAGTAGTGAAAGCTCATCTTCAGCGCAACTTCGATGCACGACGAGCCGTTATCGGCATAGAAGCAACGGGTCAGGCCTTCAGGTGTCATCTTGACCAGCCGCTCGGACAGTTCGATCACCGGCTGATGGCTGAAGCCTGCAAGGATCACGTGCTCCAACTGATCGACCTGATCCTTGATGCGCTGGTTGATTCGCGGGTTGCAGTGGCCAAACACATTGACCCACCAGGAACTCACGGCATCGAGGTAGCGCTTGCCTTCAAAGTCTTCCAGCCACACGCCTTCGCCGCGCTTGATAGGGATCAAGGGCAGTTGTTCATGGTCTTTCATTTGGGTGCAGGGATGCCACAACACGGCAAGGTCGCGTTGCATCCACTGGTTATTCAGGCCCATTTTCACTCTCCTGGCGCTGGCTCCCGGCGTGTGCGGGCAAACAAGAGTGCAAGCCTATGCAATGCGCAGGCGTGTAACAACCTATTACGTTTACTCCGTATTCAAAGACGGCCTTGGACACCCACAGGCAACACAAATATTGTTAACGTTTGCTTAACGTTTGACTCTCAGGCTTCAGATCGTATTTATCGATAGCTTGCAGCAATAAAATGCGCTTTCAATCGATAGGTAAACCATTAGTCTTAGACCCAAGTTCCTACAGGATGTTGGTCATGCAGCTACGTAACTCTTCTTCTCGCTATGGTGCCGTCAGCATCTTCATGCACTGGTCTGTTGCGTTGGCGGTGTTCGGGTTGTTCGCACTGGGGTTGTGGATGGTCGGTCTGGACTATTACAGCCCTTGGCGCAAAGAGGCGCCTGACCTGCATAAAAGCATTGGTCTGACGCTATTCGCTGTAATGCTGCTACGCGTTGTATGGATCTGGTTCAGCCCGGCACCACCGGCACTGGCCAGTTACAGCCGTGCAACACGAATCGGTGCCAAACTCGGGCATGGTTTTTTGTATCTGGGTTTGTTTGCCGTGATGATCGCCGGCTACCTGATTTCCACCTCTGAAGGCGTGGGTATTCCGGTTTTCGGCCTGTTTGAAGTCCCTGCACTGATTTCCAACCTGCCTGACCAGGCTGATGTAGCGGGTGTTGTGCATCTTTACCTGGCATGGGCCGTGGTCATTTTTGCAGGGCTTCATGGTCTGGTTGCTTTGAAACACCACTTTATCGATCGTGATGCGACCCTGAACCGTATGCTGGGGCGCAAAGCCTGATGCTCAACCTCAACTCAAAAGGAATAGAACGCATGTTGAAAAAGACCCTCGCTGCGCTGGCTCTCGGAACCGCAATGCTGACCGCAGGTCAGGCCATGGCGGCTGACTACACCATCGACAAAGAAGGCCAGCACGCCTTCATCGACTGGAAAGTCAGCCACCTGGGCTTCAGCTTCATTCACGGTACTTTCAAGGACTGGAGCGGTACGTTCTCGTGGGACGCAGCCAAACCTGCCGACAGCAAGATTGACGTGACCCTGAAAACCGCCAGCCTGTTTTCCAACCACGCCGAACGTGACAAGCATATCGCCAGCAAAGATTTCCTGGACGTGAGCAAGTACCCGGAAGCGACCTTCAAGTCGACCAAGGTTGTGCCGACTGGCGACAACACAGCTGACGTAACAGGTGACCTGACCCTGCACGGTGTGACCAAGCCTGTAACCTTCAAGGCAACGTTCAACGGCGAAGGCAAGGATCCGTGGGGCGGCGAACGTGCTGGTTTCAACGCGACCACCACCATCAACCTGCAGGATTTCGGCATCAAGTCCCCAAGCAAGGACCAGACCCTGAGCCTGGATATCTCGCTGGAAGGCGTAAAGGCCAAGTAATAGCGCTTTTAAACGGCTAAAAAAAACGCCCCGGCTTGTGAGAGCCGGGGCGTTTTTTTGTGTGCTGTCGTAGGAGCGGGCTTGCTCGCGATTGGATTGCCTCGGTGCAGCCGTTAACCCGAAGTACCTGAATCGCGAGCAAGCCCGCTCCCACAATTTTTAGCGGTTACGCGTCAGCAGCGCTGGCTTCTCGCCACGCGGGCGGTTCGGCAATTGATCGAGCTGCTCAGGCGTCGGGAAGCGATCGCTTTTCGACTCTTTGTGCATGATCTTCGGCTGGTTCTCGCGTGGGCCTTTAACCGCTGGCTCTTGACGGGCATCGTCACGGGCCGGGCGGTTTTCGCGACGGGCCTGGCCGTCACGCGGAGCGCCACTGCGTGGACCGCTGCGCTTGGCAGGCGGAGTGCCAGTGCTGGCACCGCTACCGGTACGCGGACCGTTCTGACGGCCACCGGTACGACCCGCTGGCGCAGCGCCAGTGCCTGCGCCCTGGGCCGGAGCCCCCGGACGACGGCCACGGCTCTGGTTGTTCTTGTTCTGGTACGGGCTGACGTAATCAGCGCGGTTACCAAAGTTATCCACATCGTCATCACGGAACTCGTCCGGCGCACGATTGGCGTCGGCACGCGGGGTTGGCTGACGCTGTTCACGGGCAGGCTGAGCTTCGCGCGGCTTTTGCTCACGAGCGGGACGCTCGCTGCGAGCAGCTGCCGGCTTTTCTTTGCTCTTTTCCTTGCCCTTGTCTTTACGACCGCCGCCACCGCCCGGGTTACCCGGACCGTCGCCACGCGGGCCGCGCGGCGGGTTGCGCGGGTTACGCACATCCGGACGCTCGCGTACTTCAGGCTTTTCAGCTTCAACCGTGCTCGAGTCAAAACCCATCAGGTCGCCATCGGCGATTTTCTGTTTGGTCATGCGCTCGATGCTTTTCAGCAGTTTTTCTTCGTCCGGCGCTACCAGCGAGATCGCCTCGCCCGAACGACCGGCACGGCCAGTACGGCCGATACGGTGAACGTAATCTTCGTCGACGTTTGGCAGCTCGAAGTTGACCACATGCGGCAGCTGGTCGATGTCCAGGCCACGAGCGGCAATGTCGGTCGCTACCAGAATGCGTACGGTACCGGCCTTGAAGTCGGCCAGGGCTTTGGTGCGCGCGTTCTGGCTCTTGTTACCGTGGATGGCCACAGCGCTGAGGCCGTGCTTGTCCAGGTACTCGGCCAGGCGGTTTGCACCGTGCTTGGTACGGGTGAAGACCAGAACCTGTTCCCAGGCGCCAGCGGTGATCAGGTGCGCCAGCAAGGCACGCTTGTGCGTGGCAGGCAGACGGAACACGCGTTGCTCGATACGCTCGACCGTGGTGTTCGGTGGCGTTACTTCGATGCGTTCCGGGTTGCGCAGCAGCTTGCCGGCCAGATCGGTGATGTCCTTGGAGAACGTCGCCGAAAACAGCAGGTTTTGACGCTTGGCCGGCAGACGAGCGAGGACTTTTTTCACGTCATGGACAAAGCCCATGTCGAGCATACGGTCGGCTTCGTCGAGTACCAGGATTTCAACGTGGGACAGGTCAACACTGCCTTGACCGGCCAGGTCGAGCAAACGACCGGGGCAGGCAACCAGTACGTCAACACCACGGGCCAGGGCCTGAACCTGCGGGTTGGTGCCCACACCGCCAAAAACACAGGCGCTCACGAACTTCAGGTCGCGGGCATAGAGCTTGAAGCTCTCATGCACCTGGGCGGCGAGTTCGCGGGTAGGCGTCAGGACCAGCACGCGTGGTTGGCGTGGGCCGTGGCGCTGGGATTTGTCCGGGTGGCCATTGGGAAACAGCTTTTCCAGAATCGGAAGAGCGAAGCCACCGGTTTTACCAGTACCTGTCTGTGCCGCAACCATCAGGTCGCGACCTTGCAACACGGCGGGAATGGCCCGCTGTTGCACCGGAGTAGGCTCGGTATAGCCCGCAGCTTCAATGGCGCGGACTAAAGCCTCGGAGAGACCGAGGGAAGCAAAGGACATGAGAAATCCTGTTCTAGTTAGGGCTTGGCCCAAAGGGATAGTCTTGCCTGGCGTGAATGGCGTTTAAGATGACGCAATCCCGTCCGGTCCTGCTCCAGTCCTGAAGGCCCATTCATGCCGCTCGCGCTGGCTGAGAGCTGCGCCGTAACGGGAGGTTGAATGCCTTGTACAAGGACGAGCGGCCGGGCGTAAGCCTGGCGGAAAAACCGGAGTATAACAGAGCAATCACGACGCGCCGATTTCATGCTGCCCAACGGCTTTAAACCCATGTGGGAGCGGGCTTGCTCGCGATGCATACGACGCGCATCCCTTGACGGACCGCAGCGATGCCATCGCGGGCAAGCCCGCTCCCACAAAGGCAGATCAGCGCGGCAGCTTGAGGTTGTTCCAGATCGCCAGGCTCGGATCAGCCTGGTTCAGGGTGTAGAAGTGCAACCCCGGGGCGCCGCCGTCGAGCAGGCGTTCGCACATTTCGCTGATGACCTGCTCACCAAATGCCTGGATGCTCTGCGTGTCGTCGCCGTAGGCTTCAAGTTGCTTGCGGATCCAGCGCGGGATTTCAGCGCCACAGGCGTCAGAGAACCGCGCCAGCTTGCTGTAATTGGTGATCGGCATGATGCCCGGCACCACAGGAATCATCACTCCCGCTGCTTGTACGCGCTCGACAAAACGGAAGTAACTGTCGGCGTTGAAGAAGTACTGGGTGATGGCACTGTCAGCGCCAGCATGGGCCTTGCGCACGAAGTTGTTGATATCGTCTTCGAAGTTGCGCGCTTGCGGGTGCATTTCCGGGTAAGCCGCCACTTCGATATGGAAGTGGTCACCGGTTTCTTCACGAATGAAGCTCACCAGGTCATTGGCATAGCGCAGTTCGCCGCTGGCCATGCCCATGCCCGAAGGCAGGTCGCCACGCAGCGCAACGATGCGCTTGATCCCCGCGGCCTTGTACTGGGCCAGCAGGCCGCGCAAATCGGCCTTGCTGTCACCCACGCACGACAGGTGCGGAGCAGCAGGTACTTTTACTTCGCTCTCCAGTTGCAGCACGGTATTGATCGTGCGGTCACGGGTCGAGCCACCGGCACCGTAGGTGCAGGAGAAGAAATCCGGGTTGTAGGTCGCCAGCTGGCGAGCCGTGTTCATCAGTTTTTCATGTCCAGCATCGGTCTTGGTCGGGAAGAACTCGAAGCTGTAACGACGGTCTTGAGACATGGGAATACCCTGGCGTGCGCGAGGGGGCATGGACAACCCCTGACGCTGAACTTTCACACAAAAAAAAGGCGGTCAGTGCAAGCCTGACCGCCTTTCTTTAATCAGTAACGGTAGGTTTCTGGCTTGAACGGGCCTTCGACGGTGACGCCGATGTAGTCAGCCTGTTGCTTGGTCAGTTGCGTTACAACGCCACCGAAACCACGAACCATTTCCAGGGCCACTTCTTCGTCCAGCTTCTTCGGCAGCACTTCTACGGTCAGACGCTCGGCTTGCAGTTCGGCTGGCAGGTCAGCGTACTTCTGGGCGAACAGGAAGATCTGCGCCAGCACCTGGTTGGCGAACGAACCGTCCATGATGCGGCTTGGGTGACCTGTGGCGTTGCCCAGGTTAACCAGACGGCCTTCAGCCAGCAGGATCAGGTAGTCATCGTTCTGTGGGTCGAATTCGCCCAGACCAGTACGGTGAACCTTGTGAACCTGTGGCTTCACTTCTTCCCATGCCCAGTTTTTGCGCATGAAAGCGGTGTCGATTTCGTTGTCGAAGTGACCGATGTTGCACACCACAGCGCGTTTTTTCAGCGCGGCCAGCATGTTCTTGTCGCACACGTTGACGTTACCGGTGGTGGTCACGATCAGGTCGATCTTGCCCAGCAGCGCAGCGTCGATGCTGGCAGCGGTGCCATCGTTCTGGCCGTTGATGAACGGCGAAACCACTTCAAAACCGTCCATGCAGGCTTGCATGGCGCAGATCGGGTCAACTTCGGACACTTTAACGATCATGCCTTCCTGACGCAGGGACTGGGACGAACCCTTGCCCACGTCACCGTAGCCGATAACCAGTGCCTGCTTGCCGGACAGCAGGTGGTCAGTACCACGCTTGATGGCATCGTTCAGGCTGTGACGGCAGCCGTACTTGTTGTCGTTTTTGCTTTTGGTGACCGAGTCGTTCACGTTGATCGCAGGGATCATCAGCTCGCCTTTGGCCAGCATGTCCAGCAGACGGTGAACACCGGTGGTGGTTTCTTCAGTCACGCCGTGGATCTTTTTCAGCATGGCCGGGTATTTCTTGTGCAGCAGCTCGGTCAGGTCGCCGCCGTCGTCGAGGATCATGTTGGCATCCCATGGCTCGCCATCTTTAAGGATGGTTTGCTCCAGGCACCACTCGTACTCTTCTTCGGTTTCGCCTTTCCAGGCGAAAACCGGGATACCGGCAGCAGCGATAGCGGCAGCAGCCTGATCCTGAGTCGAGAAGATGTTGCACGACGACCAACGCACTTCGGCACCCAGGGCAACCAGGGTTTCGATCAGTACGGCAGTCTGGATGGTCATGTGGATGCAACCCAGAATCTTCGCGCCCTTGAGCGGTTGTTCTGCTGCATAACGGCGACGCAGGCCCATCAGGGCAGGCATTTCGGACTCGGCGATAAAGGTTTCGCGGCGGCCCCATTGGGCGAGGGACATATCGGCGACTTTAAAGTCGTTAAAACCTGCAGGCGTGTTTACAGCGCTCATCAAGAGCCTCCATTCGTTTAATCGCGAATGGGCGCCGTTGTGCGTTTAGTGCCTGCCCAGGGAGCTCTGAACAAACAACGCCCCATCCGAGCCTGACAGGTTGAACCTGCTGCAGCGCCCCTCGGACAGGTGGCGGGAACGGTACCGGGTAAAAATGACCGTTTTGAAGCGAGGGGCATTATAGCCATCCGCGCCGATGTTCCCAAGGATTTATCCACGGCATTTTGATTTGCCTAATCGAGACCATAGTCGAAGCTTAATAGAGCTGAGTGCCGTGGTCTGACATCATGGTCGGCATCTAAGGCAAGACGGTCAGGAGCGAATATGAATTTTCACACCCGCAAATGGGTTAAACCCGAAGACCTCAACCCCAACGGCACCCTGTTCGGTGGCAGCCTGCTGCGCTGGATCGACGAAGAAGCCGCGATTTACGCCATCGTCCAGCTGGGCAACCAGCGTGTGGTGACCAAGTACATCTCCGAAATCAACTTCGTCAGTGCCTCGCGCCAGGGCGACATCATCGAACTGGGCATCACCGCCACCGAGTTTGGTCGCACCTCGATCACCCTGACCTGCGAAGTGCGCAACAAGATCACCCGCAAAAGCATCCTGACTGTGGACAAGATGGTTTTCGTCAACCTGGGTGAAGACGGCCTGCCGGCGCCGCACGGGCGTACCGAGATCAAATACGTCAAGGACCAGTTCCAGGATGACAGCCAGGCTTGATGCCTGGCTCCCGTAGCAGCTGCCGAAGGTCTGAAGGGAATTTTAACTGTGGGAGCGAGCCTGCTCGCGAACGACTTTCGCGAGCAGGCTCGCTCCCACAGGGAGGGTTGACCGGCAACAGAGTATCTACAGGTCAAGAGTGAACAGCTACAGTCCATGCGTGTCGTACCTTCACACGCCTTCGGTTCTGGAGCCTTATGGACACTCAAAATTCAGGCAAAACCCCCAACCTGACGGCTGAAGAAAAGCACGAGGTCAGCAAAAACCAGCCACCGCGCGCCGCGGTGCTGCACGAAATCATCCGCCAGCAGGGCGATCTGGAACTGGAGCGCAGCATCGCCGCCCTGTTCTGGTCGGCACTGGCCGCCGGGCTGACCATGGGCCTGTCCCTTATGGCCATGGGTCTGCTCAACTCACGCCTGCCCGACGGCGACGGGTTCAAGGTCATCGCCAGCTTCGGTTATTGCGCAGGCTTTCTGGCGGTCATTCTCTCCCGCCAGCAACTGTTCACCGAAAACACCCTGACTGCCGTTCTGCCGATCATGAGCAAACCCACACTCAACAATTTCGGGCGGCTGCTGCGGCTGTGGGCGGTGGTGCTGGTGGGCAACCTGATGGGCACCCTGCTGGTGGCCTATGTGATGCTGCATTTGCCGATTTTCGACACGCAGACCGACAAGGCCTTTCTGGAAATCGGCCGCAAGGTCATGGAAAACGACGCCAGCCAGATGTTCGCCAAAGGCATTATCTCGGGCTGGATGATTGCCACCATGGTGTGGATGATCCCGTCCATGGAAAGCGCCAAGATGTGGATCATCATCCTCATCACCTACCTGATGGCCCTGGGTGACTTCACCCATATCGTGGTCGGTACGGCCGAGGTGTCGTATCTGGTGTTTGCTGGCGAGTTGCCCTGGAAGGACTTCTGGCTGATCTTTGCCGGCCCCACCCTGGCCGGCAATATCATTGGTGGCAGTTTTATCTTCGCCCTGATCAGCCACGCGCAGATCCGCAGCGACACCCAGAAGCCCAAGCAGGAGGTTCAGTAGCCCCGAGTCAGATCACATAATGGGCGATGGCCACAAAGTGCAGCAGGCTGCCGGCGATCACAAACAGGTGCCAGATGCCGTGGGCATGGCGCAGACGGTGGTCGAGGGCAAAAAAGATGATCCCCACGGTGTACATCACCCCGCCGGTGGCCAGCCATACAAAGCCTGCGGTACCCAGCGCTGCCAGCAAGGGCTTGACGGCCACCAGTACAATCCAGCCCATGACCGCGTAGATAACGATGGACAGGATGCGGGCTTCGGAGCGCGGTTTGATCTCTTGCAGCATGCCGATCACCGCCATTCCCCACACGATGCCAAACAACGACCAGCCCCAGGGGCCGTGCAGCGTGACCAGGCAAAACGGCGTGTAACTGCCGGCGATCAGCAGGTAAATGGAGAGATGATCGAACTTCTGCATGATCACCTTGGAGCGCCCGCGCACGCTGTGGTACACGGTGGATACGCTGTACAACAGCACCAGCGTGACACCATAAATGGCTACACTGACAATCTTCTGCGGGCTACCGTCCAGGCAGGCCATTACCAACAACCAGATACTGCCTATTGCTGCCGCCACGGCACCCACCAGATGGGTCCAGGCGTTGAGTTTTTCCCCGTGATACATGTGCAAGATCCTCAAGAGCCGATAGTGCGACTGTGTCACCTGGTTATGAGATAAGGGTCAGGGTTGCGAGGTTAAAGGGCAATGCGGCGTTCGTCGAGCAGGGCAACCTGCACCCCCGCTGTGGGAGCGGGCTTGCTCGCGATAGCAGCACCGCGGTTTAACTGACTGACCGCATCGCCTGCTCGCGAGCAAGCCAGCTCCCACAGGTTTTGCAGTGTTCCCAGAATTCGGGGCCTGCCACGAAACTCTGTGGGAGCGGGCTTGCTCGCGATAGCAG
>NZ_RXHW01000015.1:0-117941 GCF_005930585.1 Pseudomonas sp. FSL W7-0098
CGACACAAAACCTGTGGGAGCGCGGCTTGCCCGCGATGGCATCCATACGGTGAGCCTGCCAGACCGCGTCGCCTGCATCGCGAGCAAGCCCGCTCCCACAATTAATCCTGCAAACCGCAGCTCTTAACTACGCCACAAAACCTGTGGGAGCGCGGCTTGCCCGCGATGGCATCCATACGGTGAGCCTGCCAGACCGCGCCGCCTGCATCGCGAGCAAGCCCGCTCCCACAATGAATCCTGCAAACCGCAGCTCTTAAGTACGCCACAAAACCTGTGGGAGCGCGGCTTGCCCGCGATGGCATCCATACGGTGAGCCTGCCAGACCGCGTCGCCTGCATCGCGATGCAAGCCCGCTCCCACACTATTCCCTGCGCCCGCCCGCTACATCCCCAGCCAATTCGGCAACGCCAGCGACACAAACGGCACATAGGTCACCAGCACCAGGAACGCCAGCATCACCAGTAACCACGGCGATACCGCACGTACCACTCGAGTGAGCGGCATACCCGTGACCGCCGAGGTGACAAACAGGTTTAGCCCGGTGGGTGGGGTGATCAGGCCGATTTCCATATTCACCACCATGATGATGCCCAGGTGGATCGGATCAATGCCCAGTTGCATGGCAATCGGGAACAGGATCGGCGCCAGAATCAGGATGATTGCCGAAGGCTCCATAAAAGTCCCTGCAACCAACAGCACAATATTGACCACCAACAGGAACTCAATCGGGGTAAAGCCCTGCTCCACCACCCAGGCGGTAATCGACTGCGGGATCTGCTCGGTGGTCAGCACATGGGCAAAAAGCATGGCGTTGGCAATGATAAACATCAGCACCACGCTCAGCTTGCCCGCCTCGACAATCACCTTCGGGCATTCGCGGACGGTCATGTCCTTGTAGATAAAGATCGCCACGAACGCTGCGTACACCGCCGCCACAGCAGCCGCTTCGGTAGGGGTGAACATGCCCGAGTAAATACCGCCGAGAATGATCACGATCAACATCAGGCCCCAGCCGGCACGGCGCCCGGCGGTGACGATTTCCTTGAACGAGGCCCGGGGCAGCGATGGCATGTCCTTGACCCGCGCCAGGATGTAGATGGTCACCATCAATACCAGCCCCAGCAACAGACCCGGCACAACACCGGCCATAAACAGCTTGCCCACCGAGGTTTCGGTGGCGGTAGCGTAAACCACCATGACGATCGACGGCGGAATCAGGATGCCCAGGGTCCCGGCGTTACAGACGATACCGGCAGCAAAATCCTGCTTGTAGCCAGAACGGACCATGCCGGCGATAACGATCGAGCCCACCGCCGCCACCGTGGCCGGAGAAGAGCCACTCAGCGCCGCAAACAGCATGCAGGCCAGGATTGCGGCGATGGCCAGGCCACCCTTGATATGCCCGACGCAGGCGTTGGCGAAATCGATCAGGCGCCGGGCCACGCCGCCGCTGGTCATGAATGCACCCGATAGCAGGAAAAACGGGATCGCCAGCAATGTGTAGTGCTCGCTGGTTTCAAACAGCTTGATCGCCAGCGAACGCACCGAGTCGTTACTGAAGAACAGAATGGTCATGGCCCCGGACAAGCCCAGGGAAATCGCCACCGGAATACCGACAAACATCAGCACGAACAGGGCGACAAAAAGGAAGGCAATAGTCATTTTGGAGTCCCCTGCTGGTCGTTTTCCGCCAGCTTGACGGCGTCGTCCACTTCACTGTGCAAGCCCAGGCCTTGCTGCTTGCCCTGAATGATGCGGATAAAAACCTGCAGAAAACGCACAAACATCAAGGCAAAACCGATCGGCACGATCATCACGATTTGCCATTGCCTGATACCGAAGCGGTCCAGGTCTTCGGCACTGGTGCCAACGGCATACAACGTGGCCACCCACTGCTCGCTGGAGTACGCCATCAGCACGCAATAGCCCAGGCAAATGGCCACTGCCAGCAAGGCCACCCGCCGCTGATTGGCAGGCTTGAACTGGCGCACCAGCAAGTCGACGCCAATATGCGCGCCAATGCGCACGCCCCAGGCCAGGCCGACAAAAATCAGCCAGCCGAACATGGCCTTGGTCAGGGCCACACTCCAGGTCATCTCCTGGGCGACGTAGAGAATACTGTCGCCGATGCCGAGCAGGGTCTCGTTGGCGAACGGCAGCGAGTCCCCCAGGGAATAGAAAACACCATAGAGGTTGTTGAATACGACATACGCGAAGGTGACCAGGGTCATGCCTGCAAGCAGGAATGCCACCAGCATTTCTTCCGCGTGATTCCAGACACGAACGGCTGCGTGCATGGGTAATCTCCCTTGAAAGAACGGTCGAGAAACGACAAAGCAAAGGTTGCCGTGGCGATCCCCTGCGGGACCACCGACGGCAATCAGCGCTGGCGACTATTAACTGCTTTGGTTGGCCTGCTCGGCGGCCGCGATCACATCAGGGCCGATGTCGCTCTCGAACTTCTTCCATACCGGGCGCATGGCTTCACGCCACAACTCGCGCTGTTCCGGGGTAAGGATGATGATTTCGCTGTTGCCGGAATCGGCAATGCGCTGGCGGGAAGCCTGGTTAAGCGCCTCGGCCTGCTTGTTCACCTCCACGGTGACCTCGGCCATGACCGCATCCAGGGTGTTGCGCACCTCTTCAGGCAGGCCATTCCAGAACTTGGTATTGGTGATCACCATGTAATCGATGGCGCCATGGTTGGACTCGGTGAAGAACTTCTGCACCTCATACACGTTCTGGCTTTCGTAGTTGGACCAGGTATTCTCGGTGCCATTCACCACACCGGTCTGCAAGCCCTGATAAACCTCGGCAAAACTCATCTTGCGTGGCGCCGCGCGCAGAGCCTTGAACTGCTCATCCAGCACGGCGGAAGCCTGTACGCGGAACTTCAGGCCGCGGGCGTCCTTGGGCTCGTAGAGCGCCTTGTTGGCGGACAGTTGCTTCATCCCGTTATGCCAGTAACCAAGCCCGGTAATGCCCTTGCCTTCCATCGACTTGAGCAGAGCCTGACCTTGCGGGCTTTGCTGGAAACGGTCGAGGGCCTGGATATCAGTGAACAGAAAGGGCAAATCGAAAATCTGGATCGGCTTGGAGTAATGCTCGAACTTGGCCAGCGACGGCGCCAGCAGTTGCACGTCACCCAGCAGCAGCGCTTCCATTTCCTTGCCGTCGCCAAACAGCGAGGAGTTCGGATAGACCTCGACCTTGACCTGCCCGGGCAGGCGTTCCTCGGCCAGTTTCTTGAACAACAGCGCGCCCTGCCCCTTGGGTGTGTGCTCGGCGACAACGTGGGCGAATTTGATGCTGATAGGGTCGGCAGCGCCCGCAAAACCTGCGAATAATGGCAATGCGCAGGCCAGAGCCTTGAGAGTGTGCTTGAACATGGGACATACCTCTTGTTGTTATAGATTTGGTAGTGCCTGGTGTTGCCTGTGCTGCGTTTAACCGCTTCGCCTGGCCTCAGTTACAAGGCAGACCGGCCCGGCGCAATACCCGCCGGGCAAAGCCGATGACCGGGGCATCGACCATTTGCCCGTCAAGCACAAACACCCCGCCTGTGGATGCAACCGCATCCAGAACCCGCCGCGCCCAGTCCAGCTCGTCCTGACGCGGCATAAAAGCGGCGTGAATCACTGCCACCTGACCAGGATGAATGCACAGCAGGCCGCCAAAGCCCATATCCCTGGCATCGGCGGCCATGCGGGCCATGCCGGCGCTGTTGTTGATGTCCGCAAATACACTGTCCAGCGGCGGCGCCAGTTGCGCCAGGACGCTGTGCAGCAAAATGGCGTAGCGGGCCTGATCGAGAATGCGCTGCGCGCCAGCCGTATCGCTGGCCAGGCCCAGGTCCAGGCCCAGGTCCAGCGCACCGAAACTCAGGCGTTCCACCCCGCGAGCCCGGGCAATGGCCGGCAATTCAAGCAAGCCCCTGGCGCTTTCGATAATCGGCCACACCGACTTGCCACACGCCGCAGCCTGTTCGACCTGTGCAGCGCTTTCGGCCTTGGGCAGCAATACCGCCACCACGCCGGGCTGGCGACGGCACAACTCGATATCGGCTGCCTGCTGCTGATGCTGCGGCGCATTGATCCGCACCAGCACCCTGGCCTGCGGATTGTCATTAAGGAAAGCATCCAGACTGGCGCGGGCCTGGGCCTTGAGGTCCTCGGCCACAGCGTCTTCCAGATCGACGATCACCTGATCGGCGCCGCTTTGCAGCGCCTTGGGTATCCGCTCGGGGCGAGTAGCCGGGACGAACAGCGCTGAACGAATGCTGGTGTTATCCATCACGATGCTCCATGCCTTATACCGCTCCTAGTTGATGCAGACGCTTGATCTCGTCCGCGCCATAACCCAGTTCACCCAGCAGGCTGTCGGTGTGCTGGCCCAGACCGGGAACCGCCTCCATACGCGGCTCGAAAGCGGTGTTGCACCCCGGTGGCAGCAGCGCCGGCAACTTGCCCGCCGGGCTGTCCACTTCGCGCCAGCGCTTACGGGCGGCCAGTTGCGGATGAGTCCACACACCGGCCATATCGTTGACATGGGCATTGGCAATCGATGCCCCGTCGAGCCGGGCAATCACTTCATCGGCACCCATGCTGGCAAAGGTTTCAACAATGATGGCGCGCAACTCGCTACGGTTTTCTGAACGCCGTGCATTGGCATTAAAGCGCGGGTTGCTCGCCAGGTCTGGCTGTAGCAACACCCTGTCGCAAAATTGCTGCCATTCGCGTTCATTCTGCAGGCCAAGCATCACCGTGCCGCCATCGCCGGTGGGGAACGGGCCGTAGGGGTAGATGGTGGCATGCGCGGCCCCCGCCCGCGGCGGGGGCGCGGCACCGTCGTAGGCGTAATACAGCGGGTAGTTCATCCATTCCACCAGACTCTCGAGCATCGACACATCGATACGGCTGCCCTCCCCGGTCTTGTCCCGCAGCAGCAGCGCCGAAAGCACTCCGGTGTAGGCATACATGCCTGCAGCGATATCGGCAATCGAGCAACCGGCCTTGGCCATGTCATGTTCATCCGGCCCGCCGGTCACCGACAAAAACCCGCCTTCACTCTGGATCAGCAGGTCGTAAGCCTTTTTCTGCTCGTAGGGTCCGCCTTCGCCGTAACCGGAAATATCGCAGACGATCAACCGCGGGAAACGCTCATGCAGGGTTGCAAACGACAACCCCATACGTTCTGCCGCTCCCGGCGCCAGGTTCTGTACCAGCACATCGGCCGTGGCCAGCAGCTTGTCGAGCACGTCCGCAGCTTGCTGCTGCTTGACGTTGAGCGTCAGGCTTTCCTTGGAGCGGTTGGTCCAGACAAAGTGCGAGGCCAGACCATTGACCCGCCCGTCATAGTCGCGGGCAAAGTCGCCGGAGCCGGGGCGCTCGATCTTGATCACCCGTGCACCGAGGTCAGCCAGCTGGCGGGTGCAAAACGGCGCGGCGATAGCGTGCTCCAGGCTGATCACGGTAATGCCGTCCAGCGGCCGGGGTTTGTGCGCGGTGGCGGTCATGATGGTCTCCCGATGCAGGTCAGTACACTCAAGTCGTCAAGATGGCGCAGGTGCCAGACCTGCTCGAGCAGCCCGCTGGCCTGTTCGTCGCTACGCGCTCCCGAGAAGGCCAGCAGGCGACGAAACTTGTCTTCCAGTTCAGCGCGGCTCAACGTATTGCCCGGGTCGCCCCTGGGCTCATCGATGCTGCCCTGCAGGCTGCGCCCCTGCACCGTGGTCACCAGCACCCGGCCCAGCCAGCGCTGTGGATACGCATCGTCAACGTCGTTATCGAGGACCATGCGCACCTTGTCGCGAAACGCACCAACGCGCGCATCGCTCAGCGCATGCTGATGAAACTCGGGCAAGCCGGCCTTGCCATAGACGGCAATCAGGCCCAGCACCGTGCCCATGGAAAACTTGGCCTGGTGCACGCTCTGCGGCACCTCTACGCGGCCCAATACATCGATGGCGGCTTGATGGACGCGGGTGGTGACACTGGCGATGTCCTCTGCTCCAAGCCCCTCCCGCTGCATCAACGCCAGCAGCGCATCGGCCGCCGGGTGGGTGTGGCGGCACGAGGCGTGAAACTTGAACGAAGTCTCCGTCAGCGCCCAGCGGCTGCCCAGGCGATCGGACAGGCACGCCGGGTTGGCGTCGCTGGACATGCCGGCAGCCATGCCCTGCTCACCCTCAAGAATATTTTGCGCACCGCTCAGACCCTCGCCCGTCAGGTAAGCAGCCAGCAAACCATCAGCGGCGGCCTTGGCGGTATGCAGCTGCTTGGAGTCCGCGGCATCGCGCAGAAACTCCCACAGGCCCGCGGCCTGGGTCCCGGCAGTGCCCAGCAGGTGGGTGAACTGCTGCGGGTTGAACCCCATCAGCTTGCCGACCCCCACCGCTGCCGCCAGGGTGCCGACCGTAGCCGTGGTGTGAAAGATGCGGTAATGCGAACGACCAAGAAACTCACCGATGCGAATGCCCGCTTCATAACCGGCGACGGCGGCGACAATCAGATCGCGACCCGATTTTCCCAGGTCCTGTGCCGCCGCCAGCACCGCAGGAAACACCACGGTCGCCGGGTGCAGCACGGAGCTGTTATGCAGGTCGTCCTGCTCCACCAAATGGGAGCTGGCGCCATTGACCAGCGCGGCAAAATACGCCGAGGTGGTCTGGCCATTGACCAGAATACCGGCAGGGCCGGTGCCCGGGCCCATCTTCGCCACGTAGCGTTCAAACAACGGGATCGGGTGCGCGCCCTGACTGGCCAGGGCCGATCCCAGCCAGTCGAGAAACAGCTCTTCAGTACGGCTGATAACGGCTTCGGGTAATTGCTGGTAATCCAGGCTGGCCAAAAAACGGGTGAGCGCCTGCGTGTGCTGACTCATGCCGCGCTCTCCACTCGATTGGACAACTCGATCAGGTTCAGATCCGGGTCACGCAGGTAAATCGAGCGAATCGGCCCCTGGGCACCGGTGCGCATGACCGGCCCCTCGAGGATGGCAACACCCAGGCCGTGCAGCTGCTCGATCACAGCATCCAATGGGGTCGCGACGATAAAACACAGGTCTGCCGAACCCGGCAGTGGCTGGCTGGCCTTGGGCTCGAACTCGGCACCGGCCTGGTGCAGGTTGATCTTTTGCTGGCCGAACCCAAGGGCATGGCGGCCCTGACCGAACACCACGGGCTGCATGCCCAGCACCCGGCTGTAAAAATCCAGACTTGTGGGGATATCCCGTACTGTCAGGACCAGATGGTCCAGATGACTGATCTGCATGTTCTGTCTCCGTTAATTAAAAGGAACGCGGCAACTCGAGCAGATGCTCGGCCACATAGGACAGGATCAGGTTGGTGGAGATGGGCGCCACTTGGTACAGACGGGTCTCGCGAAACTTGCGCTCGACGTCATACTCATTGGCAAAACCGAAACCGCCGTGGGTTTGCAGGCAGGCATTGGCCGCTTCCCAGCTGGCCTTGGTTGCCAGGTACTTGGCCATATTGGCCGCCGCCCCGGCTTTACCCCCACTGTCGTATTCTTCGCAGGCGCGCCAGCGCATCAGGTCAGCGGCTTCCAGCTCGATATGGGCTTCGGCAATCGGGAACTGTACGCCCTGGTTCTGCCCGATCGGACGACCGAATACCACACGATCACGGGCGTACTGTGCAGACTTTTCATTGAACCAGCGGCCATCACCGATGCATTCAGCGGCGATCAGCGTGCGCTCGGCATTGAGCCCGTCGAGGATATAACGAAAGCCCTTGCCCTCTTCGCCGATCAGGCTGCTGGCGGGGATTACCAGGTTGTCGAAAAACAGCTCGTTGGTCTCGTGATTGACCATATTGGCAATCGGCTGCACGGTCAGGCCGTTGCCGATGGCTTCGCGCAGATCGACGAGAAAGATCGACATGCCGTCGGCTTTTTTCTGCACGTCGGCCAACGGCGTGGTGCGGGCCAGCAGGATCATCAGGTCGGAATGCTGAACCCGCGAAATCCACACCTTCTGGCCATTGATCACATACGTGTCGCCCTGGCGCACGGCAGTGGTCTTGATCTTCGTGGTGTCGGTGCCCGTGGTCGGCTCGGTCACTGCCATCGACTGCAAGCGCAGCTCGCCACTGGCCAGCCGGGGCAGGTAATAATTTTTTTGCGCCTCGCTGCCGTGCCGCAGCAAGGTAAACATATTGTACATCTGGCCATGCACGGTGCCGGAGTTGCCGCCACAGTGGTTCACTTCCTCAAGAATCACCGAGGCCTCAGCCAGCCCCAGGCCCGAACCGCCGTAGTGCTCGGGGATCATCGCCGACAACCAGCCGGCTTCGGTCATGGCGGCGACAAAGGCTTCAGGAAAGCCCTTGTCTTCGTCAATCTTGCGCCAGTACTCGGCTGGAAACTCCGCACACAGGGCGCGGACACCCTCGCGAATGGCGTTATAGTCTTCGTTCAGATACGGATTCATTAGCGCTCCTTGTTGTCGTTATTAGTCGAAGCTCACTTCGCCCTGCTGGGCGATACCCTCTGCGTTGCCCACCCACAACTCGGCTTTACCCGCCGCCACGACCCGCCCCCGCAGCACAAAGGGCTGAGGCGCAATCAACGGCCGCACGCCGCGATAGGCAAAGCGCCGCACTTGGGCCTGGGGATTGGCGCGGCAAAAAGCGCGCAGACTGAGGGTGGCCATCAGCGGCCCGTGTACCACCAGCCCCGGGTAGCCTTCCGTTGCGGTCGCATAAGGCCAGTCGTAATGGATGCGATGGCCATTGAAGGTGACCGCCGAGTAGCGGAACAGCAAGGTGGGGCTCGGCGTGATCGACTCCTGCCAGATGCCCGCAGGCAAGGGCTCGCCCTCTGCCAGCTTGGGCGGGGTTGGTTCGCGGTAGACAATGTCCTGTTCTTCGCGAATGGCCAGTTGGCCGTCCTGCAGATAGTCATGCTGGACAGTGACAAACAGCAGCGAGCCGGTTTTACCGAGTTTTTCCCGAACATCGAGAATGGTGGAAAAACGCGTCGCCCTGGCATCCACCCTGAGCGGAGTAAAGAACTCGACACGCCCGCCCGCCCACATGCGGTTGCGGTTGTGGGCCGGAGGCAAAAAGCCGCCCCGGGCCGGGTGACCATCATCACCCAGCCCCTGTTCCTCTACCGTGGGCTGAAAGAAACACCACTGCCACAACGCCGGCAGAGGCTCCCCGGCCTGCGGCACCTTCTCACCGAAGGTAGCGGCGATACGGGTGACCAGGTTCAGGCTAAGAACGTCATGGATTTCTTCAGTACGACCGATCCAGTCGGCCAGTGCGTTATCGCTCATCGGTGATTGCCCCGTGGCTTGTTATTTTGGCCATGATTGCCAAAAGCCGGGCGATCTGTGAATCTGCGTTTCGGTAAGGGGGCGTTCGGTTTTGCTTAACGCTCAAGCCCAACGGAAATCAGCCATGCATTTTGATCTTGTCGACCTGCGCCTGTTTATTCATATCGCCGAATCCCCCAGCCTCACCCAGGGTGCGCGCAAGGCGTTTATCTCGCCGCCAGCCGCCAGTGCACGGATCAAGAGCCTGGAAGAGAACCTGGCCAGCCGCCTGTTGTACCGCGACAGCCGCGGGGTTGAACTGACCCCCGCCGGTGAACTGTTCTTGCACCATGCGCGGATGATCATGCGCCAGGTGGACTATATGAAAAGCGAGTTCACCGAGTACGACACCGACGCGTCGGGGCATATCAGGATCTTTGCCAACACCACGGCAGCCACGGAATTCTTGCCCGGTATCCTGGCCGGTTTTCTTGCCGAACGCCCAGGTGTGACAGTGGACCTGCAAGAGCGCCTGAGCCGCGATATCGTCCGCGGGGTCATGGATGGCTCAACCGATATGGGCATCATCGCCGGTCCGGTCGAGGCTGACAGCCTGCAGGTCATCCACTTCAGCACCGACCAATTGATCCTGGTCACCTCACTGGATCACCCCCTGGCCCACTCCAGGTCGATCAAGCTGGCCGAAACCCTGGCCTATCCGCATATCGGCCTGCACGAAGGCACTACCCTGCTGCGATTTTTAAATGAGCAGGTCGCCCTGCACGGCAATACCCTGAACATGCGCATCAAGGTCTACAGCTTCGAAGCGATGTGCCGGATGGTCGAAGCCGGGGTGGGTATCGCCATCCTGCCGGAGTCTTCGGCCCGTCGTCACCAGCAGACCATGGGCCTGTCGGTGATCGAACTGGACGAGCCCTGGCGGGTGCGCGAACGCAGCATTCTGGTGCGCGACCTGCAGGCACTGCCCAAGGTGACCCGGGCCTTGATCAACAGGGTGCTGGAGCATCACAAGAGCGTTGAGCCTGGCAATTAGTCCTGCACCGATATCCTTGGCCAGCGATCAGACCCGGCATGCGATAAGCCGTCAGATCAGCCTTGCGGTGCAGCGCATCGACTCTGGTTGCGGTAATGCTGCGGGCCGATGCCCAAATGCTTGTGAAACCCTCGCCGCATACGCTCTTCCCGACCAAAACCTGCGGTTTCGGCTATCCGCTTGATCGGCTCGCTGGTGGTTTTCAGCAACTGGCAGGCAGCTTCAATACGTAAGAGCTCTACCGCATGTGCAGGTGTATGGCCAGTAGTGGCCACGTAGGCACGGGCAAAGTGGCGCGCACTCATGCCAAATTGCTCCGCCAGTATTTCCACACGCAGGTCGCTTTGCAGGTTGGCTGCAATCCAGGCATGCAGACGCACCAGGCGCACGTCAGGGGCTGTACGCAAAGCCAGGGACTGGGCATTGAGCGAAGCGCTGAGCTGGGGTTGAGCCGCCGAGCGCCATACGAAAACGGTGAAATAGCGCGCCAGCTCCAATGCCGCATGGGGGCCGAGATCCTGCTCCACCAACCCCAGCGCCAGGTCGATACCGGCAGCAGCTCCCGCGCACGTCCACAGATTCGCGTCATGCAGGTACAACCCTTCAGTCTGGCACTGGAGCGCCGGGTAGCGGGCTTGCAGTTCTTCGGCAAACTTCCAGTGGGTCACCACCTTGCGCCCCTCAAGCAGACCGGCAGCGGCCAAGGCGAATGTACCAGTACCTATGGAACACAGCCTGCGTACGGCCGTGGCGCGGCGGCGCAACCAGCTGCACACAGGTACGCTGGCTTCAAGTGCTGCCACACCCGGGCCCCCTGCCACGATCAGGGTGTCGATAACGTCCGCTTGCTGGTCGATCTGTTCCAGGGACAGTGTATTGACGCTGATCCCGGAAACCGAGGTTATCTGGCCTCCCATGGGCGATACGAGCAACAGCCGATAAGGTGGATCGCTGGCAAAAGTGCCGCCCAACAGCCGCGGTATCGCGGCGAAGACCTCAAGTGGCCCCGCGGCGTTGAGCAATAACAGCTCATCGAATGCCAGCACCACCACCGTACGCGGCGTGGCGTCCGGCATGGCAGCAAAAGAGGGGTGTTTGGCATGGAGCGCCACGGTTTGCCTCGACATACTCGATTCCACGCACACAGGGGAGACCGACAATGCTCCCCTGCCGCGCACAATACCAGTGGAACCTAGTGGGAGTGGCACCATGTCAAAACTGCACAACACCACCCTGAAGCGCCACAAGACCGGTCTGGTCGGCGTCGACCACGCCCGTAGCGCCGGTGGCTACACACTGTTCGCCCCGCAAACGGCAGATGGCAATGTGTTCCTGATCGATCTGGAAGGCGAAATCGTACACCGCTGGAAGCTGCCCTGGCGCCCCGGCCGCGACGCCGTAATACTGCGCAACGGCAACCTGGGATACAACGGCAACCACCCCGACTCGCCAGAGTTGTTTACGGGCTGGTCAGTCTGGCACGGCGGCGCCTTCAGCGAAGTCACTGCCGAGGGAGAAGTGGTGTGGGAACACACTGACCTGATGCACCATCACGATGCCCAATGGCTGGACAACGGTCATCTGCTCTACACCACCGTTGAACCGCTGAGCCCGCAGCTGGCCAGCCGCGTGGTGGGCGGCATTCCTGGCAGCGAAGCACCCGGCGGGGTGATCTATGCCGATGTGGTCAAAGAAGTCGACCGCCAGGGCCATGTTGTGTGGGAGTGGCGCAGCTGGGAGCACCTGCGCCCTGAAGACTATCCGCTGCATGATGCGTTTGAACGCTACCACTGGCCGATGACCAACGCCGTCTCGCCGGGCCGCGATGGCAAGATCATTCTCAGCCTGCGCAGCGTCTCAGCGGTGATTGCCATTTCGCGCAGCAGCAGTAAGGTGCTGTGGCGCCTGGGCCATGATCTGGTTGCGCAACAGCACTGCCCGAGCGAGCTGGAAAACGGCAACGTGCTGGTATTCGACAACGGCATCTTTCGGCCACATACCAGCATGCCGCACTCACGAATACTGGAAATAGAGCCACTGAGCCAACAGATCGTGTGGCAGTACGCCGATACCCCGGGCTATGCCTTTTTCACCCCGTTCATGGGCGGCGCGCAACGCCTGCACAACGGCAATACGCTGGTGACCGAGGCCAATTTTGGTCGACTGTTTGAAATCACGCCGACGGGAGAAGTGGTCTGGGAATATATCAATCCCTTCTTTGCCGCGTACCCGGATGCAGCCTCCAGAGCCTATCTGCCGGGTGAAAACAACGCGATCTTCCGCGCGCACCGTTATCAGCGCCGGGAAATACCATGGTTCGTTGTAACATAAAAAGCTAAAAGCCCCTCACCACGCCTCTCCCTCCGGGAGAGGCGTGGTGAGGGGCTTTTGATCTTTGACAACCTGCGGGATGAGACGACCGGAAATCAATTCCGCTCGAGTGCATTCACCAGATCATGGAAAGCTTCACGGTTGGAGTCGTTGAGCCCCATCAGAATCTTGTGCGCTTCCAGCACTTTTACCCGCACCACTTCTTCTGTCTGATCCTGCGAAGGCAGGTCGGTCAGGCAATCCGGGCAAGGGATCGGCTTGCCGATGATGTTGAACACCTGATCGAAGCCCATCGACTCCAGCAGCCGGGTGATGTCTTCGTGGGTGGTGACAACAGTCGGCAACAGGCCTGTTTTTTGGCGCGACAATATCGACAGTTTCGCCAGCAAACCCAAGGTGGTGCTGTCGATACTGCGGGTTTCGGTGAGGTCAATCACGATGGCATTGAAATTCAACGCCGTGAAAATCCTCTCGATCGTCGCATCCAGTGCCGAACACAACGTCAGACGCACTTCACCCACAAACTTCAGGACAAAAGTGCCGTCCTGTTCGGCGAACTGAATTCTACCGGTACTCATTTAAGATTCCTGCTCAACACCAACAAGGCGATATCATCCGGCATCTCCCCTAGCGTAGCTAATCCAAACACTTTGCGCAGACCATCCAGGCTGCCGCCTGCTGCTTTTACCCGTTGCGGCAAAGCAGCTTCTTTCTCTTTGAGCGTCGGCTCGGTCAAAAGATCCAGGATACCGTCAGACATCAGAGTCAGGCTGAAAGCTTCAGGCAATTTCATGACCTGGTCTTCATAGGTGGCTTCGTTGAACAGGCCAACGGGCAAACCCCGCCCTTCCAGATAACGGACACTGTCTGGAGTGTAGAGCACCGGCAGCGGCAAGTGCCCGCCAATGCTGTAGGTCAGTTCGCCGCTTTCTTCATTGATCACACCGCCCACCATGGTCACGTGCTTGCCCAGCTTGCAGTTGATCAGGCCACGGTTGATATGCCCAAGCACTTCGGAGGGCTTGAACTCCGGCAAGGTGCCATTGCGCTTGGACTCGAACAGGAGGCGCGTGGTCATGAACTTGAGCAGCACCGTGACAAAGGCCGAAGAGGCGCCGTGCCCGGAAACATCCGCCAGATAAAAAGCGACCCGACGCTCGTCAACCCGGAAGTAGTCGACAAAATCCCCGGACAGATACAGTGACGGGATGATCTTGTGGGCAAAACTGAACTCATCAGTGGTCCAGGGGCTGACCGGCAGCATGTTCATCTGCACCTGCCGGCCGGCGTTCTGGTCTTCCTGCAGCAAATGCAGGCTGGCTTCCAGTTCCCGGTTGGCCGACTCCAGCTTCTCACGGTAGCGCTGGTTCTCAAGCTGCAACCGCGCACGATCCAGAGCTCGGTGAACCGAATGCTCCAGCACGGCAAGGTCTTCCAGCGGCTTGATCAGGTAGTCGGCAGCGCCAAGGCGCAAAGCCTCGACCACATCGCTCATCACGCCTGCGCCCGAGATGACGATCACCGGCGTTTGCGCCGACCGCTGGGCAACCTGGCGAATCACCTCCAGGCCACTCATTTGCGGCATGCGCAGGTCACAGATGATCAGATCTGGCTGCTCTTGCTCGAACATCTGAAGGCCTTGCAAGCCATTATTGGCCTGAAGGACGCTGAAGCCGCTGTCTTCCAGGTAGGCCGCCAGACTTGCGCGTACTACCTGGTCGTCATCAATGATCAGCAGCGTGGCACTGGTTTTTTGCATGTGGGCAAATGGCGCCAGAATTAGGTTGTCGTTGAAGCTCGTAAACGTCGGGCTCAACAACTGAAATGGCTTGTGAACATCCCTGATTCAAATCGACTGTATTGCTCGATCCTACAAAGGTGCCCGTGTAAGGCGCAGACGGTACTCCCATCCGCGGGGTGTTTCAAGCTCAGGCCGATAGCGGCTTGAGGTGTTCGTCACGTTAAATTACTGCGGGTTATAAGAACCACGTTTACGGCAACTAAAACCTTGGTAACAAAGGCCGCAAAGCCGATTGATTCTCATCTGCACCCATACAAAAAACGGCCACAAGGGCCGTTTTTTGCGCATCGGTCAAACGACTCAGAAGTCGTCGACAACCTGCCCGTCCTTGACCTTGAATTCACGGCTTTGCAGATACGCATTGCGGATAAAGATGTATTTATCCCCCGTGATCAATTTTTCGGCCGACAGCAGATTGGCGCGGGCATCGATGATTTTCATCCCGGCAACGGTGTTACGTGCTGAAACGTCATGCATGTAGCGGTAAGGTTCGGCATAGGAGTCCGGGTAGATGCCCAGGGCATCTCGCACCGTACTTGGGCCCAGCAGCGGCAATACAAGGTAAGGGCCGCTGCTCAGCCCCCAGTAGCCAAGGGTCTGGCCAAAGTCTTCGTCGTTGCGCTGCAGGCCCATCTTGGTGCCCACATCAAAGAAGCCGCCGACACCGATAATGGTGTTCATCAGCAAACGGGCGGTATCCACGCCCGCAGCGTGGGGTTTTACCTGCAGCACGTTGTTGGCCAGGTTGCGCACGTCACCGACGTTGCGGTACATATTGTGGATGCCATCCTCCAGAAACTGCGGAGTGATGAACTGGTAGCCCTGGGCAATCGGCTTCAGGGCATAGGTGTCGAGGGTGTCGTTAAACTTGAACACAACCCGGTTAAACCCTTCCCACGGGTCATCCTCGGTGGCGGCATTGGCAGCAAACGGCATCATGGCCACACCGGCACAGACAAACAATGGGGCGAGACGAACAGTCCAGCGCATAGCAAAACTCCCTGAAGTTACTCAACACTTGGGCGCTATGCCCTGAGTCTGAACATCAGTATAACGGCAAATGGCTTTTAGGCAGCCCCCAAGCAATCGCCTAAACAGACTTGTATAAAAGATAGACGTTCTCCCCGCTGCCGATTCTTTTAAAACCACCCGCCTGAACGACAAAAACACGCACCGGGGATTTTGATAGAGATCATGCACTTCGCCCGCGAGTGGATTAATCTAGAGACAGACCTTTTGCTCACTTCGAAGGTCTACACCAGAGCCTATCAATAAAGGATGAATGCTATGCCTGCCCGCGATCTGCAAGAACAACTCAATACCTTGCGCGAGCAACTGGAACAGAACCCGCCGCTCACCCAGGAAGAGCGTGAACACTTGAACCAGCTCGCCACACAAATCCAGGCTCAGATCGACATCGAAAAAGCGACCAACGATTCCAGCCTTGCCGACAGCGTCAACCTCGCTGTAGAGCGCTTTGAGGTCGATCATCCCACTCTCGCCGTTACCCTGCGCAGCATCGTGCAAACCTTGGGCAATATCGGCATCTGATTTCCGGTAACCCCCAGAAACAAAAAAGCCCCGACTCATTGCACATGAGCCGGGGCTTTGTTTTGCAACTCAGGCTGTCAGAGCCCTGATTGACCGCTCAACGCCAGGTCCAGCAGCTCGCGGTTGGCCACCGCGTACATGGCATAGTCGCTGCCGGTGGCGGCACGCAGATCCACCAGCATCGAGCGCCAGCGCTCAACCATCGAGTGGTTCTGTTCAAGCCACAGCGCCAGCCGTGCCTCGATACTTTCCCCGGCCTCGGTCATCTGCAACACCGAAATGGTAATTGCCCGCTGCTGCCAGTCGATATCGTCGCGGAACGCCTCGCGGGCCAGGGCCTGCCAGTTGTTCTCCACCGGCAGGTTGCTGATCTGCTGCAAGTACCAGGTCAGGTCCAGCGCACTGCCCACGGCGAAGTACGTCTTGGCCACATCCGCAGCATTTTGCCCGGTGACATCCGAAGCCTCGATAATCGGCAACAGGGTATACAGGTGCGTGGTACCCGCTACCATGCGCGCCAGCAACTCCGGCACGCCCGCCTCGACGTAGGCCTGATAGCGGGTCTGCCAGCCTTCGCGGGTCGGCCCTTCCAGCAGTTCGTCGAGCTTGAGGCCCAATGCCGCCAGATGCGGGCCGAAATGCGCCACATCCCGTGCAGCATCCAGCTCGTTACGACGGCTGCGCAGGAACCAGCGTGTAGCGCGGCGCCCCAGACGCATCAACTCATCCATCAGTGCCAGCTGGATTTCAGCCGGTACCTGATAGTCCAGCGCCTCGATCTGCCGGAACCAGTGTGGCAGGTGGAAAATATCACGCACGATGACGTAGGCGCCGGCCACGTTGGCAGCACTCATCCCCGTCGACTCTTTCAGGCGCTCGACAAAGGTGATGCCCATATGGTTGACCAGATCGTTGGCAATCTGGGTGCTGACGATTTCACGCTTCAGGCGATGGCGACGCATGGCTTCGGCAAATTTGCTCACCAGCATCGGCGGGAACGCGGTTTCCATGTCCCGGGTCAGGTAGTCGTCATCCGGCACCCGGGAGTTGAGCAGCGCCTCTTTAAGGTCGATCTTGCTGTACGAGATCAGCACCGACAGCTCGGCACGGGTCAGGCCGTGGCCCGCCGCTACGCGCTCGTTGAGCTGCTCTTCTGACGGCAGGAACTCGATGGCACGGTCCAGCTTGCCACGGGCTTCCAGATCGTTCATCAGGCGCTTGTATTCGGCAATCCGCTCATAGGCCTTGCGCGCGGCCAGCGAAATGGCCTGGGTCTGCTTGTAGTTGTTGCCCAGGACCAGGCCGCCCACCTCATCGGTCATGCTGCCCAGCAACTGGTTACGCTGCTTCTCGGTCATATCGCCGGCCTGCACCACTTCATTGAGCAGGATCTTGATATTCACTTCGTGGTCAGAGCAGTCCACACCGCCGGCATTATCGATAAAGTCGGTGTTGGAGCCGCCGCCATTGAGGTTGAACTCGACACGGCCCAGCTGGGTCATGCCCAGGTTGCCGCCCTCGCCTACCACCTTGCAGCGCAGCTCATTGCCGTTGACCCGTAATGCATCATTGGCCTTGTCGCCGACATCGGCATGGCTTTCGCTACTGGCCTTGACGTAGGTGCCGATACCGCCGTTCCACAGCAGGTCCACCGGGGCCTTGAGCAAGGCATTGAGCAGTTCGGTGGGGGTCAGCCTGTCAGCGGTAATCGCGAAGCGCTCTTTCATCTGCGCGGAGATGGCGATGCTTTTCGCGCTGCGCGAGAAGATCCCGCCGCCCGCCGACATGATGCCGGTGTCGTAGTCCGACCACGCCGAACGCGGCAGATCGAACAGGCGCTGACGCTCGGCGAAGCTGCTGGCAGGCTCCGGGTTCGGGTCGATGAAGATATGCAGGTGGTTGAACGCCGCGACCAGTTGCAACTGATCGGACATCAGCAGGCCGTTGCCGAACACGTCACCGGCCATATCGCCGATACCGACCACGCTGATGCTGTCTTTCTGAACGTTGATCCCGCGCTCTTTAAAGTGACGCTGCACGCCAACCCAGGCACCTTTGGCGGTAATGCCCATCTTTTTATGGTCATAACCGGCCGAACCGCCCGAAGCGAACGCATCGCCCAGCCAGAAGCCGTAATCGATGGCAATGCCGTTGGCGATATCGGAGAAGGTCGCGGTGCCCTTGTCGGCAGCCACCACCAGGTACGGGTCATCATCATCGTGACGGACCACGTTCAACGGCGGTACCAATGCGCCGTCTTTCAAGTTGTCGGTGATGTCCAGCAGGCCGGAAATAAAGATCCGGTAGCAGGCAATCGCCTCGGCCTGGATTTCATCACGGCCGCCGCCCAGCGGCAGGCGGCGCGGCACGAAGCCGCCTTTGGCACCCACCGGCACAATGACCGAGTTTTTCACTTGCTGGGCTTTTACCAGGCCCAGCACTTCGGTGCGGAAGTCTTCTTCACGGTCCGACCAGCGCAAGCCGCCACGGGCCACGTTGCCGAAGCGCAAGTGCACGCCTTCAACCCGCGGCGAGTAGACGAAGATTTCAAACTTCGGCACCGGCCTTGGCAGCTCGGGGATCAGGTGCGGGTTGAACTTGAAGCTGAAGTACGAACGGTTGTGACCGTTGCCATCCGGCTGGTAGAAGTTGGTGCGCAACGTGGCTTTGATCAAGTCCAGGTAGCGACGCAGGATGCGGTCTTCGTTGAGCACCTGCACATCGTCCAGGGCTGTCAGGATCGCCTGCTCCAGACGCAGCTGCTTGTCTTCGAGGTCTTCGGCCGTCAGCTTGCGCGCCAGGTAGAAGCGGGTCTTGAACAGCCGGGTCAACTCGCGGGCGATGTCTGTGTGGTTGTTCAGGGTGCTGGCGATATACCCCAGGTCAAAACCCAGGCGAATCTGCTTCAGGTAACGCGCGTACGCACGCAGCAGCGCCACGTCGCGCCATGGCAGGCCGGCAGTCAGTACCAGGCGGTTGAACGCATCGTTCTCGGCATCGCCGCGTACGATATGCACGAACGCATCCTGCAGCGTGTCGTTGAGTTGCTGGATATCCAGGTTCAAGCCTTCGCCAGCGGTAAAGGCGAAGTCATGGATCCAGAACTCACGGCCATTGGCATGCCGCAAACGGTACGGGAACTCGCCCAGCACGCGCAGGCCGAGGTTCTCCAGAATCGGCAGGACATCGGACAGGGCCAGCGGCGTATCGGCGTGATACAGCTTGCAATGCAGCTCCTGACCGGCACTTTGCCCCAGCGGCTGATAGAAACTCATCACCAGCGGGTTCTTTTCGCTCAGGTTCATCAGGTGCTGCATGTCGACCACGGCCGAATGTGCAGCAAAGCGCTCGCGATAGCCTGCCGGGAAACCTTTGGGGAAATCGGCCAGCACCTTGGTGCCATTGGCCTCGCCAAAGCTTTCGACCACCAGGCTGGCGTAGTCGTCCTGCCAGCTGCGGCAGGCCTGGACCACTTCTTTTTCCAGCAACAGCGGGTCGATATCGATGCGGTTTTTCGGGTCAACCCGCAGAATCAGCTGCACGCGGGCCAGCACCGACTCCGAGAAGAAGGTCCAGAACTCGCAATCCGACGCCTGCAGACGCTCCATCAGCACCTGCTGGATTTTCTGCCGCACTTCGGTGGAGTAGATATCCCGCGGTACGTAGGCCAGGCAATAGCAGAAGCGGCCGTACGGGTCCTTGCGCAGGAACACGCGAATCTTGTTGCGCTCCTGGATCTGCACGATCGACATCACGGTGTTGAACAGTTCGTCCACCGGAGTCTGGAACAGGTCGTCACGGGGCAGGACTTCCACCACCTGGGCCAGTTCCTTGCCCAGGTGAGCCTTGGCCTGGAAGCCCGAGCGGCGCTCGATTTCTGCCACCTTGCGACGAATATAAGGGATCACCCGCACGCTCTCGCCGTACACCGAAGAGGTGTACAGGCCCATAAAGCGGCACTCCTTGATGACCTTGCCGCTGGCATCGATCTGGCGAATCGACACATAGTCCGGGTACGCCGGGCGATGCACGCGGCTCGGGTGCGCGGCCTTGGCGAACGACAGCAGGGTCGGCTCGCGCAGGTAGCTGACGGCGTAGTCTTCGATACGCAGGTCTTCGGCGGTGAGCCCGGCGCGCAACAGCTTGGTCAGGCCCAGGAACGAGTCGGGGTCATATTCGATATGACCGCCATCGGCATCGTCACGCACCACAAATTCTTCATAGCCCAGGAAGGTGAAGTGGTTGCCCACCAGCCATTCCAGGAAGCTTTTGACTTCGGTTTTCTCATCGGCATCGACGGCGTACTGGCAGTTGTCGACACTGGCCAGCAGTTCCTGCACCTTGGCCTTCATCGGCTCGAAGTCAGCCACGGCAACCCGTACTTCACCCAGAACCTGCTCCAGTTCCTTGTTCAGCACATTCAATTCGGCGGCGTGTGCGCAGCGATCGATTTCCAGGTACATCAGCGACTCTTGCGAGACACCTTCCCCCGTGGTGCCCTTGGGCAGGATTTCCAGCAACTCGCCTTTGCCGCCGCGACGCACGCTCAACACCGTGGTTTGCAGGGTATGAATGCTGTAACCGCGACGGTTCAGCTCGGTACGCACCGAGTCCACCAGAAACGGCAGGTCGTGGTGCAGGACTTCAACTGCCGTGTGGGTGGACTGCCAGCCGTGGCGCTCGTAGTCGGGGTTGAATACCCGCACTTGCGGCTGGGCCGGGTCGAAACGCTCCAGCAGGCGCCACGCCGACAGCGTGCAGCCGGCGAGGTCGGACATGCGCCGCTGTGTAAGTTCATCCAGAGAAATGATGCCGAAGAATTGCTCAGCGAACAGCGCCACTTGTGGCAGTGCCTGTTCACTGATGTGCTGCGCCAGTGCCGCTTGCAGTTGATGCTGGAAGTCGGCTTTGCTGGCTGCGGTGAAGAACGCCATCTGTGGTACTCCGCTTGGGCTTGTTATTGAGAGAAGCGTCGCGTGTTGTTCCCGCGTGAGGAGGTGAAGCTGGCCGTGACCCACGGGTCACATTCACCTGCAAGGATGGTGATCTACAAAAACGACTGCCGGTTGAACAGGCTGTGTCTTTAGAGATAACAATCACCGCGCAGCTTAACGATTGCGCTGTACGGCCTGCTTACGGTGCGGCGACATATTCGGTCATCGGGACGCAACCGCCAGGGCGGACATAGAACAACCCTAGCATCGGCAAGCGAAAAACCTTCATAAAAGCACCGTAGTTTCCGTAGCGAGCAACAGAAATGACTGACCATTTGCCCAGTTGTTCCATTCAAACCTGCACAAATCGGTTCAGGCTGGCAAAATTGGCCTCTGATCGACCTACCCGCGCCCAGAGCGCCAGGAATTACCCATGCAAATGACCACCGACCACCTGCTCGCCAACCCGTGCGACGACGAAGAAGACAATATGGCCATGCTGTGCTGCCACACCGACAGCGGCGAAATGTTTCTGATGACCCGTTACCCGGACGAAGACGAGCTGGAAATCACCCTGGAAGACGAGCCTTCGACCCTGGACGGCGTCAAGGTCACCTTGAGCCCTACCCGCCTGCTGATCGAAATCGGCGCGGGTGATGCGGACGTTCTCAAGGGCGATGACCACCTGGAAATCCTCCACAACACCCCTGCGGCAGACCTTGGCGAAGTCGAAGAGACCCTGCAGAACATCCTCAAGGGCACCGGTACCTATATCAGCGAGCTGAATTAATCCTCCATGAGGAAGGGAGTCTTGCAGGGCACATTGTGGGAGCGCGCAGGCTCGCTCCCACAGTCATACACTTCCACTGGAGCTCACCACCATGCGCCCGATCTTCGATGCCCACTGCCATATCATTGACAGCGCCTACCCGCTGATTCCCAACAATGGCTATGTGCCCGAGTTCTTCAGTGTCGATGACTACCTGGCCCGGGCCACCCCCCTGGGTATCGTGGGCGGTGCCGTGGTATCGGGTTCCTTTCAGGGCTACGACCAGAGCTACCTGATCGCTGCACTCAAGCGTTTAGGCCCGGGGTTTGTGGGCGTGACCCAGTTGCCCGCCAGTGTCACCGATGCCGAGCTGCAGACCCTGCGCCGGCAGGGCATCCGCGCCCTGCGCTTCAACCTCAAGCGCGGAGGCTCCGAACAACTTGACCAGCTCGAATCATTGGCCATGCGCGTGCATGAACAAGTGGGCTGGCATTCCGAGCTGTACGTTGACTCACGGGAACTGTCAGGACTGGAAGACCGGTTGCGACGCCTGCCGGCGCTGAGCATCGACCACCTGGGTTTAAGCCATGAGGGCCTGCCCAGCCTGCTGCGCCTGGCGGAGCACGGCGTGCGGATCAAGGCCTGCGGTTTTGGCCGGGTTGATTTTGCCGTGCCGCAAGTACTGCAACAGATCCATAGCATCAACCCCGACGCCCTGATGTTTGCTACGGACCTGCCATCAACCCGGGCGCCACGGGCCTTTGAGGACAACGATATCGCCTTGCTGGTAGAGGCCCTTGGCGAAGATGGCGCACACAAAGCCCTGTGGCATAACGCACGCAGCTTTTATGGCTTTTAATCCTGTAGCCGCTGACGAGCGTAGCGAGGCCAAGATCGAACGCAAAGCGTTCGCTAATCCGATAGACGCGGTGCAGCCGAACTATCGGATGGCCGGGATTTACGACTGCTGCGCAGTCGTTCGCAGCCTCGCTACGCTCATCAGCGGCTACAAGACCCCATGCAGATGAGCACCAATCTCAACAAGCCCGGGCATTTCAGGTTTTTCCTGTAAAAATCCCCACCGCCATTAGTCCGCAGAGCCTCCAATGGATTAAAGTAACGCCCCCAGCCCCGGTGTAATTTCTGCGCCGCCGGTGTCCTTTTCAGGAACAGTCATCGATGGAACATCGTGAAGCGCTACTGGCGCTGCGAACCTTTCTTTCAACCCAGATCCTCGGTCAGGAAAAACTGATCGACCGTCTGCTGATCGCCTTGCTCGCTGATGGCCATATGCTGGTCGAGGGCGCCCCCGGCCTGGCCAAGACCAAGGCCATCAAGGAGCTGGCAGAAGGTATTGAAGCGCAGTTCCATCGAATCCAGTTCACTCCCGACCTGCTGCCTGCCGATATCACCGGCACCGAGATCTATCGCCCGGAAACCGGCAGTTTCGTGTTCCAGCAAGGGCCGATCTTCCATAACCTGGTACTGGCAGACGAAATCAACCGCGCCCCGGCCAAGGTGCAATCGGCGCTGCTTGAAGCCATGGCCGAGCGCCAGGTCAGTGTCGGGCGCAGTACCTATGAGCTGTCGCCGCTGTTTCTGGTCATGGCCACGCAAAACCCCATTGAGCAGGAAGGCACCTACCCGCTGCCCGAAGCCCAGCTCGACCGCTTTCTGATGCACGTCAAAATCGGTTTCCCGGATGCCGCCGTCGAACGCCGCATTCTGCAGCAGGCACGCGGCGAAGCCCTTAACGGGGAAACCAAGCCCGAGCGCCGGGTCAGCCAGCAGGCCATCTTCGCCGCGCGCAAGGAAATCCTCGGCCTGTACATGGCCGATGCCGTGGAGGAGTACCTGGTGCAACTGGTCATGGCCACCCGCACCCCGGGCAAGTTCGACCCGGAAATGGCCGAGTGGATCGCCTACGGCGCCAGCCCCCGCGGTTCGATTGCCCTGGACCGCTGCGCACGGGCCCACGCCTGGCTGGCCGGGCGCGACTTCGTCAGCCCCGAAGATATCCAGGCTGTGTTGTTTGACGTGCTGCGCCACCGCATCATCCTGTCGTTTGAAGCCGAAGCCGCCGGTATCGACCAGGACCGCGTGGTGCAACGCATCCTCGACGTCGTGGCCGTTGCCTGACCCATGAACACCCCCCTGCCCGCCGAGCCCGGCATCCGCGTCACCCTTGCGGAACTGATCGAGATGCGCCATCGGGTGCGTGAAGTGCAGCTGTTCGCCTCGCCCAGCCAGCGCAGCCCGCTGGTGGGCCTGCATCACTCGAAACTGCGCGGACGCGGGGTCGACTTCGATCAGGTGCGGGTCTATCAGGCCGGTGACGATGTGCGCACCATTGACTGGCGCGTCACGGCGCGTACCCAGGAACCGCATACCAAGATGTTCCATGAGGAACGCGAGCGGCCAATTTTCATCCTTGCCGAACAAAGCCGGCGGCTGTTTTTCGGCTCGGGGCTGATGTTCAAGTCGGTGCTTGCCGCCCAGGCCGCCAGCCTGATCGGCTGGGCCGCCCTGGGTCACAACGATCGTGTTGGCGGGCTGGTATTTGGCGACCATGAACACTATGAAATCAAACCACGGCGCAGCAAGCAGAGCCTGCTGCAGCTGCTGAACCGCCTGGTGCGGGTCAACCAGTCGCTGCACACCGAAGTGCAATCGGACCGCGACGCGCTGGGCATGGCCCTGATCCGCGCCCGTGAAGTACTGCGCCCCGGCAGCCTGGTGATCGTGATCTGTGATGAACGCGGCCTCACCGACGCCGCCGAGCAGCAACTGAGCCTGCTGTCACGCCATTGCGACCTGATGCTACTGCCGTTGTCCGATCCTCTCGACCACGCCTTACCCGCTGCCGGGTTGTTGCGCTTTGCCGAGCGCGGCGCGCAACTGGAACTGGACACCCTCAACTATGATCTGCGCCAGGCCTACCGCGCCCAGGCCGAGGCCCGCATCGCCCGCTGGGAACTGCTGGCGCAAAAACTGCGGGTGTTGCTGATGCCGCTGAGCACTCAAAGCGAGATGGTCGAACAGCTGCGCGAATACCTGAACGCCAAACGCCCCGGCAAAGCCTCATGAAAGAACTTGAACAACTGCAACCCTTGATCCTGCCGCCTGCACTCGGCATCTGGCCGCCAGCGCCGGGCTGGTGGCTATTATTGCTCGTGGTGCCCGCCCTGGGATGGGGCCTGTGGTGGCTGCGCCGCTACCTGCCTGCCAAACGCCTGCCGGCACGCACCGAACAACCGCTCGACCCGGTACGCCTGGCTGCCCTGGAAGAACTGGCCCGTTTCCCCAAACCCTACGATGGCGCACCGGCCGGCGCCTGGTTGCAACAGCTCAACGGCCTGCTCAAGCGCCTGTGCCGCAACCACTACCCCTACAGCCAGAGCCACACCCTCAATGGCCGCAAGTGGCTGGCGTTCCTAGACAACCGCTGCCCGGCTGCCGGGTTGACCCGCTGGATGGTGCTGGTCGAAGGTGCCTACAAGCCCGAGTGCAAGCTCGACGACAAGGCCATTGCCGGGCTCAATCAGGCGGTCGAAACCTGGATTCGCAAACATGTTTGAATTTGCCTGGCCGTGGATCTTCATCCTGCTGCCCCTGCCCTGGTTGATGCGCCTGGTGCTGCCGCCTGCCGACAGCGGGGAGGCGGCGCTGCAGGTCAGTTTCTTGAGTGACCTTGAACAACTGACCCGGCGCAAGGCCCGCGCCACCCTGCCTTCATGGCGCCAGCAAATTCCCCATATCCTTCTCTGGCTGCTGTTGCTGACGGCCGCTGCCCGCCCGCAGTGGCTGGGCGAACCTTTGCCGATTGCCGCCAGCGGCCGTGATTTGCTGGTGGCGGTGGATGTCTCGGGTTCGATGGACTACCCCGACATGCAATGGCAGGGTGAAGACGTAACCCGCCTGGACCTGGTCAAAAACCTGCTCGGCGAGTTCCTCGAAAACCGTGAAGGCGATCGCGTCGGCCTGATCCTCTTCGGCAGCCAGGCTTACCTGCAAGCGCCGCTGACCTTCGACCGCCACACCGTGCATACCTGGCTCGACGAAGCACGCATTGGCATCGCCGGTAAGAACACCGCCATCGGCGACGCCATTGGCCTGGCCCTCAAGCGCTTGCGCCAACGCCCGGCACAAAGCCGGGTGCTGATCCTGATTACCGATGGCGCCAACAACGGCGGGCATATCGACCCGCTGACCGCCGCTCGCCTGGCTGCCGAAGAGGGAGTCAAAATCTACCCCATCGGCATCGGCGCAGACCCGGACGAGAGCAGCAAGGGCCTGCTCAGCATCAACCCCGGGGTCGACCTCGATGAGCCGGCACTCGAAGAAATCGCCAAAGTCACCGGTGGCCGCTACTTCCGCGCCCGCAACGGCGGTGAACTGGCGGCCATCAAGGACACCCTCGACCAACTGGAGCCTGTGGCCCAACAACCGACCCAGGCGCGTCCGGCGCAGGCACTCTACAGCTGGCCGCTGGCCGCGGCCCTGTTGCTCAGTATGCTGCTGGTGATCCGCGAACTGTGGCCCAACAACCCTGTGCAGCGCTGGCTGAGCAAGGAGCATTTTCTGCAGCAACATCCTGACTGGCGTGCGCGCCTCACACGCCTGCGCCTGCGGAGGCGTCGATGAGCACGCTCTGGCCGCACTGGTTCCGCCCCGAATGGCTGCTCATCCTGCCGCTGCTCGGCTGGTTGCTGTGGCAGCGCTGGCACCGGGAAAAACGCGCGGGCCGCTGGCAGAAAATCCTGCCGCCGGCCTTTCATCGGGTGCTGCTCAGCGGCGGCAGCGGGCGTAGCAGCAAATTGCCATGGATCGCCCTCGGACTCGGCTGGCTGCTGGCCCTGCTGGCCCTGCTCGGGCCCAGTTGGCAGCGCGTCGAGCAGTCCTCGCAGAAACCCGAAGACCCGCTGGTGGTGATGCTCGAACTGACCCCCGAAATGCTCGCCACCGACAGTTCGCCCAACCGTCTTGAGCAGGCACGGCGCAAAATCTACGACCTGCTGCAAAACCGCAGCGACGCGCAAACCGCCGTGATCGTCTACGCGGGCAGCGCCCATACCCTGGTGCCGCTGTCCGATGACATGGCCACCAGCCGCAACCTGCTCGAAGCCCTCAAGCCGTCGATCATGCCGCAGCCGGGCCATCGCGCCGACCTGGCGATTGGCAAAGCCCTTGAACTGCTGGATCAGAGCGCACTGGGCCAGGGCCGCTTGCTGCTGATCACCTCATCGCTCAGTGAACTGGAGCGCAACGGCATCCGCCAGGCCTTGAGCGGCCATGCACCGCAACTGCTGATACTGGGTATTGGCAGTCGCGAAGGCGCCCCCGTGGTGGATGAAAACGGGCAGTTTCTCCAGGACGACCAGGGTGCCATTCTCCTGCCGCGTCTCGACAGCCCGAGCCTGCGCGCCTTTGCCCTCGATATAGGTGGCCGCTACCGCCAGGCGCGTCTGGATGACAACGACCTGCGCGGCCTGGGCCTGCTCGACGGCCCGCGCAACCTGCGCAATGACGGCCAGACCCTGCAACTGGATACCTGGGCCGACCAGGGTTACTGGCTGTTGCTGCCGCTTCTGCTGCTGGTGGCCTGCGCGGGCCGCCGTGGCTGGCTGTTCTGCCTGCCCCTGCTGTTTATGCTGCAACCGCAGCCCGCGCAGGCCATGAGCTTTACCGACCTGTGGCTGCGTCCCGACCAACAGGGCCTGCGCCTGTTGCAGCAAAACAAGCCGCTGCTGGCCGTGGAGCATTTCAGCGACCCGCTCTGGCAGGGCGTGGCCCTGTACCGGGCGGGTGACTATGCGGGTGCAGCCCGACGCTTTGCCGAAGTCAACAGCGCCAGCGCGCACTATAATCGCGGCAATGCACTGGCCATGAACGGCGAGCTGGAAGCGGCCATCGATGCCTGGGAACAGGCGCTGGAACTGCAACCCGAGCTGGAGGCTGCCGCACAGAACAAAGCCCTGGTCGAACAGCTGCTCGAGCAGCAACGCGCCCAGGCCGAAGCTGAAGCCGAAGCCGAACACCCCCCCGAGCCGCCCGCGCCAGCCGAGACTGAAACCCCGCTGAGCAGCAGCGCACAGGGTGCCACCAGCAGCAGCACCCGCAATGAAGACAACAGCTCGGCCACCAGCCCCACCACCGAGCCTGCGCCGCACGAGCAGCTCGACCCCGACACTGCTCCGCACGCCGACGGCGAACCGGACGACGGGCCCACCACGCGCCCGCCCGCTCCGGCCGCCAACCAGACCGCAGAAGAACAACGCCAGGCCCTGGAACAATGGCTCAGACAGATCCCCGACAACCCTGCCGAATTGTTACGCCGCAAATTCTGGTACGAACAGCAGCTCCATCAGGACACGCCCAAATGAACCGCCTCTGTGTTTTGCTTCTTTTGCTGTGTTGCTGGACCTTGCCGGCAAACGCCCTGGGCCTGATCGCCAGTGTTGATCGCGACCAGCTCAACTCCGGTGAAACCGTCGAACTGACCCTGGAATCCGACGACGTCACCCAGTTCGGCAAGCCCGACCTCACCCCGCTGGACGGGCTGTTCGAAGTGCGCGGCACTCGCCAGGTCAACCAGCTCAACAGCCTCAGCGACGACAACAAGGGCACCACCCGCTGGATCATCACCCTGCAACCCAGACAGACCGGCACAGTGATCATCCCGTCACTGCAAATCGGCGACTACCACAGCCAGCCGATCACCCTCACCGTGACCCAGAGCGTGGCCAGCGAAAGCGAACTGGAACCGGTGTTTATCGAGGCCAGCCTCGACCAGCCCAAGGTCTATGTGCAGGCACAGGCGCTGCTGACCCTGCGCATTTACCACTCCGTAGCGCTGTACGACGACAGCAGCCTGACCACCCTGCACCTGGACGACGCCATCGTCGAGCAACTGGGCGAGTCGCGCACCTATGAAAAGCTTATCAACGGCGTGCGCCATGGTGTGATCGAACGCCGCTACGGCATCTACCCGCAGCGCAGCGGCGAACTGATCATCCCGGCACAAACCTTCAGCGCCACCCAGGTCGACAGCCAGCAAGCCACGGCCCCTGCCCCGCTGGGGCCAACACCCGGCAAGATGGTCCACGTAACCTCGGCTGAAATCCCCCTGAACGTGTTGCCCAAGCCCGACGCCTGGCCAGCCACGGCTCCCTGGTTGCCTGCGCGCAGCCTGAGCATAAGCGAAACCTGGAACCCGGAACCTGACCATACACTCGTCGGTGACTCCCTGACCCGCACCCTCACGCTCAAGGCCGAAGGCCTGTCCAGCGCCCAGCTGCCGCCCCTGCCTGCCACCGATGTCAACGGCCTGCGGCGCTACCCTGACCTGCCGCAACTGAGCAACCAGATCACCGAAAACGGCCTGATCGGCAGCCGCGAAGAACGCGAAGCACTGGTCCCGACCCGGGTTGGCCAGATTGAACTGCCCGCAGTCGAAGTGGTGTGGTGGAACACCCACGAAGATCATCTGGAGCGCACTTACCTACCCGCCCGCACCCTGATGGCGGCGGCCAATCCCAATCTGGCCGTGGACACGCCTGCCAGCGGCACACCCGCAGCCCTGAACGAAACGTCTTCGCTGTGGATCTGGCAACTGAGCACCCTGTTCCTGGCATTCACCACCCTGGCGAGCCTGGGCCTGTGGTGGCGTGCCCGCTGGCAACCGGCAATCCTGCGCGCCGCGCAAACCGGCCCGAGCCCGCGCACCCTGCTGGACGACCTCAAGCGCGCGAGCCTGGCCAACGACCCGCAAGCCACCCGCCAGGCCCTGGATGCCTGGGCGCGGCAACAGCCGGAAACCCTGGCCGACATGGCCGCTCGTTTTGTATTACTGTCCGATGCCCTCGACGGCCTCAATGGGGCGCTCTACAGCGAAACCGGCCAGCACTGGCAAGGCGAAGAACTGTGGAAGGCCATCCGCAGTATTCCTGCCGCCGAGCGCGAGCAGCAAGACAGCGCCGAGCCGAGCAGCCTGCCGCCGCTTTACCCCAAATAAATTCAAGGCAGCCCCTGAACCGCCTGAGCGAACGGGCTGCCTGCACCTTTGAAAACGGATTCTGTCATGCGCCTGTTTCACACTTCCGACTGGCACCTGGGGCAAAACCTCCACGGCCAGGACCGCGACTTCGAACACGCCTGTTTTCTCACCTGGCTACTGGCCCGGCTGGCAGAACACAAGCCCGATGTGTTGCTGATCGCCGGTGATATCTTCGACACCGTCAACCCGCCGGTCAAAGCCCAGGAGCGGCTCTACGACTTTATCGTCAGCGCCCATGAGCAACAGCCCAAACTGACCATCGTGATGATTGCCGGCAACCACGACTCCGGCTCGCGGATCGAACTGCCCGCCCCCTTGATGCGCCGCCTGCGCACCCATGCCCTGGGCCGGGTGCTGTGGCTCGACGACGGCCAGCTCGATGCCGAACGCCTGCTGATCCCCTTGCCCGATGCCAAGGGCAAAATTGCCGCCTGGTGCCTGGCCCTGCCGTTTTTGCGCCCCGCCGAAGTCACCGGCGCCCACCTGGGCGATGACTACCTGCGCGGTATCGGCCAGGTGCATGAATGGCTGATCGCAGCCGCCAACGCCAAACGCAAGCCGGGCCAGGCCCTGATCGCCATCAGCCATGCCCATATGGCGGGCGGCTCGGTCAGCGAAGACTCCGAGCGCAGCCTGATCATCGGCAATGCCGAAGCCCTGCCCGCGAGCCTGTTCGGGCCCGATATCAGCTATGTGGCCCTGGGCCATTTACACAAGCCGCAGCGGGTCAACAGCGAAGAACGCATCCGCTATTGCGGCTCGCCGATCCCGTTGTCCTTCTCGGAAATTGGCTATCAGCACCAGATCCTCGATGTCACCCTCAAAGGCGAAACCCTGGTCAGCGTTGAGCCGCTGTTGATTCCCCGCGCCGTCAACCTGCAACGCATTGGCCCGCTGCCACTGGCTGAAATCCTCACCCACCTGGCCGCACTGCCTGATATCGACCTGCTCGCCGATACCCAGCGCCAGCCCTGGCTCGAAGTGCGGGTCACCCTCGACGAACCGCAGCCCGATTTACGCCAGCAGATCGAAACCGCGCTGCAGGGCAAGTCCGTGCGCCTGGTGCGCATCGCCGCCGACTATGCCGGCAGCGGCAGCCGCCACGGCGATGACGATGCCACCCGCCTGATCGAACTCGACCAGCTCACCCCCCAGGAACTGTTCAGCCGCGCCTGGCAGGAAAGCTACGGCAGCGAAGTCGACGAACAGACCCTCAAGGACTTTGCCGTGTTGCTGCAGGAAGTACAGCTTGAAGGTGAACAACCATGAAAATCCTCGCCATTCGCCTGAAAAACCTTGCCTCCCTGGCGGGCCCCTTTGAACTGGACTTTACCGCCGAACCTTTGGCCAGTGCCGGCCTGTTCGCCATTACCGGCCCCACCGGCGCCGGTAAAAGCACCCTGCTCGACGCCCTGTGCCTGGCCCTGTTTGGCGCCGTGCCACGGCTGAACAACACCGGTCGCGATGCCAAAGTGCCGGATGCCGACGGTGAAATCGCCACCGGCGACCCGCGCACCCTGCTGCGCCGCGGCACCGGTGAAGGCTATGCCGAAGTGGATTTTGTCGGTATCGACGGGCGCCGCTACCGCGCTCGCTGGGAAGCCAACCGCGCCCGCGAGAAGGCCACCGGCAAGCTGCAGGCCAGCCGCCAGAGCCTGCGCGACCTGGACAGCGATCAATTGCTGGCCAGCCAGAAAGGCGATTACAAAGTCCAGCTCGAAGCGCGCCTGGGCTTGAACTTCGAACAGTTCACCCGTGCGGTGATGCTGGCGCAAAGCGAATTCAGCGCCTTTCTCAAGGCCGATGACAACGAGCGCAGTGAACTGCTGGAAAAGCTCACCGACACGGCCCTTTATACGCGCCTGGGCAAACGTGCCTTCGACAAGGCCAAAGAAGCCCGGGAAGCGCTCAAGCAACTCAAAGACCAGGCTGTGGGCATTACCCCCCTGGAACCCGAAGCCCGTGCCGAATTGGACCGACAGTTCAACGAAGCGCAGCAACAGCTGAAAAACCGGCAGGGCCAGCTCAAACAGCTAGAGCTGCAACAGACCTGGCTCAACACCCTGGGCGAACTGCAAGCACAGCGCCAGAGCGCGGCCGAGCAACTGCAACAGGCACAAACCCTGTTCGACAGCCAGGCCGGACAGCGCCAGACCCTGCATCTGCTTGAGCAACTGGCGCCGCAACGGCATCAATTTGCCCGCCTTGCCGAGCTAAATGGGCAACTGAACCCGCTGGCCGAGCACATCGGCGCCCAGCTGCAGCAACAGACCGAACTGAGCCAGCGCCAGGTCCAGCTGCAAGCCCAGGTGCAAAGCGCCACGCTGGCGGCAACCCAGGCACAGACGCAGCAACGGGAAGCCGCACCGCAGGTCCAGCAAGCCCTGCTGGAACAAGCCAACTTCGATCGCCTGACCCAGGCGCTGAGCACCCAACAAGCCCTCCAGCAGCAGGCTGAACAGGCCTGCAGCACAGGGCAGCAGGCACTCAATGCCCTGCTTGAGCGCCAGCAGCAAGGCACCGAACGCCTGGCGCACATAGCCACACAACTCGAACACAGCCGCGAACTGGCGCCACTGGCCAGCGCCTGGGACGCCTATCGCCCCCGGCTGCAACACTTGGTGCGGCTGAGCAATAACCTCACTACCGGGCGCAAAGAACTGCCCGGCCTTGAACAACGCGCCCAGCAGGCCACGCAACAACTGACCGAGCTGCGCAACAGCCTGGAAATCCTGTTCCAGGAAGCAGGCGCCGAGCCCCATGCGGTCAACGAGCAAATCCAGACACTGGGCAGCCTGCTCCAGGACAACCGCCAGCAGCAGCGCGCCTTTGAAGAGCTGCAACGCCTGAGCAGCACCCGGCAGACCCTCGACAATCGCCTGCTGGCGTTACACACCAAACTGCAGGCACTGCACGCCGAGCGCGAAACATTGGTCGAGCAAGGCAACCAGACCAAAAGTCAGTACGAGGCTGCCGAGCAAGCCCTGCAAATCACCCGCCAGCTACTGGAGCGCCAGCGCCTGGCCCGTAGCGCCAGCGTTGAAGAGCTGCGCGAACAACTGCAGGACGATCAGCCCTGCCCGGTATGCGGCAGCCACGAACACCCCTACCACCAGCCCGAAGCCTTGTTGCACAGCTTGTCCCGCCACGATGAACGGGAAGAAACCAACGCCCGTCAAACCGTAGACAGGCTTAAAGAAACACTGGATCAGTTGCGCGATAAATTCAGCGCAATGAAAGCGCAGATCCAGGAACTGCGTGTGCAACATCAACACCTCATTGAAGAACAACAGGCCCTCGCGCCGAGCCTTGAAGCGCATCCACTGCATCAACAGTGGCAGGCCCAGGACCCGGACAAGCGCGCACAATGGCTGACCCTGCGCCTGAACCAGTTGCAGCACAGCATCAGCCAGGACGAGCAGCGTCAGAACGTCCTGCTTGGCCTGCAAAAGGAAGCGGCCCACCTGCAGCAACAAGTGCAGCGCTGCAGCGAGACCAGCCAGCTCGCTGGCCAACAACTGGCAGAGCAGCAATTACACCTCAATGCCGACAGCCAGCGCCTTGAGGACGAGCTGCGCGAATTTGCCAGCCTGCTGCCACCGGCCACCCTCAATGCCCTGCGCGACAACGCATCCGCCTGCTTTATAAGCCTCGACCAGCAAGTGGCTGAGCGAGTGGCCCAACTCGATCAGCAGCGCGACGAACAGGCGGAGCAGGCGCAGAGGGCCAGCAGCATCGAGCGCGAGCAGTATCAGCAAGCCAATCGCAGCAAGGAACTGGACGCCCTGCAGCGCAGCGTCAGCGAACTGAAGGCCCAGCAACAGGCCAGCCAGCACAGCCTCAAGGCGTTGCTGGGTGACTACAGCAGCGCCGAACAGTGGCAGCAGGCCCTGGAGCAGGCTGTCGAACAGGCCCGCACGGTCCAGACCCAGGCCGGGCAAACCTTGCAGGTCACCGCCAACCAGTTGCTGCAACTGGCCGCCGAGCTCAAATCCGGCCAGGAGCGCCTGCAGGCCTTGCAGCAGGAACACGCCAACCTGAGCGCCCGGCTCAGCGAATGGCGCGCGCTGCACAGCGAACTTGATGACAACCAACTGCAACAGTTGCTCAGTTACGACGACACACAGGTGCGCGAACTGCGTCAGCAACTGCAAAACGGCGAAAAAGCCGTCGAGCAAGCCCGCGTACTGCTGCAGGAGCGCGAACAGCGCCTGGCCCAACACCAGGCGCAAGCCAATGGCAACCTGGACGCCGACGCCCTCAACCAGGCACTGGCCGAACTCACTGCGCAGATCAGCGCCAGCGAACAGCAGATCGCCGAACTGCGCGCACAACAGGCAGAAGACCAGAGGCGCCAGGACGTCAATCAGGCGCTTGGGCAACGTATCGCCCAAGCCGACAGCGAATGGCAACGCTGGGCGCGCCTCAGCGAGCTGATCGGCTCGGGCAGCGGCGACAAATTCCGCAAGATCGCCCAGGCCTACAACCTCGACCTGCTGGTGCATCACGCCAACGCGCAATTGCGCCAGTTGGTACGCCGCTACCGCCTCAAGCGTGGCGGCAGCATGCTTGGCCTGCTGGTGATGGACACCGAAATGGGTGACGAGCTGCGCTCGGTGCATTCGCTGTCGGGGGGTGAAACGTTCCTGGTGTCGCTGGCCCTGGCCCTGGGGCTGGCGTCGATGGCCTCCAGCACCCTGAAAATCGAATCGCTGTTTATCGACGAAGGCTTTGGCAGCCTCGACCCCGAGTCACTGCAACTGGCCATGGACGCCCTGGACGGCCTGCAAGCCCAGGGGCGCAAGGTGGGGGTGATTTCCCATGTGCAGGAAATGCATGAACGCATCCCGGTGCAAATCCAGGTGCAGCGCCAGGGCAACGGCTTGAGCACCGTGGAGGTGAAATGAACCGGCACCTGCTCTATTCCTTCCGTCGCTGCCCCTATGCCATGCGGGCCCGCATGGCCTTGCGTTACAGCGGCGTGCCGTTATCGATTGTCGAAGTCAGCCTCAAGGCCAAGCCGGCCGCAATGCTCGCGGCCTCGCCCAAGGGCACGGTGCCGGTGCTGGTATGTGCTGATGGTCGGGTAATCGAACAAAGTCTGGAGATCATGCTCTGGGCGCTGGGCCAACATGACCCGGACAACTGGTTGCAAGCGGATCACAGGGGGCTGATCGAGGCGAATGACAGCGTGTTCAAGGTACTCCTGGATCGCTACAAATACGCCATCCGCTATCCGGAGCATCCGATGGAGCATTACCGGGCTCAGGGTGTCGAGTATTTGCAGCGGCTGGAAGATGTGCTGGCGCACACGCCGTACCTTGCAGGGTCTGCGCTGGGTCTTGCCGATGTGGCTCTGGCGCCCTTTGTTCGGCAGTTTGCCCATGTCGATCGCGAGTGGTTTGCGCAGGCGCCCTTGCCGCACTTGAATGCCTGGCTGGAGCGGTTTCTGGCTTCTGACCTGTTTGCTTCGGCGATGGCCAAAAGCCCCTCACCCAGCCCTCTCCCGGAGGGAGAGGGGACTGAGCACACGCGACTTCATGACCACTGATAATCAGCTCCCTCTCCCTCCGGGAGAGGGTTGGGGTGAGGGGCTTTTGATTCAGGCTCAACCCTGCTTGCCCCGCACCATGCTCTGCAACACCCCGTCGCGCCTCACCCAGCCATGAAACAGCGCCGCTGCCAAATGGGCCAGGACGGTAAAAAACAGCAAATAAGCCAGAAACGTATGCGCTTTGCGCAACGATGCAAACACCCTGGGATCAGCCGGCAGAATACCCGGCAACTGCAATGAACCGCCCAGCATGACCGGATCCCCCGCTGCCGAAATCATCGCCCAGCCCACCAGCGGCAACACCAGCATCAAGGCATACAGCAACAGATGGGACAGCTTGGCCGCCAGCACCTGTACCCCGGGCAGATCTGCAGGCAACGGCGGCTGGCGGGTAGCAAAACGCACAAACAGGCGCACCACCACCAGCAACAGGATGGCGATACCCAAGGGCTTGTGCAGATTGAGCAGCCATTCATGCCGCTGCGACACCGAAGCCGCCATACCTGCCCCGATAAACAGCATGGCAATAATCATCAGCGCCATCAGCCAGTGCAGCAGGCGCGCCACCGGGGCGAAATGCTTAGTGGGTGCGCTCATGGCCGTGTCTCCTTGGGTAGCTGGTCAACTTCGCTGGTGCGTCGTACATAGGAACTGGCATAGGCCGCCGAGCGCGCCGCCAGCAAGGGGTCAGCCGAGCCCTCTATGCCACTGGGCAAAATCAGCGGATCGTAATTGATATCGCGGCATTCGCCGTCGTTCTGCGCCTGGGCCTTAACCAGTACCAGGGTGCCTGCATCCACCACCTTGCGCCCCGCTGGCCAGGCCTTGCTGGCATCAGTGGTCGGGTCACCCGCCTCGGCCAATGTCAGGTTGAACTGCCATTTCAAAGGCCCCGCCGCCAGGCGTTTATCCAGATCCTGCTCCAGATAATCGGCATCGTCGGGCGCCGCAGCACCCGGCGCGTCCTGCCCCAACGGCACCACACCCCAGCGCACCGCCTGCCGCTGCCCGGCTGCGTTGACCAGATAAAACGCATTGATCCCGTTATAGCTCTCGGTGGCATAGCTGGCCGAGGGTTTCGCGGTTTTGACCCATTGCAAAAAGGCCGCCGTTTCCGGGTGCGCGGCAAAAAACGCCGGCATGGCACCGGGCGCAGGCTTGCCCGTGGCCGCTTCTGGGGCACCGGCTTGCAGCATCTGGTAGAACGCCTCAGGCGTGCCCACCGGGAACACCGGCATGCTGTTCATCCCTGTACGCCATTGCTGACCATTGGCCTGGGTAAAGCGCAGGGCAAAACTGCGGATCGGCACACTGCTGTCGGGGGCATAGGGGTTGCCACTGGGCAAGGCAAAGCGCCCGACCACCGGCGTACGCCCGGTACCGAATACCTGCGCGGTAGACAACCCCTGCGCAGCACCACTGCCCTCAAAATAACCCGCCACGCACAGGCCCTTGGCATGGTTACGCCGGTAACCCGGATGCACGCCGTTATTGTGTTCCAGCGCATTGACCAGCTTGCCGGGGCTCAACCGCTGCGGGTCCAGCGTGCCGTTGACGTAATAGAACCCGCCGAGAATGACCGCCACCACCCCTCCGATGCCCGCCAGGCGCAACAGCACACTGGCAGGACTCAAGGGGGGTGTGGCGGGCCGCACAGGCGGCAATTGATCGACCATATAAAACTCCGGGGCCACAGGACCGTGAGGTGAATGACCTATAGGACGCAGGCCGCAAAACCTTATTCCAGCCATGAACGATTAATTTTTTTCGACAACACCGGGAATAAGGCCTCATCCTGAACGTCTTGCCTGCACCCACCCAGTCATTTGGCCAGACGATGACCTCACTTGATGAGCAACTGCGTGAACTGATCCCGCGCCTGCGGCGCTTCGCCCTGTCGCTGACCCGTCATGCCAGCAATGCCGACGACCTGGTGCAAAACTGCCTGGAGCGAGCCCTCGGCAGCGTTGCCGATAAACGCCCTGACGGTGACTTGCGCGCCTGGCTGTTCACCATCCTGTATCGCCAGTTTGTCGACAACCACCGGCGGTCACGGCGCTATGCGCGCATGCTGGAATTTTTTACCGGCCGCGATGACACCCAGCCTTCGACTGAGCGCACGGTACTTGCCCAATCGACACTCGAAGCCTTCGACCAATTGGCCACCGAACAGCGCGCCCTGTTGTTGTGGGTGTCGGTGGAGGGTTTGAGCTACAAACAAGTGGCCGAAATACTCGACGTGCCGATCGGCACCGTCATGTCGCGCCTGTCCAGAGCGCGCAACGCCTTGCGCCAACTCAGCGAGGGCGAAATCACCCGCCCTGCCCTGCGGAGACTCAAATGATCAGCATCCCGCCCAGCGAGCGCGACCTTCATGCTTACGTCGATCACGCGCTCAGCGATGCTCAACGCCATCAAGTTGAGCTTTATCTGCAAGCCAACCCGCCTATCGCCGCCCAGGTCGAAGCCTGGCAGCGCGATGCACAGAACCTGCGCTCTGCGTTGAATCAAGACTTACTGCAACCGGCCAACCCGGCACTTGACCCGACGGCCCTGCGCCAGCACCAGCGCCGACAATCACGGCGCCACTGGGCCAGTGCGGCGGTGCTGCTGATTGCCGTCAGCGTGGGTGGGCTGGGGGGCTGGCAAGCCCGACAAATCATCCAGCCTGGCAACCTGCCCATGAGCGACGCCCTGGCAGCCCATCGCATGTTTGCCGAGCAGGGTTTTTTGCCCGCGGACTATAACGTCGTGCAAAGCAGCGAGATGCAAGGTTGGGTTGACCGTTACTTCAGCCACGCCGAACGCTTGCCGGATCTGACGGGCGCAGGCTTCAGACCGGTGAGCAGTCGCCTGCTGACCACCGACCAGGGCGGCGCAGCGATGGTGTTATACCAGGATCGGCAAGGGCGCCAGATCAGCTTCTATATCCGTCCGCCTGGGCCACACAACAGCCTGTTGCCACGGGGTAACCGCCAGGATGGCGAACTGCAGGCCCAGTACTGGTCCGGCCCTGGCTACAACTACGCCATGGTTGGCCCGGCCGGGTTGCTGGAGACGGTGAAGCTTTAAACGGCGCACAAGTATTTCGTAGCAGCTGCCGAAGGAACGCAGTCTCGTTCCTTCGGCAGCTGCTACGGATAGCGTGCTCTCAAGAGCGGGTTTTATGATTCAGCGCCGCATAAAAATGGGCGCTTTGTTGCAGGTATTTCTGGGTATAGGCCGCAGACTTTTTGTCGCCAAGCACCGGGGTCGCGCTGGCAGGCAAAGCCACAGTAGCGGAGATGGCTGAAGCAGCAATTACAGAGAACAGATTGAAGTTCATGGCACTAACCCTCGACGATTCAGTTGGTTTGCTTGCCTTTTCAGGCCGTGCAACCAACTTAACGCCAAGGGCGATCGTGCAGAAATTCATTGCAGCACTAGCCTCTATCAGCGCAATTGATAGAGGCCAGCACGCCCTTGATTACGGGCGGTTGATAAATTTCACATCAGACGGCGCGTCCATTGCCAGGGACTGCACGGCCTTGCCCAGCTTGCCGCTGGCAGGATCACGCTCAAGCACCACAATGGCATTGCTCATCTGGTTGGCAATCAGCAAAAACTTGCCATTGGGGCTCAGGGCAAACTCGCGCGGGTGATCACCCTCCACCGAGCGGCGCTGGATTTCAGTCAACTCGCCATTGCCCGGATCGATCGCAAACACCAGGATTTCATTGGCCTTGCCACGGTTGCTGACATACAGGAAACGGCCGTCAGGTGAAGCATGCACAGCACCGGCGGCACGATTTTGCGCAGGCATACCCTGAGCCAGCTCCACCACCTGACGCTGCTTGAGCTGGCCATCGGCATAGTCGAACACAAACACCTGGGCACTCATTTCAGTGGTCAGGTACGCATGCTTGCCATCTTTGGAAAACAGCAGATGACGCGGCCCGCTACCTGCCGGCAACTCAATGAAGGCCGGTGCCGCGGCTACCAGTGGATGCTCCGGGCTGGCTACCGGGTCGTAACGATAGACAAACACCTTGTCTGCACCCAGGTCACTGGCGTACACAAACTTGCCATCGGGCGAGGACACCACCGAATGCACATGCGCCGACATCTGCCGCTCGGGGTTGACCCGACTGGCCGGGTGGCTGCTCATCTGGGTCACAGGTTGCAACTGACCTGCGGCGTCGATCGGCAATACCGCCAGGCTGCCGCCAGGGTCGGCGTGAACCCCGTAGTTGGCCACAAACAGATAACGCTCGTCGGCGCTCAGGCTGGAGTGGGTCGGCTCTTCGCCCAAGGTCTTGACCTGGTTGATCAGCGTCAGCGCGTTGGTTTTCGGATCGATGGCAACGCTACTGGCGCGCCCGACCACATCGGCCTGGCCCTGACCGTTTTCATTGACCACAAACAGGCGGGTCTGGTCTTTGGACAGGGTCAGCCACGAAGGGTTGGCAGCCTTGAACACTTGCAGCGGCTCAGGGGTGATATGCCCCTTGGCACTGTCAAACTGCAGGCGGTAGATACCCTGGCTTTTGCCCTGGGTATAGGAACCCACCAGCAGTTCAACTTCATCGCGGGACTCGGCCTGGGCCGACATGGCGCCCACGCTCAGCGCCATCAGCATTGGCAGCGATTTAAACTTCATCTTCGGCCTCGGCTTCATCGTCGTCGTTGTTTGCGCTCAAGGCGCTCAGGCAAACCAGGCGATGCTCGCCCGAGTCGCCCACCAGGGTCCAGCTTTGCAAACCCTGGTCAAACTGCGCCGCGTCAATCTGTGGCGCAGTGAAATGCCAGCGCTTTTCAGCACGTCCGTCCATGCACTTGATGAGCAATTGCACATCGTCCAGAGAGAAATCCCAGGCATGCAGCCCGTCAATCACCAGCATATCGCTGGTTTCAAGGGCTGTGCGCAAGGTCTGGTTTGAATCGCTCATTGATCAATCACCTGTTGGAAAGGCGTAATGATAGGTCAATTGGGCCCGGGAACCCACGTACCCGATGCGCGATCAGGCTTCTTTGCCAAAAAAATGCGTCTTGAGCAACTGTTCGCTGATCGTTGCGTAATACACCTCGGGCACTTTCTGCCCGGGCCCGGCCTTGGCCTCCAGGCTCTTTTTACTGTCCATGCGCTGGCCGGGCAGCTTGAAGTGGGCCGCCGTCGGGTGCTCGTCCCCGCCACGCGCCTGGGCATAGTGCAAATGCGCGTACCAGAGCACCTGACCGGCGCGATCCTGCACGGCATATTCCTGCACGAAATCCTGCCGCTCACCGGTCATGGCGATGCGCTGATTGATTTTGGCCAATTGCACCTGGCCCTGCTTCAGCAAAAAATCCACCGTCACCGAGGTCGGCGGCATGCCCAGAAGGATGCCCAGCCCCTCGGCGCGCAACCGGGTTGATGCGGCCTCAAGACGGCCGATCAATGCCTGGGGCGTATCGGGCACGGGCACCGCCACGGGCCCCCGATCGGGATGCAACGCCTTGATTTCAGCCACGAGCCGGTCAAGGTTATGGGCAAAGCGATCCAGAGAGCCATACAGCTCCGGCGGGAACTTCGTGCGTTTGACGTGGCTTTTTACGCGATGAATTTCGCCATTGACCTGCTTTAACAGGGTGGCAGCCTGGGTCCTGACCGTGCCATAGGGGCGTACCGGCGCGACCTCAGGCGTGTGCAGCTCGACCCATTGATCCGCCGCCGTCTGTTGATAGGCCGTCGAGACATTCGTCGACAGACCACCCGCCGCACGGGCCACCGGCAGGTCGCCGATATCGACAATTGACGCCTCGCCCTGTACCGGGCTGGCCCTGACGGTTCCGATCAGCAGTCCCTTGTTGCGCGTGCGCACGATTTTGCGCCTGGCGTTAGGCACACGGGAAGGCCCCGGCTGCGCCGGCAGCCATTCATCCCGGGCTCGGGCCTGCTCCAGTTGCATCGCCTCGGCCCGGGTATCCAGGGCCTTGATCACCGCCCTGACCTGCCCAACCTGACGTTGATCGAGCCGTGTCCCCGGGCGCATAAGAAAAATGCTCAACGCATCATCCGCCGCAGCGTAGTGCTCGCGCACATCACTGAGGACTTCAAGGCGTTCACTGCGGCTGAACAAGGTTTCGTCTTCAAGTTCGGACTGGTTTTTAGCCTTGAAATACAGCGGCCCGACAATCTCATCCACGGCGCGACGGTCATCGCCCAGCGGCTCCAGCGGTACAAGATCACGCAGCACCACCAGTTGATGGGATCGGCACAGCACATCGGAGCGGTAACGGGTGACCGTCTCACCCTCAATCTCGACCTCATAGCCGAAATAGCGCCTGCGCGCATCCTGCGCCTCCCTGAAACCCGACTTGGGCACCCCGCGTAGCTTCTCCAGATACCCCTGCATGGCCTTGAAGTCATTAACGGCGCCCTCCAGCTGTTCGAAAATCCTCAGGCAATCGGCTCGATAAGCCCCCGTTTTGAACATCGCGGCATCCACTACCTGCTTCTCGCCCCTGAACACCTCGGGGTGCATTTCCTGCAGAGAACGGCAGATACTCACTCTCGAGTCGAACAGATGCGCCGTCAGCAGGATCAGGTTCTTGTACTGCTGCGACACGATCACATGGTCATGGTCTTCCACCAGCAGCCCGTGCTTTTGCAGCAGATGATCCAGCGCCTCAAGGTATTCCGGCAGCTGCTTTTCAAACACCGCAATACAGCGCTCCAGCGCCTGGATACAGGCAGTCGGTGGCGCACCCTGAGCGCCGAGTTGTTCATAAGCCAGGGTGGCTTGGTTAATTTCAGCCTGCAGAACCGGCACCCGCTCATTGTAGAGCGCCATTTTTTTGCGCAATTCATTGATGCGCTTGATACGGGCGACGCCTCTGGGCAGAACCTGGGGCACATCGCTGCCTCCCCGCAGCCCTGCCTCGCGGGAAAACCGCCACACCCCCTCGTGATCACCCTGAATACGCGGCCCCCGCTCGGAAGGGTTACGTGGACTGACCAGAAAGACCCCTGACGAATCCATTCCGATTTGATAGGGGAAATCCTCAACAAGGGCATGCCATTTGCCGTTCAGTATGTACAACCCCTTATAGACCCCCTCCCGCACATACATATTTTGCGTGGCGGACCATTCCCCCCGGTTGCGATCAAGCCATTCGAGATGGGAAGGCTTGATATGCACCCAATTGTTGTTGAACCAGGCATGGTCCAGCTGGCTTTTATGGTTGCCCAACGGCACTGCGGGCAAGAAAGTCACACCGTCGCGGATAGCTGCAGGCACCGGGGGTTCGGCCTCCGGGGCAATGCGTCGCTGCTGAAATTCAGGCGGCAGCAGCGCGGTATCGGGGCGTAGCACCCTTGCCGGTAACGTTAACTGGGTGGGTCGCAGATGCAACAGGGTCAGCCCGACATTGAACAGCAGATCGATCAGCGCCGGCGCCCTGGAGGTTGAGTCAGGGCTGCGCAGGCTTTGCACATCCGTTTGCAACGCCAGCACTGTCATCACCACCGCATTAAGCACATGCAGCGCCCCTGGCAACTTGAGCATGGGCACCACCGTATTGAACAGCAGCCAGCCCCCTTCCAGCAGTGAGGCCCAGCGGCGCTCACTGTTGGACAGGGTTTGCCGGTCTGCCAGATCGCTCAGTGCCAGGGCCATTTCGGTATATAACGTATGCCCGAAGTCACCCTCGAGGGCGTCCTCGCCCAGCTGGGCCGGGCGGGAAACAGGTGGCACGGGAAACTCGTCAAACACCCATGACGATGCCGGGAAAGCGCGGTTGAAGCCAGCGACCGCATAGCCCTCCCGAACACCGGCAGGCAGCCAGTCAAGGACGCTCTGCTGCAGCGGCCCCGGCGCCACAATGGACGCCCTGAGTGCCGCCCAGGACGGAAACTCCAGCAGCGCATCCTTATACAAGGGCCGATAAAGCACATGGGGCCCCGCCGAGACCTGTTGCGGGCCGATCACGAACATGTTGCGCACCACATCCGCCCGCGCCGTGGGCGCTGCCAAAAAAGCCAGCGGCCGGATCACCACCGCCTGCCCGGGCATCGTGCGCAACGCAGGGTCGAGCATCATCAGGCCCTTTACGCACTGATAACCGCGTTCGGTAAAGTTGCAGCGCTGGCGCAATTTGCATTCCAGCGCCTGCAAAGGTAAGTGCACCCGCAGCTCATCGACAAACAACCGCTCCCTTGCCTGGGCATGCTCGGGGTTGCCCAGCAGGCAGCGCCTGAGCCATTGCGGGTAGTTCTGGCCAATATCGACCGCCTGGACCAGGCGCCGGACATAGTCCGGGGTCATCCACCAGTCCTGGATCAACTGGCCTTTGGCATGGCTGATGCGCACCGGGCGGCTCAGTGCGCCCCTTAGGTTTTGCACGGCCAGCTCGGTCAGGGTCAGGGTGTAAGGGTTGAGCGTGCCGACCGTGCCCTCACCGCCCGGGCCCAGCGGCTGGTTAAAGGTCAGCACGACCTCATCAGGGTTATAGCCCGGTGCCAGTGGCTGATCCCGGCCCATCCGCCGGCGCAGGGCATCGACGGTGAAGTCGTGCAGGCTGGGGATATCGTCGTTGAAACGACGGCCATTGGCCTGCTGATTGGTGCTGGCCAACGCCGTCAGATGGCTGCGATAAGCAAACCGGTCGGCTGCAGATGCCTGGCGCAACCACTCGGGCAGGCTGGCGTAGAGACTTGACAGGTCCCGCGGCGCACGTGCTTGCGTGGCGCTGAACACGGCTGAGGTGTCGGTAATGTCCAGCACCTGAACTTCCAGGGCATCAGTACTTGCCGGCGGCACGGGCGCCATAATGGCATCCAGATGACGTTCAAGTATGCACATGGCCTGGGCCTGCACGAAGTTGCCTTCAGGCTCATAAAGCACGCGGGTTATGGAGTCCAGTGCATAGCGCGCCGCCATGTCGCCGCCCCAGTGTTGGGTAAAGCCGCTGATGGACGCGAAAGCCTGAATAGTACCGTCGACCTTGCAGTGGAAAACGCCATTTTCGCCACTGAGCCCATGCACAATCAGCACATCGGGGGTCAGCACCTCCCAGGTCTTGCCCGCGGCCATCATCTTCGCGGCCACCGTGTAGACCCGGGTGCTGCTGTCGAGGCCGGGCAAACCGTAGCGATCGAGCCGGTCGGGGTAACTGAACACCGAGCGCAGCACCGCGCGCTGCCGGGCACTCAGGTTAACCGTGGTCTCGGCACTGGCCAGTAGCTGATCCTGAATGAGGCGCGACAACCAGATCAAACGGCTCGGCCCGGCATCGGCGGGTTGATTCCAGTACTCGACCAGGGCTTGTTGCAGCGCCACACGCCAGCCCTGCACCACGTTGCGCATCAGTGCTACGACCCGGCTGATGGGCGCGACAGGGCTCATCTGCGAATGGGCGGTTCTTACCCCGATAAAACACTCTTCGCCGGAGTAGTAGTCGTCGTTGAGCGGTTGCTGGCTGGCGATATGCTCCAGCAGCACATTGCTCAGCAACCGATAGCCGGGCTGCTCAAGCGCAGTACCGTCCGGGGCCACCGTATGCACCAGCCAGGTATGAAAAATATCGAAGACCTGCGGCGCAAAGGCCTCGGTCAATTGTTGGAGGAGCAACTGGTGAACCACGCTGCGCAGATTGGGGCGCAAGGCAAACTCACTGGCCACGGCTTGCTGGAGCAGCCGGGTGTCGGGTAAATCGGCAGTATTCACAGGGGTATCCTTCACTGTTGGGTCAAGGCAACAGTTAAAGGAATTTTCGGCCGTAACCTGGGGTAACGGGCTAGTGCATGGTCACTGAAATCATATCCATATCCGTAGCAGATGCCGAAGGAACGAGGCAGCTGCTACAGACCCAGGGCTTAGATAAAACTGCGCGGCTCGCGCAGCAAGACCTCCAGCTCCTCGGCCGGCAAAGGTCGGCAAAACAGATAACCCTGCACCTGGTCGCAACCGTTGTCGGTCAGGAACGCCAGCTGCTCACGGGTCTCGACACCTTCGGCAATCACCTGCAAGCTCAGGCTATGCGCCAACTCGATAATCGTCCGGGCTATAGCCGCATCCTGAGGGCTCAAGGTGACTTCACGGATAAACGCAATATCAATCTTCAACTTGTCGATGGGGAAACGGCTCAGGTAAGCAAGGCTCGAATACCCCGTGCCAAAGTCATCAATGGAAATTTTCACCCCCATATCGCGCAGCGTCAGCAGGCTGGCCACGGTATGGGGCGTGTTTTCCATCAGCGAACCCTCCGTCAGCTCCACCTCGAGCAAGTGCGGATCCAGTTGATGGGCCTTGAGCGAACGCTCGATATCACTGACCAGGTCGCCTTCACAAATCTGTTGTGCCGACACATTGACCGCCACTTCCACCCCGCCAAGCCCCGCACCTTGCCATTGGGCAATCTGGCTGCAGACCCGGTCAATCACCCACTGCCCCACCCGGGAAATCAGCCCGAGGCTTTCCAGCAGCGGCACAAAAACCGCAGGCGAAATCGTCGCAACCCCTGGCCGGTGCCAACGCAACAGCGCCTCGACGCCACAAATCCTGCCGTCCTTGAGGCTGATCTTGGGCTGGTAATAGACCTCGAAGGCCTGCTTGCGCACCGCATCGCGCAGCGCGGTTTCCAGCTCTTGCCGGGCCAGAACCTCGACATTCATCTGGGCCGTGTAAAACCGGTAAGTGTCCTTGCCCGCCTGCTTGGCCAGGCCCATGGCGGTATTGGCGTGCTTGATCAGGCGGTGCGCCTCGGCACCGTCATCCGGATACAGGGCAATCCCGTAACTGGCCGTCATCGGCGTGTCATGCCCCTGCAGCCTGAACGGCTCGCGCAGCACCTCGCGGATACGATCAACCATCTGCCGCGGGCCGGGCTGCCCCTTGCGGATCATCAGGATCAAGGCCAGCTCGTCACCGTCCATCCGCCCCAGGGTGTCGCTGACATTAAGGCAATTGGACAGGCGCTGGCTGAACTCGGCCAACACCTTGTCCCCCATCAAATGGCCCCAGGTCAGGTTGATATTCTTGAAGTCATTGAGGCCAACCGTCACCACCGCCAGCTGCCAGCCGCGCAGCACCGCCTGGGTAAGGCCCATCTGCAAGGTGGTGTAAAACAGGTCGCGGTTGGGCAAGCCCGTCAGCGGGTCGTAATTGGCCATCTTCAGCAGCCGCTCATCAGTCCCCATTGCCGTTCGAAAACGCTCCAGATCGCTGGTGCGTTTTTCAAGCTGCTGCTCAAGCATCAGGGTATGCACCGCCTGATAATCGCCAAACGCCTTGAGCCGTAACAGATTGCGCACCCGCAACCACAACTCGTCACTGCTCACAGGCTTGCACAGGAAGTCTTCTGCGCCCGCTTCCAGCCCCAGCAGGCGCGCACTCTGCTCGCCCTGCCCCGACAGCATGATGATCGGGATATTGGCCGTGGATGAATTGGCCTTGAGCTGGCGGGCAACCTGATAACCGTCAGTGCCCGGCATCATCGCATCGAGCAAAATCAGATCCGGCTGCTGTTGCGCAACCGTACTCAAGGCCTGCTCACCCGAACTGGCCGTCAGCGTGTGGTAACCCTGCTCTTGCAGCAAGGCTTCAAGCAGCTCGCGAACATGAACATCGTCATCCACGATCAAGAGTGTGGCAGCTGTATTGGACATGGAACGCGCTCAAATAAGAGGCTGTTAGGTGCCTGATCCGCCGGCCTCCCTGGCTAGCGACCCGTGCCCGTTTAAAGATCCAGTAAAGCACCGATACCCGCGCTTCACCATGAACGCCAAAAACAAAAAAAGCACCCGGAGGTGCTTTTTTGCCTGCGCTGCGGCTTAGCCGGCCAGGCCCGCTGCCCTGGCCCGCGCAGCATGCAGTTTCTTGTAGCTGTCAATCAGGCGCAGATGCTTGTCCAGCCCTTCCAGCTTGATGCTGGTGGGGGTCAAACCATGGAAACGCACTGTACTGTTCACCGAACCGATGGCGGCGTCCATACGCTCGTTACCAAACATACGGCGGAAATTGGCCTCGTAATCTTCCAGCTCCAGATCTTCGTCCAGTTTCATCTCCAGCACCGCATTCACCGCCTGGTAGAACAAACCGCGCTCCACGGTGTTGTCGTTGTACTGCAGGAACATCTCCACCGCCTCTTTCGCCTCTTCATACTGCTCAAGGGCGAGCCAGATCAGTAGCTTCAACTCCAGGATGGTCAGCTGGCCCCAGGCGGTATTGTCGTCAAACTCGATACCGATCAACGTGGTGATATCGGTGTAATCATCCAGCTCGCTTTCCACCAGACGCTCGACCAGCCCCTGCAGCGCTTCTTCGTCAAGGCGATGCAGGTCAAGGATATCGGCCCGGAAAAACAGCGCCTTGTTGGTGTTGTCCCAGATCAGATCGTCAGCCGGGTAGATTTCCGAATAATCCGGAACCAGAATGCGGCAGGCCTTGGCGCCGATATGCTCGTACACCGCCATATACACCTGCTTGCCCATGCCCTCGAGAATCGCGAACAGGGTCGCGGCTTCCTCGGCATTGGCGTTTTCGCCCTGACTGGTGAAATCCCAGTCGACAAACTCGTAATCGGATTTGGCACTGAAGAAACGCCACGACACCACACCGCTGGAATCGATAAAGTGCTCGACGAAGTTGTTCGGCTCGGTTACCGCCTGACCTTCGAAGGTCGGCTGTGGCAAATCGTTAAGCCCCTCAAAGCTGCGGCCCTGCAGCAACTCGGTCAGGCTGCGCTCCAGCGCCACTTCCAGGCTCGGGTGCGCCCCGAACGAAGCGAACACCCCACCGGTACGCGGGTTCATCAGGGTCACGCACATCACCGGGAACTCACCGCCCAGCGACGCATCCTTGACCAGCACCGGGAAGCCCTGCTCTTCCAGCGCCTGGATCCCGGCCAGAATCGACGGGTACCTGGCCAGCACAGCCTGGGGTACATCCGGCAGGGCGAACTCACCCTCGATGATTTCGCGCTTGACCGCCCGCTCGAAAATCTCCGAGAGGCACTGCACCTGGGCTTCGGCCAGGGTGTTACCGGCACTCATGCCATTGCTCAGGAACAGGTTTTCGATCAGGTTGGAGGGGAAGTACACCACTTCGCCATCTGACTGGCGCACGAAAGGCAGCGAACAGATCCCGCGTGCTTCATTACCCGAGTTGGTATCGATCAGATGGGAGCCGCGCAGCTCACCTTCGCGGTTATAAACCTTGAGGCAGTACGGGTCGAGAATCTCGCCCGGCAACTCATCCTCGGGCCCCGGCTTGAACCAGCGCTCGTCCGGGTAATGCACAAACTCGGCATTGGCGATCTCCTCGCCCCAGAACTGATCGTTATAGAAGAAGTTACAGTTCAGGCGCTCGATAAACTCGCCCAGGGCCGACGCCAGCGCGCCCTCCTTGGTAGCGCCCTTGCCGTTGGTAAAACACATCGGCGACTGCGCATCGCGAATATGCAGCGACCACACATTGGGCACGATATTGCGCCACGAAGCGATTTCGATCTTCATCCCCAGGCCAGCCAGAATGGCGGACATATTGGCGATGGTCTGCTCCAGGGGCAGGTCCTTGCCGGCGATAAAGGTACCGCCTTCAGAACCGGACGCCGGCATCAACAGGGCCTGGGCATCGGCGTCGAGGTTCTCCACCTCTTCAATGACAAACTCGGGGCCGGCCTGCACCACCTTCTTCACCGTGCAGCGGTCGATGGAACGCAGAATGCCCTGGCGGTCCTTCTCGGAAATATCCGCCGGCAACTCGACCTGAATCTTGAAAATCTGGTTATAGCGGTTTTCGGGGTCGACAATATTGTTCTGCGACAGGCGAATATTCTCGGTGGGAATATTGCGTGTCGAGCAGTACAACTTCACAAAGTAAGCCGCGCACAGCGCCGACGAAGCCAGAAAGTAATCGAACGGACCAGGAGCCGAACCATCGCCCTTGTAGCGGATGGGCTGATCGGCAACCACGGTGAAGTCATCGAACTTGGCTTCAAGTCGGAGGTTGTCGAGAAAGTTGACCTTGATTTCCATGCGGGATTACCAGAGTTGCTAACAAATAATGGCGGCCATTATCCGGCTTTTACGCGTGAAGTGTTGTGCTTTTGCGCATAACCCGCGGCCAAGCGCCCCCGCTCCTGGAGCAACTGCCGAAGGAACGAGGCTGCGATCGACTGCGCAGCAGCCGTAAACCCTGCGAACCTGATTTAACAGACACAACACATTGCCTGATTTTGCGACGACTTCGTCGGAGTGCCGCATCACGCCGAACGCAGCCTTCGTACCTCGTCAGCGACTACAGGAATAGCGCAGTACACGCGAACTGAACAGGCCGGCCGGTCGGCCGCCTCGGGGCGCAGTGCTTTTGATCTGGTTGCCCTCCCGGGAGGCCGAGAGGAGGTTCTGTGGAGTGGGTCGACCGGCATGGATGCCGGGAGAGCCGTGATGGGCCATGGATGGCCCGTGACGGCGTGCCCACGGAGCAGGACCGGAGCGAGGGAACCTGAGCGCAGCGAAGGCCGTACGATGGGGCGAGGACCTTTTGGTTCCTTTTGGGTCCTTCCAAAAGGGACTCGCCGTAAGGGCGAAACCAGTATTCCAGTTAGCCACAGATGCCGGATATGTACGCAGTGGATCAGTAGTATTACGACCCCAACAAGCCTGAATAACGCGCCTGTCGCCAATCAGGCGCGTGCTGCTTCAGTACGTTGCCAGCGTATCCAGCGACTTGTCGACATACCCCTTGGCCAGCTCCACCAAGTGCATGACCGACAACACCAGATCGCGCGCGGGCCCGCTCAAGCCATTCCCCGCCTCATTCGCGCAGGCACCCGCGCAGCGCAACAAGTCTGACGCCTGGGCCAGGGCCGCTTCTGAATTGACACTGTGCGGGATGGCAAACAAGGCCGTGCCCAAGGGGCGAAGAGGCTTATGGTTTTGCAGGTAGTAATTGAGCGCGCGCTCAGCGGCGGCACGGTCCAGCAACGGGTCGTTAGCCTCAGCAGCAGCGAGGGCTAACACGCGTGGATCGGGGGTGATCTTTTTCATGGGGTTCTCCAAATTTATGGAGCTGCCCTTGATCGCGACTAAACAAATGGGAAGGCAGCCGTACGCAGGTTAGTCGACCGGAAAACTTGGAAACCGGCGCACACGAAGGTGCCCTACGCACGGCCACCATAACAATGGCATTTTGCGTCAAGTTTACCAGCCGGGCGACTAAACCCGACCGCTGAAAGGCAGCGATGGGCCGAGACTATGCCCCGAACTGGACAGGCGCAAGCCAGGGGGATTTTCTAGGATGTTTCACGGCAATGAAAGCGAAACGTCGTACGAAACGCCTGAAAACAAAGGTCAAAAAACCCCACCTGGCCCCGTACCACCCAACAACGACAACCCACCTCCCAAGCAGCAAACTGTGAATATTCACCCCTGCGCCGCCCCTATCGCGACCATAAGCCATATTCAAGTCACTGTACTGACACAATCCCGGGCACAACTTTGAAACATGCACTAACTTAACGCAGCAACTAAGCCATCATTTAACTTATATAGCTTTATAGTCAGAACTATTATTCCAGGGTTATAAGCCATGCCTGCCATGCCCCGAAACAAGTTCTAAAACACTATTTACACAACCATATCATAGTGCCACTATCCCGCTCGACCGAGCCCTGGCAGGGCTAGGGCGTGCCACACACCTGCGGTAAAAACACCCGATTTCGGGCCCCTGAACACCGGCCTGCGCACACCACCCGTCTGTACACGGCCCCGGCAAGGGCCGCACCCAAGTCCGGGGCAGCGCCCGCCAACACAGGGCCCGGCTCAAGAGACCTGCCATTGAGCGGAGTTATTTTTGGTCGAAAATGGCCGAAATGTTATTTATTGTCGAACAATAGATATTGAAATACAGCTATATAGCTCAAACAAAATTGCCTGCAGATTTAAAGGTTGATATTGCAATCGGTTCGCAGTTAATATTTTGCCCGTTCAATTTCGTACCGACCCTTTATCTGTAATAAAGCCGGAGCAACTGTGCTCCTGCCCAGGCCATCGCCACATCATACTGATGCCGGCAGCCTTTATTGATAGGCACAGCCACTCCCTGGACAGGGAGTATTGGTCGTGACGATTCGTTAAGTGCTCTCGCCGGCTGAGCATGTATGGCACAAAGGAAGCTGCCTTGTTTAAACGAATCTTGATTGTCTGCATTGGCAATATTTGCCGCAGCCCTACCGCCGAGCATCTCTTGCGGGTCGCCCTTGCGCCTACTGACATCGTCGTGAGCTCCGCAGGCCTGAGCGCCGTAAAAAGCAAGCCCATCGAAGCCACAGCGGCGGCCGTTCTAGAAGAACATGGCCACGCTGTGCCTGAACATATCTCCACCCAGCTGACCGCTGCCAAAATAAATGAAGCCGATCTTATTTTGGTCATGGAACAACATCATATTAATGGTGTCCTAAGCCTCGCTCCAGAGGCTCGGGGCAAAGTTTTTCTGCTGGGCAAATGGCAAGACAACCGCGAAATCAACGACCCGTACCGCCAGGGCAAGCCTGCTTTTGTGCATGCGTACGCACTGATTGACGCCGCCGTAAATGCATGGGCCCAGCGGATCAAACGCTGAGTCATTCCTCGAATTACCTGTGAAGATAAGAAACCGACTTATGCAGCAAACACCCGTGACAAAGCCCCATGAACAAGATGACGACAACGACGAAATCGACCTGATGGGGTTGCTGGGTACGCTGATCGACCATAAATGGCTGATTGCCGGCGTCACGGGCGTGTTTATGGCTGCGGGGGTTGCTTACGCCCTGTTGGCAACGCCGGTGTACCAGGCTAATGCGTTGATTCAGGTGGAGGCCAAGAAAAATGACCCTCTGGGCTTCTCCGATATCAGCAGTATGCTGGGTAAAGAGTCTCCGTCTGCTACAGAAATCGAACTGATTAAGTCCCGCAGAAATATTGGCGCTGCAGTCGATAATCTGAAACTGGATATTGAGGTAGAGCCTAATCGTTTTCCGCTGATTGGCGAGTTTGTGGCGCGACGCTTTAAGCCGGATGCAGATAACGCGGTTGCCAGCCCGCTGTTTGGTATGAGCAGCTATGCGTGGGGTGGCGAAAAGCTGAAGATTGCCGAGCTGGAATTGCCGCAGGATTTGCTGGGCAATAAGCTCACACTGGTTAGCGGGGATGTCGGGAGTTTTACCCTGCTGGATGACGACGACAACGTGTTGCTTAAAGGCCAAGTTGGGGCAGCCATTTATGAAAATGGCGTCAAGCTGCTAGTCGAAACACTACGGGCAAACCCCGGAACAACATTTAACGTTGTCCGACAGCCACGACTCACCGCCATTACTAGCTATCAAAAGGCACTTGATGTTTCAGAGCGAGGAAAAGAGTCGGGCATGATCGGTATGGCCCTTGAGAATACCGACCCTGGCACTGCCATTCAGACACTCAATGAAATTGCCCGCCTGTATGTTCAGCAAAATATCGAACGCACATCTGCTGAAGCAGCACAAAGCCTTGGTTTTCTGAAGGATCAATTACCTCAAGTTCGTAAGGATCTAGAAAGAGCAGAAAATGCATTAAATGCATTCCAAATCCGTAGTAAGTCGATTGATATAAGCCTTGAAGCCAAAGCTATCCTCGACCAAATAGTTGCGTTGGACACTAGCATCTCGACATTGAAATTACAGCAAGCCGAAATGGATAGGAAGTTCACTCCGCAACATCCGGCATACCGCGCACTTATGGGCCAATTGGCAGAGTTGACTAGTAAGCAAAATCGCTTGGCTAAACAAGTTGAGGGGCTCCCTAGCACTCAACAAGAACTGCTCAGCCTTACCCGTGATCTGAAGGTCAGCACAGAAATCTACACGCAGTTGCTGAATAAGTCGCAAGAACTAGACGTCATGCGTGCCGGAGCCGTCGGTAATGTCCTTCTTATCGATACTGCTGATGTAGACCTACGATTCCCTGTAAAACCAAAGAAAACTTTGATCGTTTTAATTGCCACCCTGCTTGGTGCTTTGCTGGCTATTGGCTATGTACTGTTCCGCAAAGCTCTAAACCGTGGCGTACAAAATCCAGATGACATCGAGAAACTTGGCCTCCCTGTCTATGCCTCTATCCCATTTAGCTCGCTTCAGAAAGTTGAAGACGAAAAGAGCCCAGGTGGTCGCGGTACCCGGGTAACACCGTTGCTGGCTAGTAGCCATCCAACTGATCTTGCCATTGAAGGCTTGCGGAGCCTGCGTACCAGTCTGCACTTCGCCATGTTGGAAGCAGACAACAACCGCTTGATGATTTCTGGCCCTAGCCCAAAAGTAGGTAAGTCGTTTGTCTCCTCTAACTTGGCCGCTGTCATTGCCCAGTCAGGTCAGCGCGTGTTGTTGGTGGACGTGGATATGCGTAAAGGCTATATCCACAAAATGTTTGGTATTCCGGTAGAAAACGGCTTGTCCGATCTATTGGCCAAGCGTTGCGATCTCAATACTGCCACTCATAAAACAGAAGTAGAAAACCTAGATGTTATTGGTCGCGGTCAAATCCCGCCAAATCCATCCGAATTATTGATGCACAAGAATTTTACCGAGTTCCTTGAGCACGTGAGCGCCAACTATGACTTGGTTATTTTGGATACTCCACCGTTTTTAGCTGTGACAGACGCGGCTATCGTTGGTCGCCAATCCGGGACCAACTTGATTGTTACCCGCTTTGAGTTAAACCCGGCTCGCGAAGTAGAACTGACCATGCGGCGTTTCGCACAGAACGGAATTGATCTTAAAGGCGCTATTTTCAATGGGGTAGAAAAGCGGGCATCAGCTAAATATGGTTATGGTGCGTACGGCTACTATAACTACGAATACAAATCTGACAGCATTTAATTGCTTGTAAATATTCAAGAGCGCTCCCAATCTTTTTAGGGCGCTCTTTGAATCCTTGAACACCGAAGCAACAACACATTTCAGGATAACTCACCGCCTTCAAGGATTGGCGCATAATCTTGTGGCGGTAGCGTGTCTAATCGCATGTAACACTTATTATGATTTTGATTTTTTCATTGCGCATAGGTATATACACGTTATATTTTTTACTCCTTCCTTGTTTTGCCACATGAAATTCCTAACTGTGTATATACCTATGCTCACTGACGAAAGTGAGTAATATTTTAATCATATTCCATCTTTCCATCTGCAATACGCTCAAAGGGAATCGGCATGAAAGTTACAGTTTTTGGCATCGGTTACGTCGGCCTAGTCCAAGGCGCTGTCCTTGCAGAGGTCGGCCACGACGTAGTCTGCATTGATATCGATGTCAACAAAGTCGAACGCCTGAAACAAGGTCATATCCCGATCTACGAGCCGGGTCTTGAAGCACTAGTCAAAGAAAACCATGCCGCCGGTCGCCTGAACTTCACCACTGACGCTGCTGCGGGCGTTAAACATGGTGAAGTCCAGTTCATCGCAGTAGGTACTCCACCAGACGAAGACGGATCCGCTGATCTTAAATATGTGTTGGCCGTAGCCGAAACCATTGCCCAGCATATGGAAACCCCGCAGATAATTATCGATAAATCAACCGTCCCCGTTGGCACCGCCGACAAGGTAAGCGCCAAAATCGCACAAGTACTGGCTACTCGTAGGCGTGAGGATCTGGATTTCAGCGTGGTTTCCAACCCCGAGTTCCTTAAAGAGGGTTCTGCTGTCGCAGATTGCATGCGCCCGGATCGGATCGTGATCGGTACCGACAGCAAAACTGCGGAAGATGTCATGCGAGAGCTGTACGCGCCCTTCAACCGAAATCACGAAAAAATCATCGTGATGGACGTGCGTAGTGCGGAACTGACCAAATATGCAGCCAACTGCATGCTGGCAACAAAAATCAGTTTTATGAACGAAATGGCTAACCTGGCAGAAATGCTCGGCGCGGATATCGAGATGGTTCGCCAGGGTATTGGTTCAGATCCGCGTATTGGCTACCAATTTTTGTATGCCGGTGTTGGATACGGCGGTTCGTGCTTCCCAAAAGATGTTCAAGCCTTAATCCGAACGGCTGAAAGCATTGATTTTGACGCCAAAGTGCTAAAGGCAGTCGAAAGCCGGAATGATGAACAAAAATTTGTACTGTTCAAAAAAATTCATGAACACTTTAAAGGTGATTTAAAAGGCAAAATATTCGCAGTTTGGGGGCTTAGCTTTAAACCCAATACCGATGATATGCGCGAAGCCCCTAGTCGAGTGATTATGGAGGCCTTGTGGAATGCTGGTGCGAAAGTTCAGGCATATGATCCTGAGGCCATGGAGGAAACACAGCGTATTTATGGCAGCAGAGATGACCTTAATCTTTGCGGCACAAAGGAATCGGCACTTAAAGGTTCAGATGCCCTGATCATAGTTACTGAATGGCAAGCATTCAAAGCTCCAGATTTCGAACTAATAAAAGATCAATTAAGCGCACCTGTAATTTTTGATGGAAGAAACCTCTATAATCCAGAGAGAGTTTCTAAAAAAGGAATAACCTACTTTTCAGTGGGCCGCACAACTACAAAATGAAACCCAAAATATAATATCCTTATGTTCCCAATAAAGTAACAGCATCAACTAATACGCATTACCGGGAGAAATTTTCAGCAATGAATGAGACTGGGCATCTAGCAGTCTCTCTCCCAGCTCAACCGCTTTCTTTTTATGCATCCTCTTCCAAAAAATACAAACACCCTCTGAACTTAAACACAACAATACCACGCCCGTTTTTATATTCAGCATATGATATTTTTGGAACCTCTAAAATGTATGAGCTGCATATAACTCATCAATAATCAAAGAGCATTTCGAAAAACACAATGTCAAAGTTCAGAATATATTATTTAGACGCGATAGCTTTCTTAGCATTTTTCACTCTACTTATGACAAAGGCTAGACTCCGGCTTGATAACTCAGATGCATTTCACTTTGGAGGCGCTGAATTTGCAATTGCACCTTTTGACATAGCATTTTTGCTGATAGTCCTAATTGTATGCATCAAAATCTCAACCAACACATTCAAAATCACCAGAGACAAGTTAAACTTAGTCGCCGCATTATACATACTAGTTAATATCGCATCAGTATTCTCCTCAAGCGACATAGAGTACACAATTTACGAAATAATAAGGCAGCTAAAGTTTTTTATCATTTACTTATGGCTCAGGTCTCTTTTCATAACACCAGAAGGCAAAAAACTACTATACATATCATCATGCTTTGCCGTTCTAACTCAGCTAGGCTTTGTATATTTACAAGTCATAACAGGAACAACAACCTCAGGCATGAACAATGAAGAGGTTGAATTAAATAAAATCGCAGGCGGGATTGTTAGAACTGTTGGGACATTTGGCCACCCAGGACTTTTAGCACAATACCTAAATGTAATTTTAATTGTTATATTGGTTAAAGCGCTGATGGCAAAAGGTTTTACAAAGAAAATTTATGCCGCTATTTACATAGCAGGCACGTTCGCTGTTATTTTGACATATTCAAGAACAGCGCTTGCGATACAACTGGCAACTCTATTCTTGACACTATTCCTCTTACCTTATATCGACCAATCTAAATCCCTTTCTAAAAGACTGATAACTTATTTAACTGTCCTGATAGGATTTATAGCAATAATTACCTTTAATTTTGATTCTATCTTAAGTCGTTTTGAAAATGCGTCAACTGATAGCGGAACTGTAAGAATTTTGCTCTCTGAGATCGCTTTGAATATGATTTCAGAAAATCCAATCATGGGCACAGGCTTGAATACATTCACCCAAGTAATGGATCAGTACGACAGTACGATGATGTCGAGTTACTGGAGACATCCAGTGCATAACATATATCTACTGGTTGCATCTGAAATGGGCTTAATAGGCATTACGGTATTCATTATAAAACTTTATACCTTCTTCAAAACGGGCATTGTTAGTTTACGAAAGAAACAAAACTCAGAACTTATTGACAAAGAGTTCGCTTTGATTGGAATTATTGGACTATCTGTAATATGCCTTTCAGGTTTCCTCGGGTGGTCCTGGAGGTTGGACGCAATACAGGGACTTTATTGGACATTGCTAGCGGTAATTGCCAGCACGTACAAACGAGCATCATTCAAATAGTAATGTGTACTTGATCCTTAATCCAATTTTCGATCGTAACGGCCCCTATGAAAAAATTTAACATTTTTTATTTTCCTGCTAATAAAAATTACAATCCATATAATGCACGCATGCAAGAAATACTAAGCCACTCTAAAGCAACCCCTAAAGGGCTTAACTTTATTCTTAAACCAAAATTACTTTTAGGCTTATTAACTGGAAAAAAAAACATATTCATTTTAAACTGGTTTGAAGACTATCCCTTCGACACAAAAGGGCGAGTATCACCATTGAAACTTGTTTTTTTTATGAGCATTTTGCTATACGCAAAAACTACTGGCCATATATTTTACATCAAGCACAACTTTACCAAACACAACCTAGACAACAAATACTCCAAGCTTTATACCTTCTGTCAACGCCTGTTGGAAAAAAACGCTTCAGAAGTTTTCACTCACTCCAACCTAGTATCTGAAAACAACAACTATTCTTACATCCCGCACCCATTATATAAAATAGTCAACGCGCCTATTAAAAGCGGAAAGAAGTACTTCTTATGCTTTGGCATGATAAGCAGGTATAAAGGCTATATAGAGCTGTTAGAATCATGGCACAGAGACCACCCTCTTCTTATAACCGGAGGCTGCAACGACAAAGAACTAATATTCGAACTTATGGAAAAAATAAAACTTAACGACCTCGATGTACGAATCGAAACTGAAGTACTATCCGACTATGAACTAGAAGCCACTATAAAAAACTCTATAGCTGTCTTACTGCCCCACATAGACAATAGCTGTATAGTTTCTGGCGCAGCATATTTAGCTTTTAGCCTCGGATCTCTGACTTTAGTAAGAGATGACACCCTACTCAAGAACTTAGCAGAGCCAGTGCTTACAAAAAAACTTAACACCAAAAACTTAAATGATCTTTATATTTCTTCAGCTACCAAAACTCTTGAAGCTAATGTAGAAGAACGTAAAAAATATGCTGCGACCAAATACTCTGACTCCATAATCTATGAGCAGTTTGCTAAAAAAATTCATTCGAATATAGGATAACCCCCCCCTACAAATTTCTATATCTATCAAAAAGAAGCCATTATCGTGCTTAATTATCTTGCTAAGTCATTATCTGCTGTCGCGCTAGAGAAGATAATACTGTTACTAGTAGCCCTCCCTGTTAACATTTATATGATCCGGGCTTTAGGACCTGAACAATATGGCATACTGAGTCTCTATATTGTCCTTGCGACTATTCTATTTCAAATCTCAGATTGCGGCGTTAGGAATATTTTTATTAGTGAATATGCTCATACTAACAAAGCCAGATTAATCTCAACTTACATAGCAATAAAATTTGCTGCCGCGATTATCATTTCAACCTCCTTACTCATATACTATTTTGCCCTTGGCACAGACAATTCATCGGGATATTACATAGCAATATGTGTGTGCCTACTATTCACTTTTTCCGATATTTTCGAGTCTATTCAACTCAGCGAACTTAAACAAACACAAGCCGCACGCATAAGGCTCATTTCAGGAATTTTATCAAACCTTTTTAGGTTCCTAATGATTTACTTAGGCCTGCCGCCGTACTATATTATTTTTTCATACGGTTTAGAATATGCAATTAAAGGGATTATCATTTACAAAACAGGCACAACCATTCAAAACTACAACACAAATCTCTCATACACACTAAAAATCCTTAAGCGAGCACTTCCGTTAACTTTATCAATGGTATTCCTGCAGCTTTATCATCGAGTAGATATCTTCATCATAAAAGACCTTATGGATGACAGCAGCGTAGGCATCTATTCAGCAGCAATGAAACTCCTAGATTATCTAGTTTTTATAGTGGTCGTTTTAAATACTGTAGTAAACCCTATCTTAGGCAGAGAGCCATCAGGCCCAAAACTCAATAAACTTTACCAAAACTATTACTTTGTAATTTTTTGGGGCGCAACCGCTCTATGCTTCTTCACGCTGCCTTTTTCAAATTTTATAATTTCAAGCTTATATGGCCCAGAGTATTCCGCATCTACGCAGCTATTAAATATAATGCTATATTCTTTACCTTTTATATTTTTAGGTAGTGTCAGTGGATTCTGGTATGTTAACAACGGATTAGAAATTTATGCGCTCATTAGAAACATCTTTGGCTTATGCTTAAATATTGCACTTAACTATGCATTAATACCTGATTATGGGCTACAAGGCGCAGCTTGGGCCACTCTTATCTCATATATCGCAACCTCTTTGATAGTAGATATTCTATTTAAAAAGACTCGAGTTGCGTTCGTAATGAAAATCACTGCACTAACTAATTTTAGCCTTATCTATAAATGGATTAAAAATAATGCAACCAAAATTTAATAAAGAACAGACCTTTTGGTGGAGCCCTCGCTCACCACTAGGATTGAGTTTTCTCCGAAAAGAAAATGCCGGTGATCTTTTAGGCCCTCATTTGATACACCGTATTTTAGGCCAAGAGGGGCTGGATATCAGAAAAATTCAAAGGAATAACCGTTTATTATCAATTGGTTCAGTTCTGCATTTTGCCCGTAATGGTGATACTGTTTGGGGCACAGGTGTAAACGGCAAGGTAGACCCTACCTTACATAAATTTGATCATATTAAAATAAAAGCTTTGAGAGGACCTCTTACGGCTCAGTTTTTAAACTCAAAAAACATCACCACCCCTAACACATATGGTGACCCAGGAATCTTGACGTCTCGATATTGGCCACGCACTAATAGCCAATCAGGTGAGACCATATACATACCACACATGAGAGAAAATATTGATGCATCTATTTCAAGCCGCCACAAAGTAGTTTCCCCTCTCATGAAACTGGATCTATTCATTGCAGAAATTCAAAAGGCTTCAAAAGTTATATCTACATCTCTTCACGGCATAATCATTGCTGAATCATATGGAATTCCTGCAGTATTAGTCGAAAATAATTCAGGAGAGACCCTGTTTAAATACAATGATTATTATCAAGGCACCGGCCGCGATAACGTATATATCTGTAAAGACTTCAATTCTGCCCTAAATCATACACCGCGCGTTCCGATTTTGGAAAAATTTCAAGATGACCTACTAAGTTCTTTTCCTTACGAATTGTGGAAAACTGCTTAACCCTTTCAATTTGGTCGACAAGAATGATGTTATTATGAATAAAAAGAATGATATTTCTGGCCTAGTTCAATCTTCAATTATTTGCTATCATTTTTTTCCTCACTATAGAAAAGGCATAATTGAAGAACTGTCCAAACAAATTTCGCCTACATTTCTAGGCGATGATCGTGGTGTTGAGGGCATAAAACCATATAAATTCTGCTCCACAGACAAGTTTATTCATGGATCTTGTTTTTATATTGGAAAACTTATGGTGCAGCCAAAAACCATATGGGTAGCACTTACTGGGAATCACACAAGCTATATATTTTTAGCTAACCCTAACCATATATCAACTTGGATTGCAGCACTGATTTGTAGGCTACGCCGTAAACAAGTTGTTTTTTGGGGGCACGGTTTCAAATCAAACAAACGAACAAAATCCAACCTCTTAAGGAAGGCTTTTTTTAATTTATCCAACTCTTTTTATACTTACGGCTGGCGCGCAAAAGAGAATGCCATAAGCTTGGGCTTTCCTAGCAAAAAAATACATGTTGGATTCAACTCTCTTGATTACAATACGCAGCTAACCGTCAGGAACTCTTTGGCTACTGTAAACTCCAGCGATGACCAAACACTAAACATTATATGCATCTCGCGCCTAACTCACGCATGCCGGTACGATCTATTATTCCAAGCTATAGAAATAGCAAGAAACAAAAAACCCGACATGTCATTCAATATAACCTTAATTGGTGACGGGCCTGAGCGCAAAAACTTGGAGGCCATTGCGCAAAACTTAAATTTGCGGACCAAGTTTATCGGCGAACTTTATGACGAGGCAATTATTGCCCAGCACATATCTTCAGCCGATGTTACCATCTCTCCTGGCAAAATCGGTTTAACTGCCATGCATAGCTTAATGTACGGAACCCCAGTAGTCAGCAATGATGACTATGTGAGTCAAATGCCGGAGGTGGAGGCAATAGTTTCGGGTCATACCGGAGAAGTTTTCACCAATAACGATATTGCCAGCCTTTCTAATATCCTAATCTGTTTCAAGTCCAATTATCCAGACAGACAAAAAACTCGCAAAGATTGTTTCTTAATGATGGATCAAATATACAATCCTTTTAACCAAGCTTGTATTTTAAAAATGGCTATCGAAGGGAGTGATGCACTCGAGGGAAAAGAAACATTGAGTCTTTACAAAGAGAGATGAGAACATGAATATACGCAACCTTTTTCGCTCTATGCGCAGGTTTTACTGGCGCTTGAGGTTAGGTCTTAAGCATGTTGATCGCACTTTCCTTGCTGGTGGCTACTCAAACATTTCAAAGGATTTAGTTGCAGCTGCTTACACATATATTGGTCCTGACTGTGAAATTGGCCCTGGCGTCATATTAGGCACATATACAATGGTTGGACCAAATGTTAAAATCATTGGCAATGATCATGTTTTCAACATCCCTGGCACACCAGTATTATTTAGTGGCCGCCCACCTTTTAAAAATACGGTAATTGGCCGCGACGTATGGATTGGCGCAGGCTCGATCATTATCTCTGGTGTCAAAATAAATGACGGCGCTATCGTGGCTGCCGGCTCAGTAGTTACAAAAGACATTGAAGCTTTTTCTATCGTTGGCGGAGTCCCTGCTCAAATTATTAAAAAAAGATTCAATACAATTGCAGACCAACATGAGCATTTGTCTTTTCTTAACTCGGGTGTTTTTTCCTCCAACTATCCTGACAAGCTTAAAACCAACTAGGTTGGGAACCTGAATATGATCATTCAAAAAAACGATCCATATACGTCACCCTCTTTTTCGTTTTCAAATCGTGCTAGACGACAAATTTGGAACTATGCATGGTTTTTACTATTTCTTCCGAGCCCTAGACCCTTTCATCGATGGAGAGCGTTTTTACTTAAATTATTTGGCGCGCAACTGGGCAACGGTGTACATGTCTATCCGTCTGCAAAAATATGGGCCCCTTGGAATCTTAAGCTGGGTGATCATGTAGGAATTGCTGACGGTGTAACCATTTACAACATGGACATAATTAGCATAGGCAGTTACAGCGTCATTTCACAAGGCGCACATCTATGCGGAGGATCTCACGACTATAACAGTCATAACTTCCAACTTTTCGCCAAACCTATCACTCTGGGTGAGCATGTCTGGATTTGCGCTGAAGCGTTCGTCTCGCTGGGCATCAATATTCCGGATGGCGTGGTTGTTGGGGCCCGCTCCTTGGTAACGAAAAGCATTTTAGTACCATGGACCGTTTGCGCGGGTCACCCAGCCAAGCAAATTGGCCTGCGCACAAGGAATGAGCAATAATGGTGGATTCTAAAAACCTAAAAGGCTTGAAGCTGTCTGCCGTCATTCTCACTTTTAATGAAGAACTGCATCTTGAACGAGCTCTTGAGTCTATTAGCGCCTTTGCCAAAGAAATTTTTGTTATTGACTCGTTTTCTAGCGATCGGACAATCGAAATTGCACGTGCCCATGGTGCGATCGTTTTGCAAAACAAATTTATCAACCAAGCCAAACAATTTCAGTGGGCGCTTGATAACGCGCCAATTTCAGGTGATTGGATACTGCGCCTAGATGCAGACGAAATAATTGAACCTGATCTCGCAGCTGAGATAATGCATAAACTCCCGGTTCTCGCACCGGATATAGTTGGTGTTAATCTCAAGCGCAAACATATATTTATGGATCGCTGGGTCAAATATGGTGGCCGCTATCCCTTAGTGATGCTACGTATTTGGCGTAAGGGACATGGTCGTATTGAGAATCGTTGGATGGATGAACATATTGTGATCTGGGGGGGACGTACCGTGACCTTCGATGGTGGTTTTGCAGATCACAACCTTAATGACTTAACTTTTTTTACTGACAAACATAACAAATATGCCACACGTGAAGCTATTGAAATACTGAATCAACGCTTGAACTTTTCCCCTCGCGATCATTCAGTGACTTCTGAGAGCACTTCATTACAAACAGCAGCAAAATTTTTTATTAAAGAACATATATATAATCATATACCTTTCACCATCAGCGCCTTGATGTACTTTGTATGGCGATATATTTTCCAACTCGGATTTCTTGACGGTCGCTCTGGTCTTGTTTACCACTTCCTTCAGGGCTATTGGTACCGTTTCCTCGTGGGTGCAAAAGTGATGGAGCTTGAACGTGCCGTCTCTCACCTTACAGATAAACAATCGATTGCTGAAGAGCTCTCTAGGCTAACAGGCCATTCGTTAACTCCAGAGCAACCGGTTTAAGCATTGCAATAAACTCTCTCCACATCATTGCTAATTATTGAACACACAGGATATGTCAAAATGAAAAAGCGCGCTCTTATCACCGGCATTACCGGCCAAGACGGTTCCTACCTAGCCGAACTTCTGCTGGAAAAAGGCTATGAAGTTCACGGTATCAAACGCCGCGCCTCATCTTTCAATACCCAGCGCGTAGACCATATCTATCAAGATCCCCATGTCAATAATCGCAACTTTGTTCTTCATTATGGCGACCTGACTGACTCTTCCAACCTGACCCGCATCATCCAGGAAGTACAACCGGATGAGGTTTACAACCTGGGTGCACAATCCCATGTAGCCGTCAGCTTCGAGTCGCCGGAATACACCGCGGATGTCGATGCCATGGGTACTTTGCGTATTCTGGAAGCCATCCGCCTGCTGGGTCTGGAAAAGAAAACCCGCTTCTATCAGGCCTCGACTTCCGAACTCTACGGCCTGGTGCAGGAAACGCCGCAAAAGGAAACAACGCCTTTTTACCCGCGTTCACCGTACGCCGTAGCCAAAATGTACGCCTACTGGATTACCGTTAACTACCGCGAAGCCTACGGTATGTACGCTTGCAACGGCATCCTGTTCAACCACGAGTCACCGCGCCGTGGTGAAACCTTTGTAACCCGCAAGATCACCCGTGCAATGGCCAATATCAGTCAGGGCCTGGAACAATGCCTGTTCCTCGGCAATATGGATGCACTGCGTGACTGGGGCCATGCCAAAGACTACGTGCGCATGCAGTGGATGATGCTGCAACAAGATGTTGCCGATGACTTTGTGATCGCTACCGGCGTGCAGTACTCGGTGCGTGAATTTGTACGCTGGTCAGCTGCCGAACTGGGCATTGGCCTGCAGTTCGTGGGTGAAGGCGTCAATGAGCATGCGATTGTTGCCAGCATTGATGGCGACAAGGCCCCGGCCCTCAAGGTGGGCGATATTATCGTCAAGGTAGACCCGCGCTACTTCCGCCCTGCCGAAGTTGAAACCTTGCTCGGCGACCCGACCAAAGCCAAAGAACTGTTGGGCTGGGTACCGGAAATCACCGCCCAAGAAATGTGCGCCGAAATGGTTCGCGAAGACCTTAAGGTCGCCCAGCGTCACGCATTGCTTAAAGAGCACGGCCATGACTTGCCGGTGGCTACGGAGAACTGAGTATGGCCCGCGAGTTGAACCAGAATATCTTTGTCGCCGGCCATCGCGGGATGGTCGGCTCGGCCATCGTCCGCCGCCTGCAGACACTGGGTTATACCCGTATTGTGACGGCCGGGCGCGATACCCTGAATCTGCTGGATCAACAGGCCGTGCAGGCTTTTTTCCAGGTGCATAAGATCGATCAGGTGTATCTGGCAGCGGCAAAGGTAGGTGGTATTCAGGCGAATAACACCTACCCGGCTGATTTCATCTACGAAAATCTGATGATTCAGGCCAATATCATTCAGGCCGCCCACCGGAACGATGTACACAAGCTGTTGTTTCTCGGCTCATCGTGCATTTACCCCAAGCATGCTGAGCAGCCGATGCGCGAAGAGGCCCTGCTCACCGGTACCCTGGAGCCCACCAATGAGCCCTATGCGATTGCCAAGATCGCCGGGATCAAGTTGTGTGAAAGCTATAACCGTCAGCATGGTCGTGATTACCGCAGCGTAATGCCGACCAATCTGTATGGCCCCCATGATAACTATCACCCGCAGAACAGCCATGTCATCCCTGCCCTGCTGCGCCGCTTCCATGAAGCGGTTAAGCGCGGCGACGATGAGTTGGTGATCTGGGGTACAGGTACGCCAATGCGCGAGTTCTTGCATGTGGACGATATGGCCGCGGCCAGTATCCATGTGATGGAACTGGATGATGCCACTTATCAGGCCAATACCCAGCCGATGCTGTCCCATATCAACGTGGGTACCGGCGTTGACTGCACCATTGGTCAACTGGCCAAAACCATTGCCGAGGTCACCGGTTTTACTGGCAAGCTGACCTTCGATACCAGCAAACCGGATGGTGCTCCACGCAAGCTGATGGATGTGTCACGCCTCAGGTCCCTGGGCTGGCAGGCCAGCATCAGTCTGGAAGACGGACTCAAAGATGCTTATGACTGGTACGTGACTAACGTGCAACAGGCGCGGACACACTGATGAAGATCCTGCTCTACGGTATCAACTACAGCCCGGAGCTGACCGGTATCGGCAAATACAGCGGTGAGATGGCTGCCTGGCTGGCCGCTCAGGGCCATGAGGTGCGGGTGGTTACAGCCCCGCCTTATTACCCGGACTGGAAGGTCTGGCAAGGTTTCAGCACCTGGCGTTTTAACCAACGCCAGGAGGCTGGCGTCACGGTCATTCGTTGCCCGCTGTATGTTCCCGCCATGCCCACAGCTATCAAGCGCTTGCTGCATCTGGCCAGTTTTTCGTTGTCGTCGACCTTTGCCATGCTGGCCCAGTTACGCTGGAAGCCTGAACTGGTGATCCTTGTGGTGCCAACGCTGTTTTGCGCCCCCCAGGCACTGGCGCTGGCCAAACTGACAGGCGCCACTTCGGTGCTGCATATTCAGGATTACGAAGTGGATGCCCTGTTCGGGCTGTCCATCGCCAAGGGCGAGCGCCTCAAGCGCTGGGCGTTTGCTGTTGAGCGCGCGGTGCTGCGGGCATTTGATCGGGTATCGACCATCTCCAGCGGTATGTTGCAGCGGGCGGCAGAAAAAGGCGTTGCCAAAGAGCGGTTGCGGTTCTTTCCCAACTGGTCCGAAACCGCCCGCTTCCGTAATGTGCCCCGTGATGCCGAACTGCTGCGCAGGCTTGGCGTCGACCCCGACAAGCGCGTACTGCTTTACTCCGGCAATATTGGCGAGAAGCAAGGCCTTGAATGCGTGGTCGAAGCTGCACAACGCCTTTGCGCGCGAACCGACCTGGTGTTTTTGGTGGTGGGGGAAGGTGCCGGTAAAGCCCGATTACTGGAGCTTAGCCAGCAGCATAACTTGCACAATATTGTGTTTGCTCCGCTCCAGCCCTATGACGATCTGCCTGCCCTGCTGGCTTCGGCCGACTGTCATCTGGTGATCCAGAAGCGCGGGGCGGCGGATGCCGTATTGCCGTCCAAGCTCACCAATATCCTGGCGGTAGGCGGCAATGCCTTGATCACCGCTGATCCTGATACCAGCCTGGGGCTGCTGTGCTCCGAGTACCCGGGCATCGCCACCCTGGTGGAGCCGGAATCGGTCGAGGCCTTGATCGAGGGTATCGAAAGCGTTTTGGCCATGCCGGTACCCAATACGATTGCTACAGGCTATGCCGGCGAGTTTCTGGATAAAGACCAGATATTGAACCGTTTTCTGAGCGAGATTTAAATCATGTGGCTCAGCAATGAACTGTTTCGCAGCGTTGTCGATTCAACCCCCTTGATTTCCATCGATCTGGTGGTTTTGAACAGCAAAGGCGAATGCCTGTTGGGGCAACGGCTTAATCGGCCGGCCCAGGGCAACTGGTTTGTCCCCGGCGGCCGTATCCTTAAAAATGAAACCCTGGATGCGGCCTTCAACCGGCTGACCCTGGAAGAACTGGGCAAGGCCAGTGCGCGTAGTGATGCCCGCTTGCTGGGGGTCTATGAGCACTTCTATGCTGACAGCGTGTTTGCGGCGCCCGGGCAAGGCCCGGACACCCACTATGTAGTACTGGCTTACCAGCTGGTTATGGCTGAAGACGACTTGTTGCACCCCCCTCACGCTCAACATGATGCCTATCACTGGTGGCCTCAGGCCGAGATGCAGGCCTGCGCGCAGGTACATGACAATACTCGTGCCTACCTGGACGCGCTGCGATAACTCTTAAAGCATACAAAGGATTATGACCATGCTCTTTCCGATCATCATGGCGGGTGGTTCCGGCTCCCGCTTGTGGCCACTGTCACGGCAGCTCAATCCCAAGCAGTTTCTGCCACTGGCCGATGCCGACTTTTCAATGCTGCAGGCCACCATTCAGCGCCTTGCCGGGCTGGGGGCAGAATTGCCGCGGCTGATCTGCAATGAACAACACCGTTTTCTCGCTGCCGAGCAATTGCGGCTGCTGGGCCTTGAGAAAGCCGGTATTTTGCTGGAACCCGTCGGCCGCAATACGGCACCTGCCATCGCGCTGGCTGCCTTGCAGGCCTGTAGCGAAGCCCAGGACCCTATCCTGCTGGTTCTTGCTGCCGACCATCTGATCAAGGATGTTGAGGCGTTCCAGACCTGCATTCAAACAGCCCTGCCCCTTGCACAAGACGGCAAGCTGGTAACATTTGGCATCGTTCCTACCCATGCTGAAACCGGCTATGGCTATATCGAGCAAGGCATCGATGTAGGTATTGGCGGTTTTAAAGTCAGCCGCTTTGTTGAAAAGCCGGATCTGGTAACTGCGCAGGAGTATCTGGCCAATGGCAGTTACTTCTGGAACAGCGGCATGTTTATGTTCCGCGCCAGTCGTTACCTGGAAGAGCTGGAAACGTATCGCCCGGATATTCTGGCAGCATGCCGTGCTGCTCTGGCCGGTGGCTCGCAGGATATGCACTTTACCCGCGTCGATGAAGCCGCCTTTGCCGCCTGCCCGGATGATTCAGTGGATTATGCCGTCATGGAAAAAACAGCCGATGCGGTAATGGTGCCACTGGATGCAGGCTGGAGCGATATCGGTTCCTGGACTGCGCTCTGGGATGTCAGTGACAAGGACCAACAGGGCAATGTGTTCAAAGGTGATGTGCTTAACCAGCAGTCGCGCAACACCTATGTGCATGCGGACAGCCGTCTGGTCGCCACTGTCGGCCTGGATGATCTGGTAATTGTTGAAACCAAGGATGCGGTACTGGTCGCTCACAAGGACCATGTACAGGATGTAAAGAAAATCGTAGAGCAGTTGAAAAGTGGCTCGCGCACTGAACATATCAACCATCGTGAGGTCTATCGTCCATGGGGAGTATATGACTCCGTCGACAACGGCCATCGCTATCAGGTCAAACGCATTACCGTAAAACCAGGCGCCAAGCTGTCGGTACAGATGCATCACCATCGTGCTGAGCACTGGATCGTGGTCAGCGGTACAGCCAGGGTGACCAATGGCGAGAAAACCTATCTGGTCTGCGAAAACGAATCTACCTACATCCCGATTGGCCAGATCCATGCCCTGGAAAATCCGGGGGTCATTCCGCTGGAGCTGATTGAAGTGCAATCCGGCTCTTATTTGGGTGAAGACGATATCGTACGCTTTGAAGACAAGTACGGTCGTACCTGAATCCAGTATGATGGGTGTGCTAAAAGCAATTGCCCTGCTGCCCTCCAGCCCCTGCTGATATTTAACGGGGAGTTATAAAAGGTCAGCAACACTGACCGCTCTGCACAGGTATTCTTGAGCCGTTATTGCACATTAAAATGCCTGTACAGAACTACTTGAGTGCCACAGTTATAGCGCCTTCGGGGGCCATAAGCATATCCAGGGTTCGCCGTTCATAGCCTTGGACAAAGGCGCTCTTGCACCATCGCCAATACAGACTTTTACAAAAGGATTTTCAAATGAATAAATTTATCGTTTCTGCACTTGCCCTGGCGTTGAGCGCTTCTGCATTCGCTGCTGAACCTGTTGCAGCTCCAACCGCGGACTCCGCTCCTGCTGCTGAAGCGGGCGCTGCAGGTACTACCTCGGGTACATCCTTGGCTACCACCACCGGTGTACTGGGTGGCGTTAGCACAACCACAGCAGTAGGCCTGGGTGTTGCAGCAGCAGCCGGTATTGCGGCCGCAGCTTCGGGTGGCGGTGGCGGTGGTGGCAGCAACGGCGGCACTACTGGCACTACGGGGACTACTGGCACCACAGGCACCACCGGTACTACTCGCTAAGTACCTGCCAGGTCGAAAGGACTAAACCACCTGGAAAACTCCAGGCATTTGATTTTGATGTGTTTCCTTTACAAGTGTCCTCAATGATGATTCGTAGTTTGTCGCTCGCGGTACTTGCAGGGCTCGCCCTGCAAGGTTGTATGTTTGCGCCCGGTCAGTACCTGGATACCAGTGAGATCGGAACTGAAGGCTCACCAGAAAGCAGTCGGGTCGAGCTGATCCCCATCACTCCCAAGCTGATTGCGCAAAACGCGGCGACCTACGTCTCAAGCTCGGTGCCGGCAGAGTTGCTGGCATTCAAGCCACAGGCCTACCGGATCGGTGCCAACGACGTGTTGTATATCACCGTATGGGACCATCCCGAGTTAACGGCGCCTTCTGGTGCCCAACAACAGATTGACGCCAACGGGCGCCTGGTGCGACCGGACGGCACCATTTTCTACCCCTATATCGGCAAGCTTGATGCAGCGGGTAAAACCATCGAAGAACTGCGCTCCACCATTGCCCAGCGTTTGGCGCAATACGTGGATAGCCCGCAGGTTGATTTGAGTGTGCTGCGCTTTGCCAGCCAAAAAGCCATTCTTGCCGGCGCAGTGACCAAAGCTGGCCCGATGCCGATTACCACTTCGCCGATGAGCGTGGTTGAGGCCATTGGCGCAGCCGGCATTGAGCCGCTCAATGCTGATCTGTCCAGCCTTACATTGACCCGCAATGGCCGCGAATACATCCTTGATCTGGATTCGCTCAACGGTCAGGGTGCACAGTTGCACAATGTCTTCCTCAAGGACGGCGACCAGTTGTTTCTTCCGTACAACGATCGCAAGAAGATTTATGTGATGGGGGAAGTTCTTGCGCCGCAAGCGGTCAGGTTCAAAACCAAACACATGAACCTGGCTGATGTTGTCGGCTCGGTGGGCGGTTTGAATCAAACCACCTCCAACGGCAATGCGCTGTATGTGATTCGTGGCGCCGAGAACCTTGAAACCGAACCGGCCAAGGTGTACCAGCTGGATGCCGAATCCCCTACTGCCTTTGCGATTGCTAGCCATTTCGAGCTCAAGCCGCAGGACATTGTATATGTCGGCCCTGCGCAAGTTACACGCTGGAACCGCCTGATCAGTCAATTGCTGCCATCGGCAACCATTCTGGGTACAGGCGCCGCAGCCGGTAACAACCTCAGTGAAGCCAGCAGCCGATAAGGTTTGAGCCGTTTTGAAAACTCTTCGTAACCGCTCATGCCTGGTGGCGTGCCTGTTGCTGTGTGGCTGCAGCCCGCTGATGCAAGGCTCTCTCGATACCTTCAAGGCCGCTGTGCAGAGCGTGGAGCCGCTGCAGTTGACAGCGGCCGACGTCGCGGCCGTACCTTATGCGCAAATCCTGGTGACCACACCTTCCAGTGAAGGGGTGATGGCCATGCTTCGCCAGCAGGGTGACCTGCAGTACTGGGTCGCCTCGGGCAAGCAAGTATTGCTGATGCGTAACGGCCTGGTGGTTCGTACCACCGGGCTGGAGCCAAGCCTGGACGGTACCCGTTTCGACGGGCAGTCACCATTCAAGCGTGGTTTGCAGCATGTGGCAGACGGTGAGCGCAGCGCGCGCTGGATCGATATCTATCAGGGCCAACAGGTCGGCCTGGCGGTAAATAGCCGCTTTATGCGCAAAGGCCTGGAAACCGTGAGCATTCTCGACAAGCCTTATGTGCTGCAGCGTATCGACGAAAAATTTGAAATTCCGGCCCTGGGCTTTAGCGGCACCAACCATTTTTGGGTGCGACCCGAAGACGGGGTGATCCTGCAAAGCGTGCAATATGTTACGCCAGGGCTTGAGCTGCGCATTGTCCATCTGCGCCCTGACTGGGAGGCTACCCAGTGATCTCTTTGAAAAAACTGGCCCTGTGCGTGCTGCTTAGCCATACCGCGATCAGTCAGGCCGCCGTGTCTGTTAGCGGTGATGCGCTCAAGCCGCTCAGCGTGGCATTCAAGCCAGGCATGCGTTTGCTGGATGTGATCAGCCAGGCCCAACCCAATCCGGAAAGCTACTGGCTGGCAGCCGCATGGCTGCATCAACCAGAAGTTGAAAAACAGGTACGGCTCAAGGCTGGCGTGCTGTTCGACCTGAAAATGCTGCAACGCGGCGCCTTGCTCAACAACAACGACGACCTCGCGGCTGTGGCGGCGCGCCTGCACCAGGACATCAGCCAATTGCCGGTTACTGGCCGCAAAGTGGTCAGCCTTGACCCGGTCGCGCTGGAAGTAGGCTTTGCCCACAACTATCTGCTCAGTGATGGCGACAAGGTAACTTATCCGACGCGCACCAATAGTGTGTCCGTGGTAGGTGCAGTTGAACATGACTGCACCCTGCCCTATCAGCCCCTGCTGGAAGTACGTGACTACCTCGACAGCTGCCCGCGACTGAAAGAGGCGGAAGCGGATTTCCTGTGGTTAATTCACCCTGATGGCACCTACAAGCGTGTTGCGATTGCTGCTTGGAACCGCGAGGACGGCGTGTATGCGGTCGCTGGCAGCAGGATTCTGGTGCCCGTGCGCAACGACAACGCCGATTTGCCTACACCCGATTTGAACGAGCAGTTGGCGCAGTTCCTCGCCACCCAACCGCTGGCTGAGGTTGCACCTTGAAGTTACGTTTTGTTGTTGTCGCCTTGTTACCTTATAGCCTGGCCCATGCGGAACCGCGCTATACCCAGAATGATTTTGGTGGTGTGGGCTTGATGCAAACACCGACTGCGCGTATGGCGCCTGCTGGTGAATTGAGCTTTAACGCTAACCGCACCTCGCCGAACTCACGTTACAGCCTATCGCTACAGCCTCTTGACTGGCTCGAAGGCACATTTCGCTATACATCCATCAGCAACCGTAGCTACGGGCCCGAAGGATTAAGTGGCGACCAAAGCAACAAGGATAAGGCTGTTGACGTCAAAGCCCGGCTTTGGCAAGAAAGCCATTGGCTACCGGAAGTAGCTCTTGGCTTTCGAGATGTAGGTGGCACAGGCTTGTTCTCCAGCGAATATTTCGTAGCAAATAAACGTTACAAAAACCTGGACTTCAGCGTAGGCATTGCCTGGGGTTATCTAGGTAACCGCGGAGATTTTCGTAATCCTTTGAGTTACTACGATGATAGCTATAACGATCGACGTAGCAACGCCTCTGCGGGCGACGTGAACACAGGCATGTATTTTCGTGGCCCCCCATCCATATTTGGCGGCATAGCCTACCAAACCCCTTGGGAGCCTTTGAGTCTTAAAATTGAACTTGAAGGTAACGATTACAAACATGAGCCCCAAGAGAACAACCAGACTCAAGACTCACCTATCAACATAGGTGCCGTCTACAAGCTGAATGACTCCGTCGATTTAAGTGTGGGCTGGGAACGCGGTAACACCGCCCTGTTCGGTATTACACTGCATACCAACTTTATCAGCCGCAAGGCTCCGGTCAAAAGCTTCGATCCGCCAGCACAACCGCTTCCAGCACGGGCTCCTGTGGCTCCACTTGAAGAGGTTGACTGGACTGCAGTTTCACAACAGCTCGAAAAAAACGCTGGCTATAAAGTTGAGCGTATCGCTCAACGCGACTCCGAACTTATGGTGTATGGCGAGCAATCCAAGTACTTCTACGCTGCCAAGGGCGCAGGCCGTGCAAGCCGAGTTCTGGACAATACCGCCAACGATCAGATCCAGTGGTTCACTCTGGTCAACAAACGTTATGACATGCCCGTGGAAGAAATTAGCGTCCCGCGCTCGACTTTCCGCGACGTGATCAACAATGAGCAGGACTTGGTCAACCTGCACCGCACTACCGAAGTGAATCGCCCAGTACCGCATATTGAAAATACCCTATACCAAAACAAACCTGACCCCTTTACATACGGTTTTGGCCTGGGCTACCAGCAAAACATTGGTGGGCCTGATGGGTTCTTGCTGTACCAGATTAGCGCCTATGCCGAAGGGCAATACCGCTTTAGTCCTGGCACTTGGGCCAGTGGCGGTATCAGCGCCAACCTTCTGAATAACTATGATAAGTTCAAATACGATTCCGCGAGCAATCTACCTCGAGTACGAACTGACTTGCGGCAATATGCAACCACTTCCGATATAACCATGCCTGCCCTGCAACTTAACAAGGCAAAACGCTTGGACCAGGATCTGTATGGCATGGTCTATGGCGGTTATCTGGAATCGATGTATGCGGGTATCGGTGGCGAACTCTTGTATCGCCCCATGGGTGAACGCTGGTCAATCGGTGCTGATCTGAACTATGTCCGACAACGGGAATTTGACCAAGGCTTTGGCCTGCGTGATTACCGGACAGTAACCGGCCATGTGACCACTTACACAAAACTGCCGTTCGATCTGGACGCCGCGGTCAGCGTAGGTCGTTATTTGGCCCGTGACTGGGGTACCACCATTGATATCTCCCGCGAATTTACCAATGGCGTGAAGTTCGGCGGCTGGGTAACACGTACCACGGCATCCAAGGAAGAATACGGCGAAGGTAGCTTCGACAAGGGCATCTATATCTCGATTCCGTTCGACGAAATGATGAGCGTGTCGACCATGAGCCGCGCCAATATCGCCTGGGCCCCGCTGACTCGAGACGGTGGCGCCATGCTGCATCGCCAGTACTCGCTGCACACCATGACCGATGGCCGCAATCGTGATGCCTTCTATGAAAACTTCGAGAAGATCACCGAGTGAAGCCGCTGATTCAGCGCCTGGTTGATCTCCCATTTTGGCTGCGTGCACTGCTGTTTATGGCCGTGTGCGTAGGCCTACTGTTTACAGGCTTGCGCAGCCAGCCGATTCCAGAGCTTTTTGCCCAGGAAGACAAGCTGCATCACTTTATTGGTTTTTTCGCCCTGTCATTCAGTTGCCGCCTTGCGTTTTTGCCTGTCAAGCTGCACTGGATCGCCATCGGCTGCGTACTGGTCGGGGTGTTGATTGAATATGCCCAGGCCCTTATTCCATTGCGCACGGCGTCGTTTTACGACGCACTTGCCAATACTGCCGGGGTGGCACTGGGCCTGCTTGTGGCTTGGCGCTTCTCGCGTCCCGTAAACTCACATTGAATAATATGTAAATTCATGCTATTGCCAATCATTTATACTGCCAACAACGCTATTTATCTCGATAAATCGACCTTCGATATGCACAAACTTGAAAATTGCCAGTAGAAATAACACTAAATGCAGCAAATGTTATAAAATGTCTGATTCGATATTGTCTTGTATGGCAAAATCCCACAGCCTCTAAGTACTTGGGTTAGGTGATATGCTTGCTGCAGGATGCACTACCGATATTCAGGCCCCCAAAGCGCTTAATTTTGTCTATAGCCAAGCGCTGGTCGATGATATAAATCAGCTTGTCACTGCTGAAGTGAGGCATCTCGACGCCTGCGACACGCTGGGGAATATGGCTTGCGATTTTAGTACCACAGAAGCCGCTTTTATTGAGGTGAATGCTCCTGAAGCTGTTAATGACAGCCTGGAGTTGCTTAAGCATATCCGTACAATCAATGAGGCCGCCTGTATTTATATACTGGTAACCCACAACAAATCCTTCAACAGCACCCATTATTATCTAGCTGGCGCGGATCACTGTATAAAGTTGCCGATTGATCCACTGGAAAAGCAGGCATTACTTTCACGCACTTTAGCGGAGTCACACTGGGCCACAACTACCCACCTGACCCTTGACCGCACTCGGCTTTTATTATGCAGCGCCAGTCAAAAAATTGATATTTCATACACTGAAATGATCATTATCGACGCACTGTTACAGGCACCGCAGCATGCACTGAGCCAGGACAGCATTGCTAAAACCCTGGACCCCAATATTGTATTTTATGACCCGCGAGCATTGGAAAAAACCATTAGCCGCTTGAGAACCAAGATAAAAAAATACTACCACCTGGAATTGATCTTTAGTGTACGCGCATTCGGCTATCGACTGCGTCGGGGCACTATTCAGGAATAAAACAATTACTTCATGAACTGCGCTGCAGCGCGCTGTAGTTCGCCAACTGGCACCCGCCTGACACCGACGAATGGAGACGTTGAAGCATGAAGGTAACACTCAGATACTCAGCTTACATACCCTCAGCCAATAACAACTGGATTGCATATAGCTTACCCAGCGCAGCCCTTAAACAAAACCCTGCTAGCCAACAGACCGGCGAACGCAGCAGTTCGCAGTGGCGTACGCTGCAATTGGATAGCTGGGCAAATGCACAGCGTGACATGGCGCCTGCTAACAATCATGTATCTAACGCAGCCAGCTTGATAACGGCAACAAAGCCTCACTTGCTGAACATCCACCCCTGCTCTCTGGGCCTGACTGTTATTCCTACTTTGAAAACTCCCCTGACCTCTCCAGCCCTTGCGCCTACCGCACGCTATTCCAACAGCCCTGATACCTGGTTGTTTTGCTCAACGGCACATCGCCTGTGCAATAACAACACCTGCATACAGCTTACTGCTATAGAGTCGCTGCTGATCAAGACTCTGGCCAAAAGAGATGAGCGTATTTGCAGCAAACAGGAACTTATTATCGGCATCAATAAAGATACATACAGCTACAGTGGCCTGGAAATGTGCCTCAGCCGACTCCAGAGCAAGTTTAAAGGCGTTTTTGGCGAGCGCCTGTTTCGCTCGGTACGCAACCGCGGTTATTGCCTGGTACAAGATGTGCAAATGGCCGAATAACTGGCATAAAGCAATCATGCAACTTACCGATACAGGCAATTAGCTATTATATCGACATCACTGCAAGTCGTATTTTATCGTTCTATTAAAAATAACATCCGCTCAATGCCTTGTTATAAAACGTCGAACCCTTGTTACTGAGAACCTTTATTATCAACGTTTCGTGTGGCCGATAGCTTTACAGATATAGCGCCACTCAACGCCTGCACATGGAAGAGTGCTGTGATTTATTCACGTCAGTTACTCCCCTATAGTCAAGTCATTATCACAAGGCTGCTACCTTGATTCATACACGTCTAGATCGTAAAACCGTGGCCAGAGGGCTGACTTTTTGGGGCCAGTGGTCTGTCGCCATGGCCTTTGTCATCGCCTTGTTGGTAGCACTGGTCTATACCAAATTTGGCAGCGTCGATTTCCATTACCGCATCCTCGCCGTTCTGACCTTGCTGGTATCAGTGCCCGCCTATTCTGCCACCCATGTTTACTACAAAAGGCACTCCCTTTTTAACGGCTGTGTGCGCCTGTTTCTTGGATGGATGTTGACCCTGGCGTGTCTGTGCACCATCGGTTTCGTAACGAAATCCGGCGAGTTATTTTCCCGGGGAACCCTGCTCAGCTGGGCCGCCTTGGGCTTTCTGATTCAAGTGCCGCCGTATTTGATCCTGCATCGACTGTCCAGGTTTTATCACCAGCGCAATAACCATCATTACAACAGCCTTATTATTGGTTCTGATGGTGTGGCCCTGAAACTGGCTGACAGTTTTATTGAACAAAACCATTTTCCGTTGGTCGGGGTGGTCAGCGCTTCTCCCTTTGAAGACGCGACCAATTCCCCACTTATCGTGGGTGAACTGAGCCAGTTACGCTCACTGATTACCGAACATAATATCCGCCGGCTTTATATTTCGCTGTCCCTGCAAGAAGCCCAGCGTATTGAAGCACTGTATATCGACCTGCTTGATTTGAATGTCGACGTTGTCTGGGTACCTGACCTGGACAGCATGATGTTGCTTAACCATTCGGTCAGTGAAATTGGCGGCCGCCCTGCTATCCATTTGAATGAAAGCCCGCTTACCAGCTATCCAACCGCAGCCTTGAGCAAGGCATTGATGGAGCGCTCGCTGTCACTGGCGGCCATTATCTGCCTAAGCCCGGTGCTTGCAGGGATTGCCATTGCCGTGAAGTTATCCTCCCCTGGCCCGATCCTGTTTAAACAGCATCGCCATGGCTGGAATGGCAAGGTGATCAAGGTGTGGAAATTTCGCTCCATGCAAGTTCATGATGACAAACACGTCAAGCAAGCCAGCCGCAACGATTCACGTGTAACAGCCGTTGGCCGCTTTATCCGCCGTACCTCGCTGGACGAACTGCCTCAACTGTTCAATGTGTTACATGGCGATATGGCATTAGTGGGACCTCGCCCTCATGCCGTTGCCCATAACGACTATTACACAGGCAAGATCCACGCTTATATGGCCCGTCACCGTATCAAGCCCGGCATTACCGGCCTGGCGCAAATCAGTGGCTGCCGTGGTGAAACCGATACCATTGAAAAGATGCAGAAGCGAGTAGAAATTGACCTCGACTACATCAACAACTGGTCATTGTGGCTCGATATCAAAATCATGATCAAGACCCCGCTGACTTTGATCTCGAAAGATATTTACTGACAGTAGAGCGCCCTACCTCTGTGGGAGCGAGCCTACCCGCGATGTTCTTTAAAACTTCGCGAGCAGGCTCGCTCCCACCCACTTAATAGCTTCACTCCCCCCGTACCTCCCGCCCCTTACTCCCTCCGTGACTCTTCCTTCAAATTCGCACTCAACACCCCCTCCGCAATAGCAACTTCAATACTCTTATCCATCTTTAGTTGACAGCCATTAAATTGGCGCCAATTAATTCTCTAATCAACCCACTCTAACCACTCAACAAAACAACCTCATCGTCTCGACAGAAAACATGCATGGCGATATGATATCAACCCGTTAAGCAAGCCCCACCCAAACAGGATGTTTTGTGTGCCGAAGTTCTTTTATACGGACTGCGTAGTAACCGATCTTAAACAAATAGACTTTCACCGTGACGAGTTCACTGCCCGTATCAATGGGCGCACGGCCAAACGCCTGGCCATGACCCATGACCTTTATCACCACCTGATGGGCGCTGACCGCAGTGGCAAAAGCCGGGTCTGGTTTTACGCCCCCGGGTTCAATAAAGCGCTGGTTATCGCCGCTGTACGGCCTGCCGGCCAAGAGCACAACGTGCTGCGCAATCGCGCAATCAGCAGCCCTTACAAAATGATGTTCAGAACCTTGCTTGCCGGCGTGCTGGCCTGGTTCGCCACCTGGGCCTTGCTGGCGGTGCCTGTACTGTCCTGGTATGGCGCCAATGCGCAAAAGGGTGTGCCCTTGTTGGAAACACTCAGCCTGCAGATCGGGGCGGGAGTTGTGTTCCTTAGCTTCAGCTATTGGCTATGGGTTCGGCTAAAGATGCACCGGCTCCAGCGCTGGCCATCAGGGGATTTAACGCCTTATACCCAGGCAACTGTTCCAATACCCGACGCCGCCCTGCAGGTCACAGCAAAAGCTGCAGAAGAGCTTGTCGATTAACCCCTGGCACTTTTTAACGCTCGCTGTTTTGCCGTCAGGCGGCCCCTTCCTGCTACCCCGGGTGCCGAGGGCAGCCCTTACCCAGCTGTCAGGTGCAATGGATGGCCATTCTTTATTTTCAGATCTTGATTATTTTTACTCTTTACCTCGCGCGCCGCCTGGGTAAAAAGTCATTGGTTATTGTCTGTTGTGCATGGTCCATATTCAGCCTTTCGAACGGGTTTCTGCCCGGCGTGATTCTGCTCCAACTGTTTACCCTGTGGGCAGGCTGTTATTGGTTTCTGAAGCGCAAAACAAACCACGCCGCAGAGGCACCTGCAACAACGCCTGCCGAAAAGAGGCCTGCAATATCCGGCCCTACGCCGACCCCGCCGCTGCTTTTGGTGCCTGTAGCCTCAACGCCTCTTGAGAGTCCACCCACGGACGGCGGTTTTCTTCGCTCTCTCGACACCCTAAACAATGCACTCTCATCCTTCAACGACTCGGTCTGTTTGAGCCTTGAGGTTCAAAAGGCAACCGCCTCGCTCGCAGCCGTCTTGTTTACCGAGAAGCTTTGCACCGAAAAAGCGCTGGAGCGCGCGCAAGCGGCTTTAAAGCTGGCTGCCTGGCGCCAGGAGCATGGCGAGAAAGCCTGGGTGTATTATCTGCAAGCGCAGGCCATATACACCAAAGCGCTCGACTCCAGTGCCAACGCAGCTGTAGCCGCGCCACTGCCCGAGTGGAGGCACATCGATTTTTCCAGCGCCAGGGAGGGTGATACCCCGCTGGCGATTGCCATAGAGGCCAAAAAACGCCAGCTGCAAGGGGAACGCGACAGGTTTTTCAGCGATATTGCTCAGCAAGTCTGGGCTGATCTCCCTCTTCGCATTGCCATGGCTGATGAGCTGAGCAAGGTGGGCGGCCACGAGACCTGGGCGTGCATTTCCCGCCAGGCTGAATTCACCCACAAACCCCTTGCGCGCCTTATGTTCGGAGCCGTATTGGGCAAGGTCCAGACATCAACGGCGGATCGCCCGACACCCGTGTTACAGGGCCGTGAATCAAACGGCTTTTTGCCAGGGTTCCTGCTAAAACAAGCGCTCCAGACTCGCGCGCGGGTGCTGGAACTCCCCTATCTGGTTCATTTCACTCGCGTCGAAAACCTGCCTTCGATCATGCAGCATGGCCTGTGTTCCATCACTACCCTTAATGACAAACAGATCGACTTCAGGTTTAACGATCATCTGCGCCTTGAAGGTCAGCCCCATGCCATTTGCCTGTCTATCGGCCATCCCAATGACAAAATGTTCGCCAGTTACCGCTGGAAAAGCCCTGAACAAGGCTGGGCCGTTCTTGTGATTGATCGCTGCGCCTTATGGTCACTGGATACGGCATTCTGCAATCACAACGCAGCAGATCACCGAATTCGCCAACGCCCCCTCGGCGACCTTAAAACCCTGGCGGCCTTCGACAGCCTTTTTATGCCGCTGAGTACCCTGCCCTCTCGAGAGGACAGCAGATTGCTGCCCTACGACCCTACGGATGTACAAGCCGAGGTTTTAATCTTCGACACGTTATTACCCGAGCTTATCAACGGTGTGGTTTTCAGTGACCCGCACAACCTGCAAACGTATAAAGACTGCATTGCGGGCAAGCCTGCGCACTTGCACACTGAGAGCCACGGCTTTCTCGGCGCAAGAACTTATGCGCGCAAAACCGGATGGACTTATTGATGGCCAGCAGACCCGTTTTTATCCCTGACCTTGATGGGCAAGCGCTGGTGCGTACACAGACCCTGGACTTTCGATGGTTTGCAGGTCTGAGCCTGTCCCAGAAGCAGAAATCCGTCACCGCACTGCATCAGGCAGCCCATGCAATACCTGGTATAAATAAGGTGCTGGAGGTGTCCACTAAATCCACAGAACCTCTGGGCGCCGCCCTCAGTGCTTTCAATCTGTGCTTTGCTCACTCGGTGCTCGGTCACTCGTTGAGTGTCGAATGCGCTTTCCAGGGCAGCAAGGTATTCGTTCAGGGTGGGCCTTTCACCGATATCTATGCAATGTCCTCCCGCGAGGCAAAGCGAGATGAACGGCTGCGTGTTTCTGGCAGGCTGACAGGCTTTGATTTCGCCAACGTGCAATGGCCTCTGGAACCGCAAACAGCGTTTTATGACTGGCTGTATATCAGCGCGCTGAAACACCGGGCGGACCTGGCGGATCAGCTATCCGAATATTCTGCGTTCACCGACATTGAGTTCAGCCCGCAAAAATCCATCAATTGCCAGGCTTACTCGGTTGCACTTTTCGTTTCCCTGCAGCAGAGAAACCACCTCGAACAGGCCACCGAGTCGCCAGGAGCTTTTCTCCGCTATTTAGGATCCAGGCCTGTGATCAGCGCGCACCAGGACGACCTGTCGCAGGGGCGGCTTTTCTGAGTGTGCCCAGGCACAGGCTTGGCCTGCGCCATTGAGATCGACAAGCCATGGCTGGACAAAGAGCACCTCTGTCAAAATCGGCTGCTGCAGCTCGGTATCGACGAATGCCCATAATCCGCAGCCAGCGCTCAAAGATTGCCGACCAACCCTTCGGGTTTTAGTCCGTTATGTCAGGGTGACACGCTTTTGCCCCAAGGCCGGCGGGTCGAAGAAACGGCAAGCAGACGCAATCTTGTCAGAGGTGGTGTGACGCTCGAAAAAGTGAGGTACGAGCGCTCCACCTCCCGCTTAACACCTAGCCTTCAACAACTTGCATCTCCAACAATTACCACGCTGACTTCATCGAGCTGACCACAAGCCGCATGATTTAGGCCATTCCCCAGGTTGCGCAAGCGATCCCAAAAGTTGCGGAAACGATCCTCATATCGCAGGCATAAAAAAACCCCGTAGACCAAGGTCTACGGGGCTTTCGAATGTGGAGGCCGAAGCCGGAATCGAACCGGCGTGGGCGGATTTGCATTCCACGGTAAATATTGTTTATTTTCATATAGTTACGATCGTTACGGAACCACACTTGAGTTTGTATCGACAGGCTGAAATAACTAATTTTGAGCCATCCGGATTTTGGATGCGGAACCGTTTTAGAGCGTCCATGTAGTACTTTTTTTCGATTCTCAATATGAAACATACATTAACGAAGTAACTAACCAGCCTGGAACGCCCCCCCCTAGACAGTCTGATTTCTGCGCAGTAGCGTCTAAGTCAAATATCACTTAATTGGGTCAGGTAATGGTTTCTGCAGCAGTTAGGGAGGAAGTCCGACAGCGCCTTCGCCGTGCGGAGGAAGAGCATGAGGTAAAAGTGCTTTTGGCCGTTGAGTCAGGAAGCCGGGCCTGGGGGTTCGCGTCTCCCAATAGCGACTACGACGCACGGTTCATCTACGTCAATAAACCTGACTGGTATCTTTCTGTTGGCCTTGAAGAGCAACGTGACGTCATTGAGTACCCGATCATTGACGAGATGGATATCAATGGCTGGGATCTGCGCAAAGCCCTGAGGCTTTTCTGGAAGTCCAACCCCGGGTTTGTTGAGTGGGTGCAGTCGACAATCGTGTACGAACGCTCCGGATCATTCCACGAACGTGCTAAGGCGTTATTACCCGAGGTTTACTCGGTCGAGAGCGGTATTTACCACTACCGCAGCATGGCCAAGACCAATTACAGGGGGTACTTGCAAGGCCCACAAGTACCACTAAAAAAGTACTTCTACGTGCTTCGCCCGTTGTTATCAGTCCGCTGGCTTGAACAATTTGGCAAGCCCGCCCCTATCGAGTTTGAAAAACTGCGCGTTGTGATCGACCGGGAGCTAGCGCTCCAGCAGGCCATAGACGACTTGCTTATGCTCAAACGAGCATCACCAGAAATGGGGCTATCCCCCCAGATTGCACCGATCCAACAATTCGTTGAGCGTGAACTGCAGCGGCTCGAAAGCATCAAACCACAACGTGGAGACCGCAAAGAAGTAGAACCGTTACTTTCAGACCTGTTTCGTTCAGTGCTGAAAGACACGTGGGGATGAGCGTCAAAATACTGAACCACCCTCAACACGTGTCACCGCTCAGCCAGAAAGTTTCCCTCTGATTAACGCCACTGCCTGATCTGCCGGCATGTTTGCAGTATCCACAGTAAAAGGCACGCAGTCCCACACTTCGTATTCATGACTCAGGACAGATTGCCAAGTTGGGGGAGTCAGTCCTGGGACACCGACCTGCCTGGTTTCCACACGACGACGGTGCTCATCCTGGTCCGAGCAAATCACCTGAATATCCATTAATGGGACACCTGCCCTACTGGCAATCTCGCGCCATGCTTCCCGGCTTTCGGCAACGGGATTGACGCAATCCACTATGACCGTTTGCCCCAGCCCAAGATTGCTTAGCGCCAGTTCATTCGCGACAAAATAACCGCTGCGACCGACTTCATCTCTCAAGACTCCCGCATTACGAATTGCCTGCTCAATATTGTCGATACGCAGATAGACAGCCCCCAACTTGGCCGCCAATGCGCGAGCAATAGTTGTTTTTCCGGTGCCCGGCAGGCCGCTAAAAACAATGAGCATCAGTTTCCCCTATCGAGATAGATCAACCATCGTTTTAGTCAACGTGTACAGGCTCTGGCCCTATCCGCTGGACTAAACGATCCGCAGCCACGGCCAGCGCGACTGATAGCTTGTGGTCTTTTGATGGAACAAGTCAGGCTGGATATTTTTGGTGTTGGGCCGCAGATACCCCAGTGCGACATCATCCAACCCATAAGGCGCATACACCTCACCCGTACCAGGGTCCAGGCCAATGCAGGTACCCGCAACAAGATACCGGTCAATTCCGTCCCTGGCCGACTCAAGCTGAGGATAAGCCCTACCAAAGCGTTCACCGTACCAGAGATGGACACGAGCCTGATTCTTGATATCAACCTTTGCGCCCAGATCCTGGAAAAGCTGCTGGGTACGGAGAATAACGTCGTTCTCGGCCTCCCAGGACAGATCCGTGTCGAAGTAAAAAATGTCGTAGTCCTTTACGCCTGATTCCGGTGGCAGACTCGAGTGGTGATTCCAGACGGCCTGAAACAGACAGCCTGCTGTCAGCATGCATTGGCTCAGCCCAAGCGAAGGCAACCGCTCTGCAATCTGCGCGTTAATCGGATTGGTCATCGCTATCGTGACCAAGCGTTCAGGAGTCAATTTCACTTTTAGTCCTCAGATTTCAATACGGCACGCTGCCCCTGCTGTAGATGTCTATGGTGTAGGGGGCAGTCCAACAAAGCTGAGTATATTTATAGACAACCTGATGGAGCGCCGGATGCTGAGCGGAATTCGGAACTCCCGACTAATCACAAATTCCGGAGGGTTATGCATGAGTTCACAAATGTTGCGCAACCGCTGGGTTGAGGCTCATTTAAAAGGCGCTAAACAAGCCGTTCGTGATGACAATCATGAAGTGGCAGCGAGTATTCGACAACTCCAATTTAGGGATATTCGGCCTAAAGCCGCCAGTGAGATTGGGCTAGAATATGCTAGCCGACTGCCGGGACACCCGAAGGAGGAATCACAAGAAAAGTTTATCATCGGCTTGGGAAAATTGTTAGACCAACAGAATAACTTAAACATAGCTACGCTTTTATTTTTGTGAGGCTCTGATAAGCCTCACAAAAAACACACCCATTAGCTAAGTGTCGATTACAGGCTAATACATGTATCGTAAACCATGGCTTTAAAACCCCTTAAAACCCTCGCCCATATTATAATCTATCGAATATGGACCCTGACGACGGGGTAAATATCTTATGATACAGCCTCGTTGCATAATCATCAGTCGTGCCCGCCAAATAGTCACAAATTACGCGCATATCCGAGTTAGATTCTTTATAGAGATTTCTATATTTTAGTGGCAAGAGGCGATAGGGATTATTAGCTATCGCATCAAACAAAGCAATAATCATTTGCTGACCTTTGTACTCTAAGGTCTGAACTTCTGGTGTTTTAATCACATTTTTAAGTACGAAGCCCTGAAGCAAATTTAAACTTTCTCTTGCTTCACAATTCATCGAAGCCACAAGATCATATACGTCACTGGAGAACTCGCCAGCTTTAGATACAGTAGATGCAGTTATAAAATGATGCACCAACTCCCCAATTGCTTTCTTCCGACGTCTATTCTCCCCAGAAAACAAATTAACCGTAAGCCCATCAATTTTATCCTCTAAACTATATACACTAGGAGAGTTCTTCAGTGGCTCTACGACCTCTGACTGCCACAAGGTTATTCCAACTAGCCCAAGAGCAATGGCATCCTCAAGATCATGCACTCCATAAGCTATATCATCTGCAATTTCCATGATACTACAATCAAAAGACTTACGCTGAGTCTTCCAATGCTTCACCCCATCCTGGTTTTTCGCTGTGAATTTTTTTCGCTCATCTGAATCAAGACCTTTTAGAATCCAGTTCGCTGCTGGCAGATCAGAGTCATAAATACACTTAGGAGGCTTGTAACTATCAATATTTTTACTCCCTGCACCACTATATATTTCAGTATTCACGACAGAGCTATAAACAGCAGGGTATTTTACAATCCCCAGCATTGATCTTCTGGTCAAATTCAAACCAGACTGACCGGAGTACTCACCTAGCGTCGTGCATATTCTAAGAGTTTGAGCGTTACCTTCAAAACCACCATTGTCTTTCATTGAAAAATTTAATGCCACTTCCCCGCCATGACCAAAAGGAGGATGACCTATGTCATGAGCTAGACCTATAGCCTCAATTAAGTCTTTCTCAGGCAATGACTCTATAATACCACTATCATCCTTATATTTTTCGATCAGAAACTCCACTAACCCACTGCCCAGCTGCGCAACTTCCAGTGAGTGGGTTAGACGAGTTCGATAAAAATCACTTTCACCAAGCCCCAAAACTTGGGTTTTACCTTGAAGCCTTCGAAAAAATGCAGAGTGAATTACACGCGCACGGTCACGTGCATACTGATCCCTAGCAAAGTTATCATTACCAACATTTTCGAATCGTTCTTCCCACATAAGCCACCGGTTAATATTTGGACTAAAGTAGTATGGTAGTCTGAGTAAAATAGAGCATATCAACAACTAAACACCCACACCTAGAGGCGCAATTGATAATGGCTAATGGCCACAAATGCAACAATTAATTATGATCAATCTGCTTTTTTGCTAAAAAAACGAGCTTCACCTCGGGTGAGGTCCGCAGCTAGAACCGCAGGATGTCAACTATCTAACTCTAATTAAATGCACGCCAGATGCATAAAGTTCATATTTACCGCTCACAATTAAAAGATGCACGCAATGGTAGAAGACCGTTAGCCTCGAACCCCAAATGCGGAACAGCTGCCAAAAATGCGGAACACATCTCCCCTTTTTTCCAGGCATAAAAAAACCCCGTAGACCAAGGTCTACGGGGCTTTCGAATGTGGAGGCCGAAGCCGGAATCGAACCGGCGTGGGCGGATTTGCAATCCGCTGCATAACCATTTTGCTATTCGGCCAATTGTGCTTGATGATTCCTTGGAAACATCAAAAACAAGAGTTTGTTACTGCGACTATATCGCTACAAGCATTTGATTCTTCAGCACTTCAGGTTGTTGCCCCCGGGCTGATGGCGCGCATTATGTACTAGAAGCTGGAAGCTGGCAACCCCCTGAATTCTAATAATTTTTAGTTATTTTTCAGCCCCCCGTTTTCAAATCACGACGTTGCGTACAAAGCGCAGTAGTCCGTCGCCTTCGTTGCGGTAGGCATGGGGGCGGTTACTGGCGTACATATGGAACTCGCCCGCCGCTATATGCAGCGTCCGGTCGTCCATCACCAGGGTCAGGCAACCCTCAAATACGTAGAGCTGTTCGCTCCAGCCCTCGGCATCCGCCTGGGAGTGGTATTCCTCACCCGGCTCCAGGGTCCATTCCCACAGTTCTACTTCCCGTGTGGCGGTGGCCTTGGACAGTAGAACTGCCTTGCTGCCCACCCGCGTGCCCGTCCAGGCCACTTCGTTGATGCGGCTCGGGTCCGCGGAACCCGGGGCCTGGATCAGGTCGCTAAAGGCTACGTTCAACGCCTCCGCCACACGGTCAAGGGTGCTCAGGCTGACGTTCTTTTCGCCTGCCTCGATCGCCACCAGCATCCGCCGGCTTACCCCGGACTGTTCTGACAATGCGCTCTGGCTCAAGTGCGCAAGCAGCCTGAGACGTCGTACGTTCTGGCTGACGTGCTGGAGAACGGATGCGCGTTGTGAATTTTCTTTGGGCACTATATTGCTCACCTTGTGGGGCTGCGCAGTATACTGCCCAGCTTTGGCGCATTGTGCGTCTCCATTCCCGTCACACGCAAGGTTGCAATGTCATTGAAACTACCCGGGTTGCTGTCATTGACGTCCCGCTTCAGTAAAGCGGAGTGTGTGCTGATCCTGATCACCATGGTCTGGGGCATCACCTTTCTATTGGTACAACATGCCTTGACGGCAAGTGGGCCGATGTTTTTTGTCGGCCTGCGTTTTGCTGCCGCGGCGGCCATGGTCGCGCTGTTTTCTCTGCGCAGTTTGCGTGGCATCACGCTGTTCGAGCTCAAGGCCGGGATGTTTATCGGGGTGTCGATCATGCTCGGCTACGGTTTGCAGACGATCGGCCTGCAAACCATTCCCAGTAGCCAGTCGGCCTTTATTACCGCGCTGTATGTGCCTTTCGTGCCCCTGCTGCAATGGCTGGTGCTGGGGCGCAGGCCCGGGTTGATGCCGAGCCTGGGGATCATGCTGGCCTTTACCGGGCTGATGCTGCTGTCCGGCCCCGGCGGCGCATCGCTGGATTTCAGCCCGGGGGAGATCGCCACGTTGATCAGTGCCATTGCCATAGCGGCGGAGATTATTCTGATCAGTGCTTATGCGGGCAAGGTGGATGTGCGCCGCGTCACGGTGGTGCAGCTCAGTACGGCGTCCATTCTGGCCTTTTTGATGATTATTCCAACACAAGAGTCCATTCCTGACTTTTCATGGCTATTGTTAGCCAGTGCTGTCGGCCTGGGTGGCGCCAGTGCGGTGATTCAGGTGGCCATGAACTGGGCACAGAAAAGCGTTTCACCCACCCGCGCCACCCTGATTTATGCCGGCGAGCCGGTCTGGGCAGGCATCGCCGGGCGCCTGGCGGGCGAGCGTTTGCCAGGCATAGCCTTGCTGGGTGCCGTATTGATTGTTGCAGCGGTGATCGTCAGTGAGTTAAAAACCAAGGGTAAAAAGCCCGAAGCGCTTGAGGACAAGCAAGGCGATCAAGCCTGCGATTAAAGCTGCAAGCCTGAAAGACGGTACGATTTTTTTTACTTACAAGCGCTTATATAGGGGTAGAGCTGTAGGAAACCAGACAGGTTATCGACAGTCTTTGTAGGATTCAGCCACAGGTTTGCTGTTGGTGATCTGCAGCCCGCCCCGTATGATCGCTTACAAACTCCTGCAGATTAGAAGCCTATGTCCCTGATAGTTCTACTGCTTCTGCCCTTTATCGGCAGCTGTCTGGCGGCTGTTTTGCCGCATAACGCCCGTAACAGTGAATCACTGTTGGCCGGTCTGATTGCTTTGATCGGTACTGTACAAGTAGCCCTGCTCTATCCACAGATTGCCCACGGTGGGGTTATCCGTGAAGAGTTCATGTGGCTGCCCAGCCTCGGCCTGAATTTCGTTCTGCGCCTGGACGGGTTCGCCTGGCTGTTCTCGATTCTGGTGCTTGGCATCGGCACGCTGGTGTCGCTGTACGCCCGTTATTACATGTCACCCGAGGACCCGGTGCCGCGCTTTTTTGCGTTTTTCCTGGCGTTTATGGGGGCCATGCTGGGCCTGGTGTTGTCGGGTAACCTGATCCAGATCGTGTTTTTCTGGGAGCTCACCAGCCTCTTTTCATTTTTGCTGATTGGTTATTGGCACCACCGCTCGGATGCCCGCCGCGGCGCCTATATGGCGCTGATGGTGACAGGTGCTGGGGGGTTGTGTCTGCTGGCGGGGGTCATGCTGCTCGGCCATGTCGTCGGCAGCTATGATCTGGATGCCGTGCTGGCTGCGGGCGACAAGATCCGCGCCCACAGCCTGTATCCGATCCTGCTGCCGCTTATCCTGATCGGCGCCCTAAGCAAGAGCGCGCAGTTCCCGTTCCATTTCTGGTTGCCCCACGCCATGGCGGCGCCAACCCCCGTATCGGCCTATCTGCACTCGGCAACCATGGTCAAGGCCGGGGTCTTTCTGCTTGCGCGCCTGTGGCCTTCGCTGTCGGGCAGCGAAGAGTGGTTCTGGATTGTCAGTGGCGCCGGTGCCTGCACCCTGGTGCTGGGCGCCTATTGCGCGATGTTTCAAAATGACCTCAAAGGCCTGCTGGCCTACTCCACCATCAGCCATCTGGGCCTGATTACCCTGCTGTTGGGCCTGAACAGCCCGCTGGCAGCGGTGGCTGCGGTGTTCCATATCCTCAACCACGCCACGTTCAAGGCGTCGCTGTTTATGGCGGCGGGGATTATCGACCATGAGACCGGCACACGGGATATCCGCAAGCTCAGCGGCCTGTTCAAGCTCATGCCTTACACCGCGACCCTGGCCATGGTGGCCAGTGCCTCGATGGCCGGGGTGCCGTTGCTGAACGGGTTTCTGTCCAAAGAGATGTTCTTTGCCGAAACCGTGTTTATCAATTCCACGGCCTGGGTAGAAATCGCCCTGCCGGTCATTGCGACGATCGCCGGTACCTTCAGCGTGGCTTATGCCCTGCGCTTTACGGTGGATGTGTTCTTCGGCCCACCCGCGACCAACTTGCCCCATACACCCCACGAGCCACCGCGCTGGATGCGTGCCCCGGTTGAACTGCTGGTGCTTACCTGCCTGACCGTGGGCATTTTCCCGGCGCAAACCGTCGGCCCGCTGCTTGCTGCAGCGGCTCAACCCGTGGTGGGGGGTGAGTTGCCCGAGTACAGCCTGGCCATCTGGCACGGCCTGAATGCCCCCATGATCATGAGCCTGATCGCCATGTCCGGCGGTATCGTGCTGTATGTGCTGTTGCGCAAGCAGCTCAAGCTCGACCGCTTCCCGCTGCCGCCGCTGATCCAGTATTTCAATGGCAAACGCTTTTTCGAGCGCAGCCTGGTGGTGATCATGCGCGGCGCGCGGCGCCTGGAACGCCGCATCAGCACCCAGCGCCTGCAAACCCAGCTGTTTTTGTTGATTCTGGTCGCCGTGATCGCCGGGCTGATCCCGATGTTGTACAGCGGGCTGGGCTGGGGCGACCGCCCGAAAATACCGGGCTCGATCGTGTTTATCACCCTGTGGCTGATTGCGATTGCCTGTGCCCTGGGCGCCGCCTGGCAAGCCAAGTACCACCGTCTCGCAGCCCTGACCATGGTCAGCGTATGCGGCCTGATGACCTGCGTGACGTTCGTATGGTTTTCGGCGCCTGATCTGGCGTTGACCCAACTGGTGGTTGAAGTGGTGACCACGGTGTTGATCCTGCTGGGCCTGCGCTGGCTGCCGCGACGGATCGAAGAGGTTTCACCGCTGCCGGGCACGTTGCGCAAGGCACAGGTCCGTCGCTTGCGCGACTTGCTCCTGTCCACGGCGGTCGGTGGCGGCATGGCGTTGCTGTCCTACGCGATGCTGACCCGTCAGACACCCAACGATATCTCCTCGTTCTACCTCAGCCGCGCCCTGCCTGAAGGCGGCGGCAGCAATGTGGTGAATGTGATGCTGGTGGACTTCCGCGGCTTCGACACCCTCGGCGAGATCACCGTACTGGCCGCCGTGGCGCTGACCGTGTTTGCCCTGCTGCGCCGCTTCCGCCCTTCGAAAGAGAGCATGCAATTGCCTGCCCAGCAGCGCTTGCTGGCCAAGGACGTGATGACCGACCTGGTCAACCCGCGCAGCGCCAGTGACACCGCCTTGGGCTTTATGATGGTGCCGGCGGTGCTGGTGCGCCTGTTGCTGCCGATCGCCTTTGTGGTGTCGATGTACCTGTTCATGCGCGGTCACAACCAGCCTGGCGGTGGCTTTGTCGCCGGCCTGGTGATGAGTGTGGCGTTTATCCTGCAGTACATGGTTGCCGGCACGCAGTGGGTGGAGGCGCAAATGAGCCTGCGACCGCTGCGCTGGATGGGTACCGGGCTGTTGTGCGCAACCCTGACCGGGCTGGGCTCGATCCCCCTGGGCTATCCGTTCCTGACCACCCACACCGCTCACTTCAGCCTGCCGCTGTTGGGCGATATTCATGTGGCCAGCGCCCTGTTCTTCGATATTGGCGTGTATGCGGTGGTGGTCGGTGCAACGCTGCTGATCCTGACGGCACTGGCTCACCAGTCAGTGCGCGCCCATCGCCCGAGCAATCAGCTTGCCCCGCTGCCTGCCCTGCAACCGCCTCTTGCATCCAAAGAAGGAGCCGCCTGATGGAAGAAGTCATCGCCATCGCTATCGGAGTATTGGCCGCATCGGGCACCTGGCTGGTTCTGCGCCCGCGAACCTTTCAGGTGGTCATGGGCCTGTGCCTGCTGTCTTACGGGGTTAACCTGTTTATCTTCAGCATGGGCAGCCTGTTTATCGGCAAGGAGCCGGTGATCAAGGACGGCGTGCCCCAGGACTTGCTCAATTACACCGACCCGCTGCCCCAGGCACTGGTACTCACTGCCATCGTCATCAGTTTTGCCATGACCGCGCTGTTTCTGGTGGTCTTGCTGGCCTCTCGGGGCCTGACCGGTACCGACCACGTTGATGGCCGGGAGCCAAAAGAATGAATGTAATGCCGCACCTGATTGTCGCGCCCATTCTGCTGCCACTGCTGACCGCTGCCTGCATGCTGTTGCTGGGGGAAAAACACCGCCCGCTCAAGGCGCGGATCAACCTGGTCTCGACCCTGCTCGGCCTGGGTATTTCGGTGATGCTGTTGCTGTGGACTCGCGAGCAGGCGATTCCGGCTTCGATTGGCGTGTACCTGCCGAGCAACTGGCAAGTGCCGTTCGGGATTGCCCTGGTGGTCGATCACCTGAGCGCCTTGATGCTGGTGCTGACCGGCATTATCGCCAGTTGCGCCCTGCTGTTCGCCATGGCCCGCTGGGACCGTGCCGGGGCCAGCTTTCACGCGTTGTTCCAGATCCAGCTGATGGGCCTGTACGGCGCCTTCCTGACTGCCGACCTGTTCAACCTGTTCGTGTTTTTTGAAGTGCTGCTGGCCGCCTCCTACGGTTTGATGCTGCATGGTTCGGGCAAGGCGCGTGTCTCTGCCGGGTTGCATTACATCTCGATCAACCTGCTGGCTTCATCGCTGTTCCTGATCGGTGCGGCGTTGATCTACGGGGTGACCGGCACCTTGAACATGGCCGATCTGGCGCTGAAGATCCCTTTGGTGCCCGAGGCCGATCGCGGCTTGCTACATGCAGGCACGGCCATTCTGGCGGTGGCTTTTCTGGCCAAGGCCGGCATGTGGCCGCTTAACTTCTGGCTGGTACCGGCGTACTCGTCGGCCAGTGCGCCGGTGGCGGCGCTGTTTGCGATCATGACCAAGGTCGGTATCTACACCGTGCTGCGCCTGTGGACCCTGCTGTTTTCCGGGCAAGCCGGGGCTTCGGCGTACTTTGCCGGTGACTGGCTGATCTACGGCGGCATGGCCACCATTGTTTGCGCCGCCATCGCCATCCTCGCCGCCCAGCGCCTGGAGCGCATGGCCAGCCTGAGTATTCTGGTGTCTGCCGGGATCCTGTTGTCAGCCGTGGGTTTCGCCCAGCCCAACCTGACCAGCGCCGCGCTGTTCTATCTGGTCAGTTCCACCCTGGCCCTGAGTGCGCTGTTCCTGCTGGCCGAGCTGATTGAACGCTCGCGCTCTTCTGCCGACCTGGTGCTTGAGGATGATGTCGAGGTCACGCCCAGCCTCAGCGAGCCCACGGCCCCGCCCCGGGGCAGCAACCTGGACGACGAACAGAAAGTGGTGGTCGGGCTGGTCATCCCGTGGACGATGGCCTTTCTGGGCCTGAGCTTTATCGCCTGCGCGCTGTTGATCATCGGCATGCCGCCGCTGTCGGGCTTTATCGGCAAACTCGGCCTGCTCAATGCCCTGCTCAATCCGCTGGGGCTGGGCAATGCCACCGATGCGCCAATCTCAACCGCGGCCTGGAGCCTGCTGGCCTTGTTGATTCTTTCCGGGCTGGCCTCGTTGATCGGCTTTTCACGTATGGGCATCCAGCGTTTCTGGACCCCCCTTGAGCGCCCGTCGCCGATCCTGCGCCGCATTGAATGCCTGCCCATCGTGCTGCTGCTGGGGCTGTGTGTGGTGCTGACGTTCAAGGCCGAGCCGGTCCTGCGTTATACCCAGGCCGCTGCCGACACCCTGAACAACCCCGAGCGTTATGTCATGGCCGTGATCGCCACCCGCCCTGTACCAAGCCCGCAGGCCAAGGCGGCACTACAGGAGGTGCAACCATGAGGCGCCTGTTCCCTGCTCCCTGGCTGTCCCTGGCACTGTGGGCACTGTGGCTGTTGCTCAACCTGTCCCTGAGTGCCGGCAATCTGCTGCTGGGCGCTGCGCTGGCCATTCTGGCGCCGGTGATGTTTGCGCCGCTGCGCCCGCTGCCGGTGCGCATTCGCCGTCCCGGGGTGATTATCAAGCTGTTCTTTTTGGTAGGTCGCGATGTGGTGGCCTCCAATATTGCCGTGGCCTGGGGTGTACTGCGCGCCGGCAAAAATCCGCCCCGTTCGCGGTTTATCAAAATACCTCTGGACCTGCGCGATGCCAACGGTCTTGCCGCCCTGTCGATGATCACCACCGTGGTGCCCGGCACCATCTGGTCGGAACTGGCGCTGGACCGCAGCGTGCTGTTGCTGCACGTGTTCGACCTGGATGACGAGGCGTCGTTTATCGAGCACTTCAAAACCGCCTACGAGCGCCCATTGATGGAGATTTTTGAATGAGTGCCCTGCTCACCAATGCCATCCTGCTCAGCCTGTTTATTTTCAGCCTGGCAATGGTCTTGACCGTGATCCGCCTGTTCAAGGGCCCCTCGGCCCAGGACCGGGTTCTGGCGCTGGACTACCTGTATATCCTGGCCATGTTGATGATGCTGGTGCTGGGTATCAGATACGCCAGTGACACCTACTTTGAAGGCGCACTGCTGATTGCCCTGTTTGGCTTTGTCGGCTCGTTTGCGCTGGCCAAATTCCTGCTGCGTGGCGAGGTGATCGAATGAGTCTCTGGATCGAAATATCGGTGGCTGTGCTGCTGGTGCTCAGCAGCCTGTTTGCCTTGTGCGGCGCTATCGGGTTGTTGCGCCTCAAGGATTTTTTTCAGCGCATGCACCCGCCGGCACTGGCTTCAACCCTTGGCGCTTGGGGCGTGGCCCTGGCCTCGATTCTGTACTTTTCCGCCCTTAAATCGACCCCGGTACTGCATGCCTGGCTGATGCCGATCCTGCTGTCGATCACCGTGCCGGTGACCACCTTGCTGCTGGCGCGGACTTCGTTGTTTCGCAAGCGCATGGCAGGCGAAGATGTACCGGCGGAAGTCAGCAGCGGCGGACGTAGCGAAAACGCTAACTGAACCTGTGGGAGCGGGCTTGCTCGCGATAGGAACGACGCGGTGTGTCTGTCAGACCGCAGTGCGCCCATCGCGGGCAAGCCCGCTCCCACCCACTGGGCTACATCCAGCCCAGCCAGCTCCAGTAAGTGGCGCCGAACAGCAGCATCAGCAGGTAGCCCACCGCCGTGACAATCAACCCGACCTTGGCGAACTGTTTCGCGGTAAAGGTCTGGGTGCCCAGGCACACCATATTTTGCGGGGCGTTGATCGGCAGGATAAAACCGTAACTGACCACAAAGCCCAGCAACATGGTCATGCCCAGGCGGTTGAATTCACCCGGCAAGGTTTGCAGCACCGCGATCAGAATCGGCAGCAAGGCCGAGGTCAATGCCGTGGCACTGGCAAAGCCCAGGTGGATCAATATCAAAAACGCGCCCAGAATCGCAAAGATCCCCAGCGGCCCTACCTGATCCAGCCCGGTATTGGCCACCACCTGCCCGCCCAACCATTGCCCGGCCTGGGTGGTGAGCAAGGCCGTACCCAAACTGATACCTACCCCGAACACAATCACCGTGCCCCAGGGGATACGCGACTGCACGTCTTTCCAGGTCATCACGCCAAAACGCGGCAGCAGCAAAAACACCAGCCCGGCGTAGGTGGTCGAAGTGGTGTCAAAACTGTGCAGTTTGCCCTCGGTGGCCCAGGCCAGCAGCAAGGCGATCGATACGCCCATCAGGCGCTTCTGCGGGCCGGTCATGGGGCCCAGTTCGGCCAGTGATTTTTCTACGGCCTCCTTGCCGCCGGGGATGCTGTCGCTCTCTGGCGGGAGCATTTTCAGCACCACAAACAGCAGCACCGCCGACATGATGATGGCCCAGGGTGCACCGGCGATCAGCCAGTCGAGCCAGTTCACCCGCGCACCGAGCATCTTGTCCATAAAGCCTACGGTCAGCAGGTTCTGTGCCGCCGCGGTTTGAATGCCTACGTTCCAGATACTGGTGCCCTGGGCCACGACAATCATGATCCCGGCAGCAATGTTGGAGCGTTTGTCCACGCCGAAGGCCAGGATCACCCCCATCATGATCGGTACCACGCAGGCACTGCGCGCCGTGGCACTGGGCACCACCAGGCTGAGCAAAATGGTGACCGCAATCGCCCCCAGCAAAATGCGTCGGGTGCTGGTGCCGATACGCGACAAGGTGACCAGGGCAATGCGCCGGTCAAGGCCGGTGTGGGTCATGGCAGCCGCGATAAACAGGGCGCCCGCCACCAGGGCCAGGGCAGCATTGGAAAACCCGGTCAGGGCCATGGTGATGCCAGCAGAGGTGCCGTAAAGCCTTGACGGGTCCGCCAGGGTGGGCGCCATGCCGATCAGGAACGCCATCAGGGAGGTGATCATGATGGCGCTGGCTTCGTACGACACCGCTTCAGTGATCCATACCACCACGGCAAATGCCAGGATCGCCAGCATGCGATGACCGGCTACCGGCAAGTCGGCGGGCAGTGGCAACAGTAGAATGCCGATCATGACCAGGACTGCTATCACCAGACCAATGGGAAGTTTTGCTTTTGCCGTCGCAGGCGTGGGGCTGGTTGCAGGCGCATTCATGGCCATCTCCTTGAGCTTGAAAACCCGTGGAGCATAGGTCAAGAGCGGCGGATGGGTTTTGATATTGATCAGCTCAGAGGCACCCTCACCCCAACCCTCTCCCAGAGGGAGAGGGAGCTGACCGCACGCGGATTCAAACTCAACGCCAATCAGTCCCCTCTCCCTCTGGGAGAGGGTTAGGGTGAGGGGGCTTTGGGCTACTGGATCTTGTAGTGAAAGGTATTACGCACCCCCGGCACCGTCACTGCCTGGCCATCGACCATGCGCGGCTGGTAGCGGAACGTCGCCGCCGCCACCAGTGAAGGACGAATAAACGCCGGGTGACAGTTGCCCACCACTTTGGGGTTGTCGACCTTGCCCTGCGGCGTTACCGAGTACTCCACCGTGCAATCGCCCTGAATGCCCTTGTCCAGTGCTCGTTGCGGGTAGTCCGGGGCTTGTTTGCTGATGGGCAGGTACTGACGCACATCCGCCGCCGCAGCGGCCTGCTTCGCTCGCCGGGCATTATCCGCCGCTGCAACCCGGGCCTGTTCAGCCACGGCCTGCTGACGCTGGGCCTCAACCTGTTCGGCGCGCTGCTGCGCGGCTTTTTGCTGCTCCACTTGCGCCTGCTTCTGCTCCTCGACCCGCTTGCGTGCGAGTGCCGCCTGTTCCAGTTTGCGCGCCTGGATCTGCGGGTCCACTTTAGGCTTGACCACCTCGGGCCTGGCCTCAACCACCGGTGCCGGAGTCACCACCGGTGCCGGAGTCACCACCGGCAGCGGCTCCGGCGCAGGGGGCGCCATTACCGGCTCGGCGGGCAACATCACCAGCCGGGTTTTCAGGGTCGATGGCACAGGCTCCGGCAGCGATTGCTCCATGCTCCAGCCCAGCACCAGGAACGCCACCACAGCGCTGTGCAGAGCCACGCTGACCACCAGCGCCTGGCTGTTATGCCACATCCGCGTCCAGGGCAGCGGCTGCGCGGGGGCTATCGAGCCGTGCATCAATGCGGCACTCATTGTGGCGCCTCGGTCACCAGCCCCAGGTTGCTCACGCCACCTTGCTGCAGGGCCGCCATCGCCTTGACCACGCGGCCATAACCCGCCTCGTTGTCGGCGCGGATATACACCTGGGTGTTGCTGTCCTGCGCCACCACCTGGCCGACCTTGGCCTGCAACTCTTCAAGGCTGACGGCGCTGTCGGTCTGGTTCTTGGTGTCCAGTTCACTGCCCAGGTTCCAGTAGTAGCCACCTTCGGCCTTGACTGACAGAGTGAGGATTTTTTGCTGGCTGTCATTGACCAGGGCTTCACTGGCCACTTTCGGCAGTTCGATTTTCACCCCCTGGGTCAACATCGGCGCGGTCACCATAAAGATCACCAGCAGCACCAGCATCACGTCGATGTAAGGCACTACGTTCATTTCGGCCTTGGGCCCGTGTTTGCGCTGTGGTCGAGCAAGCATGATGAAACTCCCTTTCAAGCGACGGCGGACATGTTCCGCGAACCGGCATGCAGGCTGCGGTACAAGCGCATCTGCACTTCATTGCCGAGGCTGTAGTAGCGGGTCAGCAGGGTCTGGCCACGGGCCGAAAAACGGTTGTAGGCAATCACGGCCGGGATCGCCGCAAACAGGCCGATGGCGGTGGCGATCAGGGCTTCGGCGATGCCCGGGGCGACGGTGGACAGGGTCGCCTGTTGCACCTGGGAAAGGCCGATAAAGGAGTTCATGATCCCCCACACGGTACCGAACAGGCCGATATAGGGACTCACCGAGCCGACGGTCGCGAGAAACTGCAGACCTTTTTCCAGGCGGATCTCCTGCTCGCTGATGGCCACATACAGCGCCCGCTCCACCCCTTGCATCACGCCTTCGGCATCCACACCCGGCTGCTGCTTGAGTTGGGCGTATTCACTGTAGGCAGCGGCGAATACTTGCTCGGCACCGGCATCTTCCTGGCTGGCGTCGCGGCTTTCGCGGTACAGGGTGTTGAGCTCGCCCTGGCCACGCAGGCGCCGGGCAAAATTGTCCATGTCGCGCTCGCTACGGCGCAGGATGGCACTGCGGCGCACAATCAGAAACCAGCTCAACAGCGAGGCCAGCAGCAGGATCAGCATCACCCCCTTGACCAGCAGACTCGCGTCGCTGATCAGGCCCCAGATCGTCATATGTTCCATGGTTGCGTGCATGTTGTTGCTCCAGTAAAGGGGTATTTATAAGCGTCTTAAATGACCGGGTTATGGCAAGTGCAGGGCCTTGGCCACTTCAGCCCAGGGGATGTACTTGAAGTTTTGCGCCTGCTCGGGCATGCGTTTGCGACCGTCCTGAACCACCAGCATGCCTTTGTGCCATGGGCCGCCGAGGTTGGCCGAGGTCACTTCCAGGCCATCGGTTTCCGACGCGCCGTCGATGCCCGCCGCCGCATTGATCCCCACCCGGAACGCACCGCGCAGGGCATACGGCGGCTCGGCATCGACCACCACATAGCTGTCGTTGCCCTGGCTGGAGATCACCAGGTAGTTGTCTTTGTCGGTCTGGTACAGGCCCATGCCTTCGATATCGTCATGCACCTGTTCACCCACCCTGATCACGCTGGTGAGCGTGGCCGGTTGGTCAGGCCGGGCATCCACCGCCCACACCGCCACATCCTCCTCACCGAGGAACAGCCGCTGGTTGCGATCGTCCGCTACGCAGCCTTCGGGTTGGCTGGCCACCTTGAACTGGCGCACCAACTCGCCCTGCACCTTGTCGCCCTTGGCGTACAAGCGGTGCTGCACAAAAGTGCCGTCCTTGTCGTTGGTGAAACTGTAGATCTCGCCGGTAGGGGCCTTGAACAGGCACAGGCCGTAAATATCGGTGACCGGCGTGGCAATCTCGCCCGCTTCCTGCAAGGTGCCGGTGGCGCGGTCGATGCTGAACACGCTGAGGCTGTTGTGATCGCGATTGGTTGCCACGGCCAGATCCACAGTGCGTCCGCCCAGCTCGAAGCCCGGGCGCACATCGACGTTGTTCAGGCGACCCACAGGCAGATGCTGCACGCGTTTGCCCTGCAGGTCGTATACCTCAAGGCCCTGCTGCTTGTTGGTGCCCAGTACCCGGCTCAGCGCGGGGGTTTTCGGGTGTACCCAGATGGCCGGGTCATCCGCGGCATCACCCTGGCTCATCACCACGTCGGTTTGCACCGCAGGTTTTACGCTGACCAGCACAGGGGGGTGGCTGGCCGGGGTGGCCTTCCAGTCCAATGCGCCTTCGTACATTTTGCTGCTGGCACCGTCCTGCACCAGCAGTTGCAGGCCATGCGGCGTCTGACGCAGGGCCAGATGCTCCGGCTCGCGGACCCCGGCCAGGGGCAAGCTGGCAACGGCTGCCCAGCCCTTGCCCTGCTGCTGATACAGATTCAGTTGTGCCGCCTCGGGATCGAGGCCGAGCATACCGCCCGGCACCAGGGCCATGTCCCCGGTGGATTTTTTTACGTTGCCAAATGGCTCGACCATCGCCACCGGCACACGCTCGACGTCGGCCTCGGCATGGGCCGGGTAGGCCCACCAACCGACATTCTCTTCGTTGACGAAGAGGTTCTGCGCGGCGTCATCGACCTTGCAGAACTTGGCCTGCGGCGGCAGGGGCAGGCTGCGCACCAGCAGCGGCGTCGGCAAACGGCGGCTCTCAGCGGCAACCAGCCATTGCTCGCCCCTGCCCTCTTCACCCACGGTAAACAGGTAGATATTGCTCGCGTCGTCCTGGTACAGACACACGCCATTCACCGCGTAGTCGCGGGTGGGCAGATAGGATGGCGCCTGCCATTGATGGCTCTTGGGGTCGAGATTGAACAGCGCAACCTGCTGCTTGTCCTTGTCGTTACTGGCCACCAGCACCTGGTCGCCCAGGGCGCGGCTGTCCAGCCCGGCAAAGGCGCCCTGGACCCGGCTCAGGGTGTTGCCCTGTTTATCAAGCAACAACAGGCCTTCACGCTTGCTTGCCGCCAGGCGCTCGTCACCTGTGCTACCGGGTAAAAAACTCAGGGCCTGGGCCTTGCTGGTGGACCATTGCTGCAATGTCGGGGCAGCAATATCGGTAGCTGCCTGGACGCTGCCTGCGGTCAGGCAGGCCAGCAAGGGCAGGAGGCGGGGTTTGCGTGTGAACATGAGTGATCAATCCTGAATTCTGTTCAAAAAAACAAAGGCGCTTCAGTGGGAGCGAGCCCGCTCGCGAAGGTCTCAACATCACTTACGGCCTTCGCGAGCAGGCTCGCTCCCACAAGGGGGGGCATCGAAGCCTTAAAAATGGGTGTAGGTCAGGCCCAGTGAGTAGGTCGGACCGTATTCTTCATACTGGTTGTTGAAGCGGCTGTTGCCGCTGTACGTGAAGTACGGCTGGTCCGTAAGGTTCTGGGCGTCGAACTTGACTTGCAGGTTCTTGGTCAGCGAGTAGCGGGCACTGAAGTCGACAAAGGTCTGGGCATTGACATAGGTGTCATGGGCCTTGTCGTTGACCCCGGCCAGTTCGTAGAGGTAGTCCGACTTGTAGTTGGCCGACAGGCGCAGGCTCAGCTTGTCGTCTTCCCAGCCGAGCATCAGGTTGCCGACGGTCTTGGACTGGTTGGGCAAATCGATATCGCGCTTGAGGCTGGCTCCGGTCGCTGCGTCAACGCCCTTGATACTGGCATTGGAGCGGCTGAACGTGCTGTTGGCGCCCAGGATCAAACCGTTCCAGGGTGACGGCAGCCAGTCGAATTTTTGCGAGTAGGCCAGTTCCAGACCATAGAGCTTGGCGCTGTCGCCGTTGGCATAGCTGTGGGCTTCGGTGAAGTCGACCCACTCGCCGCTGCCCGCCAGGTCGTTGTTGTAGACGAAGTTTTTAATGTCTTTGTAGAAGAGGAACGCCGACACCGTGCCCGCCTGCCCCATAAAGTGCTCGATGCCAAGGTCGAAGTTGCTCGATTCCAGCGGCTTGAGGTTGGGGTTGCCGAACTCGGCTTTGTCATCTTCGATAACAAAGCCCGGGGCTAGCTGGCCAAAGGTCGGGCGCACGACGGTGTTGGTCCAGGCCGCCCGCACCTGGGTGTTTTTCGCCAACTGATAGCGCGCATGCAGGCCCGGCAGCCAGTGGTGGTAATCGCGCCGGGTGTTTTGCTCTGCAAAGACGCCATCGCGCACGCCCGTACCCTTGGCCTCGAACTCGGTGCCCTCGTAGCGCATGCCGGCGATAAAGCGCCAGTCATCGATATCCAGGGTGTTCATCAGGTAGGCCGCATTGATGTCTTCGCGCATCTTGAAGTCATTGGCCCGCGAGTCCTGCTCGTTGTAGAAGTCGTCGCGGTTGAGGCCGCCGATCAGGTCCTTGATCGCCCCGCCGCTGATGCCCGGGCCGTACTGGCCAAGGTTGTAGTGCAGGTTGCCCTTGTTGAACGCATTGAGGCTCAGTTGCTCGTCGCTGAAGCCCAGGTCGGAGAAGTCCTTGTAGGTCCAGGCATTGAGGTCGTTGTCCTTGTTGCGCCGGCTGACCTTGCCGCCAAACTTGACCTGGGAGGCATAGCCCTGCACGTCGTAGTCGCGGGCCAGGTCCAGGCGGATATTTTTCTCGGTGTCCTTGGTGTGCTGCTCTTGCCAGTCCACCTTGTCCAGGCTGAAGTTGGTCGGGTCATAAAAGCCTGCGCCGATGATCGGCCGGGGCTTTTCGGTGTCGTAGAAACCGCCGTTGCCAATGCTCGAGCTGCCCTTGAACGTTGCGCCGGCGATGCCCCCCGGATTGTCTTCGCTGGACTCGCTGTAACCGGCCTGCCCGCTGAGGGTCCACAGGCCCATGGTGCGTTCGCCGCCGAATACGTAGGACTGAATTTCCTGGGTTTCTTCGCGCTGCTTGAGCTTGCGCTTGGTCTTGGTTTTACCCACCTCGTCTTCGGCCTGGGGGTCGGAGAATTCAAAGGCGGTGGAGTTGCGGGTTTCGTTGTCCTCAAAGCGGCTGTACAGGGTGCGCAGGTACAGACTGGTGTCGTCGTCGGGCTTGTAATCAAAGTTGAGGCCGCCACCGGCACGCTCGCGGCTGATCTCGTAAACACGCTGTTCAAAGCTGTTCAGACGGGCGCCATCGGTGAAGTCCCAGTCGCCGCCGGTTTCGACGTTGTCGGAGCGAAAGTCGCGCTTGTTCCAGCTCAGGGCTGCGGCCACACCGAAGTTGTCGACACCGTCACCCAGGCTGAAACGGTCGCTGATGGCGCCCGACACCTTGGGGCTGGTCTTGTGGCTGTTCTTGTTGTACCCGGCCTCGGTGCTGCCGGTGAAAAACAGGCCGTCATGGTCGAAGGCCGAGAGGCTTTGTACGTCTACCGTGCCACCCAGGGAGTTGGCGTCCATATCCGGGGTCAGGGTCTTGATCACTGACAGCGACTGCACCAGTTCCGAGGGCAAGACGTCCAGGGCCACGGCGCGGCGGGCGCTTTCCGGGGACGGTACCAGGGTGCCGTTGATGGTCACGCTGTTGAGGTCCGGGCCCAGGCCACGCACGCTGACAAAGCGGCCTTCGCCCTGATCGCGCTCAATGCTGATACCTGGCAGGCGCTGTACCGCCTCGGCCACGTTGGCGTCGGGCAACTGCGCCACGCCATCGGCATGCACCACGCTTTCGATGGTGTCCGAGTTGCGTTGTTGCTTGAGTGCCTTGTCCAGGCTGACGGCCTGACCGACTACTTCGACGTGTTCAGTGGCACCGATGGCCGATGTCTCGGCGGCGCTCAAACGTTCGCTGGCGATTGCCAGGGCCAATGCACTGACCGTAAAGCCGACCCACTGCGCCTTGCTGCGACACTTGTACATGTTGGTGCTCCCCCAAAATCGCACGTCAGGCCGGGCAAATGGCCCGACAACTTGGGAGCGAAAGCTAGGGTCGGCGGATGACAGCGCTGTGACAGTGTTCGGCGAAACGCCCGAAACAAAAGGTTTCAAGCAGTGAGAAAGGGGTAAATGAGCTGATTTGACCTGATTACGAAAGGATCGCCCCCCGTAGCAGCTGCCGAAGGAACGAGGCTGCGTTCGACGACGGAGTCGTCGTAAAATCAGGTTGTGCGGTATTTAAGGTCAGTCCGACACCCCGCATTTACGAGTGCTGCGCAATCGAACGCAGCCTCGTTCCTTCGGCAGCTGCTACGAAATCGGGGGCAACCACGAGCTTGCGTTTAACTTTTTTTTCACCACACACCTGAGCTGATTCGACCCGCAAGCCCCGTCATACAGTTGTCACACCGCTCTGCTCTGCTGACCGGCAATAGGTTTGGGTAGAACTGTGATGACTTGGTTAAACGTCCTTAAACACCATCGCTACAAGCTTGGTTTACTGCTGCTGGCCGCCAATGCCGCGGTACTGCTCAACCTGGCATTCGGCACGCCCAAGGCCTTCAGAGAATGGCACTGGCTGGATATCTTCGGCGAAGGCGGCACCGCCCTGTTTATGCTGTTCTGGCTGGGGCTGGTGATTAAAAGCCGGCCCACCGGGCGGGTCACCAACTACCTGGCGTACGGCCTGTGCTTTATGTTTTTTTCCTGGTGGGTGGATGTGCTCGACGAGTTTATCCGCCTGCCCAAACATATTGGCTGGGATCACTGGATGGAGTCGGCACCCATGCCCGTCGGCATGATTCTGCTGACCATCGGCCTGTTTCATTGGCACCGCGAGCAGCAGGCTATCAATCAACAGATGGAGAAGCGCGAGCGGGTATTTCGCGAGCACCGGCTGTTCGACAAACTCACCCCCCTGGGCGGCGCCGGTTACCTCAAGCACCAGGTCAGCGACTGCCTGGCGCAAAGCGTCGAGCAGCAACAGCCGCTGTCACTGCTGGCGCTGGATATCGACGATTTCACGTCCATCAACCAGCATTACGGCCACGCCGAAGGTGATGCCGTGTTGCAGGCCCTCAGCCAGTTGCTGCTGCTCAACCTGCGTCGCCACGATCTGCTCTGCAGGCTGGCCGGTGACCGTTTTGTGGTGCTGTTGCCCAATACCGGCGAGAGTCAGGCCCGCCTGCTGGCGCTGGAACTGCAGCAGGCGGTACAGAGCCTGGCCCACAAAACCCGCCAACAGGGTGAACGGGTGTATCTGTCGGCCACTACCGCGGTGGTGATGGCCGTCAACGAAGCGCCCGATGAGCTGCTCAAGCGCCTGAACCTGACACTGGTGCGGGCCAAGCCGCCACGGAGCAAACGCGCATGACCCTGGACAGCCGCTGGTACGAAGCCGACAGCCGCTTTATTGCCGGGCACTATCAACCTGCGACCCTGATTGATCTGGCGTTGTCGCGGGATATCGACAGCCATCGCCTGCTGCGCGGTACCGGGCTGTTTTACGAGGACATCGTCGCCGGGCACACGCGTCTCAGCCCCCAGCAGTGTTTTACCCTGATCGCCAATGCACAACGCTTACTCGAAGCCGATGACAGCAGTTTTCTGTTTGGCCAGCGCCTGTGGCCGGGGCATTACGGCCCGGCCAGCCACGCCCTGCAGCAGGCACAGAACCTGCAGCAGGCCCTGGAAACCCTGATTCATCACCGCGCCCTGCTCAGCCCCTTGCTCACCCCGCGGCTGTTGCTGGACGACAAATACGCCTATGTGTACTGGCTCGACAGTTGTGGGGCCCAGGAGCAATTGCGTTTTGTACTGGAGGCCAGTATGACGGCGCTGATGGCCATGAGTCAGTGGCTCAGTGGCGAGCGCCTGCCGTGGGAATGCAGTTTCAGCCATGCCGAGCCGCATTATGTGGAGCAGTACTGGGTACATCTGGGGGAGAACACCCAGTTTGGCTGCCAGCTGGACATGATGCGCCTGCCCCGTGAATACCTGACCCGGCCCTGGCCGAATGCCTCGGCCATTGCCCGCCAAGTGGCCTATCAACAGGCACAGGAGCAGTTGCACAGCCTGGGCTTTCGCGCCAGCCTGCTTGACCGGCTGTATGTGTACTTGCGCAACAATGCCCGGGAGGCTCCGAGCCTTGAGCAGGCCGCGCAGCATTTTTCGGTGAGCCAGGCCACCCTCAAGCGCAAACTGAACAAGCACGGCACCCACTTTCAGGCCCAGCAGGATCAGGCGCGCAAGCATATGGCGCTGTATCTTTACCAGATCAAGGGGCTGAGCAATGAAGCGGTGGCCGAGTACCTGAACTTCAACGACCCGGCGAACTTTCGCCGCGCCCTGAAACGCTGGACGGGGTGTACGCCCAATCTGATACGGCAGTTTCTGGCGTTGTAAGCCACTCCCCAAACCTGATGCGCGCAGGCGGATTGTGGGAGCGGGCTTGCTCGCGATGCAGGCCACGCCGGTTATCTGGCAAACCGCGGTGATGCTATCGCGAGCAAGCCCGCTCCCACAGGTTTAGCGGCGTTTACCAAACGGATCCTTGGCGCAGTTACCCCGCCAACTCACGCAATTTGGCCAGCTCTTCAGCCCCCAGCGGGATGCCTTCGCTCAACGATTTGGCCCGCTCGATAAAGCGCCGGTCACCCGGCATGCGCTCAAGCCCTACTGCATGCATCTGCCGCACCAGTTCTGCGCTGCGCTGGGCAAAGCTGTTGCCGCCAGATTTGCTCGGGTCGATCACGATCAGCAATTGGCCGGTCCACGGGGTTTGTGCACCCGGATGTTTCGACCAGTCAAACTCAAACGAGAAATTACCCCCCGTCAGCGCCGCCGCCAGCAACTCGACCATCATCGACAGCGCCGAGCCCTTGTGCCCGCCAAAAGGCAGCAAAGCGCCGCCGTCGAGGATGGCTTTCGGGTCTTCAGTGGGCTCACCCTGCTTGTCTACGCCCATGCCGGCAGGCAACGAGTGGCCTTTACGTGCGGCAATTTGCACGTCGCCGTGGGCAATCGCACTGGTGGCCAGGTCGAATACGATCGGATTGCCATCCGCACAGGGTGCGGCAAAGGCAATCGGGTTGGTGCCAAACAACGGTTTTTGTGCACCGTGAGGCACTACGCAGGTCATGCTGTTGACCACGCTCAAGGCCACCAGGCCTTCTTCGGCAAACGGCTCGACATCCGGCCAGAGCGCGGCGAAGTGATGGGAGTTACGAATCGCCAGCACCGCAATCCCGGCACTGTGGGCTTTTGCCACCAGCAACTCGCGGGCGGCCGCCAATGCATGCTGGGCAAAGCCCCCCGCCGCATCCACGCGGATAAACCCGCTGGCAACGTCTTCTACTACCGGCACCGCCTGGCCATTGACCCAGTTGCTGGCCAGTGATGACAGATAACCCGGAATGCGGAACACCCCATGGCTATAGGAACCATCGCGCTGCGCCCGGGCGCAGTTGTCCGCCAGTACCCCGGCAACCTCCGGCGAGGTGCCATGACGCTCAAAAATCCGTTGCAGCAAGGCGGTCAATTCGGCGAGGGAAAGCGACTGCGTGGATGACATTCTGGGGCTCCAGTCTGATTATTTTTGTCTGAGGCAAACTATCCTTCGATGACAGTTCTCTGTCAATTGTTGACTTAATGACAGAAAACATTCACTTTCTGCAGCGCGCTGAAATAAAAACAGGAAGCAGTCGTGAGCCAGCCGATTAAACAACGCCTTGAAAGCAGTCTGTCAACCGCCGCCCCCTCGGGCCGGGCGATTGCCAGCTACATGCTGGCCAATCTCTACGAGCTGCCCTTTCAGACCGCCGCCGACATCGCCAGCAAACTGGGGGTCAGCGAGTCCAGTGTGGGGCGTTTTTGCCGTGCCCTGGGCTACAGCCATTTCAAGGATTTGAAAAACGATCTCAAGGACGACCTGGGCGACGGCCCGTGGCTGGTCGGTGATCGCTTGCAAGAATTCCGCCAGCAGTCGAGCCAGAGCCCGCAGGCCCTGCCGCGCAGCTTCGAGCTGGAAGTCGGGGCGCTGGTCAAGGTTTACGAATACAGCCTCACCCCGCAGTGGCGTGCCGTCAGCCAGCGCCTGGCCACGCGGCCCAAGGTGTTTGTCGCAGGCTTCCAGACCGAGCGCGGAATCGCCGCCTCGATGGTGCATTTACTGCAATACCTGCGCGATGGCGTGCAGCTGGTCGACGGCGCCGCCGGGCATTACGCCGATGTACTGCTGTGCCCGCCCGCAGACTGCGCCCTGGTGGTGTTTGAAGCCCGTCGCTACTCGCGCCACGCCCAGTTGTTGTGCCGCAAGGCACGCGAGGCCGGTATCGAAGTCACGCTGGTCACCGATACCTTCTGCGACTGGGCCGACCAGAGCGCCAATGAAGTGTTTCGCGTGCCCACCGAGTTCAACCTGTTCTGGGAGTCCACCGCGGCCATGCTGTCGCTGGTGCATTTGCTGATCAATGAAGTGTGCAAACAACTGGGGCCTGACGTTGAAAAGCGTCTTGAGGCAACCGCGGCCTTACACAATGAGTTCGTGGGCTACACATCCTCACCCGGATCAAAACAATAAAACGAGGTGCTAGATGAAATACGTCATTCGCTTTGCAAGTGCATGCGCACTGATGGCCGCCGTTGCAGCCAACGCTCAGGCCGACACGCTGACTATCGCCACCGAAGGCGCCTACCCTCCCTTCAACACCACCAACTCGGACGGCACGGTGTCCGGCTTTGACGTCGACATCACCAATGCCCTGTGCGAGCGCATGAACGCGCAATGCAAGATCGTTGCCCAGGACTGGGACGGTATTATCCCGGGGCTGATGGCGAAAAAATACGACGCCATCGTCGCGTCGATGATCGTGACCGATGAACGCAAAAAGAAGATCGCGTTTACCAATCACTACTACCGCACCCCGCTGTCGATCGCCGTGCCTAAAGACTCTGATATCACCGATGCGCAGATCGACTTCAAGGGCCGCACCATCGGTGCCCAGGGCGCTGCAACCCAGGGCATCTACGCCGAAGATCACTACGAAAAAGCCGGCGCCAAGCTCAACCTGTACCCGACCCTGGACGAGGCCAACGCCGAGTTGAAAAACGGCCGTGTCGATGCGGTGATTGCCGACAAATTCCCGCTGCTGGAATGGATCAACAAGGCCAGCGACGACTGCTGCAAAATCATCGGTGACGTTAACGGCACCAATGCCGACGCCGCTATTGCCGTACGCCAGAGCGATACCGTGCTGCGCGAGCGTTTCAACAAGGCGCTGGACGAAATCGTGGCTGACGGCACCTATAAAAAGATCAGCAGCAAGTACTTCGACTTCGACATTTACTGAGTCGCCTGCCCTCGCTTGAGGGCCTCCCTGCCAATGACCCTGCCCTGCGCACGTAACGTGCGCAGTGGCTGAATTTCGGCCCACTTTTGCCCGGGGATTCGAGCATGCTCGATCAACTCTCACTTCTTTCTTTTGCCAGTGGCGGCTGGGGCTCGGCGTTGCTCGCCGGCGCGCTGGTGACCATTGCCCTGGCCTTGAGCTGCCTGCCTATCGGCTTGCCCCTGGGCCTGGTCGTGGCGGTGGCGGCACGCTCGAAAAACCGTTGGCTGCGGGCGTGGGCGACGACCTTTTCCACGGTATTTCGCGGTTTGCCGGAACTGCTGACCCTGCTGATCATTTATTACGGCTGCCAGATCGCCGCACAAAAGCTGCTCGCCATGATGGGCTACGACGCGCAGGTGACGATCAATACCTTCGTCGCTGCGATGGTGGCTTTCAGCCTGGTATTTGCCGCCTTCTCGAGCGAGATCTGGCTGGGTGCGTTTAAAACCATTCCCAAGGGCCAGTTCGAAGCGGCCTCGGCACTGGGCCTGAGCAAATTCACCACCTTTCGCAAGGTGGTACTGCCACAACTGGCACGCATCGCCCTGCCGGGGCTGTCGAACAACTGGCTGTCGCTGCTCAAGGACACCTCGCTGGTGTCGACCATTTCCCTGGTGGACCTGATGCGCCAGACCAACCTGGCGGTCAGCGTGACCAAAGAGCCGATGCTGTTCTACACCGTCGCCTGCCTGGGCTATCTGTTTTTCTCGGCGATTTCCGGGCGTCTGTTCGCCTTTCTTGAACGCTACTTCAGCCGCCATCAACGGAGCGCGCAGCCATGAGTCTGGCGGATCTGCAAAACATGTTTCTCAACCCCGACCTGCTGGAACGCTACGGCCCGCGGTTTATCGACGGGCTGCTGGTCACCGGCAAACTGGTGGCGATTTCCTTTACCCTGGGGGCTTTGCTCGGCTTGCTGATCGCCCTGGGGCGTTTGTCGAGCAACCGCTTCTTGCGCAGTTTTACCGGTGCCTACGTGTACTTTTTCCGCGGCTCACCGCTGCTGGCGCAACTGTTTTTGCTGTACTACGGCCTCGGCTCGTTCAAGGGCTTCTGGCAGGACGTGGGCCTGTGGTGGTTTTTCCGCGATGCGTGGTTCTGCACCCTGCTGGCTTTCACCCTCAACACGGCGGCGTACCAGGCCGAGATCCTGCGCGGCAGTATCCTCTCCGTGGCCCAGGGCCAGCGTGAGGCCTGCAAGGCGCTGAACCTGTCGCGCTGGACCGCCTTTCGCAAGATCATTCTGCCGCAATCGTTGCTGGTGGCCATCGGCCCGCTGGGCAATGAACTGATCCTGATGATCAAGGCCAGTGCGATTGCCTCGCTGGTAACCATTTACGACCTGATGGGCGTGACCAAGATGGCGTTTTCGCGCAGTTTCGACTTTCAGGTCTACCTGTGGGCCGCCGTGCTGTATCTGCTGATCGTGGAAGTGGTGCGGCGCAGCCTGAAACTGATCGAAGGCCGCCTCGGCCGCCATTTGCAGTAAGCCCATTGCCCGGGCTGCGCACACGGCCCCCTGTTTTAAGGATTTGTTTATGCACTGCGACACTATCGTTCTGGGCGCCGGCATTGTCGGCGTCAGTACCGCGTTGCAACTCCAGGCTCGTGGGCGCAGCGTCGTGCTGCTTGACCGCGCCCAGCCAGGCAGCGGCACCAGCCACGGCAATGCCGGGCTGATCGAGCGCGCCAGCGTGATCCCCTATTCGTTCCCGCGGGAACTTTCGCGCCTGTTGCGCTACGGCCTCAACCAGCAATCAGACGTGCGCTACAGCCTCAAGCACCTGCCCAAGGCCGGGCCGTGGCTGTTGAAGTACTGGCAGCAATCCGCTCCCAAGGCGCTGGCCAGGGCCACCCGGGCCATGCTGCCGCTGATTGAACAATGCGTCAGCGAACACGACTTGCTGGCCGAGCCCGCCGGGGTGACTGCGCTGATCGATGACAGCGGCTGGATCGAGGTCTATCGCACCCAGGCCGACTTCGACAAGGCCCAACGCGATGCGGCGGCCTTGAGCGACTACAGGCTCAACTACCGGGTACTGGGCGAACAGCAGGTGCACGCCCTGGAGCCGGGCCTGCATAACGATGTGATCGGAGGCATTCACTGGCTCGATCCCAAGACCGTCAGTGACCCGGGCGGCCTGACCCGTGGTTATGCCGAATTGTTTGTAAAGCGTGGAGGCACCTTTGTCATCGGTGACGCCACCAGCCTGCGGGCAACGGCCGGGCAATGGCAGGTCGAGAGCCAGAAGGGCCTGATCGTCGGCAACGAAGTGGTGATTGCCCTCGGCCCGCAAGCACGGGCGATTTTCGAACCGCTGGGCTATCGCATTCCCCTGGCAATCAAGCGCGGCTATCACATGCATTACGCGGCCAAAGACGGCCACACCATGCAGCACCCGATTCTGGATTCAGTGGGCGGTTATGTGCTGGCACCGATGGTGGGCGGTATTCGCCTGACTACCGGGATCGAATTTGCCGACAGCGATGACCCGATCAACGAAATCCAGTTGCGCCGCTGCGAGGAGCGCGCCCAACGCCTGTACCCGTTGGGTGAGCGTGTGGATGCCGAACCCTGGCTGGGCCGGCGCCCGTGCCTGCCGGACATGTGCCCGGTGATTGGCCCTGGCAGCCGCCACAAGGGCCTGTGGTTCAACTTTGGCCACGCCCACCACGGCCTGACCCTGGGCCCGGTCAGCGGGCGTCTGCTGGCCGAAATGATGACCGGGGAAAAACCTTTCACCGACCCTGCGCCCTACAGCGCCGAGCGTTTTCACTGATTACTGGAGACACACCATGCTTGCACAACCTGCTTACGTTCATCCTGTGTCGCCAGTCACTGACACCCGCAAGGTCGTCGTGGATATCGCCGGGCTGAACAAATATTACAGCGCTTTTCACGTGCTCAAGGGCATCGACCTGAAGGTGCGCGAAGGTGAACGCATTGTGCTGTGCGGCCCGTCCGGCTCTGGCAAGTCGACGCTGATCCGCTGCATCAACCGCCTGGAAATCGCCGAGCAGGGTCGCATCCTGATCAACGACACCGACCTGGCGCTGCCAACCCGTGAAGCGGCGAAAGTGCGCAGTGAGATCGGTATGGTGTTCCAGCATTTCAACCTGTTCCCGCACATGAGTGTGATCGACAACTGCATCCTGGCGCCGATGTCGGTGCGCGGCCTGTCGCGCAAGAAAGCAATCGAACTGGCCCAGCATTTTTTGACCAAGGTGGGCATTGCCAGCCAGGCTGATAAATACCCGAGCCAGTTGTCCGGCGGCCAGCAGCAACGTGTGGCCATTGCCCGGGCGTTGTGCATGGAACCGAAAATCATGTTGTTCGATGAGCCGACTTCGGCGCTGGACCCGGAAATGGTCAGCGAAGTGCTGGATGTGATGGTCAACCTGGCGGGCAGTGGCATGACCATGTTGTGCGTGACCCATGAAATGGGTTTTGCCCGGCAGGTGGCGGAGCGGGTGTTGTTCCTGGATGGCGGCATGGTGATTGAAGACTCGCCGCCCGAGGAGTTTTTCAACGCCCCGAAAAGCCCGCGGGCCAAGGCGTTTTTAGCCCAGATCGTGCATTAAGAGCAAAGCCCCTCACCCCAACCCTCTCCCAAAGGGAGAGGGGGCTAAAGGCCAAAGCAGATCATCGCAACGCCACAAATCAGTCCCCTCTCCCTCCGGGAGAGGGTTAGGGTGAGGGCGCTTTACAGCTGCGCCGCCAATCTCGACCCCTGATCAATCGCACGCTTGGCATCCAGTTCCGCCGCCACATCGGCACCGCCGATCAAATGCACGCTCTGCCCCGCTGCAACCAGGCCATCCTGCAACTCACGCAACGGATCCTGCCCCGCGCAAATCACAATATTGTCTACAGGCAATACCTGCGGCTCGCCCTCGCCAATACGCACATGCAAACCGGCATCGTCGATGCTCAGGTATTCCACGCTGTTGAGCATCTGCACCTGCTTGTTTTTCAGCCCGGCGCGATGGATCCAGCCAGTGGTCTTGCCCAGCCCGTCACCCACCTTGCTCGCCTTGCGTTGCAGCAAGTACACCTGACGCGCCGGGGCATGCACCTGAGGCTTGATCCCGGCCACACCGCCGCGAGCCTCAAGCTCGGTGTCGATGCCCCACTCTTTCCAGAACGCTTCACGGTCCTGGCTGGTAGACACCCCCTGGTGCACCAGAAACTCCGACACGTCAAAACCAATACCGCCCGCGCCAATCACTGCAACCTTACCGCCCACCGGCTTGCGCTCCAGGATCACATCCAGATAGCTCAGAACCTTGGGGTGGTCGATACCCGGGATCGCCGGCGTGCGCGGTGCGATGCCGGTGGCCAGGATGATTTCGTCAAACTTGCCTTCGACCAGTTGCTGCACATCCACCCGGGTGTTCAGGCACACCTCGACACCAGTGGTTTGCAGTTTGCGCTTGAAGTAACGCAGGGTTTCAAAGAACTCTTCCTTGCCCGGTATGCGCTTGGCCACATTGAACTGCCCGCCAATCTCGCTGGCTGCGTCAAACAGCACCACTTCATGCCCACGCTCTGCCGCCACGCTAGCCGCAGACAGCCCGGCCGGGCCGGCACCGACCACGGCGATTTTTTTCACCGCAATGGTCGGCAAATAATTGAGCTCGGTTTCGTGGCAGGCTCGGGGATTGACCAGGCAACTGGTCAGCTTGCCGCCGAAGGTGTGGTCCAGGCAGGCCTGGTTGCAGCCGATGCAGGTGTTGATCTCATCACTGCGCCCGGCAGCCGCCTTGTTGACGAACTCCGGATCAGCCAGAAACGGCCGCGCCATCGACACCATATCGGCATCGCCTTCGGCCAGGATCTGCTCGGCGATTTCCGGAGTGTTGATGCGGTTGGTGGTGATCAGCGGCACACTCACCGAACCGCGCAGCTTGGCGGTGACTTTGCTGAACGCGGCACGGGGCACTTTGGTGGCGATGGTCGGGATGCGCGCTTCATGCCAGCCAATACCGGTGTTGATCAGGGTCGCACCGGCCGATTCGACAGCCTTGGCCAGTTGCACGATCTCTTCCCAGACGCTGCCGCCTGCCACCAGATCGAGCATCGACAGACGATAGATAATGATGAAATTCGGGCCAACGGCTTCGCGCACGCGACGCACGATTTCCACGGGCAGGCGCATGCGGTTTTCGTAGCTGCCACCCCAACGGTCAGTACGCTGGTTGGTGTGCGCCGCCAGGAACTGGTTAATCAGGTAACCCTCGGACCCCATGATTTCGACACCGTCATAGCCGGCACTCTGGGCCAGCCTGGCGCAGGTCACGAAGTCGCTGATCTGCTTTTCGATGCCCTCTTCATCCAGCTCCCTGGGTTTGAACGGGTTGATCGGCGCCTGGATCGCACTCGGCGCAACCTGGCGCGGGCTGTAGGCATAACGCCCGGCGTGGAGGATCTGCAGGCAGATCTTGCCGCCGGCATCGTGTACTGCGCGGGTCACAACCACATGCTTTTCGGCCTCTTCCACCGTACTCAGCTTGGCTGCACCGCTGTACACCCCACCCTCGTCGTTGGGCGCAATGCCGCCCGTGACGATCAGGCCCACGCCACCGCGGGCACGCTCGGCAAAGTAGGCGGCCATGCGTTCAAAGCCACCGGGCTTTTCTTCCAGGCCGGTGTGCATCGAGCCCATCAGGCTGCGGTTGCGCAAAGTGGTAAAACCCAGATCCAGCGGGGCGAGCAAGTGCGGGTAGCGAGTGGCGGTCATCAGTAGGCTCCACAACGGGCGAAATCACGGAACGCGGGATGCTCTGCGGCTCCCGTCGTTGATCTGAGGCACAGTAAAGACTCAACCGACCCCACTCAATGACCCAAAGTTACAAATTATTAACCCAAATGCGCAGCACCCCTTGGCAAGCCAACAACCGCCGCCTACCCTGTAGATTGAATTCCGCTGAAAGCTGTCTGTTTTATTTATATGCGCAAAATAATTGGCTGCACCTTACTGATTGCCCTCTTTGCTGCTGCAGGCGGTTATGCCTGGTGGACCACGCAACGGGATGTTGGCCACTACCTTTCTGACTTGCGCATCGAGCTCGCGATTAACGAGGGTGTGAATAATGATCGCGGCAACCTGCTGGGCATCGAGCCCGACCTGTCACCCCGCGACTACCAAAGCCTGGCGCTGGTCCATCTGAAACTGGCGGCCTACTTGAACAGCGCCCGCGATGCCGGGCTGATCAACGGCAAAACCGTAGTGGTACTGCCGGAACATATCGGTTCCTGGTTGATGTTTCGCGGTGAAAAAAACCAGCTGTATCAAGCCGCCAACCTCAATCAAGCAATGCACTGGCTGGCCATCAGCAACCCGCTGGCCTTTGCCAATGCATGGTTGCGCGCTGACGGCGAAAGCCGGGTCAACGATGCTCATCTGCGCATGAAAGCCAACAGCATGGCCGACGATTACCAGACCCTGTTTGGCGGCCTGGCCAAGGAGTTCGGGGTAACCCTGGTGGCCGGCAGCATCGCCTTGCCCGACCCGCGCATTGAACACGGCAAACTGCTGGTCGGCACCGGCGCGTTATACAACAGCAGCGTGGTGTTTGACCGCGAGGGTGCCGCCATCGGCACTCCGCAGCGCCAATTGCTGCCCACCTATGAAGAACAAAGCTATATCCAGCCCAGCCCCGATCATGAGCTGAATGTGGTCGACACCCCGGCCGGGCGCCTGGGCATCCTGATCGGCAGCGACAGCTGGTACCCCGAGAACTACCGCACGCTGAACGAAAAAGGCGCGCAACTGATCGCAGTGCCCGCGTTTATCGTCGGCAAGACCACCTGGGACAAACCCTGGGGCGGTTACAAAAGCGTGTCGACGCCCAGTGAAATCAGCCTCAAGCCCGGCGAAGTCACTGAGGGCGATGCCTGGCATCGCCTGACCTTCACCAGCAGCCTGCCCATCAGCACCGCCAACGCTGGCGTCACCGTGTTCTTGCGCGGCAAGTTCTGGGACAAGCACAGCACCGGCCAGGGCTTTATCAGCCGCAACGGCCAGACCAGCCCGGACCAGCCTGGCAGCGGTGCACGACTGCTGAACCTCTGGTTATAGAATGATGAAACCGCTGCCGATGCGCCTGGGCGATCTATCGGTCGGGTTCGTTCAGTCCCTGGCCGACGCCGTGCGCAGTTGCGGCCACGACCCGGCCCCCCTGCTCGACCAGTTCGGCCTTGACCCGGCCCGTCTGGCCCAGCCTCTGGCACGCCTGTCGATCCCGCGCTATATGCGCCTGGGCCACGCCGCAATTATGCTGACCGGCGAGCCGGCACTGGGCCTGCGTATGGGCCAACTCAGCCGTCTGGGCCAGGTGGGCCTGGCCGGCGTCACCGCAGCCCAGGCACCCACAGTGCGCGAAGCGGCCCGCACCCTGATACGTTTCGAACCCTTGTACGGCTCCAACTACCGCGGGCAGTCAAGCCTGCACGAAGACGCCCAGGGTGCCTGGCTGCGGTTTTACTCCATCAGCCCGTACAACGCCTATAACCGCTTTGTGGTGGACTCGATCATTGCCGGCTGGTTGCAGCACCTGTCCGCGGTTGCAGCCCGGCCCTTGAGCTGCGAGCAGATCGATATCGAATTCAGCGAACCGGATTACGCCCAATGCTACAACGGGCTGGGCAGCTCGACCCTGCAGTTTCGTGCAGAAACCAACCAGCTGCGCCTCAATCACGCCACCCTCGACCTGCGCAACCCGCAGCACTGCCCCAGCACCTGGGCCTACCTGCTGCAACTGTGTGAGCGCGAATTGGAGCAAATGACCCGCACCCGCAGCCTGCGCGAGCGCATTACGCAACTGCTGGGGCCTTTGCTCAATGGCGGTCGCGAACCCGACCTGGAGGAAGTGGCGGCACGCCTCAAGCTGCCGACCTGGACCTTGCGCCGCAAGCTGGCCGAAGAAGGCACGCAATTTCGCGCCATTCTCAACGACACACGCCGCGACCTCGCCATGACCTATATCCGTGATACGGAGCTGGCCTTCGGCGAAATCGCTTATTTGTTGGGGTTTGCCTCAGCCGAGGCGTTTCAGCGGGCCTTCAAGCGCTGGAATGCGCAGACGCCGGGAGAATACCGACGGCGTCAGCGCCAGACTGCCTGATGCTGCACCGGGCTCAAAGCTCGGTCGCATCGTCGGCAGGTTCCAGCGGGTCCAGTTCAAAAGCCTGGTATTCAAGCAGCTCTTCCTGATAGTCGTCCATACAGCATCCCTTTTCAGTCTGTTTGTTTAAGTCATGCCTGAGCATAAAGTGCCCGCATGAAGGAAAAATGACACCTTCGCGGGCACTGTCAATACTCATCATTAAACGTAGCAGAGCTTTTGAGATTTACTGCACAGTTATTGAACGGGGGAGGGCTCTACGGCGGCAGGTACGGGGGTGATGACAGGCTCGGTCACAGGCTCGACCACAGGCGTGACTGGCGCCACCACTGCAGGTACCGTTACCGGGGCCTCCAGCACAGGTAGAACAGGTTCGGCTGCGGCCGGGGGCAGCAGCACAGGCTCGCTGGCAGGCGCCACAACTGGCTCGGGCACAATAACCGGCTGGGGTGCAGGCACAATCACTTCAGTCGGCACTGGCGCAGGCTCAGGCACGCCCAGATCAGGCTTGGCTTTTTGCGGCGCCTTTACCGCTTTCACGACTTCCTTGGGCTTGGGCAGGAACACTTCGACCAGGCCAAAAAAACGGTCATAGAACTGCGCCGAAGACACCGTCTCGCTGGCGACTTTGACCATCGAATCATCGGTTGAACCAATCGGCATCGACACCGAACCCAGCACACCGACACCCAGACTGGCAGAGTTGTTGACTTTCTTCAGGGCGTAACGGTCCTGCAGCGCATTGGCAAACATGGTGGCGTGATGCTCAGAACCGCCATCGTCGGCACACACAATGTTGAAGCTGATCTCCAGATGGCTTTCGCCGGTTTGCTGGAAGCTCTTGTGGCCGCTGATCATTTTCGGGTCATTGCTGGTGATGATATAGCCCTGGCTGAGCAAGGCGCGCCGCGCTGATTCGCAGGCTGTCTTGTCGGTCACCGGGTAATTGCGCGAGAACGTACCGGAGTCATCGAAGTTTTCATGTTCATAGATGGCAGTTTTCTTCGACGAGCAACCTGCCAGGCCAGTCAGCACGAGAGCGACTACCACGGCACGCACGGGGAATGACATAAGCATTGAAAATCCTGAAGAGAACGGTACGGGGCGTATTGTGCATCAAGTGGTGATAATCGCGGGCAGTTTGTCGCGTCTGATCGTGGATCGCGGCCTGAAACCGCATTCGACCCCACTGTGGGAGCGAGCCTGCTCGCGAAGGCGCCAAGAGCTTCGCGGTTATCCGGCAAGTCCGGCATCTTCGCGAGCAGGCTCGCTCCCACAATGGCTGGGTCCGTACAAAATCCCGGGCACAAAAAAAGCGACCCTGGGGTCGCTTTTTTTGTAGCTTCAGGGAGTTCAAGGGCCCTGAAGCAAATATGGCGCAGCGGACGGGACTCGAACCCGCGACCCCCGGCGTGACAGGCCGGTATTCTAACCGACTGAACTACCGCTGCG
>NZ_RXHW01000016.1:0-61587 GCF_005930585.1 Pseudomonas sp. FSL W7-0098
GGCGCAGCGGACGGGACTCGAACCCGCGACCCCCGGCGTGACAGGCCGGTATTCTAACCGACTGAACTACCGCTGCGTATCGCTCGGACTTGCGTCCGTTTGAAACTTTTAAAACCTGTGACTGAAGAGCTTCGGTGCTTTTCAATCGCAAACCAGGCGAACCTGATTTGTACAAATATGGCGCAGCGGACGGGACTCGAACCCGCGACCCCCGGCGTGACAGGCCGGTATTCTAACCGACTGAACTACCGCCCTTTGCTTCGTTGAGGCCGCGAAATTTACGCACCTATCGAAGCTAAGTCAAGGACAAGATTGGTTTTTTTCAAAACAAGCAAAAATAGTGGCCTGGCCTTAATCGCCATAGATCATCTTCTTGCTCATGCCGCCATCCACCACAAACTCCTGACCCGTGACAAAACCGGAGTTGCGCGACAACAACCAGGCAACCATCGCGGCAACGTCCTCCACAACCCCTGCCCTGCCAGCAGGGTGCTGAGCGTGATCGGCGTCCGTCAACGGCGCTGCACGCCTTACAGATGGATCACGGGCGTCGATCCAGCCCGGGCTGACAGCATTGACCCTGATTTGCGGGCCAAGGCTGATGGCCAGCGCATGGGTCAATGCCAGCAACCCGCCCTTGCTTGCCACGTAAGCCTCGGTATCAGGCTCCGACTGGCGCGCACGGGTGGAAGCCAGGTTGACGATCGCCCCGCAATGGGCACGCAGATACGGCGCACAATGCTTGGCCAGCAACATCGGCCCGGTGAGATTGACCGCCAGCACGCGGTTCCAGTGCTCCAGATCGAGGCTTTCCAGGGGCGTGTTGTGCGGGTCCGCAATCGCGGCGTTGCACACCAGCCCGTCCAGCCGTCCGAACTGCCCCAGCACTTGCGCGACACACTGGATGACATCGTCTTCAACCGACACATCCATGCGCACAAACCAGGCACTGTCGCCCAGCGCCTTGGCCACTTTTGTGCCCCGGGCGCGGTCAATGTCGCTGAGCACCACTTGCCAGCCTTCACTGACCAGCCAGGCTGCAATGCCCAGGCCAATGCCCCGCGCAGCACCGGTGACCAGTGCTACACGGCCATTGCCGCTTACCGGCGCCTCGAGCATCCAGTCGGTCACAGCGCGGCCAGGCCTCGTGCGAGGTCGGCTTGCAGGTCACTGACATCTTCCAGGCCTACGGCGATGCGGATCAGGCTGTCACGAATACCGGCCGCTTCACGCTCTTGCGGTGCCAGGCGACCATGGGAAGTGGTCGCCGGATGAGTAATCGTGGTTTTGCTGTCACCCAGGTTGGCAGTGATCGAGATCAGACGTGTCGCGTCGATAAAGCGCCACGCGCCTTCTTTGCCGCCCTTGACCTCAAAACTGACCACGGCACCAAAGCCGCGCTGCTGGCGCAGGGCCAATTCGTACTGTGGATGGCTCTTGAGACCGGCGTAGTGAACCTTCTCTACGCCATCCTGCTGCTCCAGCCACTCGGCCAGGGCCTGGGCACTGGCGCAGTGAGCGCGCATGCGCAGGTTGAGGGTCTCCAGACCCTTGAGGAAGATCCACGCGTTGAACGGGCTCAGAGTCGGCCCGGCGGTACGCAGGAAACCGACGATTTCTTTCATCAGCTCGCCACGACCGGCCACTACCCCACCCATGCAACGACCCTGGCCATCGATGAACTTGGTTGCCGAATGCACCACGATGTCTGCACCCAGCTTCAGCGGCTGTTGCAAGGCTGGCGTGCAAAAACAGTTGTCGACCACCAGCAAGGCACCCTTGGCGTGGGCGATTTCAGCCAGCGCGGCGATATCGACCAGCTCGGCCAGCGGGTTGGACGGCGACTCGACAAACAGCAGCTTGGTGTTGGGCTTGATCGCCGCGTCCCAGCCAGCCAGTTCGGCCAACGGCACGTAATCGACCTGCACGCCAAAGCGCTTGAAGTACTTCTCAAACAGGCTAATGGTCGAACCGAACACACTGCGCGAGACCAGGATATGGTCGCCGGCGCTGCACAGGCTCATCACCACCGACAGAATGGCTGCCATGCCCGTCGCCGTGGCTACAGCCTGCTCGGCACCTTCAAGGGCGGCGATGCGCTCTTCGAAAGCACGAACGGTGGGGTTGGTGTAACGCGAATAAACATTGCCTGCCACCTCGCCCGAGAACCGCGCTGCCGCGTCTGCCGCTGTGCGGAACACGTAGCTGGAGGTCAGGAACATTGCATCACCGTGCTCACCTTCCGGCGTACGGTGCTGGCCAGCACGCACCGCCAGGGTGTCGAACGCTACGCCCTCAAGGTCGCTGTCCAGCCGACCCGCATCCCAATCCTGACTCATGCTGCCCACTCCTTGCTCTACTTTGTATTGGATAAACGCAAACCGGCCCATCAGGGCCGGTTTGGTGAACACTTAGTTGTTGTACAAGCCTATCGTCGCACCGACGCCCTGGGCAATCACCTTGGAAGCATCGTTGCGCGCACGCTCGATTCGCTCCAGGTAGTTGTCGTCAATATCGCCGGTGACGTACTTGCCGTCAAACACTGCACAATCGAACGCATCGATCTTGATCTTGCCACCACCGACAGCGTCGATCAGGTCAGGCAGGTCCTGATAGATCAGCCAGTCGGCGCCGATCAGCTCGGCCACTTCCTGGGTGCTGCGGTTATGGGCGATCAGTTCGTGAGCGCTTGGCATGTCGATGCCATACACGTTCGGGTAACGAACCGCCGGGGCCGCCGAGCAGAAGTAAACGTTCTTGGCGCCGGCTTCGCGGGCCATCTGAATGATCTGCTTGCAGGTGGTACCGCGCACGATCGAGTCATCCACCAGCATCACGTTCTTGCCGCGGAACTCGAGTTCGATGGCGTTGAGCTTCTGGCGCACGGATTTTTTACGTGCAGCCTGGCCCGGCATGATGAAGGTACGACCGATGTAACGGTTTTTCACGAAGCCTTCGCGGAACTTGACGCCCAGGTGGTTGGCCAGTTCCAGTGCAGCGCAGCGGCTGGTGTCCGGAATCGGGATCACCACGTCGATATCGTGCTCAGGACGCTCACGCAGGATCTTCTCGGCGAGTTTCTCGCCCATGCGCAGACGGGCCTTGTACACCGACACACCGTCGATGATCGAGTCCGGGCGCGCCAGATACACGTGCTCGAAGATGCACGGGGTCAGTTTCGGGTTTACCGCACACTGACGGGTATGCAGCTTGCCGTCTTCAGTGATGTAAACCGCTTCACCCGGCGCCAGATCGCGGATCAGGGTAAAGCCCAGTACATCCAGGGAAACGCTCTCGGAGGCGATCATGTACTCGACGCCTTCGTCGGTATGACGCTGACCGAAGACAATCGGACGAATGCCGTTCGGGTCGCGGAAACCGACGATGCCATAACCGGTGATCATCGCAACCACGGCGTAACCGCCACGGCAACGGTTGTGCACGTCAGTCACGGCAGCAAACACGTCTTCTTCAGTCGGCTGTAATTTGCCGCGCTGCGCCAGTTCGTGAGCGAAAACGTTAAGCAACACTTCCGAATCGGAGTTGGTGTTGACGTGACGCAAATCAGATTCGTAAATCTCCTTGGCCAGCTGTTCAACGTTGGTCAGGTTGCCGTTATGCGCCAGGGTGATGCCATACGGCGAGTTGACATAAAACGGCTGGGCTTCAGCTGAAGTCGAGCTGCCAGCGGTTGGATAGCGCACGTGGCCAATGCCCACGTTGCCGACCAGGCGCTGCATATGACGCTGATGAAAGACGTCACGAACCAGCCCGTTGTCCTTGCGCAGAAATAACCGGCCATTATGGCTGGTCACAATACCGGCAGCATCCTGGCCGCGGTGCTGGAGGACGGTTAGCGCGTCATACAGCGCCTGATTGACGTTCGACTTACCGACGATACCGACGATGCCACACATGCGACGCAACCCCTACTTAATGGATCTGAACTGAACACCACTCACTTGGGCTGGGTAGCCGGCAAGAGATGCTCCTTGAACGGAATGTCAGCGGGTACGCTGATTCCGCTGGCCAGCCACTGACTGCTCCACCCCAGAATGAGGTTTTTGGACCAGTCGGCAACCAATAGAAATTGTGGCACGAGCCGTGACTCCTGCCACCATGAGTCCTGCTGTACCGGCCCCAGGCTCAACAGCCCGACCGCAGTGACCACCAGCAATGCGCCACGCGCAGCACCGAAGGCCATGCCGAGAAAACGATCGGTCCCGGACAGGCCGGTGACGCGAATCAGTTCGCCGATAAGAAAATTGATCATTGCGCCTACCAGCAAGGTGGCCACAAACATGATGGTGCACCCTGCGATAACGCGGGCGGAAGGTGTTTCGATGTATCCGGAGAGGTATTGCGACAGCGAACCGCCGAACATCCAGGCAACGACCCCGGCAATGATCCAGGTGCACAGCGACAATGCTTCTTTTACGAAGCCGCGCTTCAAGCTGATCAAAGCGGAGATGGCGATGATTGCAACGATCGCCCAGTCAACCCAGGTAAATGGCACAGTTCAGCCTACGGATAGATGAGGCGGCGCATTTTAGCAGAGCGCCGCCGCTCAGGTAAGGCGATTTATCCGTGCTTGTGCAATCAGATTGAACCTTTTTACGCTGTCAGCCACGTTCAGGCTGGAAGCGCACCACAAAACCCTTGAGGTTTTGCTGCTTGCCAAGCAAATCGCGCAGGCGATCGGCCTCTGCACGCTCAAGCAATGGGCCGACAAAAACCCGGTTCATCCCGCCGGAAGATCGCACATAAGCGTTATAGCCTTGATTGCGAAGGGTTTTTTGCAGGTTATCAGCACTGGCCCGATTGGACAGGCTCACCAGTTGCACCGACCAGCTGATTGGCAAGCCATTGGGGTCGACACGCTTTTGCGTGGTGTCCAGCTTGGCCGGTGCCTGGGCAACGGTTTGCGCCGGCGTGACAGCCGGAGGCTTGGGCGCAGCCACTGCAGGCTTTGCCACGACCGGTGCGACCGGGGCTGGTGCCTGCTGCTCGACAACCGGCTGCTCAACCGGAGCCGGTTCCTCAGGGATCACCTGAGGCTCAGGCACGGCAACCGGCTCGACCTTGACCTGCGGCATTACCGGCATCTCAGGGGCGCTCGGTGCATCCACCTCAATCTGACGCAGTTCGTCCTGTCGGGAGAACAGCATCGGCAGAAAAATAACCGCCAGCGCCACCAGCACCAGGGCACCCACCATCCTTTGTTTGTACGCCTTATCCAGCAAAGCCATTTGCAGCCTCCTGCGTGGCACGCCGCTCCAACCACTCGAGCGCTTCGGCAACACAATAAAATGATCCGAACAACAGGATTTCGTCGTCAGTCGTGGCCCGTTCGCACTGTGCCTCAAGCGCTTGCTCCACGCTGGCATAAGCCGAAACAGCCGCCCCAAAACCCTGCAGCGCGGCCTCGACTTCAGCGCCCGGGCGCGTGCGCGGGGTATCCAGCGGCGCAACTGCCCAATGCGCGACCGAGCCCGTCAGTTGTGACACTACGCCATCCAGGTCCTTGTCGGCCAGCAAACCGAACACCGCCAGGCGCTTGCCTGCCACCGGCCGCTGCGCCAGGCGCCGCGCCAGATACTCGGCGGCATGGGGGTTGTGCCCTACATCCAGCAGTGTATGCAAGGGCTTGCCCTTCCAGCTGAACTGGCGACGATCCAGGCGCCCCGTGATGCGAGTACCTGCCAGCGCCGCGACAATGCGCTCCGGCTGCCAGGGCAGATCGGTCAACGCATAGGCCTGCACGGCCAGCGCCGCGTTTTCCATCGGCAGATCCAGCAGCGGAATATCGCGCAGCTCGATCAATTGCCCCCGGGCATCCTGACCACGCCAATGCCAGACCTGATCGGTACTGGCCAGATCAAAGTCACGACCGCGCAGAAACAGCGGGCAACCTAGCTCTGCAGCCTTGTCGAGCAATGTATGCGGCGGGTTCAGATCGCCACACAGGGCCGGCTTGCCGGCACGGAAAATCCCGGCCTTTTCAAAGCCCACGGATTCGCGGGTGTTGCCCAGATACTCAATATGATCGACACCGATACTGGTCACCAGCGCCAGGTCGGCATCCACCAGATTGACCGCATCCAGGCGCCCGCCCAGGCCGACTTCCAGCACCACGGCATCCAGCTGGGCACGCTCGAACAACCAGAAGGCTGCCAGCGTACCCATTTCAAAATATGTAAGGGATGTCTCGCCGCGCCCTGCATCCAGGGCCGCAAAGGCCTCGCAAAGCAGCTCGTCCGAGACTTCAACACCCTCAATTTGTACGCGCTCGTTATAGCGCAGCAGGTGGGGCGAACTGTAAACCCCCACCTTGAGCCCTTGCGCCTGCAGCAACGAAGCCACAAACGCACAGGTCGAGCCCTTGCCATTGGTACCCGTAACCGTCACCACCCGAGGCGCAGGCTTTTGCAGCCCCAAGCGGTTCGTTACCTCGCGTGCGCGATCCAGACCCATATCGATGGCCGATGGATGCAACTGCTCAAGATAGGCGAGCCACTCGCCAAGGGTGCGCTGGGTCATAGGTTCGCAGGTGCCGGCGGAACAACGATGGTTTCAACAGGCGCGGCCACGAACACCGGAGTCGGCAAGCCCATCATTTGCGCCAGCAGGTTGCCCAGGCGCGGACGCAGCTCCTGACGTGCAACGATCAGGTCGATGGCGCCGTGCTCCAGCAGGAACTCGCTGCGCTGGAAACCTTCCGGCAGTTTTTCGCGAACGGTCTGCTCGATAACACGCGGACCGGCAAAACCGATCAGCGCCTTAGGCTCAGCCACGATCACGTCACCCAGCATCGCCAGGCTGGCCGAAACACCGCCGTATACCGGGTCGGTCAGTACCGAGATGAAAGGGATGCCTTCTTCACGCAGACGCGCCAGTACCGCCGAGGTCTTGGCCATTTGCATCAGGGAGATCAGGGCTTCCTGCATCCGCGCACCGCCCGAGGCTGCGAAGCAGATCATCGGGCAGCGGTGTTCAAGGGCGTAATTGGCCGCACGCACGAAGCGCTCGCCAACAATGGCACCCATAGAGCCACCCATGAAGGAGAACTCGAAGGCCGACACCACCACCGGCATGCCCAGCAAGGTACCGCTCATGGAGATCAGGGCGTCTTTTTCGCCGGTCTGCTTTTGCGCGCCGACCAGACGGTCCTTGTACTTCTTGCTGTCACGGAACTTGAGACGGTCAACCGGCTCCAGGTCTGCACCCAGTTCGGCACGGCCGTCGGCGTCCAGGAAGATATCAATGCGGGCGCGGGCGCCGATACGCATGTGGTGATTGCATTTCGGGCAAACGTCCAGGGTCTTTTCCAGCTCCGGACGATAAAGCACAGCGTCGCAGGACGGGCATTTGTGCCACAGGCCTTCAGGTACCGAGCTCTTTTTGACCTCGGAACGCATGATCGAAGGAATCAGCTTGTCTACCAACCAGTTGCTCATGCTTTCTTTCTCCAGTACCGGTGGCCAGAACAGTTCAGTTCAGGCCCCGTGTATGCCCTTGAGCTAAATTAATCAGGTGTGTGGCGATAATTGCCGGAACCGCGGTCCGCACTCGGCAAACCAGCAAAACCCTGCAACCCTCAGCCTTACCGACAGCACGCACCAGAGCGGCCGCCACTTAAATTTCTGCCCGTCTTCTCACCGGGCCCGCCTGCTTCGCAGAGCGGTATTGATGGACGGCGGCAGAGTGCCAGCCGTCACATCCGCATCAGTTTGCCGTGCGCACTGCCCGCATAAAGGCACGAATCCTGTCGTGATCCTTGATGCCCTTGCTCTTTTCAACGCCGCCACTGACATCCACGGCGTAGGGCTGCACCCGGGCGATGGCGCCTGCAACGTTGTCGGGCGTCAGGCCGCCGGCCAGGATAATCGGCTTGTGCAAACCCTGAGGTATCAAAGACCAGTCAAATGCCTGACCAGTTCCACCCGGTACACCTTCAACATAGGCATCGAGCAAAATACCGCTGGCCCCTGCATAGGCCTTGCAGGCACCGGCGATGTCATCACCGGCCTTGACCCGCAACGCCTTGATATAAGGACGGTGATAGCCTTCGCACTGCTCCGGGGTTTCATCGCCATGAAACTGCAGCAGATCCAGCGGCACGGCATCCAGGGTTTCGTTCAGCTCACAGGCGCTGGCATTGACGAACAACCCCACCGAAGTCACGAAAGGCGGCAAGGCGGCAATAATGGCCCGCGCCTGCGCGGCCGTGACTGAGCGCGGGCTCTTGGCGTAGAACACGAAGCCTATGGCGTCAGCCCCGGCCTCGACCGCAGCCAGTGCATCTTCTATGCGGGTAATACCGCAGATCTTGCTGCGAACAACGGACATCTCGATAACACCCCGAACGCGAAAGCCCCGGATGGTAACAAATGCTTATCCGGGCGTCAGCCGTCCAGGCCGCTAAAACCGGTCAAGAAATGTGGACCAATGTAACGTTCCGGCAACTGGAACTCGTCGCGGTATTCAACTTGCACCAGATACAGGCCGTAGGGATGGGCCGTCACACCGCCCGAGCGCCGCTCGCGGCTCTCCAGCACTTCCTTGATCCACTCCACCGGCCGCTCGCCCGTGCCGATAGTCATCAGCACCCCGGCGATATTGCGCACCATATGATGCAGAAAGGCACTGGCACGAATATCCAGCACAATCATGTTGCCGTGACGGGTCACGCGCAGATGGTGCATTTCCTTGATCGGGGATTTGGCCTGGCACTGTCCGGCGCGAAAGGCACTGAAATCATGCACGCCCAACAGGTGTCGAGCTGCCTCGGCCATACGCTCGACATCCAGCGGGCGGTGGTTCCAGGTGATTTCCTGATTCAGATGGGCCGGCCGGATCTGATCGTTGTAGATCACATAGCGGTAGCGCCGGGCGATGGCCTTGAAGCGGGCATGGAAGTGCGCGGGCATGACCTGGGCCCAGGTGACGCTGATGTCATGGGGCAAATTGATATTGGCGCCCATGACCCAGGCTTTCAGGGAGCGCTCGGCCCGGGTGTCAAAATGCACCACCTGCCCGCAGGCATGCACACCGGCATCCGTACGCCCGGCGCACATCAGGGAGACCGGTGAGGCGGCCACTTTGGACAGGGCGTTTTCCAGGGTTTCCTGGACGGTCAGCACACCATTGGCCTGGCGCTGCCAGCCGCTGTAGCGCGAACCTTTGTATTCCACCCCAAGGGCGATTCGGTAAAAACCTTCCGCGGCCATTTCAGCGGCCGGGTTATCTATATTTGCCAAGGACTTGCAGCCTGCTCATAAACGCAAAGGCGGCCATTATAGGGCGCACCCGGCAAGACGCCATGAAACATTTCACCGGAACGTCAGACAAACCAGGCTTCGTATCAGCTGCCAAAGGACATTTCAACTGTGGGAGCGAGCCAGCTCGCGAAGGTCGTTCGCGAGCTGGCTCGCTCCCACAGGGAGGGTTGACCGGCAACAGAGTATCTAAAGGAGTTTCACTCAGGTCAGGCGTGCCATCATTTCCAGGGCTTCGGCCTGCTGCTGTGGATTACCCTCCTCCATGACCTCGGTCAGAATATCCCGCGCACCTTCGTCGTCACCCATATCGATATAGGCCTGGGCCAGATCGAGTTTGGTGGCCGTTTCATCGGCGCCAGAGAGGAAGTCGAATTCCGGCTCATCATCGGCAAAGGGCTGTTCCAGCGATGATTGCTCAAGGCTTTGCGACAGGCGATGCAACTCGGCATTGACCTTGTCGAGCTCAAGGGCAAAGCTGTCCGCCGCCACAGCGGGTGGAGCGCTTTCTTCAGCCAGGGACAGGTCAAAGTCCGCCGGCAGGTCCAGATCAAAGTCCGACGCCCCTTCGTGAGCTGCCTGAACCTGAGCCTGCTGTTCAAGCACCGCTTCGAAACTGTCTGCCGCCGGCTTGTCGAGCCCTGCAGGTTCTGGCGTCACCACCGCAGGGGAAGCCGCTTCCAGTTCATCAAGGCTCAGATCAAAATCGTGATCGAACGCTGCAGGTGCAGGTGCAGCAGGCTCCGGCTGAGGTTCGACCTCGCGATCGTCGCGCATCATGTCCTGGACAAATTGCGCTTGCAGCTGGGTGGCCACCGCTGCGGTAGCAATGCCGGCCGCTGCCGCCACCGCCATGCCAGGATAACGATTTTTGAGCTGCTCGACCTGAGCGTGATTCTTGCCATTGGCTACCAGTTGGCGCTCTTGAGCGATAAAAGCGTCACGATCACCCAGTTCGGCGTAAACCCGCATCAACTCAAGACGCAAATCACTGCGCTGGGGCTCCCGATCGATCGCAGCCTTGAGCAATACAACGGCCTCGCTCAACTGACGCTGCTCAATCAACCGCTCGGCCTGATCCAGCACATCAGCCGCAGGCTTGGCCAGGGTAACCGGCGCGACCACCGGAGCTACTGCCTCCACGACCGGTGCAGGTGCAGGTGCAGGATCGATACTGCGCGACGGCGTTTCAAGCCCCTCAAAACTGCTTTGCGGCAGATCCAGATCGGCTGCAAACCCGGACTCATTTTCAAGATCCCGAGCCATTCGCGCATGTTTTTGCGCTTCTTGCAGCGCCTTGCGCCGACGCACGAGCAACAACAGCAAGAGCAGCAACAAGACCGCCCCGCCGCCGACAAGCCCCAGTAATAGCGGGCTGTTCAGCAGGTCCTGAATGTTTCGCTCATGGCCTTGCGTCGCCCCGGTGTCTTCAGGACTTGGTGCCACTGCAGTGGCCGGCGCACCTTCGATTGCCGGCGCAATATCGGCTTCAGGCGCATCAGCGGCCTGCACGCCGGCCAACGCAACTGCCGGGTCGACAGGCGCACCTTTGCCGGCCTCCAGCCTGGCCAGTTGATCGTTCTTCAATTCAATCAAACGCTGCAGCTTGTCCAACTGGCTTTGCAGGTCTTTCATCCGGTCTTGCAGCTCGGCATTTTCACGACGGCTGCTGTCCAGACCTTCCTGAGTCATCGCCAGCTGGTCAGCCAGTTTTTTCGCATCCCCGGCAGCACCCTTGCCTGCCTGAGCGGAAACCAGACTCAAGGCATCCTGATGCACAGCCTTGGCGGCAGGCGCCGGTACAGGCTTGCGACCGGTTGCATCGAGTTGCTGGGCCAACGGTACGGTGCGACGGCCACTGCGCCAGTCGGCATTTTGCGACGCCACTTCGTTGATGGCCCTGGCCTGGGGCAATTGCACACTTTGCGAGGCATCTGGCAGGCGCAGCACCTGGCCGGTTTTAAGCCGGTTGATATTGCCGTTGATAAACGCATCAGGGTTCAGGGCCTGAATTGCCAGCATGGTCTGCTGCACCGAGCCGCCGTTGCGCGCCTTGGCGGCGATCTCCCACAGTGTGTCACGGGACGTGGTGGTGTACTGCACGGGCGCAGCAGGCGCAGACGTTGATGCCGCCGACGCGGCCTGCGGCGAGAACCGGGCGGGATCGAGCAACACGCTGTAGTCGCGCATCAAGCGGCCGTTGGGCCACATCACCTGCACCAGGAAGTTCACAAAAGGTTCGGACAGCGGCTGGCTGGAGGTGACGCGCAATACGCTCTTGCCATCGGCGTTGATGATCGGGGTAAAGCGCAAATCATCCAGAAACGCCGGGCGCGGAACTCCGGCCTTGCTGAACTCCTGTTCGGGGGCAAGGCTTGGCACCACTTGCGCAGCAGTCAGGTCCTTGACATCGAGCAGCTCGATTTCTGCCAGCAGCGGCTGGTTCTGCGCCGACTTGAGCGTCAGCTCCCCAAGCTCAAGCGCCTGCGCCATACCGGATGACAGCGCCGAAGCGGCAGCGATTGCCAACACCAATTTGCGAACCTGAACCATAGCCTCTTCCTTATTGGTACAGGCCTCGTCCCACGAGACCTGTATAGCAGCCAAGTATCTTTTACAGTTGGTCTTTTATCAACAACTCAGCCAACTGCACGGCGTTCAATGCGCCACCCTTGCGTACGTTATCTGACGTCAGCCACAGATTAAGTTCAGATGTGTCGTCCACACCGTGACGCACTCGACCGACATACACCACATCCTGACCTACGGCATCGCCAACAGCAGTCGGGTAGTCACCGGCTTCCACCAGCTCGATACCCTCACCTGCCTCGAGGGCGGCATTGACTTCAACCAGATCCACCGGCCCGGCCAGTTGCAGGGACACGCTGAAGCTGTCACCAAAAAATACCGGCACTTGCACACTGCTGGCCGATACCTTCAGCGTAGGCATAGCCAGAACTTCGCGCAGCTCATTGACCAAACGTTTTTCCAGCGGCACATGGCCCTGTGCGTCCGGCGTGCCGACCTGGGCCAGGACGTTGAAGGCCATCTGACGATCAAAGAAGCTGGTTTCCAGCGGATGCAGGTTCAGCAGCGCGGTGGTTTGGCGTGCCAGCTCCGAGACCGCTTCACGGCCTTGAGCGGAAACTGCCATGCAGGCCGTCACATTGACCCGCTGAATTTCCAGCACTCTTAGCAAAGGCGCCAGCACCACGGCCAGTGCGGTGGCCGAAGGACTCGGGCTGCTGACTTGCAGTGGCTTTTTCAAGGTTGCCAGCACCTGCGCGTTGGCTTCAGGTACCACCTGCGGCGCCTGTGCAGACGGCAAAGCCCCGGACAGGTCGACCACCATGCAGCCGGCTGCACTGGCTTTGGCAGCAAAACTCAAGGTCACGGCAGGGCCTGCGGCAAAGAATGCCAGCTGTACGCTGCTGAAATCGAACGTGTCGACATCGCGCACCCTGACGTTTTTACCGCGAAAAGGCACCGAATGCCCGTCAGATTCACTGCTGGCCAGCAAGTGCAACTTGCCAACCGGAAAATCACGCTCTTCGAGCATTTGTACGATGGTTTCGCCGACAGTGCCGGTGGCGCCAACGACGGCGATATCAAAGGACTGGTTCATGTATCTACCTCAGGCGAAACGTGGGGAGCGGCACTGTACCGGGCACAACCCCGACAGGCAACGCGCCCGGCCGATTTGATGGATGATGACAATTCGTAGCAGCTGATCATCCAATAAAAAGCCCGCGCCTCTTGCGAGACGCGGGCTTGAACCTGCCGGTGGCGAATTAACGCTCCAGCAAAATCCGCAGCATGCGGCGCAGCGGTTCTGCCGCGCCCCACAGCAACTGGTCGCCCACGGTAAAGGCACCGAGGAACTGCGAACCCATGTTCAGCTTGCGCAGACGGCCAACCGGTACATTCAGGGTGCCGGTAACCTTCGTCGGGCTCAGTTCCTGGATGCTGGCTTCACGCTGGTTTGGCACCAGCTTGACCCAGGGATTGTGCTGGCTGATCAAACCTTCGATATCGGCGATAGGCACATCTTTGTTCAGCTTGATGGTCAAGGCCTGGCTGTGGCAACGCATCGCACCGATACGTACGCAGATACCGTCCACCGGAACCGGGTTCTTGAAGCGACCCAGGATCTTGTTGGTTTCTGCCTGCGCTTTCCACTCTTCACGGCTTTGACCGTTCGGCAGCTCTTTGTCGATCCACGGGATCAGGCTGCCGGCCAATGGCACACCGAAGTTTTCGGTCGGGTAGGCATCGCTGCGCATAGCCTCGGCCACACGACGGTCGATATCGAGGATGGCGCTGGCCGGGTCGGCCAGTTGATCGGCGACCGCCGCATGGGTGGTGCCCATCTGCTTGATCAACTCGCGCATGTTCTGCGCACCGGCGCCCGAAGCCGCCTGGTAGGTCATGGCGCTCATCCACTCTACCAGACCGGCTTCGAACAGACCGCCCAGACCCATCAGCATCAGGCTGACAGTGCAGTTGCCGCCGATATAGTTTTTGGTGCCGGCATCCAGCTGCTGGTCGATGACCTTGCGGTTGACCGGGTCCAGAATAATGACCGCATCATCCTGCATGCGCAGGGTCGACGCTGCATCGATCCAGTAACCTTGCCAGCCCGCCTCACGCAGCTTGGGGAACACCTCGCTGGTGTAGTCGCCGCCCTGGCAGGTCAGGATTACATCGAGGGTTTTCAGCTCTTCAATGTTGTAAGCATCCTTGAGCGGGGCAATATCCTTGCCCACGGACGGACCTTGTCCACCGACATTGGAAGTGGTGAAAAACACCGGTTCGATCAGATCGAAATCCTGCTCTTCCAGCATCCGCTGCATGAGCACGGAACCAACCATACCGCGCCAACCGACCAGACCTACACGTTTCATCGCAACTACACCTTTAACAAAAAGTGGGGTCGTTACTTCCACCAACAGGAAGTAACGGGCCCGAGAGATTACAGATTCTGCAGCGCCGCGACTACTGCATTGCCCATTTCCTGTGTTCCGACCCGGGTGCAACCCGTCGACCAGATATCACCGGTACGCAAACCCTGGTCCAGAACCAGGCTTACGGCCTGCTCGATGGCATCGGCAGCAGCGGTCTGGTTGAAGCTGTAACGCAGCATCATCGACACCGACAAAATGGTCGCCAGCGGGTTGGCAATGCCCTGCCCCGCGATGTCCGGCGCCGAACCGTGGCAAGGCTCGTACATGCCCTTGTTGTGGGTGTCCAGGGATGCCGATGGCAGCATGCCGATAGAGCCGGTGAGCATCGAAGCCTGGTCGGACAGGATGTCACCGAACATGTTTTCGGTGACGATCACGTCAAATTGCTTGGGTGCGCGCACCAGTTGCATGGCCGCGTTGTCGACGTACATATGGCTCAGCTCGACGTCCGGGTAGTCCTTGGCCACTTGCTCGACCACTTCACGCCACAGCTGGCTGGACGCCAGCACGTTGGCCTTGTCCACCGAGCAGAGCTTTTTGCCACGCACGCGGGCCATGTCGAAACCGACGCGGGCAATGCGGCGGATTTCGCTTTCGCTGTACGGCAGGGTGTCATAAGCCTGACGCTCACCGTTTTCCAGCTCGCGGGTGCCACGGGGGGCGCCGAAGTAGATACCACCGGTCAATTCGCGAACGATGAGGATATCCAGTCCGGAAACGATTTCCGGCTTGAGGCTCGATGCATCAGCCAGTTGCGGGTACAGGATTGCCGGGCGCAGGTTGCCGAACAGGCCCAGTTGCGCACGGATTTTCAGCAGGCCGCGCTCGGGGCGAATGTCGCGCTCGATCTTGTCCCATTTCGGGCCACCCACGGCGCCCAGCAAGACAGCGTCGGCCGCACGGGCGCGCTCAAGGGTCTCGTCGGCCAACGGTACGCCATGCTTGTCGATGGCTGCGCCGCCGATCAGGTCGTGGGTCAGCTCCAGGCCCAGGTTGAACTTGTCACTGGCCAGCTCCAGCACCTTGACCGCTTCGGCCATGATTTCCGGACCAATACCGTCGCCAGGGAGAATCAGAATCTGCTTGCTCATGGGTTCCTCTTTCTTGTCTGTTGATGCCCCCGCAGGCGCACCCGGAAATATTCAGGTTACTTCTCGGCCCACAGCACCAGCACATCGGTGCTGAACGAACCATCGGCTTCAATTTCAAAATAATCGCGTACTTCGGCGCCCATCGACTGCTGCAACTGGCGGATGGCCGCGCTCATAACCTGTGGCGTACGCATGCGCTCGATCCAGGAGCTGAACTCTAAACGCAAACGCTGACGCTGTGTGCTGCGCACGTGCAAACCGGCTTCGCTGACCTGACGCAGCCATTCGGCGCTCGAATAGTCGCGCACATGGCTGGTGTCGCGCAGCACTTCGACACTTTGCAGGTAGGTGTCGAATAACGGGCTGCCGGGTGAGATCACATCGATAAATGCCGCTACGCCACCCGGCTTGAGCACCCGGCGCACTTCGCGCAGGGCAACGCCCAGATCGCTCCAGTGATGGGCCGAGTAACGGCTGAGCACATAGTCGAACTCGCCATCGGCAAACGGCAAACGCTCTGCCGCGCCGCAAACGGTGCTGATATTGCCCAGCCCGCGATCGCTGGCGGCAGCACTGACCACATCGAGCATTTGTTGCGACAGGTCGTATGCCACCACGTCCTTGACCAGTGCAGCCACATGAAAGCTTACATGGCCCGCGCCACACCCCAGGTCCAGCACCCGCGCTTCAACTTTACCCGCCAGCTCGGCCTTGAGCAGACCGAACTCGGTGCCTTGCGCATGCACGGCGCTGCTCAGATAGGCCGACGCCTGTTCGCCGAACTGCTTTTGTACGACCTGGGTGTGCTGGGCGGTACTGGTCATTAAAACTTCCTTTTAGCGTCAAGACTTGGGTTGTCCACACTGCCGTCATCGCGGGCAAGCCCGCTCCCACATTTGAAATGCATTCCCCTGTGGGTGCCGGGCTTGCCCGCAAAGAGGCCATTCAAGCGTCGCGAAACAACCACGGCTGGCTCGCACGGTGCTTGCTTTCAAACGCGGCAATTGCATCGCCGTCCTGCAAGGTCAGGCCGATATCGTCCAGGCCGTTGAGCAGGCAATGCTTGCGAAACGCATCGATTTCAAAGCCCAGCACCTTGCCATCCGGGCGGGTCACAGTTTGTGCCTCGAGGTCGATCTTGAGCTGGTAACCCGGCTCGGCTTCAACCTGGGCAAACAGCTCATCGACTTCGGCGTCGCTCAGGATGATCGGCAACAAACCGTTCTTGAAGCTGTTATTGAAGAAGATATCGGCGTAGCTCGGCGCGATGATGCTGCGAAAACCGTACTCTTCCAGCGCCCACGGCGCGTGCTCACGGCTGGAGCCGCAACCGAAGTTTTCCCGGGCCAGCAACACACTGGCGCCCTGGTAACGCTCGGCGTTAAGCACAAAATCCTTGTTCAGCGGGCGCTTGGAGTTGTCCTGGTAGGGCTGACCCACATCCAGATAACGCCACTCGTCAAACAGGTTAGGGCCAAAGCCGGTACGCTTGATCGACTTCAGGAATTGCTTGGGAATGATCTGGTCGGTATCGACGTTGGCACGATCCAAAGGCGCGACCAGACCGGTGTGCTGAGTAAAAGCCTTCATGCTGCGCTCCCCTGGATCAATTCACGGACATCAATAAAACGACCATTCACGGCGGCGGCAGCGGCCATGGCCGGGCTGACCAGGTGAGTACGGCCACCGGCGCCCTGACGGCCTTCAAAGTTGCGGTTGGAGGTCGAAGCACAATGCTCGCCCGACTCAAGGCGGTCCGGATTCATCGCCAGGCACATCGAACAACCCGGCTCACGCCATTCAAAACCGGCCTCGATAAAGATCTTGTCCAGACCTTCAGCCTCGGCCTGGGCTTTAACCAGACCCGAGCCCGGCACCACAATCGCCTGCTTGATGGTGGACGCCACCTTGCGCCCCTTGGCAATCACTGCCGCAGCACGCAAGTCTTCGATCCGCGAGTTGGTGCACGAGCCGATAAATACGCGATCGAGCTGGATATCGGTGATCGCCTGGTTGGCGGTCAGGCCCATGTACTTCAATGCACGTTCGATCGAGCCACGCTTGACCAGGTCGGCTTCCTGTGCCGGATCCGGCACGTTCTGATCAACCGCCAGGACCATCTCGGGCGAAGTGCCCCAGCTGACTTGCGGCTTGATCTGCGTAGCGTCCAGTTCAACCACGGTGTCGAACTGCGCATCGCTGTCGGACACCAGGTCTTTCCAGGCTTCGACCGCCAGGTCCCATTCAGCGCCTTTAGGCGAAAACGGACGGCCCTTTACATAATCGACAGTTTTCTGATCGGCGGCCACCAGGCCTACACGGGCACCGGCTTCGATGGACATGTTGCAGATGGTCATGCGGCCTTCGACGGACAAGTCACGAATCGCGCTGCCGGCGAATTCGATGGCATGACCATTGCCGCCCGCGGTGCCGATCTTGCCGATCACGGCCAGTACGATGTCCTTGGCGGTTACGCCGAACGGCAATTGCCCTTCGACCGACACCAGCATGTTCTTCATTTTTTTGGCGACAAGGCACTGGGTGGCGAGCACATGCTCGACCTCGGAAGTGCCGATACCGTGGGCCAATGCACCGAAGGCGCCGTGAGTCGAGGTGTGCGAGTCACCGCAGACCACGGTCATGCCCGGCAAGGTCGCGCCCTGCTCCGGGCCGATCACATGGACGATACCCTGACGCACGTCGTTCATCTTGAATTCGGTAATGCCGTATTCGTCACAGTTGTCATCCAGGGTTTGCACCTGCAGACGGGAAACCTGATCGGCAATCGCTTCGATCCCGCCTTTACGCTCCGGCGTGGTCGGTACGTTGTGGTCCGGGGTGGCGATGTTGGCATCGATACGCCAAGGCTTGCGCCCGGCCAGCCGCAGGCCTTCAAAGGCTTGCGGCGAGGTCACTTCGTGAATGATGTGACGGTCGATGTAGATCAGCGCCGAGCCATCGTCACGCTGCTTGACCAAATGCGAATCCCAGAGCTTGTCGTAGAGCGTTTTGCCGGCCATCAGACGGTTTCCTCATCAGCTACTTTTCTGTGCCAATAACCACTTGGCTTGTGAGGTCGATCCTATGGGGTTACAGTGAATAACTCAAATTCATAATTTTTATGCTTTGGATAACCAACAGGAATTCGAATAGATGGATCTCGCGAATCTCAATGCGTTTATTGCAATTGCTGAAACCGGCAGTTTTTCCGGGGCCGCCGAACGGCTGTTCCTGACCCAGCCAGCCATCAGCAAACGCATTGCCAGCATCGAGCAGCAACTCAAGCTCAGGCTGTTCGACCGGCTGGGCCGTGAGGTCAGCCTCACCGAAGCCGGCCGGGCCTTGCTGCCGCGCGCTTACCAGATCCTCAACGTACTGGATGACACGCGCCGGGCACTCAACAACCTCAATGGCGAAGTCAGCGGGCGCCTGACCCTGGCTACCAGCCATCATATCGGTCTGCACCGCCTGCCACCTTTACTGCGCGAGTTCACCCGCACTTACCCCAAGGTCGCGCTGGATATTCAGTTTCTCGATTCCGAAGTGGCCTACGACGAGATTCTGCATGGCCGCGCAGAACTGGCTGTAATCACCCTCGCGCCGGAGCCTCATTCACTGATTCGTGCCGTGCCGGTCTGGGATGACCCGCTGGATTTCGTGGTGGCCCCGGAGCACCGCCTGACCCGGCAAAAAACCGTAAGCATGGCCGATATTGCACGCCATCCAGCGGTGTTTCCCGGCGGCAATACCTTTACCCATCATATTGTCCATCGCCTGTTTGAAGCCCAGGGCCTGACGCCCAACATCGCCATGAGCACCAATTACCTGGAGACCATCAAGATGATGGTGTCCATCGGCCTGGCCTGGAGCGTGTTGCCGCGCACCATGCTGGATGAGCAGGTGGCATCGATTGCCCTGCCCGGCATCCAGCTGACCCGCCAGCTGGGGTATATCCTGCATACCGAACGCACCTTGTCCAATGCGGCCCATGCCTTTATGACCCTGCTCGATGCCCAGGTAGATGCCCTGCCCGCACAAACGGACGACGCCCAAACCGTACACCGGTGAAATAATCCCGCGCATTTGGCCCGATAAAACAATAAGGACCCGCCATGCAAACTCCTGAAATTTTCATCCTCAGCGCCCGGCGCACGGCCATCGGCACCTTTGGCGGCTCGCTCAAGGACGTGCCCCTGGCCGAGCTGGCCAGCACTGCGGTCAAGGCCGCGTTGCACAGCAGCCAGGTCGACCCCGGGCGCATCGGTCATGTGGTGATGGGCAACGTGATTCCCACCGAGCCCCAGGATGCCTATCTGGCGCGGGTTGCGGCGATCAATGCCGGGATCCCCAAGGAAACCCCGGCCTACAACGTCAACCGCCTGTGCGGTTCGGGCTTGCAGGCGATCATTTCTGCCGCCCATACCCTGATGCTCGGCGACGCCGACTTCGCCATTGGCGCCGGGGCCGAAGCCATGAGCCGCGGCCCCTACCTGATGCCCGCCGCCCGCTGGGGTGCGCGCATGGGCGATACGCCAATGCTCGACTACATGCTGGGTATTTTGCACGACCCGTTCCACGGCATTCATATGGGTGTAACGGCCGAGAATATCGCCCAACGCAACAGCATCAGCCGCCAGGCCCAGGACGCCCTGGCGCTTGAAGACCAGCAACGCGCCGCCCGGGCTATCGAGCAAGGTTACTTCGACAGCCAGATCGCCACCGTCGAGGTACGCAGCCGCAAAGGCAGTGTGATGTTCAGCCAGGACGAGCACCCGCGGGCCACTACCCTGGAGCAGTTGGCGCTGATGAAACCGGCCTTCAAGAAAGACGGCAGCGTGACTGCAGGCAATGCATCGGGGCTCAATGATGGGGCGGCGGCGCTGGTGCTGGCCACTGGCGCGGCAGTACTGGCGGGCAATCTTGCGCCGATGGCGCGGCTGGTGGCCTACGCCCATGCAGGGGTTGAACCCGAGCTGATGGGGTTGGGGCCGATACCGGCAACGCGGCTGGCATTGAAGCGGGCTGGCTTGAAGATCGGTGACATGGACGTGATCGAAGCCAACATTGCCTTCGCCGCCCAGGCGTGTGCCGTGATGCAGGAACTGGATATGGACCCGGCCAGGGTCAACCCCAACGGTTCGGGCATCGCCCTGGGCCACCCGGTGGGGGCCACGGGCGCGATCATCGCGACCAAGGCCATCCATGAACTGCATCGGACACAGGGTCGTTATGCCCTGGCGACCATGTGCATTGGCGGCGGCCAGGGCATAGCGGTGATTTTCGAACGGGTGTGAAACACGACCAAAACTCGTAGCAACTGCCGCCGAACGCAGCCTGGTTCCTTCGGCAGCCGCTACGAGCCCAACGGTTATTTACCGGCTGTCAACGTGGAGTAGCTGGTGATCAGGTTGCGATAGTCCGGGATATGGTTGGAGAACAGCGCGCCCAGGCCTTCAATGTCATTGCGCCAGTCGCGATGCAGCTCACAGGCCAGACCAAACCAGGTCATCAGTTGCGCACCCGAGGATGACATGCGATCCCAGGCCGAATGGCGGGTGATTTCGTTGAACGTACCCGACGCATCCGTCACCACAAACACCTCATAGCCTTCAGCCAGTGCCGACAGTGCCGGGAATGCCACGCAGACCTCAGTGACCACCCCTGCGATGATCAGTTGCTTTTTACCTGTTGCCTTGACCGCCTTGACAAAATCCTCGTTGTCCCAGGCATTGATCTGCCCCGGGCGGGCGATATAGGGCGCTTGCGGGAACAGCGCCTTCAACTCGGGCACCAGCGGGCCGTTGGGTCCGGTTTCGAAGCTGGTGGTCAAAATGGTCGGCAACTTGAAGTACTTGGCCAGATCAGCCAGCGCCAGCACGTTGTTCTTGAATTTGTCCGGTTCGATATCCCGCACCAGCGACAGCAAACCCGCCTGATGGTCCACCAACAAAACGGCGGCATTGTCCTTGTCCAAACGCTTGTAAGAAGTTGTCACAGGGTTTACCTCTCTGGGATAAGACAGAAAAGGCCAGGCCATGACCCTCATGGCCTGGCATTGCGCTTCGGTGCAGCATTGCTACGCGGGCATGCGGCCAAACTTGCCCGACTGGAAGTCCACAAACGCCTGATGGATTTCGGCGTCGGTGTTCATCACAAACGGCCCATGGCCCACGATCGGTTCGTCGATCGGCTCGCCGCTGAGGACCAGCAGCACGGCGTCGTTATTGGCTTCAAGGCGGATGCTCGAGCCATCACGCTCAAACAGCGCAAGCTGCCCTTCACGCACCACGTCCTGACCGTTGACCTCGACCGCACCATGCAGCACTACCAGCGCAGTGTTGCGGCCCGGGTGCAGATCCAGCGTAGTCGACTTGCCCGCATTCAAGCGGATATCCCACACGTCGATCGGCGTAAAGGTATGGGCCGGGCCGCGTTTGCCATCGAACTCACCGGCAATCAGGCGCAAACGGCCGGCATCGTCCTTGAGCGCCAGGTCGGGGATGTCACGGTCGACGATGCCCTGATACCCCGGCGCGGCCATTTTGTCCTTTGCAGGCAGGTTGACCCATAGCTGCACCATCTCCAGCGGGCCGCCACTGCGGGCAAACGCCTCGGAATGGAACTCCTCGTGCAGGATGCCGGACGCTGCGGTCATCCACTGCACATCACCCGGGCCGATCACCCCGCCGTTGCCGGTGGAGTCACGGTGTTCCACTTCGCCCTTGTAGACGATGGTCACCGTTTCAAAACCACGGTGCGGGTGCTGGCCTACACCACGACGCTCTGTAGTAGGCGTGAACTCGGCTGGCCCGGCGTAATCCAGAAGCAGAAACGGGCTGATGTGTTTGCCCATGCTGTCGTAGGAAAACATCGTGCGAACCGGAAAACCATCGCCGACCCAATGAGGGCGGGGGGCCTGATAAACACCAAGAATTTTTTTCATGTTGCACCTCCTGTAAATCATGGCAACAACTATAGATTCGTCGCACGCATAAGACTAGACAGGTTTTTTGGTACTGATCGTTCTATGGATGGAACAATTATTCCGCCCTGCATCAGCGGGTCAAGCCTGTAATGGCCGGAGCAAAACCAACTAAATCAGAAACTTGTTTCTGGTTTATCAATCGTGCTGCGTCTAATAACTATTCCTATTAACAAGAATGAAATTTCTTACTTCGGAGCCTAGGCACGCGATGCAACGACCCAACTTGAGCCGGACCCCTCTTTCGATCGCCACCCAACGCCGGACGGTACGTCACACCTTGCTGTCCAGTGCCCTGATGGCCTCGGTCATGCTGGGGGCATCCCTTGCCAGCGCGGCGCCGGTGGCCCTGAACATTCCGTCGCAAGCCCTGGCCAGCGCGCTGAATGAACTGGGCAAGCAGGCCAACCTGCAGATCCTCTACAGCCCGGATCAGGTGCAAGGCATCAAGTCGCGTCCAGTGAGCGGTTCGCTGGAGCCGGTCAAGGCACTGGAGTCCCTGCTGCAGGGCAGCGGCATCTCGTATCAGCTCAACGGCGACACGGTGATTTTGAGCGCCCCCCAAGGCAAAGGTCTGGAACTGGGTGCAACCACTGTCACAGGCCAGGGCCTGGGCGACTCGCTGACCACCGAAGACACCCATTCCTATACCACCGGCGCCAGCAACAGCTCGACCAAACTGCCGCTGTCGATTCGCGAAACCCCGCAGACCGTCACGGTAGTCACCCGCCAACTGATGGACGATCAAGCCGCACAGAGCATCGGCGATGTACTGCGCAACGCGCCGGGCATTTCCACCCAGGCCTACGACAGCGACCGCATGGAGTACTCGGCCCGCGGCTATGCCATCACCAACTTTCAGTACGACGGGGTCAACACCCTGTATGACGGCGTGTTCGATGAAGGTGCGACCAAGGTCGATATGGCCCTGTATGACCGCGTCGATATCGTCAAGGGCGCCACCGGCCTGTTGTCCGGCTCGGGCGAGCCGTCGGCCACGGTCAACCTGATTCGCAAAAAACCGACCCGCGACTTCAAGGCATCGGTCACTGCCAGCGCGGGCTCGTGGGACAACTATCGCACCGAAGGTGATATCTCCGGGCCGTTGAATGACGATGGCAGCGTGCGCGGGCGAATGGTGGCGGTTTACCAGGATGCCGACTCGTACCGCGACCACTACTCACGTAAAAATGACGTGTTCTACGGCATCATCCAGGCCGACCTCACCCCCGACACCCTGTTCACCTTCGGCATGGACTACCAGAATATCAAGCCTCGCGGCTCGTCCTGGACCGGCAACCCGTATTACTTCTCCAACTACACCAAAACCGACTTCAGCCGCTCGTTCAACCCGGCCACCGACTGGAGCCGCCGCGACGTCCAGATCCAGTCCACCTTCGCCTCCCTGGAGCACCGTTTCGCCAATGACTGGAAAGTCAAAGGCACCCTCACCCAGCAAACCAACGACCACGACACCCTGCTGGGTTCGGCCAGCGGCGGGATGCCAGATCCGGTCACGGGTGACGGCATGTTCTTCTACTGGGGCCAGTGGGAAGGCCATCGCGTCCAGAACACCTTCGATATCAATGCGACCGGCCCGTTTACCCTGTTTGGCCGCGAACATGAACTGGTAGTGGGCGCAACCTCCCAGACCTCCCGCCAGACCGGCGCGACCTTCGACGGCAGCGAATTCCGTGAGCTGTCGAGCAGCATTTTTGACTGGAACGGCAAATACCCGAGACCGGACTTCCCGAAAAACGGCAAATACGAAACCAACCAAAATCAAAACAGCGCCTATATCGCCGCACGCTTCAAGCCGGCAGACGACTGGTCGATTATCCTTGGCAGCCGCGTAAGTGATTTCCAGTACAACAGCACCTACAAGTACTACGAGCAGACCAGCACGTTCCAGGACAACAAGACCACGGCAAAACAGCACGGCGAGGTGACGCCCTACGCCGGGGTTGTCTACGACATCAACGACAACTATTCGGTGTACGGCAGCTACACCTCGATCTACAAACCTCTTACCGAGCAGAGCAGTTCCGGTGCCACCCTGGCCCCCACAGAAGGCAACAGCTATGAACTCGGTTTGAAGGGCGAGTACTTTGATGGCCGCTTGAATGCCAGTGCGGCCGTGTTCCGTACCGAGCAAAAAAATGTACCGATTCAGGTCGGCACCAACGCCAACACCAACCTGGGCATCTATGAATCCCTTGATGGTGCGACCACCAACGGCATCGAGCTGGAACTGGCCGGTGAACTGATGCCGGACTGGAACCTGATCGCCGGCTACACCTACGCCCGCACCCGCTCTGATGATGGCGAACGTGTCTACGGCTACCCGCTGGAAACCACCAAGCCGGAAAACGTGGCGCGTCTGTTCACCACTTACCGCCTGCCGGGGGTGCTGAACAAAGTCACCGTGGGCGGTGGCGTGAACTGGCAAAGCCCGTTCTACGGCAAGATCTACAACGATGCCAAGGGCGACTACGACATCATCGAGCAGCACAGCTACGCGCTGGTCAACCTGATGACCCGCTACGAGTACAACGAACACCTGACGTTTAACCTCAACGCCAACAACGTGTTCGATAAAAAGTACCTGTCGGGGCTGGGTAACTTCAACACCACCTACTATGGCGAACCACGCAGCCTGATGCTGACGTCCAAGTACACCTTCTAAGTCAGCAGCGGCAACGAGCCTGCTCGCGAAGGCCAAGCGCATCGCGAGCAGACCGTGTCAGGCACTCACGGCTTTTTTCAGCGCCACCGGTTGCAAGTCAAAACGCTCCGCCAGAAACGGCGTGACCTCCAGCGGCAGCGGCTCTTGCCGCACCAGTGCGTCGAGCATGACACCAGTGATCGCCGAAGTCAGGATGCCGGTACGGAAATGCCCGCAGGCATTCAAATACCCCTCAATCCCCTTCATGGGCCCCAGGATCGGCAGCTCATCGGGGGAGCCTGGCCGCAACCCGGCCCAGGTACGCTTCAGGTTGGCGTCCTTGAGTTCGGGAATACAGCGCATCGCTCCCTGTACCAGCCCGGTGATTTCAGGGAAGGTGGTGGTCACGTCGAAGCCTTTGTCTTCGGTAGTGCTGCCAATCAGGATTTCGCCGTTGTCCTTTTGCGCCAGGTAGCAATCACTGGTGGTCAGGCAGCCGTTCAGCAACTTGGGCATGCGCTCGGTCAATACAATCTGCCCCTTGACCGGGGCCACAGGGATACTCAAGTCAGTGGCCATCACGCTGAGTTCTGCCGCCCAGGCGCCAGCGGCATTAATCAGGGTTTTGCAGTGGAACGCGCCCTGGCTGTCGGTGCGCACGCCGGTCACCTTGCTGCCCTGACGCATGACCTCGATGACGTTGGTGTTGAAGTACAGATCGACTCCATTTTGCCGGGCCCCTTCGGTGTAGGCATCGGTCAACCGGAACGGGCTCACCTGGTGATCGCACAAAAACTCCAGCGCACCTTGCGCATCGTAACTGACGCTCGGCTCCGCCTCGCGCAGGGCCGCCTGGTCGAGCCAGCGCACCTCATCGGCCAGATGCGGGATATTGGCGACAATATGCTCGGCATAGAGCCGGTCTTCATCGTCATAAATCACGTACTTGAGCCCGGTGCGCTCGAACTTGAAATCCATCCCGTGGTTTTCCAGCAGTTCCTTGTGCAAGCCGGGGTACAAGGCATTGGATTGCAGGGCAAAGTCGAAAAAACACGCTGGCAGGATATGCGCGGTACTGGCGTCGACAATCACGGCCGAACCCTGGGCTTCACGCTTGCGTTCGGCAGACATCATGCGAAAAAAAATCACCCCGCAGCCCAGCCCCACGGACTCGCCGATGGCCCACAGCCCGCCTGCCGACGCGCGGCTGGCATTGCCGGGGCGCTTGCAGTCGATCAGGGCTATTTTAAGATCCTTGCGCCGGGACAGGTGATACGCACAGGAGGCGCCAATAACACCGCCACCGGCGATGACAACGTCATAGGTCTTGATCATGTCAGGCATCCTTGCTCGCGTTGATAAAAGCCGAAAACGGCACGGGTTCCAGCGGGAATCGCGGGCGCAACCAGCCCACATCCTTGCGCCCGGTGGCTTCACGCAGGCGGTCACTGCAATAACCGACACACATGCGGCCCTGGCAGTCGCCCATGCTTATGCGTGTACGCATTTTAAGGCTGGCCATGTCCTGCACGCCCTGGCTGAGCGCAAGGTCGATATCGGCGCGGGTGACATGCTCGCAACGGCATACCACCGTGTCGGCCTGGGGCAGATCGATCTGGCGCGTACCACGCCGGGTATAACGATCAATCCCGCCGCGAAAGCGCATGAGGGTGTTGAGCCTGGACAGGTACTCGCGGCGCTGTTCAAGCGCCTGCTTTGCACTCAGGACCCCACGCTGCTGCAAGATCGACAACGCGCCAATCCGCCCCGTGAGCATCGCTGCCTCGCCCCCGCGCATGCCCGTGACATCACCGGCCAGGTGGATTGATGCCTGACTGCTCTGCTGCCAGTTATCGGCTTTGGCCGCCAGATAACCGTCGACGTTGTAAGCATGATCCAGACCCATCTGCTGGCTGAGCTGAGTGCGTGGAATAAAGCCATAACCCACCGCCAGGGTGCAGGCTTTCACCGCCTGCGCCTGGCTCATGTCGGCCTGCCAGGTGTTGGAATAGGGAGCCACGATCACTTCGCTCAGTTCCCCTTCGCCAAACGCCTGCACCACACCCCAGCCGTAATGCACGGCCACGCCATGGCGCTTGAGGTAAACCAGCATGCTCAGGCCGTCGAGGAACAACTGGGGCTGGTTGAGCAGCGCCAGGCTTTCCTTGGCAATGCGGCCAAACTCGCACGCTTCATATACCCCGGCCACTTCCACACCCGCTGCGTGCAACTGGCACGCCACCAGCATCAGCAAGGGCCCGGTGCCCGCAATCAGCGTCGGCCCACGGGGTTTGACAACACCACTTTTGATCTGCAGCTGCAGGCCACCCAGCATGATCACACCCGGGGTCGTCCAACCCGGGAACGGCACGCTGCGCTCATGGCAGCCAGCGGACAGCAGCAGTTGATCGAAGCCGATTTGCTGCAATTGCTCATGCTCATCCAGCACTTGCAGGCTTTGCTGACCTTGCCCGCCGACAACGCGATGGTTGAGGCGTACATCCACTGAGTGGGCAATGACCGAAAATTCGCCGTGCAACTTGTGCAGCGCAGCCTTGTAGCGTTCTCCCAGATAGTCGAGTTCGACACCGTCGCGCAAAGGCCCGCGATAAACTACACCACCCAGCCGCGAGGCTTCTTCGAACAACGTGCTTTGCACGCCATGCTGCGCCAGCTCTATTGCCGCCGACATCCCTGCCGGTCCGCCACCGACAATCACCGTACGGGCGCTCATAGCACCAGCTCCTGGCTGGCGACGCGGTTGATCCCGGTCTCGACCTGCATACCGGGCTTTACCACGGTCTGGCAGGCGCGTCGCTTGTGCCTGCCATCAATATTCACCAGGCAGCAGTAGCACACGCCCATGCCGCAATAAGCGCCCGTCATCCGCCCGTGGTCGTTGCGCGACAGTTGCCGCACACCCACTGAGTTCAACACGCTGAGCACGGTTTCACCTTGAGCGGCATTGACTGGCTGACCATTGACCAGAATGGACATGTCGGCCTGCCTCAAGGGTTGAATATCGTACTGTCGCTTCAAGTCATCCATGTCTGTCATCCTTTTTATGTGGTGTTGCCCGGTCAATCACTGGCACCGGGTACCAGGGCCGACGACCTTAGCCTGCTCCTGAAAACAAACATTGATGCGTGCCAATAAACGTCGCGTTTCATGTGTTTTCCAGCCATTACCCTTACACTGCAAGCCCCTTGCACACTGGCGCGCTTATGGACCTCGACCTGGCCCGTACTTTCCTTGAAATTGTCCGCTACGGCAGCCTGGTGGGCGCGGCCGAAAAGCTGCACGTTACCCAGACGGCCGTGACCGCACGGGTACACAAGCTCGAAAGCCTGCTCGGCGTCACCCTGTTTACCCGCAACCGCGCCGGCGCAAAACTCACCCCCGAAGGCGAGGCCTTTGTGGTGTACGCCAACCAGTTGCTGCACACCTGGGAAGCCGCACGGCGCGATCTGCCGCGCCCCGAAGGCTTGCATCAGTTGCTGCATATCGGCGGGGAAGTCAGCCTGTGCAACCCGCTGATCCTCAACTGGGCCAAAGCCCTGCGTCAGCACCTCACCACCCATGCCTTGCGCATACAAATCAGCGATGCCGAACAATTACTGCGTCAGATCGAGATGGGCCTGCTGGATGCTGCACTGGTCTATCAGCCCGCCTACTGGCCCGGTGTGCAAGTGGAGCAGTTGCTGGAGGAAAAACTGATCCAGATCCGCCGCCCCGAACAACCTGAACCTTATGTATACGTAGAATGGGGTGAGGGTTTTCGCCGCCAGCATGACGCCGCCCTGCCCGACAGGGCGCGAGCGGCCATCAGCTTCAACCTGGGCCCGGTGGCCTTGCATTACATCCTCGACAACGGCGGCAGCGGCTACTTCCGCACCCGTGTGGTCGAGCGCTATCTGGACAGCGGTGCCCTGGAACGGGTGCCCAAGGCCCCGGAATTCAGCTACCCCACCTACCTGGTGTACTCCCGCGAGCGTGACTGCGCAGCCTTGCAACAGGGCATCGCGCTGCTGCGCGAAATCGTCAGACAGGACAGCGACTGGTCACAGCCCCGGGAGCCGGAAATTTAAGTCGCCAGGCTCCGGATGAAAGCTTTCAGCTTTGTGTCATATCCCTTAGTCTGCGAGCGTTGAATCACCCATAAAAACAATACAGGTGGCACATGACCGACCTAACCCGGGCCAACGAAAGCTGGCTGACATCGCCGACCCATCAACAGTGGCTGCGCGATCAGGGCCAGGCGCTGGTGGATTTCGCCAAGGCCGCCCGCGTGCCCTGCGGCTTCGCCGCGCTCGACCCGTTTGGTCGCCGCCCGGACAACGCCCCGGCAGACACCATCACCACCGCACGCATGGTGCACAGTTTTGCCCTGGCCCATATTCAAGGCCTGCCCGGTTGCGCGCCGCTGATCGACCACGGCCTGGCCGCACTGGCCGGGCCGCTGCGTGATGCCGTGCATGGCGGCTGGTTTGCCCGCCCCGGCGCGCAGGACGGCAACACGCGCAAAGCGGCCTATCTGCATGCCTTTGTCGCGCTGGCCGCCAGCTCTGCAGCGGTGGCCGGGCGCGGTGGTGCGGCCGAGTTGCTGGGCGATGCGGTGGCCATTCTTGAAGGCAATTTCTGGTCCGAGGCAGAAGGCGCCCTGCTGGAAAGCTTTGCTGGCGACTGGAGTGACTGCGAGGCCTATCGCGGAGCCAACAGCAATATGCACGGTGTCGAAGCTTTTCTGGCCCTGGCCGATGTCCTCGATGAAGACCTGTGGCTCGATCGCGCCCTGTCGATTGCCGAAAAGCTTGTTCACCAGCATGCAGCGCAATCCGGCTACCTGCCCGTGGAGCATTTCGACAGCCAGTGGCAGCCATTGCCCGATTACAACCGGGACAACCCGGCAGACGGTTTTCGCCCGTTCGGCAAAACGCCCGGCCACGCCTTCGAATGGGCGCGCCTGCTGTTGCACCTCGAGGCGGCCCGCAAGCAACGCGGCCTGGCGGCGCCCGAATGGCTGCTGGAAGACGCGCGGCGGTTATTCGCCAGTGCATGCCAGTTCGGCTGGAACGTCGATGGTGACTGCGGAATCGTCTACACCGTGGACTGGAACCACCAGCCGCTGGTGCGTGAGCGTCTGCACTGGACCCTGGCCGAAGCCTCGGCAGCTGCGGCGGCGTTGTTGCAACGCAGCGGTGAGCATGAATACGAAGTCTGGTATCAACAGTTCTGGGACTATATCGACCTGTACATGATCGACCGCCAGAACGGCAGCTGGCATCACGAACTGGGGATCGACAACCTGCCTTCGCAAAACATCTGGCCGGGCAAGCCGGACCTTTACCATGCTTACCAGGCCACGCTGCTGCCCCGTTTGCCGTTGGCTATCAGCCTGGCCAGCGCGCTCAAGCTGCGGCGCTGAGCAATCCCGCCCCCGTGCAGAGCGCTCCCTCACCAATCGTATTTAACCTCCAGCGACGCCGTGCGCTGCTGGCCGTAGTAGCAGCCAAAGCTGTAGTTGCACGAAGATACGTACTCTCGATCAAACAGGTTCTGCACGTTCAGCCGGGTACTGACACCCTTGAAGCTCGCATCCAGGGCCGCCAGGTCATAGCTGAGCGTTGCGTCATACACCACAAACGACGGCGTCTTGAAAGTGTTGTCCGAGTCGCCGAAGTTTTTCCCGGTATAACGTGCACCGCCGCCCAGGGTCACGCCCGCCAGGGCCTGTCCGGTGAAGTGGTAGTCGGCCCACACGCTGGCTGCCCAGGGTGCCTGTGCCTCGCTGCGGTTGCCTTCATTGCCATAGTTGGACTTGGTGTAGAACACGTCCAGATACGACAGCGAGGCGATCAGGTCGATGTTGCTGAAACTGCTTTTGCCTTCAAGTTCGATCCCCCGCGACCGGACCTCGCCTTCCTGGATTTGATACTCCTGGTACTGCAAGTCACCGGTCAGGACGTTTTGCTGGGTGATTTCAAATACCGAGGCGCTGAGCAAAGTGCTCTCATCGGGCTGGTATTTGACCCCCACTTCATATTGCTTGCCCGTCATGGGCACGAACGCCTTGCCACCTCGGGCCGGTGCCGCAGTGCCCACGGAAGGCAGAAAGGATTCGGTGTAACTGATATACGGCGCCAGACCAAACGAAGTGACATAGGTCAGGCCCACACGCCCGGTGAACTTGCTATCGCTCTGGATCTCGTGGGAGTTGGCCAGCAAGTCATTGTTGTCGACCTTGGCCCAATCCTGGCGACCGCCAATGGTCAGGATAAAGTTGTTCAGTTTGATCTGGTCCTGCACATAAAAACCGGTCTGCTTGACCCTGTTATCCCATTTGGTAGTCAGGGTCGGCACACCCGTGGTGCGGTAGTTGGTGGGGTTGTAGAGGTCAATCACCTCGCTGCCGGACAGGTTGTAGCCCTGGAACTTGCGGGTGAAGTCACGGTAGTCGAGCCCCACCAGCAGGGTGTGCTGCACAGGCCCGGTGGTGAAGTCACTTTGCAGGTGGTTGTCGAAAGTATAAGAGCTGTTTTGCTGGCGCCAGTCGAGCTTGGTGCGGCTGGCATGGGTATCGGTGGCGCCGTCCGGGGCGGTGACGAAACGGTTCAGGTAAAAGCCCTTGTAACGGTCATTGACGTCGATGTAGCTCAGGCTCTGGCGATAGGTCATGACCTCGTTGAAGGCATGGGAAAACTGGTAGCCGAGCACATATTGATCGCGCTTGTAGTCGTTCCATTTCGAGTCGCCCGAGAAGAAGTCTCGATCTATCTTGTTGCCTTGGGAGTTGCGGTACAGACTGCCCACGGCCGGCAAGGACTGGTAGTCGGCCAGGGCATCGTCCCGTTGCACTTGCGCGTAGACCGTCAGTTCATTGCGGTCATCCGGCGCCCAGGTGAGACTGGGCGCCAGCAGCATGCGGGAATCTTCCGTGTAGTCGATTTGCTCGCTGCCGGTGTTGCCGACGCCGATCAGCCGATAGCTCAGGGTTTTGCCTTCATCCAGCGGGCCGGTGGTATCGAAGGCCAGGTTGTAACGGTCAAAGCTGCCGGTGCCGACCTTGATTTGATGCCTGGCCTCGGTGCTCGGGCGCTTGGCCACCATATTGATCATGCCCCCCGGCTGGTTTTGCCCGTACAGAACGGAGGACGGCCCCTTGAGCACTTCGATACGCTCCAGGGTGTAGGGGTCGATCTGCGGGGTGCCGCCCAGGCTGCCCGCCGAAGGCAGATAGGCGCCATCAAGGTAGAGCAGGGTCGGGGCAAAACCGCGGCTGGTGATTTCATCGGCAATGGTGTTGCGGTCGGTATAGCCGTTGGTGCTGAGCCCCGGGGTGTAGCGCAGGGCCTGGGTCAGATCGTGGGCGCCCTGCACTTCAACCTGATCAGCAGTGACCACGTTGATGGTTTGCGGAATCTCGAGGATCGGTGTGTCGGTCTTGGTGGCGGTGGCCGAACGGGTGGCGACAAAGCCGTCAACATGGCCACGACCATCCTCACCCAGACGCGCAGACACGTTGGTTGCGCCCAGATTCAGTACCCCGTCACCGGCATTGGGGTAGACACTCAAGGCACCGCTACCGGTCAACCCCAGGCCCAGCCCGCTGCCCGCCAGCGCGCGTTCGGCGGCCTGTTGCGGGGTGTACATGCCATTGACCGGCGCGGAGGTTTTACCCTGCAACAAGGCCGGAGCCACCGACAGGGTCAGGTTGCTGTCGCGGGCAATGCGGCTCAGGGTCACGCCCAGGGGCGCGGCAGGCAAGTCAAAAAAACGCGTGGCATTTTGCTCGCCAGACAGGGTTTCGGCCACCGCGCTCAGCGGGTAACCGCCAATGCTCAGGGTGATGGCCAGCGCCAGCAGGCAGGTTTTGGGATGGGCGTACGGCATGGGGCATCCTTTCTCGTTGCAAGGTAGGCAGTTGTAACCTTGACCAACGAGAAAGCCTTTCCCCTCACCTTATCTGCAATTAATTCGCATTCATTGGTTTTTACTGGCGCACATCGATCAGGGTCAGCCACGGCCCATAGCGCGTGATCTTGATCGGCAAGGTTTGCGCCAGCGTATTCAGGGTGTGTGCGGTGTTGTCCAGCGGGAATACACCGAATACCCGCACCCGCGCGGCTTCCGGGCTGATACGCAGCATGCCGGTCTGGTAGGGCCGCAGCGCCTCGACCAGGGCTGACAGAGGTTCGTCGTGCAGCTCGACCCGGCCCGCGAGCCAGTCGGGCTGGCTACGGGATGTCGGGGTTTGCGGGTTTATCCGGGTGGCGGTAAATGACGCCGCCCGACCGGTTTCGAGGTGGAGTTGCTGACCGCCCAGGGTGTGCAACTGCACGCTGTGCTGTTGCACGCTGGCCAGGCTTTCAGTGCTGCCCTGGCGCACCATAAAGCGCGTGCCAAGGGCTTGCACCTGGCCCTGGGCAGTGCTCACCACAAAAGGACGCTGGGCGTCGGCTGCCACATCCACCTGCAACTCGCCTTCACGCAGGTGCACCCGGCGCTGATCGCCATTGAAGTCGATATCCACCGCGCTGCGGGCGTTGAGGGTGAGCAGGCTGCCATCGGCCAGTTCGACGGTTTTGCGCTCGCCGGTGGCCGTCTGGTAATCGGCCGTCAACCCCGTCAGGGGCGTCACGCGATCCACCAGACCCGCGGCACCCAGGCCGAGCACCAACAGCAGCAGGCCGCCTTGCAGGGTCTTTTTGCCCGATGGCGATGTACCGGCCAGCAGCGCCCGACGTACCGCCTGCAATTGCCCCGGGCTGCGCCGCTCAACCGATTGCAGATCGGCTACGGGAGCCTTGAGCACCCCGGCGACCCGCTGCCACGCAGCCAGATGTGCCGGGTTTTCGGCCAGCCACGCCTTGAACACCTGACGCTCCGACGGGCAGGCCTGGCCGGACTCGAGGCGCAGCATCCAGTCAATGGCGGCACGGGTGGTCGGGTCAACCTTGGCTGTACTCATGGGCTCTCCGCCGTTTGCGACAGGCAATGAACAAAAGCGCGGCGCAAGTCGCGCTCAACGGTGGCCAGGGATACGCCCAGTTGCTCGGCAATGGCCTGCTGGGGCATACCTTCAAGACGATTGAGCAAAAAGGCGCGCTTGACCCGCGATGGCAAACCTTCGAGCAGGCAATCAATGGCTTCGATCGCCTCACGGACCAGGGCAATGTCTTCTGCAGAAGGTGCGTAGGCCAGAGGCAGCTCGGCCAGTTGGTCGAGATAGGCTTGCTCAAGCTTGCGCCGCCGCCACAGTGAGCAGAGCAAGCGCCGGGCAACGGTACTCAGGTAAGCCCGAGGCTCCTGGATACGTTCCAGTTGGCGGGCATCCCAAGCGCGCAAAAATGTGTCCTGGGCCAGATCGGCCGCATCCTGCGGGCATCGTACCTGTCGCGACAACCAGCCGCGCAGCCACGCGTGATTGTCGTGATATAGACTGGCCAGCAGCCTTTGGGGATCCACAGGACTCGACACGATAGATAACCATACTTAAATAGCAATAAGTCGCATTATCGTCGGATCAAGCATAAATGCAAGCCATGTGGGAGCGGGCTTGCCCGCGATGCAGGCGGCGCGGTTACTCAGCCTGACCGCGCTGATGCCATCGCGAGCAAGCCCGCTCCCACAAAAGCACGACCTTCAGCGCCCGCCGCCCAGGTCGAGAAAGGTGCCGGTGGTATACGACGCCTTGTCCGACAGCAGCCAAACAATGGCTTCGGCCACTTCTTCCGGCCGCCCGCCACGCCCCATGGGGATGATAGGTTCAAGCTTGCTGACCCGGCCCGGATCGCCGCTCAAGGCGTGAAAATCGGTGAAGATATAGCCCGGCCGCACCGCGTTGACCCGGATCCCCTCGCCCGCCAGTTCCTTGGACAGCCCCAGGGTGAAAGTGTCTAGCGCGCCCTTGGAGGCGGCGTAATCGACGTATTCACCGGGCGAACCCAGGCGGGCCGCCACCGACGACACGTTGACGATATTACCGCCCTGCCCGCCGTAACGTGGCGACATGCGCAGCACGGCATGCTTGGCACACAGAATGGGCCCCAGCACATTGGTTTTCAGGGTGTGCATGATGCGCAGGTCGGTCAGCTCGTCGACCCGCGATTTGAGCCCCACGGTGCCGGCGTTGTTGACCAGCGCGGTAACAGGCCCCAACTGTTCGTCAACTTCGAGAAACAGGCGAATGATTTCCTCTTCGTCGCTGACATCGGCACGCACGGCAATGGCCTTGGCGCCCATGGCGCGAACCTGCGCCAGCACCTCATGGGCCGCAGCATCATCGGTCAGGTAGTTGATGCAGATCCGATAACCCTGCTTTGCAGCCAGCAAGGCCGTGGCAGCGCCTATGCCGCGGCTGCCGCCGGTGATCACGATGACTTTATCCATAAATACGTGTTCCCCTTACACCGATCCAAATCTGGCTGTCAGAATAACCGCGAAGGCCCGGTTTTGTCAGGTCGCTGTTTTGTTGCCCGGCCCGGCGGGTTCGGCACCTTGGATATCGGCCATGAATTGCTCCGCCGGCAGCGGCTCGCCCAGCAGAAAACCTTGCAGGGCATCACAGCCAAGCGTGGTTAAAAAACTTTGCTGGGTATCGGTCTCCACCCCTTCGGCGACGATACGCAAACCCAGGGCCTGGCCCAGCGCGACAATGGCCGAGACAATCGCCGCATCGTCGCTGTCGTGCTCCAGGTCGCGCACAAAACCGCGGTCGATTTTCAGTTCATTGGCGGGCAGGCGTTTGAGGTACATCAGGCTGGAATAGCCAGTGCCAAAGTCATCGATGGACAGGTCCACGCCCATTTGCGACAACCGCTGCAACACCACCATGCTCGCATCGGCATCGCTCATGGCGGTGGTTTCGGTGATTTCCAGGGTCAGGCTGTTGGCCGGTAACCGATGACGCTCGAGCGCCGCGACCACGCTGTCAACCAGCCCTGAATAGCAGAACTGCAATGCCGACAGGTTGACCGCAATGCGCCAGTGGCTATAGCCCTGATCGAACCAGATGCGCATCTGGCGGCAGGCTTCATTGAGCACCCAGTCACCAATGGGGATGATCAGGCCGGTTTTTTCCGCCAGGTCGATAAAATTTTCCGGCAGCAGCAACCCTTGCTGCGGATGCTCCCAGCGCAACAGCGCTTCGGCCCCCACCGGCCGGCTGTTGCTGGCATCGAACTTGGGCTGGTAGTGCAGGCGAAACTGCTGCAGCTCCAGGGCCTGACGCAAGTCCTGCAGCAGCTGCAATTGCTTGCGGGCATTGGTGTTCATCGACGCGTCGAAAAAGCTGTAGCCATTTTTGCCCGCGCCCTTGGCGTGATACATCGCCGCATCGGCGTTCATCAGCAGCTCTTCGGCGGTCAGGCCATTGCCGGGGTACAGGGCGATACCGACACTGGCGGAGATCAGCAGCTCATGCTCATCGACCCGAAACGCCCTGGACAACAGACCCACCTGCCGCGCTGCCACTTGCGGTGCGTCATCAGGCTCCAGCAGACGCACCAGCAGCACAAATTCGTCGCCGCCAATACGCGCCAGGGTGTCCTGGCTGCGCAACTGCTCGCGCAGGCGCAGGGCAACTTCCCGCAGCAAACGGTCGCCCAGATGATGACCAAAGGCATCGTTGACCGGCTTGAAGCCATCGAGGTCGATAAACATCAGCGAGAAGCAGCCGCCCTGCTCCGCCACCTTGCTCATCGCCTGACCGATACGGTCAGCCAGCAGGATGCGGTTGGGCAACCCGGTCAGGGTGTCGTGCAGCGCCAGTTGGGTCAGCTCTTCGTTGGCCAGGGTCAGGGAGTCCGCCAGCGCAGCTGTACGGGCATCGAGGCGGGCATCAAAAATAGAGGTCAGCAAGGCGATGACCAATACCGCCAGGCTGGACACCAGTACCAGATTGTCCAGGCCGTTACCGCTCAGACCGTCGATGGCGGCACCGCAAAAACTGCCGATGGGAAAATTCGCCGCAGCCATACCGGTGTAATGCATGCCGACAATGGCCAGCCCCATGATTACCGCAGCACCACCGCGCATCAGCCGCACGTAAGGGGTTTGCCGGCGCAGACGAAACGCGATCGACAACGCGGCCGCCGAGGCCCCCACCGCAATCACCAGCGACAGGCCAAACAGTGCCGGGTCGTAATCGATGCCCGGTTGCATGCGCAACGCGGCCATGCCGCTGTAGTGCATGGCGCTGATGCCCGCGCCCATGATCAGGGCGCCGAACAACAACTGCAGCGCCGGCAAACGCGGCTGGCTGACCAGCCACAAGGCAAAGCCCGAAGACAGGATGGCAACCAGCAATGACCACAGAGTCAGCCCCAGGTCGTAGCCCAGCGCCAGTGGCAACTGCAACGCGAGCATGCCGATAAAGTGCATCGACCACACGCCAAAGCCCATTGCCAGTGCACCGCCGGCAATCCACAGGTACTGGGTACGGCCGCGCGCCGTGGCGATGCGACCACTCAGGTCAAGGGCGGTATAAGAGGCCAGAATGGCCACACACAGGGAAATCAGGACCAGCGCGGGGGAGTAACTAGCGGAAACCATGGGCCTACTCGTGAACAGATGCCGAACAGCGTCCATGCCCGGTAAAGAAGCGCAATTGTACTGCTTCCCTGCATTTACGCACCTATCCGCGCGACTAAATCCTTAAGCTCCATGCCCGCTCCCACAAAGAAACTGTCCCCCTGCCTTCAGCTCAGCTCAAACAACCCCGCCGCCCCCATACCGCCGCCAATGCACATGGCAACCACGACAAACCGCGCACCACGGCGGCGACCTTCGAGCAGGCTGTGACCCACCATCCGTGCACCCGACATGCCGAACGGATGACCAATGGCTATCGCCCCGCCATTGACGTTCAGGCGGTCATTGGGGATCTGCAGAAAGTCACGGCAATGCACCACCTGACAGGCGAACGCTTCGTTGATCTCCCAGAGGTCAATATCCGCAACGGTCAGGCCAAAACGCTTGAGCAACTTGGGAATCGCATACACCGGACCAATGCCCATTTCCTCCGGTGCACAACCACTCACGGCAATCCCGCGATACACGCCCAGCGCTTCGATACCGCGCTGCCTGGCTTCGGCACGGCTCATCAGCAATACCGCAGCGGCCCCATCGGAAAACTGCGAGGCGTTGCCTGCCGTGATGAACTCACCCTGTTCAATCCACTTGCCGTCTTTCCACACCGGTTTGAGGGTCGACAGGTCTTCAAGGGTGGTGGAGGGACGGTTGCACTCGTCACGGTCCGCGATCACGTCCTGATGACCGGCGGGCTTGCCTTCCTTGTCAAAGCACAGCTTGCGCGCCGCCAAGGGCACGATCTCATCGGCAAACAGGCCCTCAGCCTGGGCGGCGGCAGTACGTTGCTGGCTCTGCAACGCATACTGATCCTGTACCTCGCGGCTGATGTTGTAGCGCCGCGACACGATTTCCGCGGTTTCGAGCATCGGAATATAAGCCGTCGGCATGCACTCAAGCACGGCCTCGGACTGGGCGCGGTAGGTGTTTTTGTACTTGTTCTGGGTCAGCGACAATGACTCCACGCCACCGGCCACGGCAATCTTCATTTCGCCGGTCATGATGCCATTGGCCGCCACGCCGATACTCATCAGGCCCGAGGCGCACATGCGATCGAGCGCCATGCCCGGCACAGTATCGGGCAAACCGCCGGTGTACGCACACAGGCGGCCGATGTTGTAACTCTGAGTGCCCTGCTGGGCGGCGGCACCCATGATCACGTCTTCCACCGAACCCGGCTCGATACCCGCGCGCTCGACCACGGCACGCACCACGTGACCGCCCAGCACAGGCGCCTCGGTATCGTTGAACGAGCCACGAAAGGATTTGGTCAAGGCAGTGCGGGCGGTGGATACGATCACAACGTCATTCAAATTCATGTTCAAGGCTCACAGTTCAAGGGGGTTGAAGGTGTAGCGGCTGATGGTGTCCACCACGCAGCCGGGGCGTTCGCTGCCCTCGATTTCGACGCTCATGCGCACTACAGCCTGCACGGCCTGGCCCTGCATCTCGACCCGCACCAACTGGCCATGGCCGCGAATCCGCGAACCGACCTTGACCGGCGCAGGGAAGCGCAGCCGGTCACTGCCGTAGTTGACGCCCATGGCCAGGTTCTCGAACTGCATCAGTTGCGGCATAAACAGATTGGCCAGGGCCAGGGTCAGGTAACCATGGGCGATGCAGGCGCCAAATGGCCCGGTGGCGGCGCGCTGAGGGTCGACATGGATCCACTGGTGATCGCCCGTGGCTTCGGCAAACAGGTTGATCCGTTCCTGGGTCAGCAGCAGCCAGTCTGTGCGCCCCAGATCCATGCCCTCGGCCGCCAGCAACTGCCCGGTGCTGCTGAAAACTGTGCTCATGCTCTGTTCCTCACGCTTGTTGCGAGCTGACGGGCAGCACTTCGCCGACCATGTACGAGGCATAGTCACTGGCCAGAAACACCATGACATTGGCCACTTCCCACACTTCGGCGGCGCGGCCAAAGGCTTCGCGGCTGGTGAGCTGGTCGAGCAATTCGCTGCTGGCGGCTTTTTTCAGAAAGTCGTGCAGGGCGATCGACGGCGCCACAGCGTTGATCCGCACGCCGTTTTCGGCGGCTTCCAGGGCGCTGCAGCGGGTCAGGGCCATGACTCCGGCCTTGGCCGCAGCGTAATGGGCCTGCTCCTTTTGCGCGCGCCAGCCCAATACCGAGGCGTTGTTGACGATGGCTCCGGCGCCACGGCGCTCCATATGCGGGAGCATGGCGCGAGTCATGCGCATGGTGCCGGTCAGGGTGATATCCAGTACCGACGACCACTGCTCATCGGTCATTTCGGTCAGGCGTACCTGACCGCCAAGCCCGGCGTTGTTGATCAGCACATCGACACCGCCCAGCGCCTCCTCAGCGGCGGCGACCAGGGCTTGCACGTCGGCTTCGACGGTGACGTTGCACAGCTGCCCGTAGACCGCCTGCAAGCCGGTTTCGGCCTTGAGCCGCTCGACTGCCTCTTCGAGACGACGCGGGTGGATATCGGAAATCATCAGGGCGCGACAGCCCTCTTCCGCGCAGCGTTTGGCCGCGGCATAACCGATACCGGCGCCGGCTGCGGCAGTGATCAAAATCGACTTGCCAGCCAGTAACTGGTGGCCGGGGACATAGGGAGGTGCTTGTCTCATGGTTGAATTCTCTTGTTAAGCGGCAAATCAAAAGCCCCTCACCCTGGCCCTCTTCCAAAGGGAGGGGTTGGGGTGAGGGCCAGCGGTATCAGCTACCCCACACCCGCTGCGGTGCAGGCGCTTCGGCCAGAATCTGGCCCAGGGCAACCCCCACTTCTTCGGGTTGCCATTGCGCGCCCTTGTCGCGGGTCACCCCGGTGCGCCAGCCATCGCCCAGGGACAATCGCCCACCCTGGCTTTCGATGATCTGCCCGGTAACATCCCCCGACAGTTCGCTGCCCAGCCATACCACCAGCGGCGCGACGTTTTCCGGTGCCCATGAATCAAAGCCACCGTCTTCAGGTTTTTTCACCATGTCCGGCATCGCGCTTTCGGTCATCGAGGTCCGCGCCGCCGGCGCCAGGGCATTGGCCGTCACGCCGTAGCGCCCCAGCTCGGCTGCCTGCACCAGGGTCAGCGCGGCAATCCCGCCTTTGGCTGCGCTGTAGTTGGACTGCCCCACCGACCCCTGCAGGCCCGCGCCGGAACTGGTGTTGATGATCCGTGCCGCCACCGGCTGGCCGGCCTTGGCCAGGTCGCGCCAGCGCTTGCCGAGGATATTGGCCAGGCAAAAATGCCCCTTGAGATGCACACGCATGACCGCATCCCAGTCCTCTTCAGCGAGGCTGATAAACATGCGGTCACGCAGGATTCCGGCGTTGTTGACCAGCACATGCACTTCGCCAAACGCGGCCAGGGCGGCGTCGACGATGTGCTGTGCCGTGGCCAGGGTGGTGATGTCATCGGCATTGGCAATGGCCTGCCCACCGGCCTGGAGGATTTCTGCCACGACCTCTTCGGCGGCTTCGCGACGAATATCGTTGACCACCACATTGGCGCCCTCCCCGGCGAACGCCAGCGCGTAAGCGCGGCCCAAACCGCCGCCCGCGCCGGTAATGATGACGGTACGTTCTGCACAAATTGCCATGTCGTTGCTCCTAGAGGCGTTCAATAATCGTCACGTTGGCTTGACCGCCGCCTTCGCACATGGTCTGCAAACCGTAGCGGCCACCGCTTTGCTCAAGCTGGTTGAGCAGGCCGGTCATCAACCGTGCACCGCTTGCCCCCAACGGATGGCCGAGAGCAATTGCACCGCCGTTGGCGTTGGTCCTGGCCGGGTCGAAATCCAGCTCCTTGGCCCAGGCCATCACCACCGAGGCGAAGGCTTCGTTGATTTCAACAAGGTCAATGTCCTGCATGCCCATGCCAGCCTTTTTCAGTGCGGCACGGGTAGCGGCAATCGGGGCCCTGAGGTGCCAGATCGGGTCGTCGCCCAGCACCGACAGGTGATGGATCCGTGCCCGAGGGGTGAGGTTGTAGCGTTTGAGCGCCGCCTCGGAGACCACCAGCAAGGCAGCCGAGGCATCGCAGGTCTGGCTGGATACCGCAGCGGTGATCGACGCAAACTCGGCAAACACCGGCTCCAGTTCGGCCATTTTGGCCAGGCTGGTTTGGCGCGGTGTTTCATCGTCCCATACCCCTTCGCAGGGCACGATTTCGTTGACGAAACGGCCGGCGGCCATGGCGGCCAGCGCCCGGCGATGGCTCTCCAGGGCATAGGCTTCCATGTCCTGGCGGCTGATGTTCCAGTGGTCGGCGATACGCTGGGCAGCGTAGAACTGGTTGACCGGCTGTTTGCCAAAGCGCGCTTGCCAGCCCTTGCTGCCGGAGAACGGGTCGGCAAAGCCCAGTGGCTGCCCGGCCAACATCGCCGAGGAAATAGGGATCTGGGTCATGGTTTGCACACCACCCACGGCAATCACATCCTGGGTGCCACTCATCACCGCCTGCGCGGCGAAGTGCAGCGCCTGTTGTGACGAACCGCACTGGCGATCGATGGTGGTGCCCGGCACGTTCAGCGGCAAACCGGCGGCCAGCCAGCTGGTGCGGGCGATATCACCGGCCTGGGAGCCGATGGTGTCGACACACCCAAAAATCACGTCGTCATATTCGTCGGCCGGAATTGCGTTGCGCTCCACCAGTGCTTTGAGCACATGGGCGCCGAGGTCGATGGCATGGACGTGGGCCAGGCCGCCCTTGCGTTTGCCGGTGGGGCTGCGCAATGCATCAACAATATAGGCTTCAGGCATCGGTCAATCCTCGAAGGTGTGACCGCAGCCCAGAGGCGCCGCGCCACTCAATACATATTCGGCCACACGGGCCTTGTGCAGCGCACGGTCGCCCCAGGCACTGTCCAGTGCCCAGGCGCGCTTCATGAACATTTGCAGGTCGACTTCCCAGGTGTAACCCATCGCCCCATGCACCTGGATGCCGTGGCGGGCCGCCAGCCAGCTGGCTTCGCAACTGGCCAGGCGCGCCTGGGACACCCACACGGCGGCATTCGGTTCATTGTGTGCCAGGGCGTATGCGGCGCGGTACAGCACCGGTTTGGCGAACTCCAGCGCAGTAGCCACGTCGGCCAGATGATGCTTGACTGCCTGAAAACTGCCGATGGGCTTACCGAATTGTTTGCGCTGCGCGGCGTAGTCCACCGATAAATCCAGCATGCGCTGAGCCAGCCCGAGCAACTGCCCGGCCACCGACAGCGCGCCACGATCAAGGGTTTGCGCCCACAGCTGGCGGCCCTGTTCGCCCTGCGCCACCAGGGTGGCTGCGCCGGGTTGCCAACTGACCTGCGCCAGGCGCCGAGAGGCATCGATACTGGCGTGATTTTGCACATCCACCTGGCTACGCGGCACGGCGTGGACTTCATCGCCATGGGCCAGCAGCAGCAAGTCAGCGTGGGCGGCATCGGCCACCAGCGGATTGACCGGGTGCCCGATGGCCACCCGCAAACTGCCGTCGGCAATGCGTTCCAGCCATTCGCCGCGACGGGCTACGCCGTCATCCAGCCCGGCGATCAGCGCACTGGCCACATAAGCGGTATCACCCAGGGAATCAGGAATGGCGTAGTAACCCAGTTCCTGGGTCATCAGGGCCCAGGCCACATCGTCCATGCCCAGGCCACCGAAAGCTTCGGGGATCGACAATGCGGTCAGGCCCTGCTCGGCGATCTTGTTACGCAAATCCGGGGAGCGACCGACATCGGTTTCCCAGATTTCACGGAGCATTTCGGGGGCCGCTTCGGTCATCAGAAAACGGCTGATGGCCTCGCGAAAAGAGATCTGGTCTTCGGTAAAGGTAAAGTCCATGCCCGGCCTCACTTCGGCAGGCCGAGCATGCGCTCGGCGATAATGTTGCGCTGGATCTCGTTGGTGCCGGCGTAAATAGGCCCGGCCTGGGCGAACAAAAAGCCGTCCAGCCAGCTGTAGCCGCCCTCCGATTGACCGGTCAGCTCGCCACTGGCGCCGAGAATGCGCATGGCGGTTTCGTGCATGCGCAGATCCAGCTCCGACCAGAATATTTTGTTGGTGCTCGACTCGGCGCCAATCTGTGCCCCGCGGCTCAGGCGGCCCACGGTGTGGTACGCAGACAGGGCGTAAGCCTGGGCGTCCGACCAGGCCTTGCACACCGCCTCGCCAAGGCTCGGATCACGATCGGCGCTGGTGCGGTTGGCCTGGTACAGCTCCACCAATTTGCGCGCCGTGTATTGAAAACGGGCCGGGGAACGCAGCAGCAGACCTCGCTCGAAGCCGGCAGTGGCCATTGCCACATGCCAGCCCTGGCCTTCATCGCCAATACGGTTTTCCAGCGGGATGCGCACGTCATCAAAGAACACTTCGGCAAACGCATCCTTGCCGTTCAGGGCCTTGATCGGGCGTACGGTGACACCCGGTGCATTGAGCGGCACCATCACGAAGGACAGCCCGTGATGGCGGCTGGACGACGGATCGCTACGGAACAAGCCGAACAGCCAGTCGGCAAAAATCGCTCGTGTGGACCAGGTTTTCTGGCCGTTGAGCACGTAGCTGTCGCCATCGCGGGTGGCCTTGCTGGTGATAGCGGCCATGTCGGAACCTGCGTTCGGTTCGGACCAGCCCTGGGCCCACATGTCGGTACTGGCGGCCATGCGCGGCAGAAAACGCAGTTTTTGCGCCTCGGTGCCGAACTCCATCAGCGTCGGGCCGAGCAACAGCTGGCCGTTCTGATTGACCCGCATCGGCCCGCCGGCGCCGTAATATTCCTCTTCGAAAATCAGCCACTCGATCAGGTCGCAGCCGCGCCCGCCCAGCTCGGTGGGCCACATGACCATCGACAGACGGTTTTCGAATAATTTGGCTTCCCACTGGCGGTGTTGCTCGAAGCCCTCGCGGGTATCGTAGCTGGCCAGCGGCGTGGTCGGCAGGTTGTCCGCCAGCCATTGGCGCACCTCCTGGCGAAAAGCCTTTTGTTTGGGGGAGTAGGTCAGATCCATCGTCAGCTCCTCAGAAGTTGGCGTCGCGTTTTTCAACGAATGCGCGGCGGGTTTCGGCGGAGTCCGTGCTGTTGTAGGCCTGCAGCGTGAACCCCTGTTCCCAGCGGTATTTGTCTTCCAGGTTGCCGTCTTCGATACCGTTCAGGGCCTCCTTGGCGATGCGGATCATGTCCGGGCTTTTGCTGGCGATCTTGCGGGCAATTTGCAGCGCGGTTTCACGCAATTGCTCACGGGGCACCACGCGCTCGATAAAGCCGTATTGCTGGGCGTCAACGGCACTGATCTTGTCGCCGGTCAAAAACAGATAACGGACTTTCTGCACCGGGAACAGACGCTGCAAATGCGCCCCGCCGCCCATGGCGCCGCGATCCACTTCGGGTAAGGCAAAACTGGCGCAATCGGAGGCAACGACAATATCGGCAGCGCCGGTAATACCGATCCCGCCACCCAGCACATAGCCATGCACGGCAACAATCACCGGCACCGGATTGCGGTGAATGGCCTTGAAGGTGGCGTAGTTGCCGGCATTGACGGTCACGATACGTTCGGGGTGGGCGTCCAGTTCCTTGATATCGACCCCGGCGCAGAAGCCACGGCCCTCGGAGCGGATCACGATGACTCGCACTTGCGGGTCTTGCCCCAATGCTTCGAGAGTACGTGCCAGATCGAGCCATTCCTGGCTGTCGAGGGCATTGACCGGTGGCCGGTCGATCACCAGTTCAGCGACGCCCGCGTCGATACTGGTCTGAAATGCGGTATGGGCTGCGCTGTTCACATGTGCTCCTGGATTGGCAAAAAAACCATGGGAGCAGTATGGGAAGGCGCGCGAGGCGGATCATCGTCCGTTGAGACTAAACATAAGACACAGAGCCACAGGCGCACGCCCGTATAGCCACAAGTAAATGCCCGCGGCAGCGATCAATCATCATTAATTAATCACACCCTACGCCATAAGAACTAATGAACTTACGTTTTACTTGGATATTTCACTCAAACAACACAGCACTCTCTTATAAAAACAGATCAGCCGCCCCAGCAGAAAATAACAAAGCTCAAACAATACAACTTGTTGCCATAGCCTGCACTTACAGAAGGAACTTATACAAGCAGGATTATTCACTCAACTATCAAAGGAAGAAAGCCGCAAGATCGCAAGACCAAAGCCACTTAAACGTTCGCACTTGGCTACTTCAACCATCCTGAAATTCTAATATTCTGATCCAGCTTGACCAGCCGGGGGTCGAAAGCCCATTCCAGCCTGATGACAAACGCCAGATATCTGGACGGAATTCAAACTTAATCATCCTCGGCCGATTGGAAAACACTCTGTTTCCACAAATGCATGTTCCTTTACACCTATTATACAACAGGTAAACAAAATGTTAATAAACAAAACCGCTCTGGTTGCTGCGGCAGTAATGGTGTTCGGTGTTTCCAGTGCATGGGCTGCCGACAGTACAAGTACCCAGATTAATATCAGCGCCACTGTTCCAAGCACTGCTTTCTATGCACAAGCCTCTAGCCCGACCTTCGGTCAGGCTGAAGTAATGGGCTATGACATCGGCCAAAACAAAATCAACAGCCTTCGTGAAAACTTCACCTACAAGAGCACAGGCGGTGCATTGCGCGCGTATATCGATGGCGGGCCACGGGCGCTGTTCAACGGTAACACCGCACACAACATCCCTCTGACCACCAAATTCAACGGTGTGACCCTTACGGCTGCAGCCCTGGAGGTGGCAACCGCCCCCGCCTCCGCCGCAGGCGGTACTGCAGAGCTGGAGGTATCTGCTGGCGCCATACCAACAGGTGCCTCTGGCAATTTCAGTACCGCATTTACCGTGATGTTCGACAGCACGCCACCCACCCCCTGATCTGCCAACACCGTTGATTCATCTGGCGATACCCGCGCCCGGCCGGTTTTCGACCGGGCGCCTCTTCTGGATTGACTGTCCGTTATTAGAGTATTGCGTTTATGTTCCCGATGACTCGCATCGCGGTGACGCTGGCCTTGTTGTTCCCTGCAGCATCAATGGCAGCCGCAGAAGTCAGTACACCCCGAAGTTTGCTTGCCCAGGCCAAAGGCTTGCCGGCTGACTTCGAAGAGCACCTTTTCGATGTACCGCTGGCCGTTCAGGTCGAGCGCAACTCGCAACTGGTGGGTGAAGCCATGGTCGTACTGACCCGCGATGATCGTCTGACCCTCCTTGAGTTCACCGACTTCAACGCCAGCCAGATTCCGGCCAGTGAGCGCGACACCTGGTCGGAGTTTCTCCAGCAAGGAGTGCAACTGGGAGCCTGCACTGGCAAATGCCCCGAACAGTTAATGGCGGTTCATTACAACCTGGAAAACTCCATGGTCTCGTTGCTGACCGCCAGGGCGGAACAGGATTATCAGAAGAGCCGCTATCACGAACTGCCCAGCGGCGGCAGCGGCGGTTTGATTGTGCGCAATCAGCTAAACCTCACCGCCGGCCAGCGAGAGCAAGTTGACGGTCGTTATGGCCTGGAGGCCAGCGGCAGCATCGGCCACTGGAGCCAAACGCTCAACCTGCAACTCACACGCATGGATGGTCCGGACCAAAGTCAGCTCAAACATGCTGTCTATGAAGCCCACACCCAGCGTGAACTGGAAGGTACATTTCTGCGCCTGGGCTATTTCACTCCAGGCTCCGAAGGTTTGACCCGGCAAATTCGCACTTTTGGCGCCAGCCCCGATACCACAGTGGGCATCATGTATGGCAGTTCCGACAGCCTGGTCATCGATCAAGCCAAACCCGGCGTATACCCGGTGTATGTCACCGCCAGTCGTCCGGCAACGGCACAAATCTACCGCAACGGCCTGTTGATCAATTCCCAGCTGGTTGCCGCCGGTTTGCAGAGCCTCGATATCCGCCCCTTGCCCAGCGGTATTTACGAAGTCGAGGTTCGCCTGGTCGAAGACGGCCGAGTTAGCAGCACGTCTTCGGAGCTGATCTATAAACCGTCCAACTGGCGCAACTACGACGACCCATGGCGCTATAACCTGTTCGCCGGACGCGAAAGCAAACTGCTGAGCAACTGGGACGACCAGGCCACCGGCGACATGACCGCCGGCGCCTCGCTCAATTACCTGCTGCACCCGCGCGCCATCCTGGGTCTGTCTGCGCGCCAGGTAAAAAACAGGATGCAATGGGGCACCGCCATTGACTGGACGCTGGCCAGCAATCTCACCTTTTATGCCAATCTTTACAAGACTCAAAGCTACGGCACCGGTGTCGACTTTAACGGCCAGTACCACTACGGCCTCGGCAATGTCGTGTTCAACCACAACCGCAGCTGGCTCGACACCCGTAACACCTACGAAACCCTGCCGGACGGCACGCGCCTGCGCACAAAGTCCAGCTATGTGGGCCAGACCAGCACTACCGCCCTGTCCCTGAACCATCGCTTCGGCCTGCAAAGCACCTTGAGTGCCCGCCTCTCCCACAGCAATGGCTATAGCCGCGGCTACGGCCTGGACGTGGGCTGGGCGCAACCCACGCACCTGTTTGGCAGCGACGGTAACTGGCGTTTGTCGGTCTTTGATCGACCCGGCAGCCTCAGTTCCGGCAACAAGCGCAATCGCGGGGTCGACCTGAGCATCAGCCTGGCCCTCGGCGGCCCGGGTGAACGCTGGTCAGCCAGCCTGGGGTCACGCACCGGCCGGGACGGTGAGCGTGACAACAATGCCTCCCTCAGTTACAGCAAAAATATCGAAGGCCACGTCCTGCAAAGCGTGGCTGCCACCGCAAGTACCGATACCTACGGAGTGGGCGTCAATGGGCGGGCCACCTTCCTGACCGACAGCCTCAGCGCCGATACCTTTGTGCAACGCTCGTCTTATAACGGCTACCTAAGCGGTGGCCTTAACCTGGACAGCACCATCGCCCTGAGCGGCTTGACCATGGCCATGAGCAGTGAGCCCTCCGGGCGCGGGGCCGGAATGATCGTCGACGTCGAGTCCGATATCGCCAACATTGCCTTGCGTGCCGATGACCTCAGCGGTGGCAGCACCATGCTGCGCCCCGGCCGCAACTATATTCCCCTCACCGCGTACGAGAGCAGCTCAGTCAGTTTCGACTTTCAGGGCAACCACGTGCCCGCCGCTGCGATCCAGCCACCTCGCGCCCGTTATCACCTGAACAAGGGCGGCGTGGGCTACCGCAAGATCAACGTGGTGAATACCGTCACCGTTCTTGGCCGCTTGATTGACGCGGACGGTAACCCGCTCAAGGGTTATCACATCATCAACACCACCAGCCGCGGCATCAGTGAAGTGGACGGTTTCTTCTCAATGGAGATGAACGCCGGCACTCCCACTCTGGAAGTGCGCAAGGACGAAGCATTACTCTGCCAATTCCGTATCGACATCACCAAAACCCTCAGGCAGAACAATGTGCTGGAAATCGGCGACCTGCGTTGCCATCCCGACACGTTGGCAGAATCGGCTAATAATGTTGAGGCAGCAGGATGAAGCGGAACAATCTAGCGGACTTCAACGTAAAGTGTTTATTGAGTCTGGCACAAAGCCGCAGGCTAAATCGGATGGCAAAAACCGCTGCCGGTATTGTATTGATTTTTGTTTGTGGCCTTGTTGCCCCGCCCAATACTCACGGGGTAGAGATAACAATAAATGCAGAGTTCAAACCTGACCCCGCCTTTCCCAATCGCAATGTATTTACGAATAAAACACCGAATACCGGTCAATATTGCTATTACAACCCTGCTGACTGCGCTTCCAAAGGCGTGTTCGGCATCGCCGCCCCCGTAGTTTTCAGGTCTGCGGTGCCTGTAGTAGCCAATCACACAGATCCGCGTCAAGGTGCGATGGTGACAATCCCGGGAGCATGGCGGACATTAACCGTCAGGCACAACCAGACTCTGGAAACAGAGGAAGTGAAGATCCGTATAACCGGTTTTGGTACAGTACTGAGCATTGACCCCGACACCGTACACACCCTGGTTCCTGGTGCGACAAGCTGGGGGGACGGGCATAACAAACTGTGGTCCGGAAGTAACTGGTCGATACCGCCGTCACCCTGCACCAGAAAATCGACGCCCCTCTACACCGGTGGAAATTTTTGGTTCTTTTGGGGAGCACCGGAGGCCGATGTAACCTGTGCCAAAAAGGCACTTTACAACATCCCAAAGTTGGCATACCACTCTTTGGACTTCGCCTACGAATTAAAGACACCTGATCCATTAGGCATGTCAGCAGGTGACTATTCCGGAAACTTGGCTTACACAATAGGGCCTTACCAGGATTTCGACATGGGTGATTTGTTGATCCCTAACAGCTCCGTGCTGAATCTCAATTTTATCCTGAACGTTCAGCACACCTTAAAAGTTGATATCCCCCCGGGCGGTAATAGGGTCGAGCTGGTTCCCAAAGGCGGCTGGTATCAATGGTTGCTCATAGCTCGAGTACCGGAAACACTTGCCAGCGACCAATCCTTTAGTGTTTCCGCCAGTTCACGTTTCAAGATGCTATTGAGCTGCGAAAGAGTCATGGGCGACACCTGCGCACTCAGCAACAACGTGAGCCACAACGTGCCGATCAATATATTTGTCAGTCTGCCCGGCGGCATTACCGATTCAAACGGCGCTTCGATCACCCGTAAGCCCTTGCTTACAAGCGGCCAGGGTACTGAACTGTTCCAGCCCAGCCGATATGTGGATGGAAAAACCGGGGTACTGCACTTCGAAATCGAAAAGAAATACGTGAATGAAATGCTCGACCAGGAAGGCACCTATAAAGGAAATGTGACCGTCATCTGGGATTCGGAAGTTTAAGGCTCCCGGGTAGTAAATAGAGAAAACAGGAACTTACCATGAAACTTGCAAGTGCCATACTCAGTCTATGGGGTATCTCATTGGGTGCCATCGCGGGCCCCAGTATCAACGTCGGAACCGTCTTTGACTATATGGATGGCGATAAAAGCACCTATTTGAAGCGGGTGTATAACGGCGGCGGCAGCACCGCCTTTGTTCGCGTTTCCATACTGGAGATAGTCTACAAAGCCGACGGCACTTCAGAAGAAGTACCGCTGAAAACCCAAGGCAATGCAGCCATGCGTGATGGCCTGATCGCCAGCCCGGCACGGCTGATAATCCCTGCCAGCGGCACCCAGGGCACCCGCCTGCTGTTCAAGGGGATACGAGACCAAGAGCGGTATTTTCGCGTGCGTTTTGTGCCGGTCGTGCCGGAAAAAGAAGATGAATTTGCCCTTTCCACCGAAGAAACCGACGTCTATAAAAAGACCCTGTCGGCCGGGATCAACGTGCTCGCAGGCTATGGCACCTTCTTTGTTGTACGCCCTGAAAACGCCGGTTTTGATACCCAGATAAACGACACCGCACAACAGTACTCAGTCAAAAACAACGGCAATACCATCATGCTGCTTGATGAATTCAAAGACTGCTCCGTCCAGAACCCGCTGGAGTGCGAGCCCGTTACCAAAAACCATATCTTGCCGGGTCGCCTGTTCAGCTTTACCAAAAAAGCTGGCCGTCATTATCGCTTTATCCTGATTGAGGGCAGTAACAATAAACCCATGGAGGTTAAAGGCTGATGCATCTATCTGCGTGCAAAATCTCATGCCTGACTGTCGCGGCAAGCCTGGCACTCTGGATGCAAGCGGGGTTTGCAGCGCGCGAAGAACACATCTTTGAAGTGAGTGTCACTATTCCGACCCCGGACTTCTATATATTGCCCGTGGAGTCGCAGTTTCTAGAGCGCACACAAATAATGAAGTGGAACCTTGCCCGCGGGTATCTGGAGCCCCTGCAGGCGTCATTCGATGTACGCAGTCGCAGTGGCGCCATTACCGCACGCCTGGGCCATGAATCAATGCTGTCCAACGGAAGGGATCTGATCAGCCTGCGGGTCAAGTTCAATGGCCACGAACTTGCGCTGACCGACACAGTGGTCGTGCCCGACAACGAAGCCAAAACGGGTTACAGGGTTCCCTTACGAATCGAGGCGATCAAGCCTGAAACAGGTTTTAAGCCAGGGGCATACTTTGGCAGTGTCCAAATCATGTTTGATGGGCCGACGCCTTCTGCAGCTCAATAAACAGCACTCAGGTAATAGCATGAAGAATAAACCCTCCAGGGCCTCTGTCATTGATTACAACCCCACTCCTTTGAATAACGTACCATTCTCAATATATCGGCAAACTTGTGTATTGGCCATTTTTGTATTGACACTTGGTTTTCTTCAGCCTGTGTATGCTGCGAACGTCAATGTGCGGGCCGAGTTCAAGCCCGACCCGGCACTTCCACACCAAAATACATTCACAAACAAAACACCCAGCAATAGCCACTACTGCAGCTACGTGCCTCAAACCTGTATCAATAAAGGCATTATCAGCATTTCCGCCCCTATTTCCTTTCGCAACTCCAGCCGGATAATTGCCAACAACCCAGACCCCAGGCAAGGCATGATGATTCGGGCAAACAGTGATTGGCGTACTCTGATCGTCACCCATGCTCAAACGCTGGAAACTGAAGAGTTACAGGTTCGTATCACCGGCATTGGAACATATACATCTATCGAACCACAGAACATCCATACCTTGGTACCCAATGCAAGCAGCTGGTCGGATGGTCTCAATAAATTATGGGTGGGAGGTTATTTATGGCGGGGGGCTGGCACCTGCATTGGTGCGACGACATTCGTCGCTAACTGGTTCGGAATCCCGATCTACTGGACAACACCTGTTTCCGGAGCAACCTGTAGTAGAGCAGCACTGTACGACATCCCCAACTTCACTTATCGAACCCTGGACTTCTCTTATGAAATGAAGACGCCCAACCCACTCGGAATGTCATCGGGTGATTATAATGGTGAAATCAACTATACCGTGGGGCCTTACCAAGACATTGACATGGGAGACAATATGCTCCCCAGCGACAATATACTCACGATCAAATTCCTGCTTAATGTCCAGCACACCCTTAAAGTGGATATTCCACCCGGCGGCAATAAAGTAGAACTGACACCCAAGGGTAGTTGGCAAGAATGGATGCAAAATGGCCGCACGCCCGAGAAACTTTTTCGGGATCAGCCTTTCATGATTTCTGCCAGCTCACGTTTCAAGATGCAACTGGCCTGTGACCGGTTGGTAGGCGATACCTGCGCAATCAGCAATACCAGCAGCGGCCACTCAGTTCCAGTCGATGTTCTGGTCAGCATGCCCAATGGCATCGGCAATGATGATGACTCCTCGGTCTCTCGAGAACCCCTAAGGGCTTCAACTGGACTGCTGTTCAAGTCCACGCACTATGTCGATAACAAGCCATCCACGCTGCATTTTGAAATACAAAGGCAGCATGTCCTGCAGATGTTGTCCGAGCAAGGCAAGTATTCCGGGAATATCACGGTAGTCTGGGACTCCGAAATCTGACTCGGGCTAATCAAACGGACTAGTCCGGCTCAGGGATTGCACCCGTGCTGCGCGCTTTCATGCTGGCGCCTTGATCCGTATTTTTACGACGAGGCCCATATGGAGCTTGCCCTGACAGACGAACAGCGAATGATTCAGGCATCCGCCGAACGTTTTTTGAACCAAGTGGCCAGCTCCGCTGCGGTGCGCACGGCCATGACCAGCGATCAGGGGTACGACACCGCTACCTGGGCGCGAATGGCCAGGGAGCTGTATTGGCCCGCACTGGCGATCCCCGAGGCCTATGGAGGTCTTGGCCTGGGCTTTGTCGAAGTCAGTCTGCTCCAGGAACAGCTCGGGCGCTGCCTGCTGCCCACACCATTCTTTGCAACCTGCTGCCTGGCCACCCCTGCCCTGCTGCTCAGTCGCAATGAAGCACTCAAGGAACGCTGGCTGCCGTTGATTGCCGCCGGTGAGATTCGCGCCAGCCTCGCCTACACCAGCGCGCCTCGCTGGGACGACAGCGCCGTGCAGGTGTATGCGCAGAGCCATGCGGGGGGGTATCGCCTCAATGGCGAGTATCACTATGTGATCGATGGCAGCGATTGCCAGCTGTTGATCATTGCCGCACGCACGCCGGGCAGCGTCGGCGAAGCCGGTATCCGCCTGTTTGCACTGCCTGCCGATACTCCCGGGATTGTTTGCCAGTGGCAACCGACACTGGATCAGACCCGCCGCCTGGCTACCATCACCCTGAACGATGTAGTCGTCCACGACGATCAGTTGCTCAGCGAACCCGGGCAAGGCTGGCCGATGCTGCGCGATGTGCTGCAGATAGCCTGTGTTGGCCTGGCGGCCGAGCAGACCGGTGGCGCACAGCAGTCGCTGGACATCACTCTGGCCTATATCAGCGGCCGCGAACAATTTGGTCGCACTATCGCCAGTTTCCAGGCCATCAAGCACCGCTGTGCCGATTTGATGCTGGCCATCGAATGCGCGCGCTCGGCCAGTTACTACGCTGCCTGCATTGCCGCCGAGTGCCTGAATATCGATGGTGATCCGGGTATCCGTGAGCAACTTGGGGAAGCCGCGGCCACTGCGAAAATTTTTGCCAGCGAAGGCTTTTTCCAGTGTGCCGCCGAGTCCATCCAGTTGCACGGTGGCGTGGGTTTTACCTGGGAATACGACCCGCATCTGTATTTCAAGCGAGCCCGGGCAAGTGAGCAGATGCTCGGCACCCCGGCGTTTCATCGCGAGCAATTGGCCCGGCAGATTTTCGGAGAGTGCACATGAATATCGGTTTTAGCGCAGCAGATGAGCAGTTTCGCCAACAGGTTGCGCAGTGGATGCAGCAGCACCTGAGCGGTGACTTTGCAGCTTTGCGCTTTCGCGGTGGCCCGGGGGATGAGGACTTTGCTCCCGGGTTGCGCAAGCGCTGGGAACAGGTCTTGGCCCAAGGCCACTGGGTGGGTGCTGGCTGGGCCACCGAGCATGGCGGCCGTGGCTTGAGCATCAGCCAGCAAGTGATCTTTTTCGAAGAGTACGCAAGGGCGGGTGGCCCGGGACGTATGGGCCATATCGGCGAAGGGCTGGTAGGGCCGACGATTGCGGCCTTTGGCAGCCAGGAACAGCAGCAACGTTTTTTGCCGCCGATACTGGCGGGCCAGCACTTTTGGTGTCAGGGCTACTCCGAACCGGGTGCCGGGTCGGACCTGGCCAATATAAAGACCCGCGCCAGTTTCGATGAAGACCGCGGGCAATGGTTGATCAGCGGGCAAAAGGTCTGGACCTCACTGGCTCATGAATCGGACTGGTGCTTTGTGCTGGCACGTACCGAGCCGGGAAGTGTTGGCCATCGCGGCCTGTCGTTCTTGCTGGTGGAGATGGACCAGCCGGGTATACGGGTACAGCCGATCCGGCAATTGACCGGTACCAGTGAATTCAACGAGGTTTTTTTTGATCAGGCGCGGGCTTCGGCAGACAACCTGATCGGCCAACCGGGTGATGGCTGGAAAATCGCCATGGCGCTGCTGGGGTTTGAACGCGGGGTATCGACCCTGGGCCAGCAAATGCAGTTTCAGAATGAGTTGGACGAAGTGGTGCGTATTGCCAAGGCCAATGGTGCGGCGCAAGACCCGGTGCTGCGCCAGCGCATCGCACAGGCCTGGAGCGGCTTGCGGGTGTTGCGCTACAACTCGTTGCGCATGTTGTCCGGGGTACAGGATGGCAGCCTGCGGCCTGAAGCGACGATCTACAAACTGGCCTGGTCGACCTGGCATGTGGCCCTGGGCAAGCTGGCGATGGATGTACTGGGGCCAGAGGCCGAGTTGCTGGCCGGGGCGCCTTATGAGCTGACACGGTTGCAGGCGCTGTTTCTGTTTACCCGTGCGGATACCCTTTATGGCGGCAGTAATGAGATTCAGCGCAATATCATTGCCGAACGAGCGCTGGGGATGCCGCGGGAGGCCCGGTAGACGGGCTGAGAATCACAAGCCCTCTCATCCCGCCCCTCTCCCTCCGGGAGAGGGTTGCCGTGAGGGCCCGGGTCAAAAGGTGTACTTGCCATTGAACGACAGGTAATCCCGATCCGCCATTGTCCGTCCCTGGGCAATATCGGCCGAACTCAAATACGCCACATAAGTCAGCCCCAGCTGAAAGTTGCCCAGGTACTTGAAATCACCACCCACTGTCAGACGCTTTTCAGCACGGCCCAACCCCGAATAGGCACTGCCGTCAATGTTCTGGGTCCAGGTGGCCTTGGTGGTCAAGTCCCAGCCGTTGAATACGCTGGGGTGATCGAAATAGGCACCGATCCCCAACAGGCTTGAACCCCGTGTTTGACCGTCATACACATATTTATTGAAAGTCCCGTCCGTGCCCGCCCCGCCACCGCTAATGGTCAGGTCATCCACGCCCTGGATGCGCTGGTGCACCACCTCGGTCATCAGGGTGGTCTGCTGCGCCATAAACGTCGGCCCGATCATGTACACGGCATTCAGGTTTCCCTGCCACACCTGCCCCCGCGCCGGCGCACCGTTGCTCAGGTACACCGCCGCGCCGTCGCGATAGCTCAGATCACCGGCGAATTGCACCGAATCACCGGCTTTGGTGGTGAAACTGATGCCGGTGAGCTTGATGTTGTCAAAGTAACCCAGCTGGTAACTCGGGCCATTGCCGTTGCCACCCACTTTGTTCAGGGACGAGTAATGGGTCTGCCCGGTAAAGTCGAAGAACAGTGCCGGGACGCGGTCGTGATAACGGTAATGAAACAGCCCGACCTCGGTGTTTTGCGTCACCCGGTATCGGGTGCCCAGGCCCCACTCGCCGCTGTCGCCCGGTTTGACCGAGCCGGCGTAGCCGACTGCGGCCCCGTTGGGCAGGTTGTCGACGATGCCCGGGGCGAGCCGGAAGAACTCGGCCCCCGGGCCAAAGGTATCGCTGCCAAAGTAGTCGCCCACGGGGTTGAGCTGGGTTTCTTCCCACTTGTACTGGTAGAACCCGAGCAGGGTCAGGTCTTCGTTCACCGACCACGCGCCCGATATCTGCCCCACCGGCAAGTAGGCATCCTTGGCTTCGGTGCCGGGCACGTTGAACTTGGTCGAATCCACCGGTGCCTGGCCCTGGCTGATGTTGGGCCAGAACAGGCTCTCGCCCCAGGCCACCAGATGCCGCCCGGCCTTTAGTGACAGGTACTGGTCGTCATTGACGGTAAAGTCGCCATACACATAAGCATCCAGCAGCCGCGCCTTGCTGCCGCTGAGTTTGCGCGTGTCCAGGCTGAAGTCGTTGTAGCGTCCGGTCTTGTTCACCGTGTCCGGTGAGTCGTTGTCGTTGCGCTGGTGGTAGACCTCGTCATAGAAATGACTGCCGCGCACCACGGCGCCGAGGTTGTCGTGCTTGAGCATCAACTCGCCAAATACGCTGACCCGGTTGTTGATCAGCGAGCCGCGCTTGATGTTGCGCGTGGCATCATCGTAGTTGATGTTGTTCAGGTATTCGTGATCCGGTTTTGCGGTACGCATCGAGGCCGTGTAGTTGACGGTCAGGGAAGAGTCGAGGGTGGTGTTTTCGCCCAGCTCGAGGGTAGGTGCCGCCAGGGCCAGACCGCTCAGCCCCGACAATAAACCGGTCCCGACAACACGCGTGTATTGCTTGAACATGCCTTGCTCCTTGTTATTGTTGTTTTGCTCCGCCCGGCCACCTGCGCACAGGCAGGGCCCGTGGCAGACAGCAGGATGGCGTCAGGGCGTTACTTGCCGGCCCGACGTGCCGCTTCGGGGCCAAAATCGCCAGCAGCAAAACCGCCTTTGTTCAGCACATAGCCGTTGCGTTGTTCGTTGATCAGGTTGAAGGCCAGATAACTGCCAGCGTTCAGGTCGTGATACAGGCCAACACCGGCCTGCCAGGTTTGCGTTTCCGGGGCATAGAAGTAATTGACCATCGAGGTGCGCCACAACTCGCCGCGGTTGTCGTAGTTGTCACCCATGATCGGGAACCAGCTGTCTTCGTCGATATACAGCGTGCGCTTGCCGTACAGATGGCGGTTACCCGGCTTGAGCACACCTTCGAGCACCCACACGCGATGCAGTTCGTAACGCATGTGGTCGGGGTTGATATGACCGGGAGTGAGCATGCTCGCGTACTTCAGGTCACCGGCGTGCAGGCGCGCAGTGTTGTAAGGGATATACAGCTCTTTTTTACCGACGATGTTCCAGTTATAGCGCTGGGCCGAGCCGTTGAAGATGCGTACTTCGTCGACAGTGATCGAACCGCCGGAGCCCGGAAAGGCCATGTCAAAACCGTAACCCGGCGACTGCCGCACACGCCGCGTACCCGGATCGTAGCGCCAGCTCTGGCGCGGCTCGGTCTTGTCGTTCCAGTACTCGGTACCGGTGTTGATTTCACCCTTGTCGCGCTGTGGCAGCAGGGTTTCGTTAAGGTAGAAAGACGAATTGCCCACCGTGTCGCCAATCTTGCCCGGCTCCAGCCCCGGCGCCATGTTGCGCGAGTGCACGCGGCCCCAGTTGATATTGCCATCCTTGAGCACATAGGCGTTGTCCGAAGTGTATTCCTCGGTCCAGGCACGCACGGTAAACAGCGAGGCATTTTTCAGCAGTTCAATACCGTTTTGCGGTATCGGGAATGCTACCCCGCCAGTGCGGGCAACCACGCCTTCGCCGTCGTCGACCAGTTTGGCGACCGAGGCATTTTCCAGGGTGGCCTTGCACACCGTGTCAGAAAAACGAAAGTCACGGTGCGAAGGGTAAACCGGCATGCGGAATGTTTGCGGATAGAGTTTGAACAGGGCCTTTTGCCCCTCGGACAAGTGCCCGTCGTACTGACTGAGGTTTTGCGCGGTGATCACAAACAGCGGCTTTTCGTTGGGGTAAGGGTCTACGGGATGCTTGCCCGTGCCCTCGAACTTCATCCCCGGTGCCGCGCCCAGCCATTGGCCGCCAAAAGCAGGGATGGTGCCTGCGGCGTTGCCCGCCTTTTCGGCGCCGACGCAGGTCAGGTCCTTGCCCAGCCGGGTGATCTGGTCGGCAGGGGCCTGGGCCAGCGCCAGAGCACTGTAACCCTGCAATGCCAGGGCAACTGACAGCCAGCCGCCCATATGGGTGATGCGTCCCATGGAGTTCTCCTTTTTATTGGTCATGCACATTTACTGGTGGGAGCGGGCGTGCCCGCGATTGGATCGACGTGGTCTGGCTGATACATCGCGGCGCCTGAATCGCGAGCAAGCCCGCTCCCACCTGAAACCTGGCGCCCACTCACGCTCTGGCTGATTGCGCAATCGTGAGCATCGCGGGTTCCACCAGCGGCTTGCCCAGGTTGAACCACGCAGCCAGTGCCGGCAGCAGGAAGATCGCCCCCAGCACGTTGACCATAAACATGAAGGCCAACAGCACACCCATGTCGGCCTGGAACTTGAGGGGCGCAAATACCCAGGTGCACACCCCCAGCGACATGGTCAGCGCGGTAAACACCGCCGCCGTGCCGCGCTGGCACATGGCGCGGTAGAAGGCTTCGCGCAGGTCATGCCCCGCGGCCATCTCATGCTCGATGCGCTCGTACAGATAGATGCCGTAGTCCACCCCTACCCCCACACCCAGCGCCATTACCGGCAAGGTCGCGACCTTGAGGCCAATACCCAGCAGGGCCATCAGTGCATTGCACAGCACCGCGACAATCGCCAAGGGCACCAGAATGCACAGCACTGCGCGCACCGAGCGAAAGGTCAGCAGGCAGAACAGCGCCACCGACACAAACAACGCCGCCAGCATCACCACTTCGGCCTGCTTGACCGCTTCATTGGACGCCGCCATCACGCCGATATTGCCCCCCGCCAGCTTGAACTCCACCCCCGGCACGGCAATCGCAGCGATAATGCGCCTGGCCTCATCCAGCACATGGGCCACGGTGGCGCCTTCGTGGTCGGTCAGGAACACCAGGATCTGCATTTTCTGGCAGCCGTCCGTCACCAGCCCCGAGTCCGGTGAATAGGCGTAGGCGCCCTGTTGCAAGCCCTGGGCGGAACCGGGGATGGCCGCCCAGCGCGGGTTGCCTTCGTTGTTGCCGGCAATCACCTGCTTGCTCATCCCCGCTACGCTCTGCACCGATTGCACGCCGCGGACTTCACGCATCTTGAAGTCGAATGTTTCCACCGCTCGCATGACGGCCGGATCCAGGCAGGCTTCACTGCGATCGCGAATGGTCAGAAACACCGAAAGCACATCCAGGCCGATGGCGTAACTGCTGATGATTTTCTGGTTGTCCTGGTTGTAGCGCGAGTCGGCCCGCAGCTCCGGCGCGCCGGTGCCGATATCACCAGTGGCCAGTTCGCGGGCCTTGATCGCGCCTGCCGCCAGCAGCAGCAGGCTCAGGGCAAACACCCAGAGTGCCGGTACCGGTGTGGCCAGCGCCGACAATCGCCACCACAGGGGGTGACGCGAGCTGGCAATGCGCGCCCTGGCCGTCATCAGGTGCGGCTCGAGTTGCAGATGGGCGATGAGCAGCGGCAGAACGATTTTGTTGGTGATGATCATCAGCATCACACCGATACAGGCCGTGACGCCCAGCTCGTGGACAATGGGGATATCGATCAGCATGATCACCCCGAAACCCAGGGCGTTCATCAATAACGCCAGCGCACCGGGAATGAAAATCTTGCTGAAGGCCACCTTGGCCGCACTCACCGAATCACTCCCGGCGAGCACTTCCTGCTTCCAGGCGTTGGTCATTTGCACGGCGTGGGACACACCGATGGAGAAGATCAGGAACGGCACCAGAATCGACATCGGGTCGATACCCAGGCCCAGCAACGGCAGCAGGCCAAGCAACCAGATCACCGGCAGCAAGGCGACAAACAGCGCCACCAGGGTCAGGCGCAACGAGCGTGAATACAACCACAGCAGCGCAGCGGTGATCAGAAATGCGATGGCAAAAAAGCCCATCACCGTGTTCAGCCCTTCGACCACGTCGCCGACCAGTTTGGCAAAACCCACGATATTGATTTCGATATCGTCGCTGGCGTATTTGGCGCGGATGTCTTCCAGGCCACGAGCAATTTGTATGTAGCTTACGGGCTGGCCGGTCTTCGGATCGATGTCCTGCAGGTCAGCGCGCACCAGCGCGGATTTGAGGTCATTGGCCAGCAGCCGGCCGATCTGCCCGGAGCGCGCGGCATTACTGCGTACCTGTTGCAAATCTGCGGGGGTGGCGGCGTATTGCGGCGGCACCACCAGATCACCGACATAGCCGTCTTCAGTGATTTCGATATAGCGCACGTTGGGGGTAAACAGCGAGGTGACGCTGGGGCGGCTGACCCCGGAGAGATAAAACACGTCATCGGTGACGTTTTGCAGGGTCTGGAGGAACTCGGGGTTATAGATATCCCCCTCGCCTTTCCAGTGCACGCTGACCAGCAGGCGATTGGCGCCGGTAAAGATACGGCTGAAGTCCAGGAAGTTGATCATGTAGGCATGGCGCACCGGTATCTGCTTGTTGAAACCGGGGTCCAGGCGAACCTGGGTGGCGCTGTAGCCCAAGGCCAGGGTGAGCAACAGAAAAAAGCCGAGCAAGGCTTTGCGCCGGGCCATCAACTGCTCGGCGCAGCGTTGCACAGCCGATGACAAGACAAAAGCGCCCATGCTCGCGGTCCCTCGCACACTGGTTGAAAGTAGTCGCGATAATCAGACGGGGCCGGGCCTTGAACATCGTCCGTAAGGGTTAGGCTGTTTGAGGGATGGGGTAACTGCCCCTGTAGCTGCCGAGGAACGAAGGCTGCTGCTACAGGAACACTGCAACTGTGGGAGCGAGCCTGCTCGCGAAGGTCGTTCGCGAGCAGGCTCGCTCCCACAATAGGGCTTGACCTGCAACAGAGTATCTACAGAGATTGCGCAGTACACGCGAACCGAACAGGCCGGCCGGTCGGCCGCCTCGGGGCGCAGTGTTTTTGATCTGCCAGCCCTCCCGGGAGGCCGAGAGGAGGTGCTGAGGAGTGGGTCGACCGGCATGGATACCGGGAGAGCCGCGACGGGGCCATGGATGGCCCGTGGCGGCGTGCCCACGGAGCAGGTCCGGAGCGAGGGAACCTGAGCGCAGCGAAGGCCGTACGATGGGGCGAGGACCTTTTGGTTCCTTTTGGGTCCTTCCAAAAGGG
>NZ_RXHW01000017.1:0-50720 GCF_005930585.1 Pseudomonas sp. FSL W7-0098
CCCCTAGGGGACGCCATTATTGCGGGAATAGCTCAGTTGGTAGAGCACGACCTTGCCAAGGTCGGGGTCGCGAGTTCGAGTCTCGTTTCCCGCTCCAAATTTTGTTTTTTGGAGCAACGCAGTTTCAAAAAACACACAGAAAGCAGCCTTCGGGCTGCTTTTTGCGTTTCCGGGGTTTGCTTTTCGACCCGTACGCAAACACCTCTAAGCTCATAACCAATCGATCTGCAAGAAAACTGCGACTGGCGCAACAAGGATTCAAACCTGTTTTGAGTTCATCAGATGTCGCATTATTTCGATAGCGCCCAACAACGGGACATCCAGGCCTTGTCCCGTACCTTCACCGGTCGAACCCAGTGGCCTACCTGGTTATTGCTGCTTGCCGTTCCCACCGCCTGGTTTGCGTTGCTGCTGGGCAGCCCGGTGCTTGGCGCTGGCTGGACGATTGTGCTGCTGATCCCGGTGGTGGTGCTGTGGATGTCGGTGCAGCACGAACTGCTGCACGGCCACCCCACAGGTTCCAGCAACCTTAACAAGGTGCTGGGCTACGCACCTTTTGCGCTGTGGTACCCCTATACCCTCTATCGCGACAGCCATTTGCAGCATCACCGCGATCATGACCTGACCTTGCCCGGCATTGACCCCGAAAGCCGCTATTTAAGCCAGGCTCACTGGCAGGGCAGTTCCAGTCTGCTGCGTGGTTTGCTCTGGCTGAACAAAACGGTGCCCGGACGCCTGCTGCTGGGCCCGCCCCTGGCATTGTTTGGCATGGCCAGGGAGGAGTTGCATCGCCTGCGCAGCGGCGAGCGGAAAGCCTGGTGCATGTGGCTGACCCACGGTTTTTTCACGATGCTGATGTTTGCCTTCATCGCGTACTGCAGCGAACTGGCTGTTTGGCAGTATGTATTTCTGGTTACCGTGCCGGTTTTGTCAGTGGGCATGGTTCGTTCCTTTTATGAGCACCGTCCCGCATCCCGGCCGGAACAGCGAACGGTACTCAATGAAGCCGGTTGGCCCTGGACCTGGCTGTTCCTGAACCTCAACTTGCATCTGGTGCACCATGATTTACCGGGTTTGCCGTGGTTTTACATGCCCAGGGTCTACCGTGCGCGACGAGAGCAGTGGCAGCAGCGCAGCGGCGGTTTTCTGGTGCAAGGCTACGGTGAACTGATTCGCCGTCACGCGGTGCAGGCGATTGATAGCCCGCAGCATCCGTTCAGTTAATTTCACAAGGTGCCTTCCATGTCTGGCCGTTATGCCGAATTGGCAATGTATGTAGCCCCCCAGCAGGTCAGCGAAGCCAATGAACGCTGGTTGACCCGTGTTCTCGAGCTTTTGCAGCATACCCGTGGCGATGCCCGGGGCCTTGGCCTGCTGGAGTTGTTCAGGGCCCCCGAGTTGTTGCTGAGCCAGACCTGCGGTTATCCGCTGTTGACCCAGTTGCGCGGTCAGGTGCAATTGGTCGGTCGCCCGCATTACGAATGGCCCGACAGCAATGGGGGGGAGCATTGCAGTGTGATTGTCAGCCGTGATGCAGATCCGCGCCGCGATCTGGGCGCTTTCGAGGGCAGCCGCGGGGTGATCAATGATCAGCACTCCAACAGCGGCATGAATCTATTGCGCCATCGCCTTGCGCCCCTGCAGCGCGGTGGGCGCTTTTTTGCCTCCGTGGCCGTCAGCGGCGCGCACCGGCAAAGCCTGCGCTGGGTGCGCGAAGGTTGGGCCGACCTTGCCGCCATCGACAGCGTGACCTATGCCTACCTGGCCCGCTATGCGCCGGCAGAAGTTGCCGGGCTGCGGATTGTGGCGCGTACGGCCTCCAGCCCGACCTTGCCTTACATCACTGCGCTCAGTGCCGGACGTGACGGCGCAGGGCAGATTCGCCAGGCAATGAATACGGCCTTGGAGCAATTACCCGAAGTAGCTCTAACCTTGGGGCTGCGGGAAGTTTTACCAGCCAGTGAAGCGGATTATCAGATGGTTCTCGATTATCGGCAGGAAGCGGCTGAGTTCGGGTATGACGTGTTGCAGTAGTGGAGCCATACTTAATAGCTGAAACGAATAAACAAATGTTTTTTTAGTATTTAAATTGCATAAAACCATTTGCTAGGATCACCGCACCGGATCACCGGACATACCGTTCTGTTTAATTCCTGGAGCCCCTATGTCCGGCGCCGACATCGCTCACCGCGACCATGTGAGCCAGCTTTATCGCACCCACTATTTGTGGCTGCATGCACGTTTGTGCCGTTACCTCGATTCCAGCAGCTACGCTGAAGACATCGCGGCCGACACGTTTGCCCAGCTTTTAAGCGCACCTCAGGGGCAGGTCATCCGCGAGCCGCGTGCGTTGTTGACGACTATCGCCCGGCGTCTGATCTTTCAACTGTGGCGTCGCCGGGATGTGGAACGGGCCTATCTGATGAGCGTGCAACAGCAAGAACCCCTTCATTTCCCCTCGCCAGAGACCCTGGCCCAGGCAATTCAAGCCTTGCAGATGATTGATGCCCGGCTCGATGGTTTGCCCGACAAGGCAAGGGAAACCTTCGTTCTATCACGGGTCAATGGCCTGACGTATCCCGAAATCGCACAACAGCTGGGCATATCCCGGCGCAGCGTGAGTGACTACATGGTTCGCGCCCTCAAGCGTTGCGCCATGCACGCCACCGCGCAACCCACCTACCGCCCCTCCATAACAAGAGAATCCGCATGAATAACTTGAAAAAATGGCTCGGTGGTCCGCTGCTGGCCTGTGCATTGATCACCCAACCGGTGCTGGCCGAGCAGAAGGCACCGGTTCACTTTGGTGATATCACCTGGGAAAGCGGCAGCCTGATTACCGAAGTGCTGCGCCTGATTACAGAGAAAGGCTACGACGTGGCGACGGACACATTGCCCGGCAGCACAGTCAGTCTGGAAGCCGCACTGGCCAAAAATGATATTCAAGTGATTGGTGAAGAGTGGGCAGGGCGCAGCCCGGTGTGGATCAAGGCCGAAGCCGAGGGCAAGGTGCTGGGGCTGGGCGATATCGTCAAGAACGCCAGCGAGGGCTGGTGGGTGCCGGAGTATGTGATCAAGGGCGACCCTGAAAAAGGCATCAAGGCGCTGGCCCCGGACTTGAAGTCGGTCAACGATCTGGCACGCTACAAAGATGTTTTCCGCGATCAGGAAGACCCTTCTCGCGGTCGCTTTCTAAATAGCCCTACCGGCTGGACCTCTGAAATCGTCAACAGCCAAAAGCTCAAGGCCTACGGGCTGGACAAGGACTTCGTGAACTTTCGTACAGGCTCCGGCGCGGCGCTGGATGCCGAGGTCAGCTCATCGATCAAGCGTGGCAAACCGGTGTTGTTTTACTACTGGTCTCCAACCCCGCTGATTGGCCGCTACAAACTGATAAAACTCGAAGAGCCTGCCTTCGATGCCGAAGCCTGGAAAACCCTGGCCGACGCCAACAATCCCAACCCCAAGGGCACCCGCTCCTTGCCGGCGAAACTGGCGATCGGCGTGTCGACCCCGTTCAGCAAGCAATACCCGCAACTGGTCGAGTTCTACCAGAAGGTCGATTTTCCGATCGATTTGCTGAACACAACCCTGGCGCAAATGAGCGAAAAACGCACCGAACCGCGTAAGGCGGCGCAGGCCTTTTTGCGCGAGCAACCGCAGATCTGGCATGCCTGGGTTACTCCTGAAGCGGCGGCCAAGGTCGATGCGGCGCTTAAAGCGAATTAATTCCTTGAACAAGAGCACCGCATGTTTCCTGAAAATCTGACGTTTTCCATCGCAGGATGGGTCAATGATGGCGTTGATGCGCTGGTGAGCAACTACGGCGATGTGTTTCGGCACATCTCCGACACGCTGCTGTGGGCCATCATCCACCTCGAAAACCTGCTGCGCCTGACCCCGTGGTGGCTGATGCTGATCATCGTCGGCGCCATTGCCTGGCATGCCACGCGCAAAATTTTCAGCACCTTGCTGATTGTCGGCCTGTTGTTCCTGGTAGGTGCTGTTGGCCTGTGGGACAAGCTGATGCAGACCCTGGCGCTGATGCTGGTGGCCACAGTGATTGCTGTGCTGCTGGGCATCCCGCTGGGGATTCTGGCCGCCCGCAGCAACCGTCTGCGTTCGGTGCTGATGCCGCTGCTGGATATCATGCAAACCATGCCCAGCTTCGTGTACCTGATCCCGGTGCTGATGCTGTTTGGCCTGGGCAAGGTGCCAGCGATTTTTGCCACTGTGATTTATGCCGTACCACCGCTGATCCGTCTGACCGATCTGGGCCTGCGCCAGGTCGACCGCGAGGTGATGGAGGCGATCAATGCCTTTGGTGCCACGCCGATGCAACAGTTGTTCGGTGTGCAATTGCCGCTGGCCATGCCCAGCATCATGGCCGGTATCAACCAGACCACCATGATGGCCCTGTCGATGGTGGTGATTGCCTCGATGATCGGTGCACGCGGTCTTGGCGAAGACGTGCTGGTAGGCATTCAGACCCTCAACGTCGGTAAAGGGCTGGAAGCCGGGCTGGCTATCGTGATTCTGGCGGTGGTCATCGACCGCATTACCCAGGCTTATGGCCGACCTCGGCATGGGGATCAGAAATGACCGTCAACAAAATTGAAGTACGCAACGTTTACAAGGTGTTCGGCAATCGCGAAAAGGCCGTGCTGGCGATGATCCGCGCGGGCAAGAGTAAAGACCAAGTGCTGGCCGAAACAGGCTGCGTGGTGGGCATCAATGACATTTCGCTATCGATCAGGGCGGGAGAGGTTTTTGTCATCATGGGCTTGTCCGGGTCAGGCAAGTCCACGCTGGTGCGTCATCTCAATCGGCTGATCGACCCCAGCAGTGGTCAGATCCTGGTCGACGGAGAAGACATTCTGGATTACGACATGCCTGCCTTGCGCCATTTTCGTCGGCACAAGATCAGCATGGTGTTTCAGAATTTTGGCCTGCTGCCTCACCGCAACGTACTGGATAACGTCGCCTATGGCCTGAAAGTCCGGGGCGAGAGCGTCGCGCAATGCCAGCAGCGGGCCCTCCACTGGATTTCCGTGGTCGGCCTGCAAGGTTACGAGCAGGTGTTCATTCATCAGCTGTCGGGCGGCATGCGTCAGCGCGTCGGCCTGGCACGGGCATTGGCCACCGACACCGACATCATCCTGATGGACGAAGCTTTCAGTGCCCTGGATCCTTTGATCCGTGCAGAGATGCAAGATCAGTTGCTGGAATTGCAGCGCACTTTGCAAAAAACCATCGTGTTTATCACCCATGACCTGGACGAAGCGTTGCGCATTGGCAATCGTATTGCCGTACTCAAGGACGGGCAGTTGATCCAGGTCGGCAGCCCGCAAGAGATTCTGCAGGCTCCGGCAGATGACTACGTCGGTCGTTTCGTCCAGCGCCAGCGCACCAGTGCCTGATCCTGTACATATCCAGATACCGCCTGTAATGCGGATTCATTGCGTTTAATCAGCCGATCCGGTTCTGCCTCTCGCGGGCGTAACCCTCGTCTAATTCAACGCGATGAACTGTCATGAAAACACTTTCGACCACCCCTGATGCCATGATCCGCTACTCGGCCCTGAGTAGCTTTGCGGGTCACAGTTTTGCCCTGCGCCCGACGTTTCAAGGTGTCGTTGCCAGCTGGTTCAAGCAAGCGCTACAGGATAAATACCCGGCCCTGAACGTGGATTTTACGCAGCTCGCTATCGCTGAGCCATTGAGCCATGAGAACTCACCGGGCATGCCCAGGCGCTATCGTTTCATGGCCGTTGCGGATGTGATGATTCAGTGCTTTATCGACTCAACGCCGGTGGTGCTTATCCAGGGGTTTCACCGCCTGAGCGTCGATAAAAACGAACTGTCTGCGCATCCATTGGCGGTGAACATGGCGGAGCTGCAAAGCATCATCAACGACCATTCGGGGTTATTGATTGCGGCCTATCAACAGGCGTTGGCCGAATTCTGGAGTGACAGGCAAAACGGCTCATTGGCCCCGCTTCAATGGTTGAGCGAAGTGTTACGGATGGCCCTGGGGGGTGCCGCCCTGATGCAAAACCGCGTGCCTGCCTTGCCTGCCGATCAGGCAGTCGTGCTGGCGGTGGTTGCATCCTTCCCTGACAGGGACAATCGGGCCAGAGGAACCCTCGAAACCCCGGTGCACGCCTATCTGGTCAATATCGACGGTACAGAGAACAACGTTCGGCGGCGCTTTCAACTGCCGGGTGTGGTGCTGATCACCCGGCAAATGCCCGATCACCTGATTGTGCTCGGTTATTCACTGGAGCACGGGGTTGAGTCCTTCAGCTCGGTACAGGCGTTCGCTACCTGCATGCTGACTCGTGTGTTGCAGGTTGCCCCCGTTCGGTTGTTGAGCTGGAGTCTGCATGAGCCCGAGGGGGACTTTATCACCGGCCTGGCCCGCACCTTGCTCGACCAGCAGTTGCGCAACATGGTGCGTGTGGGGCAAGCCGCTCAGGCAGGCAAATGGAGCGTCGGGCGACTGGAGCAGGTGCTGGACGAAGCGGCTGCGATGTTCCCGTTTTTCAGCGAGCAGGAACGCCCGCACCTGGAGAATGTGATCTCCGTATTGCCCGAGTGGCTCAAGCAGGCCAGCTCCGTGGATCAACTGGACTACAGCAGGTTGATGAGCGCAGAAGTGATCTGGCAGCGCCAGACCCGGGGCCGCACCTTTCTGGACGGTATTGATGCATTGCCGGTGTACGCCGAGAAAATGATCAGGCAACGCATCGAGCGCGATCATCCGCGGTCAGGCCTCGATATCTCGCACATTGAGATACATGACGTGGGGGTCGAAAACTTGCAGCTGCCTGTTTTCAGCGACGATGTGCTGTCTTTTGTCGAGTTTGTCCTTGGCTACAGAGGCGGCTGGCCAGTCGGCCTGATCGCGGTCAAGGATCGCACAGGCGCCCCAGTACCTGACTGGTTGACCAGTGGCTACGTGAAAAGCCTTGTGGATGAGCTGGATGTGGGAGTGGGCTATATCGCGCTACTCAAGGGTTACCTGGTGGACGACGACAAGCAAGTCATGCAGCGCGAGGCGTTATATGCGGCCCAACTGAGAATTCAATTGCCGCTGTTGGCCCTGGAGAAAAAAATCAGGGGGCAAGCCGGTTTTACCCCGCAGGGCTTGCATGTGGTCACCCAGGTCATGCGCCACGACGCGCAACGGTCGGTCAGCCATGACTATGTGTGCGTGCGGCCCCTGGGCTTTTACGCCTATGAAGGGGCCAGAGTTGATACGGCGGCGAACATGTTTGTCTTCGGCTCGCTGAATATCCAGACAGGGCCCTTTATCCTGTACCGGCCTTTTGCCCCTGAACCCTTGTTGGAGTATGCCAGCTGGCCCGCATTGTTTGACGCCATCAAGCATCCGGGTGAGCTGCAAGAAAGCATATTGACCTGGCTGGACGATGACGCCCGTGGTTATTACGCCGACGGCGGTTTTGCGCGACCGCATCTGGAGAATGTACTGCTGGAGGGTTTTTTGGCCCTGTTGCCACGTCGCCCGGCGACCTTGAGTACGCGTAGCCTGGTGGGCAACTACTACGGGGCGATGTTTGACGCCAACGTCAGTGCGTTGATGAGCATGGCGGACAACCAGACGGTGACGACCTCTGAGCGTCGCTGGATGCTGCTCAAGCACTATGGCTGGAGCCTGTTTAACGGGTTGACGTTTTTCCTCAGTGGGCCCTTGCAGAAAGCCGCCTGGCTTTTTCAGACCCTGTTGAGCCTTGATAGCGGTTTGCAGGCGCGAATTGATGGCGATAAAGAGGCGGGGCAACAAACGGTTATCGATCTTTTATTCAATATCAGCCTGGCACTTCTGCACGAAGGTCTGAGATTCAAGGCAAAAGCCAATGCCCGGTTACGCTTGAGTGCCCCTGTCGATGAACCGTTGTTTACGATCTACAAACCTGAGGCCCTCCCGGCGGTTGAGCCAGTCTCCGCTAGCGTTATCGCGCAAAAGAAACAGCCCGATATTGAACCCCGTGCTGCCAGCCAATATTCGTCCCTGGACTTCTCATGGTTCAGTGCTCAGCCCCGTTTGACAGAGCTGCAGCAGGCAAGCCTGGACACTTTTGTGCTGGATCTGGACTTGAGCCAGGGCACGCGCATCGAAGTAGGCCCCTTAAAAGGTGTTATCAACCATGAGGGCAAGTCATATGTGCAGATCGGTGCCAAAACCTATCGCGTTGGCCGTGACGCGGATGGGCTGGTGATCCAGGACGACAGGCAGCCTGAAAGATTTGGCCCGCGCCTGAGAAGGGATGAGGCCGGGCAGTGGCAACTCGATCTGCGTTTGGGATTGCGCGGCGGCGGTCCCAAAAAAACCATTCAGGCATTGCGCGAGAAAAAGACCCAGAAAGTGGCTGCGTTGCAGCAAGAGGCCGAACGCCTGGACGAAGAGCTTCTGAGGCGCGACCGAGTGCTGAAACTGACTGAAGAGTTGCTGACTAAATTTCCCGATCGGCGAGCGACGTTTGTTGATCGCTACGAAGCTGAGCTGGAAGCGTGGCGCGCGGGTGTGCTGGACATGATCAACGTCAAAACCAGGTCGAACCAAATTATCCCCCTGGAGGGCTTTGAGGCCAGAACACAGGAGACTTGGGTACAGCTGACCTTGAGGCTGTTCAAATTACAGAACTACCTGGAAGAAGCGCTCCGTGAACTGCCGGTATCCAACTCCAGGGTCTCTTATACCGCTTCGCTGCTGGAGGTTCTGGCAGAGATAAACAATGGCTCGAGTGCTCCCTATGAGCGCTGGATTACCAACTTGAAACAGGCCGAACGGCTAGAGGCGCGGTTATATAAAAACTCGCTGCGCGAGTGCGATGCCCTTGATGAGGTAAGAACCAGGCCGTTGCCCAGATACAGCGCACTGGAAGAGATAATCAATCAACCCAATCGGGATTATTTCGACCGCCACTGGTCCGCCGCCTACCTGGAAACCCTGTGCGAACTGGTGATCCGCCGTGATGCGGTCAACCTCATACCTGAAGAGCAATATGCATTTGATCTGTTCGGGCAAGGAACATTGATTGATACCGCTTGGTCGCAATTAAGCTTGCGCCGTGAAGAGACGAAGTATCCCGGAGAGCATCTCGATTTCTTCGATAAGACCATCGAAAAATACGACGCAGCGGAAGGCGTTTGCCAGAACCTTGTCAGTCTTGGCTCCGAGCATTTCCGTAATGAATATCTGCCCGACATTATTGAGGTTCTAAGCAGCCTGAGAACGTTTGCAGAAGCCCAGATGCAGAATGTTATCCGTGAGTCCGAAAGCTCCTCTTCTGAAGCAGAAGAGCCCCGACCAGGCCCCAGTCGCCTGATCAATGAGCCAGGAGCCGGGGCAGGATCGTCCCGCGGGACTCAGCAAGTAATCAAGACTACAAAAAACCTGACGCTGGTAGGGCAGCGTCGTCCTCCGTCCTCGGGGTCTGAAGATGAAATCGTCGATGTGACTGAGGGCATCGATCAAATGAATATCCGCTCCTATCGCAAAACAGAGGCGGGAGAATGGGAAGAAATCGGTAGCAGCAGACCACCCACTCTTCAGGCTTCACAAGCCAAGTCGTTATCCCGACTCCAGGCTGACGCCCGCACGTTGCTGGAGCGAATTTCGGGAGTAATTGCACAGAACAGGGCAAGCGCTGCCACATCCAGAATACCGATCGAAATAGAAGAGATTCTGAGCTTCAAGGCCAGCTCACTCGACGAAGTGGCGCAGAAGATCGAGCGGATTGTGCTCACATCCAGCCCTGAGGTTGAGCCCCTGAATCAAGAGCGCAGAACTGGCGCTTTGGCATTAATTACCGACCTGAAGGCGGCGGCCGGCAGGTTACGCGCCGAGGGCCGAAGCCTGCGCATCAGCATTATCAAGCGGTTGCCGCCAACGGGGGCCAACGTCGAGTATTTAAAGGCCCAGGGCGAGGTAAACATTACCCGCGTGGGGAGGCGGCGATTTTTGTCCAAAGGCCAGCGCAAGGATTATCTTGAGGAATACGCCATTAGCACTTTGGATGGTAATGAGTTGTGGTTTGCACATTTTCATTACAAGGCAATGGACACACTCGCCGCCGACTTTGACGTGGCCCACTTGAAAACGGCCCAACAGCGCACCCTGAGTGAGCAGGCGTTGTACGCCCGGGCACAGAGTTCCCATGACTATATCGCGGTGTATCGCGCCAAACTGGATCGGGCCATGGCGCAGCGGCTTTTTTTATCCCTTCCTTGATTGCGTCAGTCCAGAGCGTAGCGTACTGAGAGCACGCCCTTTTTCTGACTTACGGACAACACGTTGACTGTGCCCAGTTCAGCCAGGGATTGCACATGGGTGCCGCCACAAGGATAGCCCGGCAGCTCGCCAAAACGGATGGCGCGCTGCTCCGAGTCCAGGCAGGTATGCCTTTGCAGGTCGGCAGCGATCCATTGTGCCAGGGTGTGCTGTACGGCCTCGGCCTCAAGGGGTTGCGGATTGTCGCCGGCTACAAAGCTTACCCGGCATTCGCCTGGCCAGTGATGGGCTTTGGTGGGTACCCAGCCCAGTTGCTCGCCGCATACACCAATCAAATGCCCGGCCGAATGCAGGCGGGCATGCAACCGACGGCGGGTTTCGTCGACCTTAGCCTGTGCCCGGCCTGTCGGTACGGGCACGCTGACGTGGTGCACGATAGCATCCTGTCCCTGCACAACCTTGATGACCTGGCTGTCGCCGATCCAGCCCGTGTCGCTGGGTTGCCCGCCGCCCTGGGGATGAAAGGGGGTGGCGCAGAGGATGACGGCAAACCCGTCTTCTTGGGGCGCGCAGTGGATGACTTCGACCTCGCAGCTCACGGCGTCGTCATTGAAAAACAGGCGTTGGGTCATGGAGGTGTTCCTGAGCGGGTTTCGTTTTTAGTATAGGGGGGAGCCAGGAGTGTGATAATCCATCAAATTTTCAATGGACCTGTGCGCTGTGAGCATAAATCTCCCGTTGTCATTACTGGCTGAAATGGTCGTGTTTGTGAAAGTGGTCGAGGCAGGCAGCTTCTCTGAAGCCGCTCGTCAGCTTGGCACATCGCCTTCGGCGGTCAGTCGCAGTGTTGCCCGACTGGAAAAAGCCCTGGCCATTCGCTTGCTGCAACGCACAACCCGCAAGCTCGGCCTGACCGATGCAGGTGAAGAGGTTTTCAAACGTTGCGATGAAATGGCCTGTTCGGCTCAGGCGGTGATGGACCTGAGCGGGCGTTTTACCCGGGAGGCCGAGGGGCTCATTCGCCTGAGCGTGCCCAAGGCCGTGGGGCGGTACGTGATACATCCCCATATGCCCGAATTTCTGCGCCGTTACCCCAAGGTTGATGTGCAATTGATCCTCGAGGATCGTTATGTCGATTTGATCGATGACAACATTGACTTGAGCATTCGCATTACCGACCAGCCGCCACCGGGGCTGGTGGGGCGCCAACTGTTCCCGATCGAGCATTTACTCTGTGCCACGCCGCAGTATCTGGCCGGGCACGGGGTACCGCAGCAGCCTGAGGACTTGCGTGACCATAGTTGCATTTACCTGGGGGAAACCCCGGCTGATGCGCGCTGGAAATTCAGGCAGGGTGGCAGGTCGGTAACGGTGGGGGTGCGCGGACGTTATGCGGCCAATCATACGGGCGTGCGCCTGGATGCGGTGTTGCAGCATATCGGGATCGGCAGCTTGCCGTACTTTACGGCACGCCAGGCGCTGGAGGAGGGGGTGGTGGTGCAGGTGCTGCCCGAGTGGAATTTTATTGCTTCCTACCATGGCGGCGTGTGGTTGCTACAAACGCCCACCCGGTATTTGCCGCCCAAGCTGCGAGTGTTTATCGACTTTCTGGTGGAGCGGATGGCGCAGGAACCGACGCTGGAGATGTGGCGTAATCTGTAGATACTCTGTTGCAGGTCAAGCCCTATTGTGGGAGCGAGCCTGCTCGCGAACGACCTTCGCGAGCAGGCTCGCTCCCACAGTTGCAGTGTTCCTGTAGCAGCTGCCGAGGGCTGCGCCGCCGAACGCAGCCGTTGGAACGGCTACAGAGCTTTTGCTTCTTAAAAAAAAGCCCGCCAGGCAAAACCGGGCGGGCTTTTGGGTCGGACTGCGATCAGTGCTGCGGGCTGTCTTGTGTCGTGGGCAGCGCCATCAGTTGTTTTTCCTGATTCCAGTCAAACGGCTCATCGTTCAGTTCGGCTTCGTGGCGGCGCTCTTCCAGGGCCTGATACATGTCCAGCTCTTCATCCGACAGGAAGTTGAAGCAGGCGCCGCCGAAGTACCACAGCAGGTCGCGCGGGACCAGGTGGGCGATCTGCGGATAGCGCTCGATTACCTGGCACATGATGTCCTGGCCTAGGTACTGGCTGTTGATCGGGTCAACCGGCAACGAGCTGCGCATGTCGTCAAAACGCTCCAGGAACAGCGCGTGGCTTTCCTCGGGGATCTGCTCAGCGTCACCGACAGCAACCAGGATGCTGCGCAGAATGTCGAGCAGGACAAGGTTGTGGTTCAGATCGTTGGTGGCCATTGCGGGTGTCCTCTAGGGTAAAACGGGCGCGAGAGTATAAAGCTCATCGCGCTCGCTGTCCTGTTATCGAATCTTTCCTTCTGTGTGGCTGAGTTCTTCCTTGCTGAAGTCATCCACGTCGATGACCTTGCGTCGTGCGGCTTCGGCGGTGCGCAAGGTTTCAGCTTCGGCCGGTTGCAGTACCCCGGCTTGCAGCGCGGCATCGATGGACGGTTCTCCAGCTGCGGGTTTTACCTGGCCACTTTTCAGCGCTTCGTGGAGTTTTTTGTGCAGGGGGCGCGCTTCGCTCAGCAGGTTGCTGGCATGTTGCAGGGCGCCCACAGCGTCATCCGGCGATTGCGGGCGGTAGCAGCCAGCGAGCACGGCTTCAAGTGCCGGATCCCCTTTGGCGCGGCCCAATACTGCAGCGACCTCGGCATCCAGTGCGTCCGACGGACCGGTATGCCGGCGCCCAAACGGAAATACAACGCCGCGCAACAGAAAGCCCAGCGTTCGGCTCGGGAAGTTTTTCAACAGTTCATCCAGTGCGCGCTCAGCGTGGCCCAGGCTTTCTTCCATAGCCCATTTGAACAGCGGATCAAGGTATTGCGGCGAGTCGAGGTCGTGATAACGCTTGAGTGCGGCCGACGCCAGATACAAATGGCTCAGCACATCGCCCAGGCGCGCAGACAAGCGCTCGCGGCGCTTGAGCTCACCGCCCAGCAGCATCATGCTCAGGTCCGCGAGCAGGGCGAACGCCGCCGCCTGACGGTTCAGGGCCCGGAAGTAACCCTGGCTCAACGGGTTGCCGGGCGCAGCTTCGAAACGGCCAATGCCCAGGTTCAACACCAGCGTGCTGGAAGCGTTGCTGATGGCAAAACCAATGTGTTTGAGCAGCAGGGCGTCAAACTCCAGCATGGCTTGATCTTTATCTTCCCGTCCGGCCAAGGCCATTTCCTTCAGCACAAAGGGATGGCAACGGATGGCGCCCTGACCAAAGATCATCAGGTTGCGCGACAGGATATTTGCGCCCTCTACAGTGATGAAGATCGGAGCCCCTTGCCAGTTACGCCCCAGGTAGTTGTTGGGGCCCATGATGATGCCTTTGCCACCGTGCACGTCCATCGCATGGCTGATGCACTCGCGGCCGCGTTCGGTAAGGTGGTACTTGAGAATGGCCGAAAGAACCGAGGGTTTTTCCCCCAGATCCACCGCGTTGGCGGTCAGCATGCGGGCGCTGTCCATCAGCCAGGCATTGCCGCCGATACGCGCCAGCGCCTCCTGAATGCCCTCGAAGGCGGCCAGTGGCACATTGAACTGTTCGCGTACCTGAGCATATTGGCCGGTCACCAGGCTGGTGAACTTGGCCGCGCCGGTGCCCACTGCCGGCAACGAAATCGACCGTCCCACCGACAGGCAATTCATCAGCATCATCCAGCCTTTGCCGAGCATTTCCTGGCCGCCGATCAGGTAGTCGAGCGGGATAAACACATCTTTGCCCGAATTCGGGCCGTTCATGAAGGCAGCGCCCAGGGGGAGATGGCGACGGCCGATCTCGACGCCGGGGGTGTCGGTTGGGATCAATGCCAGGCTGATGCCCAGGTCCTCTTTGTCGCCCAGCAGATGGTCCGGGTCATGGGCCTTGAACGCCAGGCCCAGCAGCGTGGCGACGGGGCCGAGAGTGATATAGCGTTTCTCCCATTTCAGGCGCAGGCCGATAACTTCCTCACCTTGCCATTGGCCTTTGCAAATGATCCCGGTGTCGGGCATTGCCCCGGCATCTGAGCCTGCCAGTGGCCCGGTCAGGGCAAAGCAGGGGATGTCATCACCACGGGCCAGGCGTGGCAGATAGTGGTCGCGTTGTTCATCGGTACCGTAATGCAGCAGCAGTTCAGCGGGGCCCAGGGAATTGGGCACCATTACGGTGGAAGCCAGATCGCCACTGCGGGTGGCCAGTTTCATGGCGACCTGGGAATGGGCGTAGGCCGAGAACCCTTTACCGCCGTAGGCTTTGGGGATGATCAGGGCGAAGAAGCCATGCTCCTTGATGTGCGCCCAGGCCTGCGGTGGCAAGTCCATGGCCTGGCCGATTTCCCAGTCGCTGACCATTGCGCACAACTCTTCGGTGGGGCCGTCAATAAATGCCTGTTCTTCTTCGGTCAGCCGGGCCTTGGGGTAGGCCAGCAGCTGGTTCCAGTCGGGGCGGCCACTAAACAACTGGCCGTCCCACCACACGGTGCCGGCATCAATGGCATCGCGTTCGGTTTGCGACATCGGCGGCAGGGTCTTCTGGAACCAGTTGAACAGGGGGGCGGTAAAGATTTTGCGACGAAGTTCGGGCAATAGCAGCAGGGCCGTGGGCGCGGCCAGCAGCAGCCAGAGGATTGCCAGCAACCCGCCAGGTACATGGCCGATAACCCCCATGGCCAGTAAATACACCGCGACCACGGCAATGATCGTCAGGGGGGCGATGCGGCGATGGGCCATATAGGCGATGCCAACAATCAGAACCAGTATCCACAACAACAGCATATTCAATCCTCCATGAAATCAGGGGCGTGCACCCTTGTGAGCTTAGTCGCAACTTTCGATCAGGGTTGTAGGGATAGTGACCTCGCGCTGGAGACGGAGTTCGTCATCCCGGCGTAGACTCCTTCGGCGTCTATCAATCAGGAGCCAGATCATGCTGAAAGTGTGGGGTCGCAAGAATTCGTCAAACGTGCGCAAGGCGTTGTGGTGTGTTGAAGAGCTGGCGTTGCCGTATAGCCGGGTAGAGGCGGGCGGCGCCTTTGGGGTGGTCAACAGCCCTGAGTACCGGGCGTTGAACCCTAATGGCCAGGTGCCTGTGATTGAAGAGGACGACGGCTTCGTGCTGTGGGAGTCAAACACCATCGTGCGTTACCTCTCTGCCAGATATGGCTCGGATACGTCATGGTACCCAACCGATGCACGTGTGCGGGCGCAGGCGGACAAGTGGATGGACTGGACCAGCACTTCCTTTGCCGGGGTGTTTCGCACGGTGTTCTGGGGTGTCTTGCGCACGCCGGCCGAGCAGCAGGACTGGGTGGCAATCAACGCCGCAATCAAGGCCAGCGGCGAATTGCTTGCCGTGGCCGATCGGGCCCTGGCTGAAAAACCCTACTTGTCCGGTGATGAAATCGGCATGGGTGATATCCCGCTGGGTAGCTTCATTTACGCCTGGTTTGAAATGCCCATCGAACGCCCGCCCCTGCCGCACCTGAGTGCCTGGTATGAGCGCTTGAAGCAGCGTCCGGCCTATCGAAATGCCGTCATGACCGCGTTGACTTAATAGCCACTATTAATACGGGCGACTGTACTTGTGCGGCGAGGCCAAGCACCATAGGGTCTTGTCGGACTTGTCCTACAGGCTGTTCGCCCTTATTTACAAATCCCCTTTCCCCCATCTTGGTGCGTAATCCGATATGAGTTCCGCTCTGTCCATACGGCAGCTAACCAAAACCTACGGCAACGGTTTCCAGGCCCTGAGTGGTATCGATCTGGATGTCGCCGAAGGTGACTTTTTTGCCTTGCTGGGCCCTAACGGTGCCGGCAAATCCACCACCATCGGCATTCTCTCGACCCTGGTCAACAAGACCGGCGGCACGGTGAATATCTTTGGCCATGATCTTGATCGCAATCCCGCAGCCCTCAAGCGTTCGATTGGTGTGGTTCCGCAGGAATTCAACTTCAACCAGTTTGAAAAGACCTTCGATATCGTCGTGACCCAGGCGGGGTACTACGGTATTCCGGCGAAAATCGCCAAGGAACGAGCCGAAAAATACCTGACGCAGTTAGGGCTCTGGGACAAGCGCGACACGCCATCGCGTTCGTTGTCCGGTGGCATGAAGCGCCGCCTGATGATTGCCCGGGCTTTGGTGCATGAGCCGCGTCTGTTGATCCTCGATGAGCCTACAGCCGGTGTCGACATTGAGCTGCGCCGCTCGATGTGGTCCTTCCTCACCGGGCTGAACGAGCAGGGCACCACCATCATCCTCACCACCCACTATCTGGAAGAGGCTGAGCAGCTGTGCCGCAATATCGGGATCATCGATCACGGCACCATTGTCGAAAACACCAGCATGCGCCAACTGCTTGGACAGTTGCATGTCGAGACCTTTTTGCTCGACTTGAAGCAACCGCTGCAGGCTGCCCCTCAGTTGATCGGCTACCCGAGCCAGTTGCTCGATGCCGCGACCCTGGAGGTCCAGGTCGACAAGGTGGTGGGCATTACCGGTCTGTTCACTCAATTGGCCGCGCAAAATATTGAAGTGGTGAGCTTGCGCAACAAAACCAATCGCCTTGAGGAGTTGTTTGTGTCGTTGGTCGAGAAAAACCTGGCAAAGGTGGCGGTATGAGCTCGGAGCTGCGTCCCAACCTGATTGCGTTGAACACCATTATTTACCGTGAGGTCCGCCGCTTTATGCGGATCTGGCCGCAAACCCTGCTGCCACCTGCGATCACCATGGTTTTGTACTTTGTGATCTTCGGTAACCTGATTGGTCGGCAAATCGGCGATATGGGTGGCTTCACCTATATGGAGTACATTGTGCCGGGTCTGATCATGATGTCGGTGATCACCAACTCCTACGGTAACGTGGTGTCGAGCTTCTTTGGCGCCAAGTTCCAGCGTTCGATTGAAGAGCTGATGGTCTCGCCGGTGTCGCCCCATACGATCCTGATCGGTTTTACCGTGGGCGGGATCTTGCGCGGCCTGATCGTGGGCCTGATCGTGACCCTGCTGTCGCTGTTCTTTACCCATCTGCAGGTGCATCACCTGGGCCTGACCATTGTGGTGGTGGTGCTGACCGCTACGATTTTCTCGTTGCTGGGGTTTATCAACGCCGTTTTTGCACGCAATTTCGACGATATTTCGATTATTCCGACCTTCGTACTGACGCCGCTGACGTATCTGGGCGGGGTTTTCTACTCCATCACCCTGCTGCCGCCGTTCTGGCAGAGCGTGTCGCTGGCCAACCCGGTGCTGCATATGGTCAACGCCTTTCGCTACGGCATCCTGGGCGTTTCGGACATAAAGATCAGTGTCGCGCTGACCTTTATGGTGGTGGCGACCATCGTGCTCTACTTCGGCTGCGCCAGGCTGCTGGTCAGCGGGCGCGGGATGCGTCAGTAGTTGTTGTGACATGCGGATAAAAAAAGGCCCCTGTTCGGGGCCTTCTTTATGGGTGCCTGTTTTTGCGGGCTTTCCATTTATGGCTGACCCACCAGCGCCAATAGAGCATGGTCAGGCAATAGGCCAATGCGCCGAGCACCACGCCGCAGACCACCGAGCCCAGCAAGAATGGCTGCCACACAGTAGAGAGCTGGCCGCTGATCCATTCCCAGGTCAGTTCGTCGGGCAGGGTGCGCGCCGGCACGTTCATCAGCCAGGCGCCCAGCTGGTAGGTGCAATAAAACACCGGGGGCATGGTGATGGGGTTGGTCAGCCATACCAGGCCCACGGAGATCGGCATATTGCTGCGAACCCTTATTGCCAGAAAGGCCGCCAGAAGCATCTGGAACGGCATGGGTATAAAGGCCGCGAAAATGCCCACCGCCATTGCCCGGGCCACGGAGTGACGGTTGAGGTGCCAGAGGTTGGGATCATGGAGCAAGGTGCCCAAAAATCGTAAGGACTTGTGTTCCCTGATCAGGGCCGGATCTGGCATGAAACGTTTGATCAAACGCCGTGGCATGGGCCTCTCCCTAGGTCAAGGGGGCAGTATGCCCAAATTCGACAGGATGCCTATTTAGACTTTGTGACAATTTCTTAAGCGCGGCCCCGGGATTCCAGCTAATCCGAGTCAAAGGGATAAGTTGAGTATAGGCATGTACACAGGGATGTTTGCGCTGGCAGCGGGCCTGATCACGCTGCGGTTTTTACCTGGTTTACCGTCTGCCGGGTGGTTGCTGCTGATGGTGACGGCGGGGGGGTTGCTATTGGCCTGCAGGGGCTGGCCGGTGGGGCTTTATGTGCTTGCGCTGTGCTGGGCCTGCTTTCAGGGGCAAAGGGCACTGGATAACCGTCTGGCTGACTCATTCGACGGGCGTACGCTCTGGGTCGAGGGGCGTGTGATCGGCTTGCCGCAGCAGTCTGGAACATCCGTCCGCTTTGAATTGCAGGGGGCAAAGTCGCGCCACGGTGCTTTGCCCGCGACTATCAGGCTGAGCTGGTATGGCGGCCCTGCGGTGAACAGCGGCGAGCGCTGGCGGCTGGCGGTCAAACTCAAGAAACCCAAAGGCTTGCTCAATCCTCAGGGGTTTGATTTTGAGGCCTGGTTACTGGCGCAGCGCATCGGTGCGACCGGTACGGTCAAGCAGGGGCATTTACAGGAGGCTGCCAGTCACGCCTGGCGTGACGGCTTGCGTCAGCGTCTGCTGCGCATTGATGCCCAGGGCCGGGCTTCGTGGTTGGCGGCGCTGGTACTGGGTGATGGATCGGGTCTGAGTCGCGATGACTGGACGTTGTTGCAAGCGACCGGCACGGTGCATCTGCTGGTGATCTCGGGCCAGCATATTGGCCTGTTTGCCGGTTTGATCTATGGATTTATCGCCTTGCTGGCGCGTTATGGGCTGTGGCCACGTCGTTTGCCGTGGCTACCCTGGGCTTGTGCCCTGGCGTTTATTGGCGCCACGGGTTACGGCGTGCTGGCGGGCTTTGAAGTGCCGGTGCAGCGCGCGTGCATGATGCTCGGACTGGTGCTGGCATGGCGTTTGTGGTTTCGGCAACTGGGCGTGTGGCTGCCTTTTTTGCTGGCGCTCAATGCCGTGCTGATCGTCGAGCCGCTGGCGAGTTTACGGGCTGGGTTCTGGTTGTCATTCAGCGCCGTGGCGGTGCTTCTCTTTACCTTCAGTGGCCGCTTGGGGGCGTGGGGGTGGCGGGCCATGTGGTTGCGCCCTCACGGCCTGATCGCCCTGGGCTTGTTCCCGATGCTGTGGATACTCGATCTGCCCATCAGCCTGACCGGGCCGCTGGCCAATCTGATAGCCGTCCCCTGGATCAGCCTGGCAGTGCTGCCAACAGCTTTGCTGGGGACCTTGCTGTTGTCTGTGCCCTGGCTGGGGGAAAACCTGCTGTGGCTGTCAGGTGGCCTGATCGATGGGTTGGTCCAGGGCTTGAGCCTGCTGGCCGATGTGTTTACGCCGTGGTTGCCCGTATCCGTGCCGATTTACATTTGGCTGTTGAGTGCGGCCGGAGTGCTGATCCTGTTGTTGCCTGCGGGGATGGTCTTGCGGCCGCTGGGTTGGCCGCTGGTGCTGCTGGCGCTGTTTGCGCCCCGTGAACAGATCCCCCGCGGTCAGGTCGAGGTGCTGCAGCTGGATGTTGGTCAGGGTCTGGCGATTGCCTTGCGTACCCGCAATCACACTCTGTTGTACGACGCAGGCCCCAAGTCAGGGAATCTGGATCAGGGCGAGCGGGTGGTGGTGCCGGTTTTGCGTTCATTGGGGGTGGCCGAGCTGGATTTGATGCTGCTCAGTCACGCCGATTCGGATCATGCCGGTGGGGCGCTGGCGGTGCAGCGGGGCGTCAGCGTGAAACGGGTGATTAGCGGCGATGTGCCGGGGCTGGCGGAGCCGTTGCGGGCGCAACCCTGTGTCAGTGGGGAAACTTGGGAATGGGATGGTGTGAGTTTTTCACTCTGGCAGTGGGCGGGGGCCAGCGACAGTAATCAAAAGTCCTGCGTGTTGCAGGTGCAGGCCGGTGATGAGCGGTTGCTGCTGACCGGGGATATCGATGCCAGGGCCGAGCGTGCCTTGCTGCAAAGCCCGCTGGGCGTGCCTACCCGCTGGTTGCAGGCTCCTCATCACGGCAGCAAGACCTCGTCGTCGATGGTGTTTCTCAAGGCCCTGGCGCCTGAAATCGTGCTGATCTCCCGGGGGCATGGCAATAGCTTCGGTCATCCCCATCCACAGGTGATGGCCCGGTATCTGGCGCTGGGGGTGCAGGTACTGGACAGCGCCGAGCAGGGTGCGGTGAAGTTTCGCCTGGGGGCGTCGGGCAAGGCTGAAAGCATGCGCGACCAACGCCGGTTCTGGCGCGATTGACGCTGCCCCTGTGGTAGAGTGGCACACTTTTTCGAGGGGATTGTCACTGTGTGGGAACTGGTCAAATCCGGCGGCTGGATGATGTTGCCGATCATTCTGAGCTCTGTTGCCGCGCTGGGCATTATTGTCGAGCGTCTGTGGACCCTGCGTGCCAGTCGCGTGACCCCGGAGCATCTGCTCGGTCAGGTCTGGGTCTGGATCAAAGACAAGCAAATGGACAAGGAAAAACTCAAGCAATTGCGTGCCGATTCGCCTCTGGGTGAGATTCTTGCCGCGGGCCTGGCCAACTCCCGTCATGGTCGCGAAATCATGAAAGAGTGCATTGAAGAGGCCGCCGCGCGCGTTATTCATGAGCTTGAGCGCTACCTCAATACCCTGGGCACCATTGCCGCAATGGCACCCTTGCTGGGGCTGCTGGGTACGGTGCTGGGCATGATCGATATTTTCAGCTCGTTCATGGGCTCGGGAATGACCTCCAATGCTGCGGTGCTGGCGGGTGGTATTTCCAAGGCGCTGATCACCACGGCCGCAGGCCTGATGGTGGGTATCCCGGCCGTATTCTTCCATCGTTTCCTGCAGCGTCGTGTTGACGACCTGGTGGTTGGCATGGAGCAGGAGGCAATCAAGCTGGTTGAAGTGGTTCAGGGCGACCGTGAAGTCGATATGGTCGGGAGTAAAGCGTGAAATTTCGCCGCAAGCCACGGGAAACAGTTGATATCAACCTCGCGTCATTGATTGACGTGGTGTTTATCCTGTTGCTGTTTTTTGTCGTGACCACCACCTTCACCCGCGAAACCCAGTTGCGCGTCGATCTGCCGGAGGCTGTCAGCGGTTCACCCAGCGATGAGCAGAATGGCAAGCAACTGGATATCGCCATCAGCGCAGACGGGGTTTTCTCGGTGAATAACCAGTTGTTGCCCAAGAATGATCTGGCCAGCCTGATGGAGGCCCTGCAGAAAGAGTCCGGTGGCGATACCCGTTTGCCGCTGTCGATCAGCGCCGATGGCAAAACGCAACATCAGGCGGTCATCACCGCGATGGACGCGGCCGGCAAGCTCGGCTTTAGCCATTTGCGCATGACCACGGTTGAGGCGCAGACGACTCCCTGATGGCCATGTCCGATCGTTTACTGCGTGCCTGGTATGCCGGGCATCCGCTGCTGACCCTGTTGCGACCACTCGAATGCCTCTACCGACGGGTGGTTGAGCGCAAGCGGGCACGTTTTGTCGCCGGTGAGGGCGAGATCTATCGCCCGCCGGTGCCGTTGATCGTGGTGGGGAACATCACGGTCGGCGGCACCGGCAAAACGCCATTAATCCTGTGGCTGATAGAGCACTGTCAGCGCCAGGGACTGCGCGTTGGCGTGGTCAGTCGCGGCTATGGCGCGACCCCGCCGCAACTGCCGTGGCGTGTACGCGCCGAGCAAAGTGCTGTGCAGGCGGGGGATGAACCTTTGCTGATCGTGCAGCGCACCGGTGTGCCCCTGATGATCGATCCCGACCGCAGTCGGGCGATCAAGGCGCTACTGGCCAGCGAGCCGCTGGACCTGATCCTGTCGGATGACGGGTTGCAGCACTACCGTATGGCGCGGGATCTGGAGCTGGTGTTGATCGACAATGCCAGAGGCCTGGGTAATGGCCGTTGCCTGCCTGCCGGGCCGCTGCGCGAACCGGTCGAGCGCCTGCAGAGCGTTGACGCGGTGCTCTATAACGGCGCTGCCAGCGACCCGCAGGGCGGTTTTGCCTTTGCGTTGCAACCCACCGCACTGGTGAATCTGGTGAGTGGGGAGCGCAAGGCGCTGGACTTTTTTCCTGCGCAGCAGGCTCTGCATGCGGTCGCCGGTATCGGCAACCCGCAGCGTTTCTTCACCACCCTTGAAACGCTACACTGGCGGCCAATTGCTCATGCGTTTGCTGATCACGCGCCTTATAGCGCCGAAATATTGAATTTCTCGCCATCATTACCCGTGGTCATGACCGAAAAGGACGCGGTGAAGTGCCGTGACTTCGCGTCATCCGACTGGTGGTATCTGGCTGTTGATGCAGTGCCTTCCGAGGCCTTTGTGTTGTGGTTTGACCAACAATTGCTGCGTCTTTTACCTGATCGTCTTTTACCCTAACTCATCTCAAGGGGAACATTTATGGACACCAAGCTGCTCGATATCCTCGCCTGCCCTGTTTGCAAAGGCCCGCTCAAGCTCAGCGCCGACAAGACCGAGCTGATCAGCAAGGGCGCAGGCCTGGCTTACCCGATCCGTGATGGCATTCCGGTAATGCTCGAAACCGAAGCCCGCACCCTCACTGCCGAAGAGCGTCTGGATAAATGATCCCGGTTTTTACCGTCGTTATCCCGTCGCGCTATGCCTCGACCCGTTTACCGGGCAAGCCGCTGCAAATGATCGCCGGCAAGCCGATGGTCCAGCATGTCTGGGAGCAGGCCTGCAAAAGCAGCGCGCAACGTGTGGTCGTTGCCACTGACGATATGCGTATTGTCGAGGCCTGCAAGGCGTTCGGCGCCGAGGTGCTGCTGACCCGTGCCGACCATGAATCCGGCACTGATCGCCTGGCCGAAGTGGCTACGCAACTGGGTCTGGCCAGCGATGCCATCGTGGTTAACGTGCAGGGCGATGAGCCGATGATCCCGCCACAGGTGATCGATCAGGTTGCGCTCAACCTGGCGGCCCATGGCGAGGCGAGCATGGCGACCCTGGCCGAGCCTATTGATGATGTCGAGACGCTGTTCAATCCCAATGTGGTCAAGGTGGTCAGTGATATCAACGGGCTGGCGCTGACCTTCAGCCGGGCCACGTTGCCCTGGGCGCGGGATGACTTTGCACTGCACCCGGACGCACTGCCAGCAGGCGTGCCTTACCGTCGACATATCGGCATCTACGCCTATCGAGCGGGCTTCCTGCATGACTTCGTCAGCTGGGGGCCTTGCTGGCTCGAAAACACCGAGCGCCTCGAGCAACTGCGGGCGCTGTGGCATGGTGTGCGTATTCACGTGGCCGATGTGCTTGAAGCTCCACCTGCCGGGGTAGATACCGTGGAAGATCTTGAGCGCGTTCGGCGTTTGCTGGAGTCATGAGTTTGGACATGCAGGTCAATGCGTCGCTCAAGCCCTTCAATAGCTTTGGTGTTGATGTGAAGGCCAGCCTGTTTGCCCAGGCGCACAACGATGATGATGTGCGCCAGGCCTTGCTGTGTGCGGCTGAGCACAAGTTGCCGTTGCTGGTGATTGGCGGCGGCAGCAACCTGCTGTTGACCGGCGATGTGCCAGCTCTGGTTTTGCGCATGGCCAGTCGCGGTATCCGCTTGCTGGAAGATGATGGCGAGCGGGTAGTGGTGGAGGCTGAAGCGGGGGAGGTCTGGCATGCCTTCGTGCTGTGGACCCTTGAGCAGGGCTTGTCGGGCCTGGAAAACCTCAGCCTGATCCCTGGCACCGTGGGTGCCGCGCCGATGCAGAATATCGGCGCCTATGGGGTCGAGATCAAGGATGTATTCGCAGGCCTTACAGCGCTCGACCGGCAAACCGGCGAGTTGCGTGAGTTCAGTCTGGCCGAATGCAACTTTGCCTATCGTGACAGTCTGTTCAAGCAGCAGGCCGGGCGCTGGTTGATTTTGCGTGTGCGCTTTGCCCTGAGCAGGGCCATGCATCTGCATCTGGAGTACGGCCCTGTGCGTCAGCGCCTGGCCGAGCAGGGCATTGAGCAGCCGACGGCCTGTGATGTAAGTCGGGCTATCTGCAGTATCCGCAGCGAAAAACTGCCTGACCCTGCGGTGTTGGGCAATGCCGGCAGCTTCTTCAAGAATCCGCTGGTATCGGCAAGCCTGGCGGCGGAATTGAAATTGGCCCACCCCGGCCTGATTGGTTACCCACAAGCCGATGGCCAGGTAAAGCTGGCGGCGGGCTGGCTGATCGAAACTGCAGGCTGGAAGGGCTTTCGTGAGGCGGATGCCGGAGTGCATCGCCTGCAGTCGTTGGTGCTGGTCAACTATGGGTCGGCTACCGGTTTGCAGTTGCTGGCCCTTGCGCAGCGTATTCAGGCAGATATCGAGCAGCGCTTTGCGGTGCAGCTGGAGATGGAGCCCAACCTGTATTAGCGGTCTGGACTATCAATGAAGCACATACCGGCAGGGGCGCTGGCGTTGGCACTGGTGACGTTGACCGGTTGTGTCACTGCTCCGCCCAAAGATCAAAACAACCTGTGCAGTATCTATAGGCAATATCCGGCCTGGTACAAAGACTCGGTAGCGATGCAGGAGCGCTGGGGCACGCCTGTGCATGTTGCGATGGCAATCATGAAGCAGGAAAGCAGCTTCGTTGCCGATGCGCTTCCGCCTCGTGCTTACCTTTTGTGGGTCATCCCGTGGGGCCGGGTCAGCCCGTCCTACGGCTATGCACAGGCTCAGCCTCCGGCATGGCGTGACTTTGAAAACAGCATGGGCAGTTCCGGGTCGCGCGACAATTTCGCTGACGCCATCATGTTTATCGGTTGGTACACCGCGGGTACCCAGCGGCAATTGGGGATCTCCAAGTGGGATACCTATAACCAGTACCTGGCGTATCACGAGGGCAGGGGGGGTTACAGTCGCAATACCTATCGCGCCAAACCCTGGTTGATGCAGGTGGCGCGTAAAGTCGAGCAGCAGTCCAAAACCTATGGTGCACAGCTTGGCCAATGTCGCGGTGAGCTGGAGAGAGGTCGTCGCTCGTTCTGGCCTTTTTGATTTACCTCACAGGCATAAAAAAAGCCCCGCCAGTTCAGAACTGGCGGGGCTTTTTAATGGCCTTTGGAATTAGGCGAGGGGTTTATCCTCGTGTGCCTTTTCCTGGGCTACGCCTTCATGCGCAGTTGCCTGAGCGGCCGCTGCAGCAGCTGCCTCTTCACGCTTGCGACGACGTACTTCACGCGGGTCGTTAGGTGCGCGACCGTTGCTTGGGGCGCTGACAACCGGAGTTGCTGCAACCACTACCTCAACCACTTCAGTTGTCACAACAGTCTCAACGGGGGCCGGCTCTACGGCTACTATCGTTTCGACCGCGGCTTCAACGGTTACCACTTCAGGTGCGGCAACAGGCTCTGCTACGGCTTCAGTAACGGCAGGCTCTGCTACTGGCGCGCGCACAACGCGGGCTTCGCGGGCATGCGGTGCTTTTTCGATAACCGGAGTTTCGACCGCTGGTGCTTCCACCACGGCTTCAACCACTGGCTCTGGAGTCGCTGCAACCGGCTGGGCAACGGCCTGGACTTCAGGCTGTGCTTCTTGAGCTGGTGCAACTTCAACTTCAGGCGCCTTGACGGCTTCGATCGGCGTCACTGCTTCTACTGTTGGCGCTTCTGCTACCGGTGCTTCTACTACTGGAGTTTCAACAACAGGCGTTTCAGTGGTCGGTGCCTGGGCAGCGACTGCTTCTACTTTGGTTGCTGCTTCGCCAGCGGTTTCAACAGCTGGGGCCTGGGCCGCAGGTGTTTCGACAGCCACAATTTCCTTGTCAGCTTCAACGACGGCCACGGTTTCAACCGGGGCCGATTCCTGGGCCACTTCTGTTGCGCGTTCTGCCTGCTGGTGCGCCTGGGCTTCAGCAGGAGCGCTGACGACCTGGCTGGCAACGGTTTCAGTCACGGCCACGACGGCTGCTTCAGAGGTGGTTGCAGGAGCGTTCTGGCTGTTGCCTTCTTCGCTGTTCTCTTCCGAGCCTTCAATCACGTTGCCGTTGGCGTCACGCTGACGCTCGCGGCGGTTGCTGCGACGACGCTGGCCACGGGAGCGACGACGTGGACGATCGCCTTCGGCGTTGTCCTGGGTCTCGTCCTGGGACTGCTCTTCACCGTTCAGCACTTCTTCGTCTTCAGCGGCAGCTACAACCTGCTCTTCGCGTGGCGCACGTTCTTCGCGAGGTGCGCGCGGCTGGCGCTCTTCACGCGGCTGACGGGCTGGGCGCTCTTCAGCTACAGCAGTGGTAGCGGCCACAGCGGCTACGGCTGGTGCTGCATCCAGAGGCTCGCGCAGTTCACGTACGCGCTCTTCGCGTTCGCCACGCGGCTTGCGGTCTTCACGTGGTGCACGCGGCGCACGTTCTTCGCGCGGTGGACGCGGTGCGCGCTCTTCGCGAGGGGCTTGAGCCACAACCGGAGTTTCTTCGCGAGGGCTGCGCTCTTCGCGTGGTTCGCGAGCGGCACGCTCTTCACGTGGAGCACGCTCTTCGCGCGGTTTACGTTCTTCGTCACGACGACCGTTGCGGTTACGGCTCTGCTGGCGACCGTTGCGACGTTCTTCGTTGCGTGCAGGGCGCTCAGGGGTTGCCGGCTTCTCAACTACGGTCGGTGCTGCAGGCTCTTCCTTGGAGGCAAACAGGCTTACCAGCGACTTGACCAGGCCCTTGAACAGGCTTGGCTCGGCGATGGTGGCCGCCGGTGCAGGAGCAGGTGCGGCAGCAGCAGCGGCTTCGGTCGGAACCGGTGCCGAGGTGCGTGGCGGTGCTGTTTTAACGGCGGCTTCCTGGCGAACCAGGGTGCGGGTGGCAGCAGCCGGTTGAACTTCTTCCACTTCAGCGGCAGCGGCAGCGATTTCATAGCTGGACTGGTTGGTGTGGGCTTCCGGGCTGTCATCACGCAGGCGCTGAACTTCGAAGTGCGGCGTTTCGAGGTGGTCGTTCGGCAGTATGACGATGCGGGCACGGGTACGCAGTTCGATCTTGGTGATCGAGTTGCGTTTTTCGTTGAGCAGGAACGCTGCAACCGGGATTGGCACCTGGGCGCGGACTTCGGCAGTGCGGTCCTTCAGGGCTTCTTCTTCGATCAGGCGCAGGATCGCCAGCGACAGCGATTCAACATCACGGATGATGCCGGTGCCGTTGCAGCGCGGGCAAACGATGCCGCTGCTTTCACCCAGGGATGGGCGCAGACGCTGACGGGACATTTCCAGCAGGCCGAAGCGCGAGATACGACCCACTTGTACGCGGGCGCGGTCGGCTTCCAGGCATTCGCGGACTTTTTCTTCCACGGCGCGCTGGTTTTTGGCCGGGGTCATGTCGATGAAGTCGATGACGATCAGGCCGCCGATGTCGCGCAGGCGCAACTGGCGGGCGATTTCTTCCGCCGCTTCAAGGTTGGTTTGCAGTGCGGTTTCTTCGATATCGCTGCCTTTGGTGGCGCGGGCCGAGTTGATGTCGATGGACACCAGGGCTTCGGTCGGGTCGATAACGATGGAGCCGCCGGAAGGCAGTTCAACGACGCGCTGGAAAGCGGTCTCGATCTGGCTTTCGATCTGGAAACGGTTGAACAGCGGAACGCTGTCTTCGTAGAGTTTGATTTTGCTGGCGTACTGCGGCATCACCTGGCGGATAAAGGTCAGGGCTTCGTCCTGGGCTTCAACGCTGTCGATCAGCACTTCGCCGATGTCCTGGCGCAGGTAGTCGCGGATGGCGCGGATGATCACGTTGCTTTCCTGGTAGATCAGGAAGGGTGCGGCGCGATCCAGCGAGGCTTCTTTGATGGCGGTCCACAGTTGCAGCAGGTAATCGAGGTCCCACTGCATTTCTTCACTGCTGCGGCCAAGGCCGGCAGTGCGAACGATCAGGCCCATGTCGGCAGGAGCGATCAGGCCGTTCAGCGCTTCACGCAGTTCGTTGCGCTCTTCACCTTCGATGCGGCGGGAGATACCGCCTGCACGCGGGTTGTTTGGCATCAGGACCAGGTAGCGGCCGGCGAGGCTGATAAACGTGGTCAGGGCTGCGCCCTTGTTGCCGCGTTCTTCTTTTTCGACCTGCACGATGACTTCCTGGCCTTCGCTCAGGACGTCCTTGATGTTGACGCGGCCTTCAGGGGCTTTCTTGAAGTACTCGCGGGAGATTTCTTTGAGGGGCAGGAAGCCGTGGCGCTCGGAGCCGAAATCGACAAAGGCAGCCTCAAGGCTTGGTTCGATGCGAGTAATACGGCCTTTATAGATGTTGGCTTTCTTCTGCTCGCGAGCACCCGACTCGATGTCCAGGTCGTAGAGGCGTTGGCCATCTACCAGTGCAACGCGCAACTCTTCAGGTTGAGTTGCGTTAATCAGCATTCTTTTCATGTTGTACCGTCGGTTTCCGGGCTACCGGAAACGGCGTTCGGCACACACGACTTCTCATGGTCGGTGTCAGGTGCGTCAGGAGTTGTTGGCCACTCCTGTGTACAGCGAGGTTCGACCCTTGGGGGCGAAGTCGCGACTTACGCTTCCTGCTTGCTGTGGTGCTAATGCACCTCTTAAGCAAAAGTCTGGTCAGGAGGAGGAATCAACCGGCGGCTGTGGACGAGATGAAGCGTCTTGATAAAGCCTATTGCTACACAGTCCGGCGGTTGTGCATCTCCACCCTACACGTATCCCTGATAATTCGGGTGCTGCCGCGCGCAGAATCCGCAGCGGGTTGGCATTTACCGTGTTCTCCAAAGGGGAGTTCACGCATCATGGCTAATAAAGGCGTTGTTTCCGAAGCATTCGCTCGAAATTCCCGAGGCTGACTGCACTTTGTGAACTGGCCGTGAATATCGGCGTAAAAGGCGAGTTTGCACTCTGCTTTCCAGGCTCGCTTCAGGCCTCATGTCACCTGCGCTTGTTACAACTCCAGGTCTTGCGTATCCAGCAAAAGCCCCGTAGGACGGCCTCGCGTCCTGATCAAGAGCGTTGGTCAGGGCCGGTTGTTCACCGTTAATCCTCTGTCCAGGCCGCTTTTGGCGGCGTTCGCGACTATAGCAGCAATGATTAAGTGCTTCAATTCCATAAAAAATTGTTATCATTCACGGCATGACGACGACTACCCCCCCGACCCCCAGCGTCCAGCTGCTTGAGGTCTCGCCGGAATATGCCGGCCAACGCATCGACAACTTCCTTCTTGCTCGGCTCAAGGGTGTTCCCAAGACCTTGATTTACCGCATTTTGCGTAAAGGCGAAGTGCGTGTGAACAAGGGCCGGATCAAGCCCGAGTACAAGCTGCAGGCCGGCGATATCGTGCGCGTGCCGCCGGTTCGCGTGCCTGAGCGCGACGAGCCGGTGCCTGTGGCTCAGGGTTTGTTGCTGCGCCTTGAAGCGGCCATTGTCTATGAAGACAAGGCCCTGATTATATTGAACAAGCCAGCAGGCATCGCCGTGCACGGCGGCAGCGGCCTGACCTTTGGCGTGATTGAAGCCTTTCGTCAGATGCGCCCGGACGTTAAGGAGCTGGAGCTGGTGCATCGCCTGGACCGTGACACGTCCGGCCTGCTGATGATTGCCAAAAAACGCAGCATGCTGCGTCACCTGCACGAAGCCCTGCGCGGCGACGGTATCGACAAGCGTTATATGGCTCTGGTGCGTGGCAACTGGGCGGCGTCCATCAAGCAGGTGCGTGCGCCGCTGATGAAGAGCAACTTGCGTTCGGGTGAGCGCATGGTTGAAGTCAACGAAGACGAAGGCAAAGAGTCGGTCACTGTGTTCAAGGTGCTGCGCCGCTTTGGTGATTTTGCAACCATGGTCGAAGCGCGACCGATTACCGGGCGTACTCACCAGATCCGTGTGCATACCCTGCATGCCGGGCATTGCATTGCCGGCGACAGCAAGTACGGTGATGAGGGGTTCTCCAAGGAAATCCGCGACCTGGGCGGCAAGCGCCTGTTTCTGCATGCCTACATGCTGACCGTGCCGATGCCCGATGGGACTGAAATGAAATTCCAGGCCCCGGTCGATGAAATGTGGGCCAAAACCGTGGAGCGTCTGAGTGCCCCTTACTGAGTACAAGCTGCTCATTTTTGACTGGGATGGCACGCTGGCTGATTCCATTGGTCGGATTGTCACGGCGATGCAGGGTGCGGCGCAACGTGCGGGGCGTCCGGTACGTGATGCGCAGGCGGTCAAGGGGATTATCGGTCTGGGGTTGCCTGAGGCGATCCTGACCCTTTACCCCGACATGCCCCCGGAGCAGGTGATTGCCTTCCGCCAGCACTATGCCGATATTTATATCGCCATGGATGCCGAGCCTTCGCCGTTGTTTGCGGGAGTCCGGGAATCGCTGGAAGCATTCCGTGCCCAGGGCTATCGTCTGGCGGTGGCCACGGGCAAGGCCCGTCGTGGCCTTGATCGTGTGCTCAAGGCCCACGGCTGGGAGGATTTCTTCGATATCACCCGTGCTGCAGACGAGACCGCCAGCAAGCCTGATCCGTTGATGCTCAATCAGATCCTGGCTCATTGCGATGTGTGTCCGCAGCAGGCGTTGATGGTGGGTGATGCGTCCTTTGATTTGCTGATGGCGCGCAATGCGGGTATCGACTCGGTTGCGGTAGGCTATGGTGCTCAATCGATGGAGCGCTTGCTGACGTTCGAGCCCCGGTTGGCAATTGACAGTTTTCCCGAGTTGCGTGCCTGGCTTGATCGCCAGGCTAATTAAGATCTTTGCTGGGGTAGTGCATGGTCGATCAATGGAAGGCGCCCTCTGCGGCTGAAAACACTGTCGGTGGTGACAAAAGCTGGCAGTTGCTGGAAAAAACCCTGTTGGCGGGCATTCAGGAGCAGCGCCGCTCGCGGCGCTGGGGCATTTTCTTCAAGGTGTTGATGTTCTGCTACCTGATTGCGGTGTTGTTGCTGTTTACCCCGTTGGTGAGTATGGAGCGCAGCGCTGTCGGCGGTTCCAGCTACACCGCGCTGATCGATGTGCGTGGTCCGATTGCCGATAAGGAGCCGGCCAGTGCCGACAATCTGGTCACCAGCCTGCAGGCTGCGTTTGACGATCCGCGGGTCAAGGGGGTGGTGCTGCGCATCAACAGCCCGGGCGGCAGTCCTGTGCAGTCGGGTTATGTCTACGATGAAATCCGTCGCCTGCGTGGGCTGCATCCCGATACCAAGGTGTATGCGGTGATTTCCGATCTGGGGGCATCCGGGGCTTATTACATTGCCAGTGCTGCTGATGAGATCTACGCCGACAAGGCCAGTCTCGTCGGGTCGATTGGCGTGACGGCGGCAGGCTTCGGTTTCGTCGGTGCGATGGACAAGCTGGGTATTCAGCGTCGTGCTTACACGTCGGGCGACCACAAGGCGTTCCTGGATCCGTTTGAGCCGGAAAAGCCGGATGAGACCAAGTTCTGGCAGGGTGTGTTGAATGTGACGCACCAGCAGTTCATTGACAGCGTCAAGCAGGGGCGTGGCGATCGCCTGAAAGACAAGGAGCACCCGGAGCTGTTCTCGGGCCTGGTCTGGACGGGGCAGCAGGCGCTGCCGCTGGGGTTGATTGACGGGCTGGGCAATACCAGTTCGGTTGCCCGTGACGTGATCGGCGCCAAGGAGCTGGTGGACTTCACGGTGCAGGAATCGGCTTTCGACCGCTTCTCGAAAAAGCTCGGTGCCAGCGTGGCTGAGCAATTGGCCATGTGGATGGGCTTTCAGGGGCCGACGCTGCGCTGATTGTTGAGTGCTTCAAACAAGCCGGCCTGAAAGAGGGCCGGTTTTTTTATGGCTGGCAAAAAGTTTAGAGGCTCTATGTCGCGTAGCAGCTGCCGAACGCAGCCTTCGTTCCTCGGCAGCTGCTACAGATTGCCCGGCTTATTCATGGCAGGTGTATGCCCTCGGCAAGCAGCATGTCCACCAGTCGGATCAGTGGCAGGCCGACCAGGCTGGTGGCGTCATCGCCTTCGGTGCGCTGAAACAGGCTCACGCCAAGCCCTTCGGCTTTAAAGCTGCCTGCGCAGTCGTAGGGCTGCTCGGCGCGCAGATAACGCTCGATCTGCTCTGCGCTCAGGCTGCGCATGTGTACGGTAAACGGCACGCAATCGGTCTGATAATGGCCGGTCTGGCTGTTGAGCAGGGTCAGGCCGGTCAGGAAGCTGACGCTGGCACCGCTTGCCGTGGTCAATTGCTGGTGCGCTTTTTCGTAAGTGTGGGGTTTGCCGATGATCCGTCCGTCGAGTACGGCAACCTGGTCCGAGCCGATAATCAGATGATTCGGATGGCTGGCAGCCAGCGCGCGGGCTTTTTCCAGTGACAGGCGCTTGACCAGTTCGATGGCGGTCTCGCCTTGATGATGGCCTTCGTCGATATCCGGCGAGCTGCACGTGAAGGGCAGACGCAGGCGAGACAATAAATCGCGGCGATAAACCGAGCTTGAAGCGAGTAATAAAGGTAGCATGCGCGACTCCTGTAGGCAGTTGACGATTCTAATGCTCGTACGCAATGTCGCACAGACACAATTTCCTTTGACACGTGAAGGGGTCCTCCCTAGAATGCTGCGCCTATGTTGAATGACCCGATTCCACCTCACGTTGACCCGCGCAAATTGGCTGATCGTGGCACTACCCTTCAAGGTGAAGTGTTGCTGGCTGATTTGGAGAGACTCTGCGATCCGCTTTCCGACGATGTCGGTACGGTCCAGGCTAAATTTGTTTTTGAGCGCGACGAACGTAGATCTGTGGTAATACACAGCTCCATCGACGTCGAGGTCAAGATGGTTTGCCAGCGTTGTCTTGAGCTGGTCACCCTGCCGATCCACAGCGAATGCAGTTACGCCGTGGTGAAAGAGGGTGCGAATACCCAGTCGTTACCGAAAGGTTATGACGTGCTGGAACTGGGCGAAGATCCATTGGATCTGCATGCACTGATCGAGGAGGAGCTTTTGCTCGCCTTGCCCATTGTGCCTGCTCATCATCCGGAAGAATGCCAGCAGCCGGCGGGTCTCGATGAGCCCGAACCAGGCGAGGACGAGGTAACGCGGTCCAACCCGTTCAGTGTATTGGCGCAGTTAAAGCGTGACCCAAACGTTTAGGAGTTAATCAATTATGGCTGTTCAGCAGAACAAAAAATCCCGCTCTGCCCGTGACATGCGTCGTTCGCACGATGCTCTTTCGGCTAGCACTCTGTCTGTAGAAAAAACCACCGGTGAAATTCACCTGCGTCACCACGTATCGCCAGAAGGCGTATACCGTGGTCGTAAAGTGATCGACAAGGGCGCTGACGAGTAATCACTTGTCCGCTCAGGTCATCGCGATCGACGCAATGGGCGGGGACTTCGGTCCCCGCAGCATTGTTCAGGCCTGTATTGCCTGCCTGTCTGCTACTCCCTCGCTGCATCTGACCCTCGTTGGTCAACCTTCCCTACTTGAATCCCTGATCGCTGGCCATTCGGCTGTGGATCGCTCGCGCCTGTCTATTGTCCCGGCTTCAGAAGTCATTGCCATGAATGAGCGGCCTTCCCATGCCCTGCGCAGCAAGCCGGACTCGTCCATGCGCGTTGCTCTGGAGTTGCTCCGTGATGGCAAGGTGCAAGCTTGTGTCAGTTCCGGTAACACGGGGGCGCTGATGGCCTTGTCCCGGCATGTGCTCAAGACCTTGCCGGGCATCGACCGTCCAGCGATGGTGGCGGCAGTTCCGACCCAGACCGGCTACTGTCAGTTGCTGGATCTGGGGGCGAATGTCGATTGCACGGCCAGTCAGTTGTTCCAGTTTGCGGTGATGGGCTCGGTGGCGGCGCAGGCGCTTGGTGTGCCTCGTCCGCGGGTCGCCTTGCTCAATATCGGTACCGAGGACGTCAAGGGCAATCAGCAGGTCAAGGAGGCGGCGGCATTGTTGCAGGCGGCGCCGGGGTTGCACTACATCGGTTTTGTCGAAGGCGACGGGGTGTATCGGGGCGAAGCTGATGTGGTGGTGTGTGACGGGTTTGTCGGCAACATCATGCTCAAGTCCAGCGAAGGCCTGGCAACGATGATTTCGAGCCGGCTTGAGGCGGTGTTCAGGCGCAACCTGTTCAGTCGCTTCGTGGGCGTGCTGGCATTGCCGTTGATGCGGCGCTTGCAGGCGGATCTGGCGCCGGCGCGGCATAATGGTGCGAGCTTTCTCGGCTTGCAGGGCATTGTGGTCAAGAGTCACGGTTCGGCAGGTGCTCAGGGCTTTCAAAGTGCAATTGAACGTGCGCTGATTGAAATCCATGAAGACCTGCCAAAGCGTTTGTATGGGCGCCTTGAAGGGTTGTTGCCGTAGGCGTTTTAGCGGTCGGGCGCTTAAATGTGACCGCCCGGTCCAATCAGCCATCCAACTGTCAGTTTCTTGCGTCCGCCACGGCAGGACGTCAATTCTCCGACGACAAGATCATTAGGGGCTTGTTACATGTCTACATCCCTCGCATTCGTCTTTCCAGGGCAGGGTTCGCAGTCCCTCGGCATGTTGGCCGAGCTGGGCGCGGCACATCCGCTGGTCCTGGAAACATTTAAAGAAGCGTCTGACGCCCTGGGTTACGACCTGTGGGCGCTGACCCAGGAAGGTCCTGCCGAGAAGCTGAACCAGACTGATATCACCCAGCCTGCCATCCTTGCGGCCTCGATTGCCCTTTGGCGTCTGTGGCTGGCTGAAGGCGGCAAGCGTCCTGACTTCGTTGCCGGCCACAGCCTGGGCGAGTACAGCGCGCTGGTGGCCGCCGAATGCCTGACCCTGGCCGAGGCGGTCAAGCTGGTCGAGCGTCGTGGTCAGTTGATGCAAGAGGCCGTACCGGCCGGGCAGGGCGCCATGGCGGCGATCCTGGGTCTGGAAGATGCCGATGTACTGGCTGCCTGTGCTGAAGCTGCGCAAGGCGAAGTGGTCAGCGCGGTCAACTTCAACTCGCCGGGTCAGGTCGTGATTGCCGGGGCCAAGGCCGCTGTCGAGCGCGCCATGGAACTGTGCAAGGCCAAGGGCGCCAAGCGTGCCTTGCCGTTGCCGGTAAGCGTACCGTCGCACTGCGAACTGATGCGTCCAGCTGCCGAGCGTTTTGCCGAGTCCATTGAAGCGATCGACTGGAAAATGCCGGCCATTGCCCTGGTGCAGAATGTCAGCGCCGCGGTGGCAGCCGATTTGCCAACCCTCAAGCGCGATTTGCTTGAGCAGCTGTACAAGCCTGTGCGCTGGGTTGAATCGGTTCAGGCCCTGGCGGCCGATGGCCCGGTTGACCTGGTCGAATGCGGGCCGGGCAAGGTCCTGGTGGGCATCAGCAAGCGCTGTGCCGAAGGCGTTACCACTCACAATTTGAATACCCCGGATGCCTTCGCCGCTGCGCGCTTGGCTCTGGTCTGAATCAGGAGAAGCCTGCATGAGCTTGCAAGGTAAAGTTGCACTGGTAACAGGCGCAAGCCGTGGCATTGGCCAGGCTATCGCGTTGGAGTTGGGTCGTCAGGGCGCCATTGTCATTGGTACGGCGACTTCCGCATCCGGTGCCGAGCGCATCGCTGCCACCCTGAAAGAAAACGGTGTTCAGGGCACTGGCATGGAACTCAACGTGACCAGCAATGAATCGGTTGCTGCGGTACTGGCGAGCATTCAGGAGCAGTTCGGCGCGCCGGCGATCCTGGTCAATAATGCCGGTATCACCCGTGATAACCTGATGATGCGCATGAAAGATGACGAATGGCATGATGTCATCGACACCAACCTGAACAGTCTGTATCGCCTGTCCAAAGGTGTTTTGCGCGGCATGACCAAGGCCCGTTGGGGACGAATTATCAATATTGGCTCTGTTGTGGGTGCCATGGGCAACGCTGGCCAAGTAAACTACGCCGCCGCCAAGGCAGGCCTTGAAGGTTTCGGTCGTGCTCTGGCACGTGAAGTGGGCTCTCGCTCGATCACTGTCAACTCGGTCGCTCCAGGTTTTATCGACACCGATATGACCCGTGAGCTGCCAGAAGCACAGCGCGAAGCCTTGCAGACGCAGATTCCGCTGGGCCGTCTGGGCCAGGCTCAAGAGATCGCAAACGTGGTCGCTTTCCTGGCATCCGACGGTGCAGCCTACGTGACCGGGGCTACAATTCCGGTCAACGGCGGGATGTACATGAGTTAAATGTGACGGATTGCTTCAAAAAAATGTCATACGAGCTGTCTAAAATCCGTTATAAAGCTGCAATCTTTTTATAGGTGGCCGGTTGTTGCGGGGTGAGTGCAAAGCTTTCAGTTGAAAAACCGAAAAGGCTTTCGATACACTTGCCCACTGGCCAGCTGCCTGAATTTGTCCATTAGGAGTGAAAACAAGGTATGAGCACCATCGAAGAGCGCGTCAAGAAAATCGTTGCCGAGCAACTGGGCGTTAAAGAAGAAGAAGTGACCAATGCCGCTTCCTTCGTTGAAGACCTGGGTGCCGACTCCCTTGACACCGTTGAGCTTGTGATGGCTCTGGAAGAGGAATTCGAGACTGAGATTCCTGACGAAGAAGCTGAAAAGATCACTACTGTACAAGCAGCAATCGACTACGTTACTAGCCACCAGGCGTAATAGTTTGTAATCGTTGCTCGCTGTCATGGAAAAACCGCACTGCCGCTCTGGCGTGCGGTTTTTTCTTTAGGTGTGATGCAAAGTGTCGTCAATAGAATAAAGGAGAGTGCTGTGTCGCGTAGACGCGTCGTAGTCACCGGTATGGGGATGTTGTCGCCACTGGGTGCGGATGTTCCGAGCACCTGGCAAGGCATTCTGGCAGGCCGTAGTGGCATTGGTCTGATCGAACACACGGATCTTTCTGCCTATTCCACCCGTTTTGGCGGCTCGGTACAGGGCTTTAACGTTGAGGACTACCTCTCCGTCAAAGAAGCCCGAAAACTTGACCTGTTTATTCAATACGGTCTGGCAGCCGGGTTTCAGGCTGTGCGCAATTCCGGCCTGGAAGTTACCGACGCCAATCGTGAGCGCATCGGTGTGGCAATGGGTTCGGGTATTGGCGGTCTGACCAATATCGAAGAAACCAGCCGTACCCTGCACGAGCAAGGCCCGCGACGGATTTCTCCGTTTTTTGTGCCGGGCTCGATCATCAACATGATTTCCGGCTTTCTGTCTATCCACCTGGGTACACAGGGGCCTAACTACGCCATCGCCACAGCCTGTACCACCGGTACGCACTGTATTGGCATGGCGGCGCGCAACATTGCCTACGGCGAAGCCGATGTGATGATTGCAGGTGGCGCAGAAATGGCTGCTTGCGGTCTGGGCATGGGCGGCTTTGGTGCTTCCCGTGCGCTGTCGACCCGCAACGACGACCCGACCCGGGCCAGCCGTCCGTGGGACAAGGGCCGTGACGGTTTTGTGCTGTCCGACGGTGCCGGCGCGCTGGTGCTCGAAGAGCTCGAGCATGCCAAGGCGCGTGGCGCGACCATCTACGCCGAGCTGATCGGTTTTGGTATGAGCGGTGACGCTTTCCACATGACCTCGCCTCCGGCTGACGGTGCGGGTGCGGCACGCTGCATCACCAATGCCTTGCGTGATGCCCGGGTCAACCCTGATCAGGTGCAGTACATCAACGCCCACGGCACCTCGACGCCTGCCGGTGACCTGGCAGAAGTTTCGGCGATCAAGTCGGTGTTCGGCGATCACGCCTACAACCTGGCCGTGAGTTCGACCAAGTCCATGACCGGTCACCTGTTGGGTGCCGCCGGTGCAGTCGAGGCGATTTTCAGCGTACTGGCCATCAACAGCCAGATTGCGCCGCCGACCATCAACCTCGACGAGCCTGATGAAGGCTGCGACCTGGATTTCGTGCCGCACACGCCGCGCGAAATGCCGATCGATGTGGTGCTGTCCAACTCGTTCGGTTTTGGTGGCACCAACGGCTCGCTGGTGTTCCGCCGGTACGCCGAGTAATGCAAAGCTGGGTCGACGGTCAACCGGCGAGCGCCCTGGCGTCGCTTAAAGACCGTGGGCTGGCCTATGGCGATGGACTGTTCGAGACCATCGCCGTCAAGGCTGGCACGCCGTTGCTGCTGGAGCTGCACCTGCAGCGCCTGGCGCAAGGGTGTTCCCGGCTGGCGATTGTTGCGGATCAATCACTGATCCGCAGCGAATTGCTGGCTTACGCCCGCGCGATGGGCGAGGGCGTCCTCAAGCTCATCCTGACCCGCGGCGACAGCCGGCGCGGTTATGGTATATCCCCCGGGGCCATGCCTCGAAGAATTCTGCAAGCCAGCCCGGCGGCTGCCTGGCCTGAAGCGCACGCGCTGCAGGGTGTCCGGCTGTTCGACTGTGCCACCCGTCTGGCCGAGCAACCGCTATTGGCCGGGCTCAAACACCTCAATCGACTCGAACAGGTCATTGCGCGCTCCGAATGGCAAGACCCGGCCTGTGCCGAGGGCTTGATGCGCGATACCTCGGGGCGGGTGATTGAAGGTGTGTTCAGCAATCTGTTTATTGTGCGTGACGGCGTTTTGCTGACTGCCGACCTGCGCCGCTGCGGTGTGGCTGGCGTGATGCGGGCTGCACTGCTGGCCGAGGCCGGGCGCCTGGGCATCCCTTGCCATGTTACCGATATCAGCCTTGCGCAGTTGCAACAGGCCGATGAACTCTTTCTCTGCAACAGCGTATATGGCATTTGGCCGGTGCGCGCTTTTGCAGACCTTAGCTGGCCGGTGGGGCCGCTGACCCGTAAACTGCAAGGTATTGCTCGCACCTTACTGGATGTCTGATTCGTGAAACGTAAAATCTTGGTGCTGCTGGAGACAGGTCTGGTGCTGGCGGGCTTGCTGCTGGGCGTCAGTGCCTGGAAGCTCAACTCGGCGCTCGACCAGCCGCTGAACCTGACGCAAGAGCAATTGCTCGATGTCCCGGCCGGCGCCACGCCGACCGGCACCTTCAATCGACTGGAAGCTGACGGTAACCTGCAAGACGCATTCTGGCTGCGTCTTTACTGGCGCTTTAACCTTGAAGGCCAGCCTTTGCACAGCGGCGAATATCGCATGACTCCGGGCATGACCGCCCAGGAGTTGATCGGTGTGTGGCAGCGTGGTGAGGTGGTGCAATACAGCCTGACCCTGGTTGAAGGCTGGAACTTTCGCCAGGTGCGTAGCGCCCTGGCCAAACACGAAAAAATCGAACAGACCCTCGACGGCCTGAGCGACAGCGAAGTCATGGCCAAACTCGGGCACGAAGGGGTATTCCCGGAAGGGCGGTTTTTCCCTGATACCTACCGTTTTGTGCGTGGCATGACCGATGCCCAGTTGCTGGAAAAGGCCTACGACCGTCTGGATAAAGTGCTGGCCCAGGAATGGGAACAGCGTGACCCGGGCGTACCCTATACAACGCCATACCAGGCGCTGATCATGGCTTCCCTGGTGGAAAAAGAAACCGGTGTGCCACAAGAGCGTGGGCAAATTGCCGGAGTATTTGTGCGTCGGATGAAAATCGGCATGCCACTGCAAACCGATCCTACGGTGATCTACGGTCTGGGTGAGCGATACAACGGCAAACTGACCCGCGCCCATTTGCGCGAGCCTACGCCGTACAACACCTACACCATTCCCGGTCTGCCGCCGACACCGATTGCCATGGTCGGGCGTGAGGCCATTTATGCCGCACTGCACCCGGCGGATGGCACCAGCCTGTACTTTGTGGCCAAGGGCGATGGCAGCCACACGTTTTCCGATGACCTGGATGCGCACAACTCTGCTGTGCGTGAATTCCAGATCAAACGTCGGGCCGATTATCGTTCGAGCCCTGCGCCGACCCCCGCTGCTGAACCGGCAAGCGCCCCGGTCGAGCCGCAAAGTCCGAAAGACACTGATTAAGGATTGCCGCCTGTGACTGGCTTGTTTATTACCCTGGAAGGCCCCGAAGGCGCGGGCAAAAGTACCAATCGCGAGTACCTGGCAGAGCGTTTGCGCGCCGCAGGCATCGACGTGGTGCTGACCCGCGAACCCGGCGGCACGCCGCTGGCTGAGCGCATCCGCGAGCTGCTGCTTACGCCCAGCGACGACGCCATGTGTGCCGACACCGAGCTGCTGCTGGTATTCGCCGCCCGCGCCCAGCATCTGGCCGAAGTGATTCGTCCGGCACTGGCCCGTGGCGCGGTGGTGCTGTGTGATCGCTTTACCGATGCTACCTATGCCTATCAGGGCGGCGGCCGGGGCTTGTCCCATGAGCGCATCGCCACCCTGGAGACCTTTGTTCAGGGGGCTCTGCGCCCGGATCTGACCCTGGTGTTCGATCTGCCCATCGAAGTCGGCATGGCCCGTGCCAGTGCCCGCGGTCGCCTCGACCGCTTTGAGCAGGAAGGCCGCACCTTCTTTGACGCCGTGCGCAGTACCTACCTTGAACGTGCCAGGCTTGAGCCCGGGCGCTACCGCCTGATCGATGCCGCACAAACCCTGGAGCAGGTGCAGGGCCAGCTCGACGCCCTGTTGCCGCAATTGCTGGGCATGCACCGTGGCTGAGGCTTATCCGTGGCAAGACGGCCTGTGGCAGCAGATGGCCGGGCGCGCGCAGCACGCTCATGCCTACCTGCTGCACGGCCCGGCGGGCATCGGTAAGCGGGCGCTGGCCGAGCGGCTGATGGCCAGCCTGCTGTGCAAACAGCCGGTCGGGCTTGAGGCTTGCGGTACGTGCAAGTCCTGTTCGTTGCTGGCGGCGGGCAGTCACCCCGACAACTACATTCTTGAGCCTGAAGAGGCTGGCAAGGCGATCAAGGTTGACCAGGTGCGTGATCTGGTCAGTTTTGTGGTGCAGACCGCCCAGTTGGGCGGGCGCAAGGTGGTGCTGGTCGAGCCGGTGGAGGCGATGAACATCAACGCCGCCAACGCCTTGCTCAAAAGCCTTGAAGAGCCCTCGGGCAACACTGTCTTGCTGTTGGTCAGTCATCAGTCCAGCCGGTTGCTGCCGACCATTCGCAGCCGCTGTGTGCAGCAGGCCTGCCCGTTGCCAAGTGAAGCGCTGAGCCTTGAATGGCTGGCCCATGCGCTGCCCGATATCCCTGAGGCCGAGCGGGTCGAATTACTGACTCTGGCAGCCGGTTCCCCCCTGGTGGCCGTCAAGCTGCAGGCCCAGGGTGTGCGCGAGCAGCGTGCGGCGGTGGTTGAGGGGGTTAAAAAACTGCTCAAGCGCGAGTTGTCGGCCAGTCAGTTGGCTGAAAGCTGGAAAGCCATCCCGCTGCTGTTGCTCTTTGACTGGTTTTGCGACTGGTCGAACCTGATCCTGCGCTATCAACTGACTCAGGACGAGGACGGTCTCGGGCTGGAGGACATGCGCAAAGTGCTGCAGTACCTGGCGCAGAAGACTGCGCAGGACAAAGTCCTGACTATTCAGGACTGGATTCTTGCCCAGCGCCAGAAGGTCTTGAGCAAGGCCAACCTCAACCGTGATCTGTTGCTTGAAGCGTTGCTGGTGCAGTGGGCAGGCCTGCCCGGCCAGCGCTGATCTGACTGAATTGATAAACAGGTAATTTTTTGTATGCTGGTTGACTCCCATTGCCATCTCGATCGTCTTGATCTGAGCGCCCATGACGGCTCGCTGGATGCCGCCCTTGAGGCTGCGCGCCAACGTGGTGTCGGGCATTTTCTATGCATTGGCGTAAGCGCCGACAACGCGGCCGATGTCAAAGCCCTGACTGAGCGCTATGCCGATGTGGACTGCTCGGTGGGCGTCCACCCGCTGGACGTACAACCCGGTGCCGCACCGGCGCTTGACTGGCTGTTGGGCGAGTTGAATCACCCACGGGTGGTGGCCATTGGTGAAACTGGCCTGGACTACCACTACGAGCCTGAAGCAGCCGATTTGCAGCAACTGTCGTTCAGGGTTCACCTGGAGGCGGCACAACAGACCGGCAAGCCGGTGGTGATCCACACCCGCGGTGCCCGCGCCGATACCCTGGACATGTTGCGTGAGGCAGCGTTGCCGCAGGCCGGTGTGCTGCATTGCTTTACCGAAGACTGGGACATGGCCAGGGCGGCGCTGGACATGGGTTACTACATCTCGCTGTCGGGGATTGTGACTTTTCGCAATGCTGATGCCCTGCGCGATGTGGCCCGTCAGGTGCCTGCCGACCGGCTGCTGGTGGAGACCGACTCGCCTTACCTCGCCCCGATCCCCCATCGTGGCAAGCCAAACCTGCCGCAATACGTGCGTGAAGTGGCTGAGTTTTTGGCGATGTTGCGCGGTGAGTCCTACGAACGCTTTGCAGAGCAAACCACCGAAAACTTCAAGCGCCTGTTCCCGCTGGCACGGGTCAGATGATTGCGTGGCTTTGAGGGGGCGGGCTTGCTCGCGATGGGATCGCTGCGGTGTGTCTGCTAAACCGAGTTGCCTGTGTCGCGAGCAAGCCCGTTCCTACAGGTTTGGCGTTTAACTGAACAGCAGGCAAAAAAAACCCGGGCTCTGGGGAATCCGGGTTAAGACCATTAGGAGTAAAACAAAGGCACACATTCCATTGCGGCCAATATCGGCGCAGCACTTTGGGGGGGATGTCACGCCGACATGATAAGTATTGGTCAGCTTTGTCGAACGTCCAGCCGTAGCTGATCGTTTTTTAAACAGATTTGGAATACCCCAGCTTCGCTTGAGTGCTCATCTAATCGTGGGTAAATCGTTTGGACCCATCGATATGCAGGATGATCCGTGCAATTTAGCGTGACTAATGCATAATACTCCGCTTCGATTTTGACCCGAACAGACCTTTTCTTATGCACAAAGAACCCCGTAAGGTCCGTGAGTTTCGTCGCCGTGAGCAAGAAATTCTCGATACCGCGCTCAAGCTGTTCCTCGACCTGGGTGAAGACAGTGTCACCGTCGAGATGATCGCTGATGCCGTGGGTATCGGCAAAGGCACGATCTACAAGCACTTCAAGTCCAAGGCCGAAATCTACCTGCGCCTGATGCTCGATTACGAGCGCGATTTGAACGAGCTGCTGCATTCCGCCGATGTGGATAAAGACAAGGAGGCGCTGTCCCGTGCCTACTTTGAGTTCCGCATGCGCGACCCGCAGCGCTACCGATTGTTTGATCGCCTTGAAGAGAAGGTGGTCAAGGGCAATCAGGTGCCTGAACTGGTCGAAGAGCTGCACAAGATCCGCGCTTCCAACTTTGAGCGCCTGACCCTGCTGATCAAGGGCCGCATCAGCGAAGGCAAGCTCGAAGACGTGCCGCCTTACTTCCATTATTGCGCGGCCTGGGCCCTGGTGCATGGTGCGGTGGCGCTGTATCACTCGCCGTTCTGGAGCAATGTGCTGGAAGATCAGGAGGGCTTTTTCCAGTTCCTGATGGACATCGGCGTGCGCATGGGCAACAAGCGCAAGCGTGACACCGACACCCCGGCAGTCGAGTAACCACAGCCTGTATTTGCCTTCATGGCTTATGGCCTTGAGGCTTATACTCAGGCTTGGGTCTTGCCAAAACCTGATTTATGAGTCAGGTTTTGCAGTGACCCATTTCCCCCGCGCCGGAGTCATTCATGATCGTTGATCGCCAAGGCAGACGTTTTCGCAATTTGCGGATCAGCCTGACTTCAGCCTGCAACTATGCCTGCACTTACTGTGTGCCCAACGGTAAACGGCTGGTGGCGGCACAGGATGAGCTGTCGGCCGAAGCCATGGTGCGCGGCGTGGCCTATCTGATCGAAGCTGCAGGCATCGAGCGCTTGCGCATCACCGGCGGTGAGCCGCTGATCAGCCCCAAGCTCGACACCTTTATGCGTGATGTCGGCCGGCTCGGCCTGGGTGATATCAGCCTGACTACAAATGGCCAATTGCTTGCGCGCAAACTGCCGTTGCTGCTGGACGCGGGCATCGCTCGCATCAACGTCTCCCTCGATACCCTTGACCCAGAAGCATTCCGCCGCATTGCCCGGGGCGGAGACCTGGCAACGGTGCTCGATGGCATGCAACAGGCGCGTGAGGCCGGGATCAAAATCAAGGTCAATATGGTGCCGCTGCGCGGGCAGAACCTGGATCAGGTCATACCGCTGCTGGAGTACTGCCTTGAGCGTGGTTACGAGCTGCGTTTTATCGAGCTTATGCGCATGGGGCACCTGGCCAGTGATGGCAATGCTTTCCTGCAGCAGTTCGTCAGCCTGCAGCAGTTGTTGGCGCTGATTGGCGAGCATCATGAATACCTGCAGGCTGATGCGCCCATCGACGCCACGGCGGTGCGTTACCAGATTCCCGGGCACGGGTATTTCGGCGTGATTGCCAACGAAAGCGTGCCGTTTTGCCGGACCTGCTCGCGGTTGCGGTTGTCGTCCACGGGGTGGCTGCATGGTTGCCTGTCATCGAGCAATCGCCACTATGTGGGTGATCTGCTGAACAAGCCGCGCCACGAGGCATTGCCAGCGCTGCAAGGTTTATTGATGAAAGCCCTGGGCGACAAACAGGACGTGGCTTTCTCGGGCGGCGCTACGGTGATGAAAATCATCGGCGGCTAACAATCTGTGTGGGAGCGTGCTTGCCTGCGATGCTGGCAAACCGGTCTTGCTGATACTCCGAGTTGATGCCAAAGCGGGTAAGCCCGCTCCCACAGGGGAGGAGGGTGTTGGCGCGTAATCTGCATCTCGGGGCTATTCGCCGGTTTTTTGTCATCGGCTTTCGGGAGAGCGGGATGCGTGGTCTGATTGTGTTGCTGGCTTTTTTGGCGCTGGGCGGCTGCATGAGCGTCAGTGATCTGGGCGAGGGCGCGCGCTATCAAATGAGCGACGCCGGTTTGCTCGATCACAGCAATACACGTCGCAGCAATTCGCTGCGCATTCAGCCTGATTCCTTTATTTATATCGCCCAGGGGCCTTTTGCACCGATCGGCGATCCGTATGTGCGGCCCAATATCGTTGCCGAAGAAGCTTTCAACGGTTTTGTCGAATACTTCCCCATGGTGCGCCGGGCCAAGGAGCCGGTGGGGCTCGATCAGGCCATGACCGAAGCGCGTAATTTTGGCGCCCACTACCTGTTGTACACCCGCTTTGCCCGGGCCGATGACCGCATCGGCAACAGCGACGAATGGCTCGATCAGGAAGAAATCAGCCGCCTGGGCATCGACAGTGGGGTGATTCAGGTGATGCTGATCGAAACCAGCACTCAGTACTTGATTGACACTGCCACCATTCGCAGCCGTGGCGGTTTGCTGACGTTCCATGACAACAAGCCCGCCGACCTGATCGGCCCGCCGCTCGCCAAGTACGCCCGCAGCTTGATAGGCTTGAGCGATCAATAAGTCGAGGAGAGCACCATGAGCGAGCCGGTAGACGTCAGCAATTTGCTGGCGCAAATCCCCAGGGCCGACAAGGGGCTGCCGCCCGTTCATTTGTGGGATACCGCCTTTTGCGGGGACATCGATATGCGTATCGCCCGTGATGGCACCTGGTATTACATGGGTACGCCGATCGGTCGCAAGCCAATGGTCAAATTGTTCTCGACCATCATTCGTCGCGATGGTGATGAATATTTTCTGATCACGCCGGTCGAAAAGGTCGGCATCAAAGTGGATGACGCGCCTTTTGTAGCGGTCGCTCTGGACGTGGAAGGGGCGGGGGAGCAGCAAGTGCTGCGCTTTACCACCAATGTCGATGAGTCGGTCAGCGCTGGCAGCGAGCACCCGCTGCGCTTCGTCATTAACCCCGAGACCCAGGAGCCTGCGCCTTACCTGCATGTACGGCGTAACCTTGAAGCGCTGATCCACCGCAATGTGTTCTATCAGTTGATAGAACTGGCGGTGGTTGCTGAAATCGATGGGCAAAACTGGCTGGGCGTGTGGAGCGCTGGCGAGTTTTTCCCGATAGGGCTTGAGCCCTAGGCCCAGTGATTGTGGGAGCGGGAAACCCGCTCCCACAAAGACGCATTTAGGCTTTCAGCGTTTTCATATCGATCACAAAGCGGTATTTCACATCGCCTTTCACCACGCGCTCAAAGGCTTCGTTGATGTTTTTGATGTCGAGCATTTCGATATCGCAGGTAATCCCGTGCTCGGCGCTGAAATCGAGCATTTCCTGGGTTTCGGCAATGCCGCCGATCAGCGAGCCGGCCAGTACGCGCCGCTTGAACACCAGGTTGAAGGCGTTCAGTGCCGGCTCAACCGGCTCGATCAGGCCCACCAGAATGTGTACGCCGTCAAAGGTCAGGGTTTCGAGGTACGGGTTCAGGTCGTGCGGCACCGGAATGGTGTCCAGCAGGAAGTCGAAGTGCCCGGCAGCGGCTTTCATCTGCTCGGCATCGGTGGACACGATCACATGGTCGGCGCCCTGGCGACGCGCTTCTTCAGCCTTGGCTTCGGAACGGGTGAACAGGGTCACTTCAGCGCCCAGAGCCTTGGCGAACTTGATGCCCATGTGGCCCAGGCCGCCCATACCCAGAATACCGACCTTGTCGCCCGCTTCCACGCCGTAGTGAACCAGAGGCGAGTAGGTGGTGATGCCGGCGCACAGCAGGGGTGCGGCGCTGGCCGGGTCGAGATTTTTCGGAATGCTCAGTACGAAGTGTTCGCTGACAACCATCTTGTCCGAGTAACCGCCCATGGTCAGGGTGCCGTCGATGCGGTCCGGGCTGGCGTAGGTTTGGGTCATGCCTTCCAGGCAGTATTGCTCCAGGTCTTCCTGGCAGGCCGAGCAGGTGCGGCACGAATCAACCATGCAGCCCACGCCGACCAGATCGCCGACCTTGTGTTTGGTAACTTTGTCGCCAACGGCGGTGACCTTGCCGATGATTTCATGGCCCGGCATCAGCGGGTAAGTCGCGAAGCCCCAGTCATTGCGCGCCTGGTGGATGTCGGAGTGACAGACACCGCAATACAGCACTTCGATCGAGACGTCGTCCGGTCGCGGTGCGCGACGGTTGAACGGCATGGGCGCCAGTGGGGCCTTGGCATTCTGGGCGGCATAACCGATAGCGTTATAAGTAACAGTGGACATGAGAACCTCGCGAAACGTTGACTGTGAACAGGGCGCAATTTTGCGCTTACATGTCTTTCAGGACTATGACGATTCCTCCGTCTGTCATGCCTAATACTCCGGATTGACGGGGTGGCTGCCATTTTATTGACCAATTCTGCGAAGATGCGGCTGTCTATTCCTCCTGCGAACCTTTCTCCATGCTTTTGACCCGTCACCGTGACGAGAACGCCACTCTGGTGTCTCTGATCGAACCGCTGGCGACACAAACCGGTTTTGTGTCGACCTTGTTGCCCGAAGTCCGGGTGGTTTCTGCCTGTCGGGTAGTAGCCCGAATGCCGCAGATTTATGAGCCTAGCCTAATGGTGATTGCTCAAGGCAGTAAGTTGGCCTATCTGGGCCAGCGCACCCTGGAATACGGTGCCGGACATTATCTGGTGCAGGCGCTGGCGGTGCCTTTTGAGTGTGAAACCTTCGCTTCGGAAGAAATGCCATTGCTGGGTGTTGCTATCAGCATCGACCGAGCGGTACTGGGCGAGTTGGTACTGGCCATGGGCCTGGCCCCTGACCGCAGTGCAGTTGCCCAAACTCCGGAGTCGATGACCTCGGCGGTGCTGGATGACGATATGCGCCAGGCGGTCGAGCGCCTGTTGCGTTGCCTGCACGACCCTCTGGAGTGCCGGATCATTGGGCAGGCGAGGTTGCGCGAGGTGCTGTTCGCGGCCTTGCGGGGGCCGCAGGCGGGTGTGTTGCGGGCTTTGGTTGAGCAGCAAGGGCAGTTTGCCCGGGTGGCGGCGTCATTGAGCTACTTGCATGAACACTTCGCACAGCCGCTGAATGTCGAGACATTGGCCCGTTGCGCGAATATGAGCGCGTCGACCTTTCATGAGCATTTCAAGCGCAGCACCTTGTTGTCGCCGGTGCAGTATCTCAAGCGGTTGCGGCTGTTGCGGGCGCAGCAGTTGCTATTGAGTGAGGGGCTGGGGGTGGCGCAGGTGGCGGAGCGGGTGGGCTATCAGAGTACGTCGCAGTTCAGTCGCGAGTACAAGCGCTACTTCGAACGCAGCCCCGGTCATGAAGGGGTGGGGTGCTAGCCAGCCGGTGTGACGGGCGTGGTGTGGGAGCGGGCTTGCTCGCGATGCGCACAGCGCAGTCTGTCAGGCAAACCTGGGCGATCCCATCGCGAGCAAGCCCGCTCCCACAAATCCGGGGGCAATAAAAAAGGCCCCCGAAGGAGCCTTTTTTAGACTTACATGTTCGGGTAAGTCGGCCCGCCGCCACCTTCCGGGGTTACCCAGGTGATGTTCTGTGACGGGTCCTTGATGTCACAGGTTTTGCAGTGCACGCAGTTTTGCGAGTTGATCTGGAAGCGCTTCTCGCCGCTTTCCTGGGTGATCACTTCGTACACACCCGCCGGGCAATAACGCTGAGCAGGCTCGTCGTAGAGCGGCAGGTTGACGCTGATCGGGATGCTCGCGTCGCGCAGCTTGAGATGGCAAGGCTGCTCTTCTTCGTGGTTGGTGCTGGAGATGAATACCGAGCTGAGCTTGTCGAAGCTGAGTTTGCCGTCCGGTTTCGGGTAGTCGATCTTTTTGCAGTCCTTGGCCTGTTTGAGGCAGGCGTAGTCAGGCTTGGTGTCGTGCAGGGTGAACGGCAGTTTGCCGCCGAAGATGTTCTGATCAAGCCAGTTGAAACCACCGCCCACGATAGGGCCGAACTTGTGCAGTGCCGGACCGAAGTTGCGGCTGGCGAACAGTTCGTCGAACAGCCAGCTGGCCTTGAAGGCCTCAACGTAGGTGTTCAGTGCATCACCGCCTTCGGAGTCGGCGAGCAACGAGTCAGCCACGGCCTCAGCTGCGAGCATGCCGGACTTCATCGCGGTGTGGCTGCCTTTGATCTTGGAGAAGTTCAGGGTGCCCAGATCGCAACCGATCAATGCGCCGCCGTTGAAGATCATTTTCGGCAGCGAGTTCAGGCCGCCTTTGCAGATGGCGCGAGCGCCATAGCTGATACGTTTGCCGCCTTCCAGGTACTGCTTGAGCACCGGGTGATGCTTGAGGCGCTGGAATTCGTCGAATGGCGACAGGAAGGTGTTGCTGTAGGACAGATCAACGATCAGGCCAACTACTACCTGGTTGTTTTCCAGGTGATACAGGAAAGAACCGCCGGTGTTTTCGCTGCTGATAATGTCCAGCGGCCAGCCTGCAGTGTGCACCACCAGGCCTGGCTGGTGTTTGGCCGGGTCGATTTCCCAGATTTCTTTCAGGCCGATACCGTAGTGTTGGGCATCTGCGTCGCTGTCGAGCTTGAAGCGCTCGATCAGTTGCTTGCCCAGGTGACCGCGGCAGCCTTCGGCGAACAGGGTGTACTTGCCACGCAGTTCCATGCCCGGGGTGTACAGGCCTTCCTTGGGGTTGCCTTCGCGGTCAACGCCCAGGTCGCCGGTGATGATCCCGCGAACCACATTGTTTTCGTCGAATAGCACTTCTTGAGCAGCGAAGCCCGGGTAGATTTCTACACCCAGGTTTTCGGCCTGCTGTGCCAGCCAGCGGCACAGGTTGCCCAGGGAGATGATGTAGTTGCCTTCGTTGTGCATGGTTTTCGGCACAAACAGGTCTGGCACCTTGGTCGCGGTGCTGTCGCTGCGCAGTACATAAATATCGTCGCGGGTAACGGGAGTGTTGAGCGGAGCGCCGAGCTCTTTCCAGTCCGGGAACAACTCGTTCAGGGCGCGAGGTTCAAAGACCGCACCGGACAGGATATGAGCACCGACTTCGGAGCCTTTTTCAACCACGCAGACGCTGATTTCTTTACCGGCTTCGGCGGCCTTCTGCTTCAGGCGGCAGGCGGCGGACAAACCGGCAGGGCCGGCGCCGACGATGACCACGTCGAATTCCATGTATTCGCGTTCCACAGGTTCTCTCCTACTCAAGGCTCAACGGTATTTTTCTAATTGGAGGTTTGGCGTTTCATCCATTATTCCCTCGACGCAGGCCAAGGACGCAATGGATGAGGCGCCGCTCTCTCTATGCGGTCGGGCATTATATCTACACCACTGGCAGGGTCCAATACAAACGTTTGTTTGAATTCACTGCAACCCAGACAAATCAAAGACGCGCGGCTTAAAACTGGCCCATTTGCTGTATTGACCGCAAATGGTGTTCCGGTCAAGATACGGTCGGTTTTGCGCTCGCCGTAGGCTGATTGTCGGTTTCAAGAGCACCTCTAAAGACAGGGCACAGGCATGAGCCAGTGGGAGCCTGCCATTTTTGCAGCGGAGTTTACACGTCCTTTTGGTGGATGACTTGTTAGTCACATCGGACAGACGGTCGCAGGGGCAGTCGCTGGTACCCGTCTATTAATAAGGCAACGATCTTTGGAGGTGCCCTTGTGCTGACGAGCATCAACCGCCAGGTTCGCCTAGGCGACTTTCTTTTCACCGGAGAGTAACGAGGAATCCATGAAGGTTCTTGTAGCTGTCAAACGAGTGGTCGATTACAACGTTAAAGTGCGCGTCAAAGCGGACAACTCCGGCGTTGACCTCGCCAACGTCAAGATGTC
>NZ_RXHW01000018.1:0-35874 GCF_005930585.1 Pseudomonas sp. FSL W7-0098
AAAAATGGAGCGGGAAACGAGACTCGAACTCGCGACCCCGACCTTGGCAAGGTCGTGCTCTACCAACTGAGCTATTCCCGCAATAATGGCGTCCCCTAGGGGACTCGAACCCCTGTTACCGCCGTGAAAGGGCGGTGTCCTAGGCCACTAGACGAAGGGGACGTTGCCCGAAATGCACACGTACATTTCAGTGCCAGATCACTAACAAACGTTAGTCTCTTGGCTTTCACTCAACTTCGCCCGAAAGCAAAGCTGCTTAAAAATGGAGCGGGAAACGAGACTCGAACTCGCGACCCCGACCTTGGCAAGGTCGTGCTCTACCAACTGAGCTATTCCCGCAATGGCGTCCCCTAGGGGACTCGAACCCCTGTTACCGCCGTGAAAGGGCGGTGTCCTAGGCCACTAGACGAAGGGGACACACTACAACTTCACTGGTTACATGCGTTTGGCTGTTCGCTTTACGCTGCAATTGGCGCGCATTCTAGGGATGGATTGGAAGGTCGTCAACCCCAATATGAAAATATATTGAAATCAATGACTTCCCCCCTATTAAGGCGTTTTCCTACAGAGTCTCGAGGCAAGCTCTTGGCGCCTATATTCCGGCACCCTACAAGGAGTTATGATTGCCGGACCTCAGTGATGGCAGTTTGCTGCCCAGTCGATCCTCACCCCCGTCCTAGCCAGGCACTGCGACTTCACCGAGACAGCGCATCTACACCCACAAGAGGTTTTAACGTTGACGCCCACCATGATCGCCCTGCTTGTCGTCGTCGGGATCGCACTGTTGATTGCCATCGTCTACATCAACCATATAGTGGAAAACAACAAACTGGAGAAAGCCCGCCTCAAGGTCGAGCTTAACGACCGCATCCGTCGTTGCAGCGAGGTCAACGAGACCTTCCCCGGCCAGTTGATGTCTCCCGCCCTCAAACTGCTGCTTACCCGCCTTGAGCTCAATGCGACACAGCGCCTGTTGCTCCTGGATAAATCCAGCGCGGCATTAAAGGCACAAGTGACCGAGCTCGGCGGCCTGATTGCCAAGGGCGAGTCAATTCCTGTCAACAACCCGCCCAACCCGGTGCTGACCGAAGCCAAAGCCAAGGACGTACGTTTTTTGCTTGAAACACTCCACGGGCAAATCACCCGTGCGGCCAAGGACGGTTTTTTGCCGACCAACGAAGCCAAGCAGTGGCTCACGGAAATTCGCCACTTGCTGGTGGTGTTGCATATCGAGTTCTTCAACAATCTGGGCAAGCTGGCCCTGCAGAAAAATCAGCCCGCACAGGCGCGCCTGGCTTTCGAACGTGCCGTGCAGTACTTGCGCAAACAGCCGGTACCCGCCATGTACAACGCCCAGATCAAGGATTTCGAAGCACAACTGGCACGCGCCAACGCACAAGTGCAGAGCGCACTTGAGCCGACCACGGGTGAAGTCAACGAGCTGACTGAAGGTTTGAAGACAGACGAGGCCGATGCCGACTGGAAGAAGAAGTCGATTTACGACTGACAGACACATGCCACCTGTGCAGCTGTCGGAGGAACCAGGGAATGCGATGTAAAGCCCAGGACGGGCCAGAGGGGTAAAACATATAAAGGCAGCCCTTGGGCTGCCTTTATATTTGACGTCAGACTACCGGATTGATTGGCTTTTCCGGGTACCACACGTCCAACAGCGGGCTAACTTCAACGGTGGTCAGCTCTGGACGCGCTTTGAGCCAGGCTTCAACAGCAGCACGCTGCTCTTCGCTGACCGAACCGCGCTTCTGCAGGCAAACCAGACCGTAGTCGTCGCCGCCAACATAACCCAAACCGTTAGCTTCCATGGCTTCTGCCAGGAAAGCTGCCAGGAATGCATCGATAGCCTCTTCCGACAGGTCTTCTTTGAAATCCAGGTTCAGCTCAAAACCCAACTCCTGAAATTCATCAACGCACAGTTTTTTGCGCAGACGCTGGGAACGATTAGTAGCCATTGAACAATCCTCTTAAGTAATAACGGGCGGCACTTTAGCAGCTTCGGCCGCCCGGCGCCCGGTTCCGTGTGAACGGTTCATCGTTTTCTATACTTTATCCGCGAAACCCTGTAACAGGTGGATGCACAACCCCGACAACCTTGGGGCATAATGCCAATACTTTTATGACCATTGAGGGAACTTTTCATCATGCCCTCGTATTTCCCCCCCTCGCCTGCAGGGTTTTACTTAATATGATCAAATCTTTACGGCCACTGTTTCTCGCCAGCTTTTTTCTGCCACTGGCCTTCGGCGCCAACGCCGCCCCTGTCAATACCACCCTCACACCAAAAGTTCAGCAAGCGCTCAAGACCAACAAACTGGGCGACGACGCCCTGTCCCTGGTTCTGCTGCCGCTAAGCGGCCCTGGCATTCCCACTGTCTACAACGCCGATGTATCCATGAACCCGGCCTCCACCATGAAACTGGTGACCACCTACGCCGCCCTGGAAATGCTTGGCCCGACCCATCAATGGAAAACCGAGTTCTACACTGATGGCACGCTGAACAATGGCATTTTGCAAGGCAACCTGTACCTCAAGGGCGGCGGCGACCCCAAGCTCAACATGGAAAAACTCTGGCTGTTGATGCGCGATCTGCGCGCCAATGGTGTGCAACAGATCACCGGCGACCTGGTACTCGATCGCAACTTCTTCAATCAGCCGCAACTGCCGGTATTCAACGACGACGGCAATGACAAGAACAAACCGTTCCTGGTCAAGCCCGACTCGCTGATGGTCAACCTCAAGGCCCTGCGTTTCGTGGCGCGCAACGATGGGGGCAAGGTTCTGATTTCGGTCGAACCACCAATTGCCAGCATCAAGATCGACAACCAGGTCAAGGCCGTCAACACCAAGCAATGCACCGGCGACGTGCGCTACAACCCGGTACCGCAAGCCGACGGCTCGGTACTGGTCACCGTCAGCGGGCAACTGGCCGATGGCTGCAACTCGCAGACCTATCTGTCCCTGCTGGACCACGCGACCTACACTGCTGGCGCCGTACGCGCTATCTGGAAAGAGCTGGGTGGCAGCATTCAAGGCCAGGACCGCCAGGCCAGCGTACCCAAAAATGCCAAGCTGCTGGCACGCGCGTTCTCGCCAGACCTGGCCGAAATCATTCGTGACATCAACAAATACAGCAACAACACCATGGCCCAGCAACTGTTCCTGAGCCTGGGCGCGCAGTTCCGCAACGATGCTGACGGCGACGACGCCAAGGCCGCACAGCGCGTAGTACGCCAATGGCTGGCGAAAAAAGGCATTACCGCACCCCATTTGATCATGGAGAACGGTTCCGGCCTGTCCCGTGCAGAGCGCGTCAGCGCGCGGGAAATGGCGCAAATGCTACAGGCTGCCTGGAAAAGCCCCTACGCTGCCGAGTTCATCAGTTCCATGCCCATTGCCGGCAAAGACGGCACCATGCGCAAGCGCCTGAAAACCACGGCCATGAACGGCCAGGCCCATATCAAGACCGGCACCCTGAACACCGTGCGGGCCATTTCCGGCTTTAGTCGCGACAGCAACGGCAATACCTGGGCAGTGGTGGCCATCCTTAACGACCCTCGTCCGTGGGGCGCTTCGGCGATTCTGGATCAGGTTCTGCTCGACCTGTATCGTCAGCCGCAAATCCCGAATAGCGCGGTATCCATCGCGCAGTAAGGCGTTGCCCGGGCAATAAAAAACGCCCCTGATCGTGCGATCAGGGGCGTTTTTCATTGTGGGAGCGAGCCTGCTCGCGAAGCAGGCGACCCGCTCAGGCGCAAAACTGCGGTGATGCCATCGCGAGCAGGCTCGCTCCCACTACAGGCCCACCCCTGCAAGAAGCAGGCAGGCCAGTACTCAGCCGCTATTACCGGGCCATGATTTTCCAGGCACGGTGGATTTTGCTGTTGCGGGCAAAGTCCGGATCGATGGTGCTGGCAGTGATTTCTTCGACCGCGTAACGCGCTTCCAGATTTTCATCGAGGATGAATTTGCGGAAGTTGTTGGAGAAATACAGCACGCCACCCGGCGCCAGACGGGCCATGGCCAGATCCAGCAATTGCACGTGGTCGCGCTGCACATCGAAGATGCCTTCCATGCGCTTGGAGTTGGAGAAGGTCGGCGGATCGATAAAAATCAGGTCGTACTCTTCACGACAGGCATCCAGCCACACCATCACATCGCTCTGCTCCAGACGGTTCTTGTCCGAAAAACCGTTCAGGGACAGGTTGCGACGCGCCCAGTCCAGATAGGTTTTCGACAGGTCAACGCTGGTGGTGCTGCGCGCGCCGCCCTTGGCTGCGTGTACGCTGGCAGTTGCGGTGTAGCAATACAGGTTGAGGAAGCGTTTGCCGGCAGCCTCTTTCTGGATACGCATGCGCATCGGGCGATGGTCCAGGAACAGACCCGTGTCCAGATAGTCCGTAAGGTTGACCAGCAGCTTCACGCCGCCTTCATTGACCTCGGTGAACTTGCCCTGGGCACTTTGACGCTCGTACTGCTTGGTACCGCTCTGACGCTCGCGACGCTTGACGATTACCCGGCTCTTGTCGATGTTCAACGCCTGTGGGATGGCCGCCAATGCATCGAACATGCGTTCCGAGGCTTTTACCGGATCAATGGATTTCGGTGCCACGTATTCCTGGACGTGAACCCAGTCGTGGTACAGATCGATCGCCATCGCATATTCAGGCATGTCGGCATCGTAGACACGGTAGCAGTCGATACCTTCGCGCCTGACCCACTTGCCCAGCGCCTTGAGGTTCTTTTGCAGTCGGTTGGCAAACATCTGCCCGCCTTCGCTCAAGCGCGGCTGCTCGATCACCACCGGAGCCGGTTTGATCGGGTTACCGTTCTTGTTGAACTTCTCGTACTTGGTTGGCGCTTCGATGTTGGAAGGCAGATCGGACTCAGCCTGTTCGCGCTCAGCCTGACGCTGCTCGGGGGTACGGCGCTCGCCGGTAACGAACTGATCCGGCACCACCTTGATCAACAACAGCTTGCACGGCAAGGCGCCGTTCCAGAACGAATACTGCTTGTGGCTACGGATGCCCATACGCTTGCCCAGATCCGGAGCACCGGTAAACACCGCGGCCTCCCAGTTCAAGCAGGCCTGGCGCAGACGCTCGCCGAGGTTCTGGTAGAGATAAAGCAAGCTCGCCTCATCACCCAGACGCTCGCCGTACGGCGGGTTGCAGATTACCAGGCCTTTCTGGTTCTGGTCCGGGCGCGGCTCGAAGGTCGCCACTTCGCCCTGATAAATCTTGATCCAGTGGCTCAGGCCCGCGCGCTCGATGTTATTGCGCGCTGGCTGGATCAGGCGCGGATCGGCTTCATAGCCACGAATCCACAGCGGTGGCTTGGCCATGCCGATTTCGGCACGCTCGGTGGCTTCGTCGTGAAGTTTTTTCCAGATGGCCGGTATATGACCCAGCCAGGCATCGAAACCCCAGTGAATACGATTGAGGTTTGGCGCCATATCGGCGGCGATCATCGCGCCTTCGACAAGGAACGTACCTACACCACACATCGGGTCAGCCAGAGCAGCACCTTCGGCGGCCATACGTGGCCAGCCCGCACGGATCAGGATGGCCGCCGCGAGGTTTTCCTTCAGCGGAGCAGCACCCTGCTGCAGGCGGTAGCCGCGCTGGTGCAGGCTGCTGCCTGACAGATCCAGCGACAGAATGGCTTCGCCACGGTCCAGGCGCAGGTGAATGCGCATGTCGGGGCTGATCTTGTCGATGGAAGGACGCTCACCGCTTGGCGTGCGCAGCTTGTCGACGATGGCGTCTTTTACCTTCAGCGCACCAAAGTGGGTGTTGTCGATACCCGAGCCGTGACCGCTGAACTCAACGGCCAGGGTGCCATCCGGCACCATATGGTCTTGCCAGTCAACGTCCAGCACACCGTGGTACAGGTCTTCGGCGTCCTTCATCGGGAAGCGCTTGAGTACCAGCAACACACGGTTGGCAAGGCGCGACCACAGGCACAGGCGGTAGGCCGTCTCCATGGTAGCCATGCCTCGAATGGCCGAGGTGTGCTCGCGGGCTTCCTCAAGACCAAGGCCGGTGGCCTCTTCGAGAAGCAGGCCTTCAAGGCCTTTGGGACAGGTAAGGAAGAGTTCGTAACGATCCGACATGGGATTCCTGGGCTATTAGCTATCAGCGAGAAGGCGACGCATCGCCCGCTCCGTTTTCAATCAAGCGCTTTTCTTGAAGAGCGCTCGCGTGGCACGAAACTGTGCCGTTCCACCGAGGCGATCACTCATGCCCGCAGGCATGAACAGTTTAGACGCCGAGGCAGGTCATTCATCTGGAAACAACAGGTCATATACAGACCCTTCGTCGAATAGTCCCCCAGCAAAAGAGGCGGGTATTCGCGAGGGGGAATGAAACGCATCCTCTTTGCAAACACTCGGCCTATCAGGCTTTGGTCGTATTCGGTGGTCAAAAAGCGACCTTACTTATGGCCTTAACACCATTATCGTTACGTCCTTATGACAAAACGATCATTCACACGCCTTGGCGCATTGGTTAGAACTCAACTCAGGTTACGGCCGCACAGGCCCTGACAAAATGCTCGCCACGCCGGCAGCGAGCACACCAACGGCAGAACACTCTGCCCCGGCCTCTGGAAGGCCGACGCTAAATAAACAGTCAACAAGTGAGGGCAATACCCTATGAGAAGACTTAAGCGTGATCCGTTGGAAAAAGCGTTCCTTCGCGGATATCAATACGGTGTTAACGGAAAATCCCGCGAGCTTTGCCCTTTTACTCTACCGTCGGTACGCCAAGCCTGGATTAACGGCTGGCGTGAAGGACGCGGCGACAACTGGGACGGTATGACAGGCACTGCGGGCATCCACAGACTCAACGAACTTCACGCCGTCGGCTAACTCCGGGCAAAATCCGACATCACCTCGAAGCTGTACTGACTCAACCTTGCCGCCCTTTCCAGGCGGCGGGCTACGGCCCAAGGGCTCCTTAGGGGAGCCCTTTTTATTGCCTGCCAATCAGCGCGCCAAGGCAGATATGGCGTCAACCGACTCGCGAATCAAGGCCGGACCCTTGTAGATAAAGCCCGAATAAATCTGCACCAGGCTCGCACCCGCAGTGATTTTTTCAGCTGCGTGTTTGCCCTCGGTAATCCCGCCCGCAGCAATGATCGGCATACGACCTGCCAGCTCACCGGCCAGTACTGACACCGTGTGAGTGCTTTTCTCACGAACCGGTGCTCCAGACAGACCACCCGCCTCGTCGCCATGCTCCATACCTTCAACACCTGTACGACTCAGCGTGGTGTTGGTGGCAATCACTGCGTCCATACCCGTCTCAAGCAGCGCCTGAGCCACAAGCACGGTTTCTTCGTCTGTCATGTCAGGAGCGATCTTGATCGCCAGCGGTACGCGCTTGCCGTGGCGCTGAGTCAGCTCGTTCTGACGCAGCTGCAGGGCCTCGAGCAATTGCTTGAGCGAATCACCGAATTGCAGGCTGCGCAAACCCGGCGTGTTAGGCGAGCTGACGTTTACAGTCACGTAGCTGGCGTGCTCATACACCTTGTCCAGGCAAATCAGGTAATCATCGACCGCTCGCTCAACCGGCGTGTCGAAGTTCTTGCCAATGTTGATACCCAGGATACCGCTGTACCTGGCTGCCTGAACCCGTGCAAGCAGGTGATCGACGCCAAGGTTGTTGAACCCCATGCGGTTGATGATCGCTTGCGCTTCAGGCAGTCGGAAAATACGGGGTTTGGGATTGCCCGGCTGAGGTCGCGGCGTCACGGTGCCGATCTCAACGAAGCCAAAACCCAGTTGTGCAAAGCCATCAATGGCCGCACCATTTTTGTCCAGACCTGCGGCCAGGCCGACCGGGTTAGGGAAGTCCAGCCCCATCACCGTCACTGGCAGCCTTGCCGGCGCCTTGCACAACAAACCGTTAAGCCCGAGACGGCCACCTGCGCCGATCAAGTCCAGGGACAGGTCGTGGGAGGTTTCAGGGGAGAGTTTGAAGAGCAACTGGCGGGCCAGGTTATACATGGGCTGATAGGACTCAAAGGGTTGCTTGAAGAGAGCGCGATTATAGCTGCGCGCTTCACTAAATCACAGGCAAAGAAAAACCCGGCCTGAGCCGGGTTTTTCTGAACAGCCTAGCTAAAAATTACTTAGCTTCTGCTTGAACGGTAGCTTCTACGCGACGGTTCAGGGCACGGCCTTCTTCAGTTGCGTTGCTTGCAACTGGGTTGGCTTCGCCGTGGCCAACTGCGTCTACGCGGTTGGCTGCAACACCTTGGTTAACCAGGGCTGCACGAACAGCGTCAGCACGACGCTGCGACAGTTTCTGGTTGTAGGCGTCTGGACCGATGCTGTCAGTGTAACCAGCAACAGTAGTGGTGGTCGCAGGGTACTGCTTCATGAAATCAGCAACGTTGTTGATGTCAGGCATGTACTGCGATTTAACAACCGACTTGTCGAAGTCGAATTTCACGTCAAGTTCAACGCGAACAACTTCAGCGATCGGAGCTTCTGGTTCTGGCTCAACTGGTGCTGGAGCTGGAACTGGAGCAGGAGCGACTTTACCGCCGTTACCGCCGAAGTTCACACCCAGACCAACGGTAGGAGCGTAGTCCCACTTGCCGTTGTCCAGTTTGTAGTCAGCTTCAACGCCAGCACGGGCGAACAGGTTGTCAGTGATGTACCACTTAACACCAGCGCCTGCAGTCAGGAAAGTCGACTTGTCGCGACCGCTGTGGCCGTCAGCCTCAACGTTGGTCATGCTCTTGTGAGCAACACCGCCGGAAACGTATGGACGCAGAGCGTCGCCTACGGTGCCGAAGTGGTACTGAGCGTTCAGACCAAAGTTGTCGCCTTTGATTTTCTGGTGGCCAGTGCCGTCATTCGAACGGGTGTGGTTGGTTTTGTCGTAGGTCAGGTTCAACGAAACGTCGTCGGTCAGGAAGTAACCGATCGATGCGCCTGGGTTGTAACCGTCTTCTACGTGCTTGACGCTGTCGTTGTACTGTTTTTTGTAGAACAGTTCACCCTCGACCGCGCCTTGGCCTTGTGCCAGGGCACCGAACGAAGTTGCGGCTACAAAGGAACCAATGGCAATGCCCAAGGTGTTTTTCAGTTTCATCCGTTAAATCCCCATCTGGTGATTGTAAAGCAGTCCCTCATACCGGGGGACAACTCGGCAGCAAGTCTATCAGACCTTGCCTACACGTAGAGCCATTTGCGCTGAACTAAGTTTCAGCAATGCCTGCAAATTTCTCACGCAATTTATCTAGAGCACGCTTGTAACGCATCTTTGTCGCACTCAAACCCATATGCATTATGTCCGCGATTTCCTGAAATTCCAGTTCTGCGACAAAACGCAGCACAAGAATCTCACGATCAATCGGATTTACATGCACCAGCCAGCGATCAAGTCCGCCCTTTTCCTCAGGTTTCGGCGCCTTTTCTTCGGACGCTTCCTCGAGGGGGTCAATACTTAATGCGTCCATCAAGCGACGCTTTCGCCGTTCCTTTCGATACTGTGTAATGCACTCGTTGTAGGTGATGCTATACAGCCATGTCTTGAATTTCGACTTACCTTCAAAATTTTTCAAACCGTACAGCACTTTCAGCATGACTTCCTGACAGACATCATCAGCGTCCCTATCGTTCCCTAAATACCTTGAACAAACGTTGAACAAAGTACGCTGATAGCGCCGCATCAGCTCTTCATAGGCACGTGTGACGTGAAACAACTCATCATGCGAGCGCGCCACCAGCTCCTCATCAGAGAGCTCGCGGGGGTCATAGCGCATGGATAGCGATTGTGCTTTATTCAAAACGAGTTGTGCCAACAGTCAGGTCAATGTCCGCCGCAACCAGTCAATCTTGGCTTTTTTGCGGCGGCGTACATTAGCAGGGTTTGCCGTGTTAGCGGCTGGTTACGTGCTGCTCCAGCAAGATCCGGTTCGAGATGGAGACTAGCTCACCCTCATCGGTCAGCAACGTGGTTTTAACCGTGCCAATTTCTTCGATCTGCCCTTCAACCTCGCCAATCCGCACTTCCTGACCAACCTGATACAGCTCACGCACATAGATCCCGGCCAGTATTTGCCCGGCGATTTCCCGGCTGCCAAGCCCCATTGCCAGTGCAATAGCCAGACCAACGGTAATCAACACAATAACAATCACATGGTTTAGCAGGTCGGTCTTGACCTCCAGCTGGCTGATAGCCACGGAGATGCTGATGATGATGACCAGCCCCTGGGTCACCCTGCCCAGCCCGCCGGCATAATCGAAGCCCACGCTCTCGGCAGCACCACGCACCAGGCCGTTGAGCACCTGGGCCAGCAACACGCCTGCCAGCAGAACCAGCAGCGCACCAAAGACCTTGGGCAGATACACCGTCAACAGATCCAGCGCGGATGACACGCGATCCAGGCCCAGAGACTGCGCTGCAGAAACCAGGAATACCAGCAGCACAAACCAGTAGACGATTTTGCCAATCAGCGTCGAAATGGGCACCTGAATGCCGACCCGGGCCAGAATCTTGGTCAAGCCCGTACCGCCCATCAGGCGATCAAGGCCCAACTTGGCGAGCAGTTTGGACAGTAAGGCGTCGAGCAGTTTGGCAACCACGAAGCCCAGCAGTACTACCACCAACGCGCCGAAGAGGTTGGGAATAAAGTTGGCAATCTTGGTCCACAAGGCAGTCATTGCCGCGACCAGGCTTTGGGTCCAGACATTCAATTCCATGTTCAATCAGCCTTATCAACAGGGCGAGCAGCAGATTTGCGTCGCGAAACGGGCGCAATATGAGCCGAACCGCTATTCAAAGCAATCATCAGTGCTTGCATCCAGCGGCCCAGCAGGCTGAAAAGGTCTCCCGCACCGACCTGTCGGTTGGCGGTTTTCAGCACGCGACCCAGGCACGCATCGTCATCCCGGTTGGACGGCTCGGCCTTGAGCATTTCACGTAAGGACTGTTCAAACGGATCGTGCATAAGCACCTCTCGGTAAGTCAGTAAAAGACGAAGGGACATTTGCCGGGGTCACATTCACCCGGTCACAGCCACTGCAAACGACGGTAAAACCACCATTGCCCCGCCCCGATAACCAGCATCACGCCGCAGGTTATGGCAAAGCCATAAGAGTCATCGGAGAACGGTACGCCCCCCACATTGATACCCAGCAAACCGGTAATAAAGGTGATCGGCAGAAAGATCCCCGTCAGCACGCCAAAGCGATACATGATGCGGCTCATACGCACGTTCAAACGCCGGTCTTCAGACTCGAGCACCAGCCCCACGCGCTCGCGGGTCAGTTCGAGCTCCTCCAGATAGCGGGTCAGGCTGTTGTTCAGTTCGTTCCAGTAGTCGGCATCATCGGCACTGAACCAGGGTAATTTGATACGCGTAAGCTGACCGAAAATATCCCGCTGAGGTGCCAGGAATCGACGCAAGGCGGCTGCCCTTCGACGAACCTGCAGGAGGCTGTTGTGATCAGGTGTGTACCGTTCGTCGGCATCTATTTTATCTTCTTCGTCATCGACGATTTCTGACAGTTCGCCGATCAAGTCCTGCACCTTCAATGTCAGGTGCTGGGCCAGGTACAGGATCAATTCAGAGGGATTTTTCGGGCCTTCACCCTGGGAAAACTCATTGAGCAACTCATCGGTGGCCCGCAATGGTCGCATGCGCAATGAGATCAAGCGCTGCGCACTGCCGAAAATACGCAGTGAAACCATGTCTTCAGGCTCTGCGCCGGGGTTCAGGTTGACCCCGCGCATAAACAGCAGCAGCTCATTGTTGGGGGCAGGCACCAGGCGCGGACGGGTATTTTCTTCAAGCAGCAGATCACAGTTGAAATCACTCAAGCCACTGGAATCACGCAGCCAGCTCTGGGTTTGCGGATGACTGCGATCCCAATGCAGCCAGAGGCTTTCGTGGGCCTGCAACTGAAGGTCGTTCAGCTCGGTGCGCGCAATCGAACGTGCGCCGCCTTCACCATCCAGCACCAGCGCATGCACCAGCCCCCATTGAGCGTTTTCTTCCTCGAACATCCGTGATCCTTAGTGGTAATGCGTTTAGCCCGGCATTTTCAGAGCGGTTGGCGAAATGATAACGCCATTATTGTCGGCATAAATGAATTCACCGGGGCGGAACGTGACACCCGCAAACGTCACGGGCACGTTGACATCGCCCACACCGCGACGGTTGCTCTTGAGCGGATGACTGGCCAACGCCTGCACGCCGAGATCGGTTTGCGCGAGCACATCGACGTCGCGAATGCAGCCGTAAATAACAATACCTTCCCAGCCATTTTTGGCCGCCCTGTCTGCAATCATGTCGCCCAGCAAGGCATGACGCAGGGAACCGCCCCCATCGACCACCAGCACTTTGCCTGCACCGCTGAGTTCAGCCTGTTCCTTGACCCGCGAGTTGTCCTCGAAGCACTTGATGGTCACGATCTCGCCGCCAAAGGAGTCGCGCCCGCCGAAATTGCTGAACATGGGCTCAAGTACCTGCACCAGCTCAGGGTAGGCATCGCACAGATCGGGGGTGATGTAGTGATTCACGGGAAAGCTCCTGTTCAGGGTGGGCACAACAGTGAAAACAACGATAGCACTATGGGTTATAGACGCTTTGGACAAGCCCGGCTTTAAAAGTCGTCCAAGCCTCGAGCGGCAACCAATATCACATAAAAGAACACGTTATGACCACCTTGCGGTATCGGGTCACACGCCATCCGCAGCAGCTGCCGTATGAACGAGGCAGCTGCAGAAACACTGCAACTGTGGGAGCTTGACCTGCAACAGAGTATCTACAACGATTTCGTCGTGCCTTTTAGCAGCCAATCACGCACCAATGGCCACACTTCCTGCTGCGCAGCCTGGCTGACCAGCATTTCAACGTGACTGTAATCAGAGCTGAAGCCATGCTCACGGCCAAGGGACACGAACTTGCGCTGTTCTGAGCCCAACTGGTCGAACAGCTTGCGACACGCCCACTCCGGCGTTTGCCGATCACCCACCGCTGCCACCACCAGTGCCGGGGCCTGAACCTCGGCCAAACCGGCCCACCAGTCGCGCTCGGCGTCCTTGAAACGCCCCATAAAACCATTCCAGCGCAGGGTTTCCAGGGCGATGCTGACCGGCTCGTCTTCCGGGCCACGCTTGAGTCGCGTCCCCGACAGTTGCTTGAAGCGCTTCAACAACAGATAGGCACCCCACTCAATCGGAGGAATTTTCAGTGACCAGTAACGGCGATTGATCTGGCAGCCAAAAAACGCCGCCGACGCCACATCCGGTTCACTCAGATACTTGCCCCCCAAGGCCGCGGCCAAACTGATGGCACCCTGAGAATGGCCGAGCCAGTGCGGAACTTGCCCGCTTTGCTCGCGAACAAATGCCGCTATGGCTGGCAAGTCGTAGCGGGCATAGTCCGCCACGCGATTTTTAGCCCAGCTAATATTTCGTGACGAAAGACCATGGCCACGCATTTCGGGCAGCCACACATCAAACCCGGCACGCGCCAAAAACGCCCCTAGCCCTACCCCCTTGGGCGAGTACCAAAAACGCCGATTGGAAAAACTGCCATGCAACAGGATGACCGGCACGCCGCGTACCTGGCTGTCGTCGGCCATCCCCAGGCGGGTCACCACCAGCTCAACGGAAATATCCGGGCTGTTGGCCGGTTTCAAGCGATAAACGTCTTCGCTCAGATCGCCCCGACGCTCAGCGCTGATCAGGGCAACGGGAAAAAGGAGACTGCTGCTTTGCATAATGCTCTTGCACAAAAAAGGGCGATTTCACACAGGAACTCGCCCTACCACTGCCTATAAAGAGCAGGGCAGCCCTTTGGCTGCCCTGCTCCACGCTCAACGACTCAAGCCTGCGCCTGACCCTCTGCAAGGAAGAACCAGGTTTCCAGAACGGTGTCCGGGTTCAGGGAAACACTTTCGATACCCTGCTCCATCAGCCATAGCGCCAGATCCGGGTGATCGGACGGGCCCTGGCCGCAAATACCGATGTACTTGCCAGCCTTGTTGCACGCCTGAATGGCGTTGGACAGCAGCTTTTTAACCGCCGGGTTGCGCTCATCAAACAGGTGCGCAATGACACCGGAGTCGCGGTCCAGACCCAGGGTCAGCTGAGTCAGGTCGTTGGAGCCGATGGAGAACCCGTCGAAGAACTCCAGGAACTCTTCAGCCAGGATCGCGTTGGAAGGCAGTTCGCACATCATGATCACGCGCAGACCGTTTTCACCACGCTTGAGGCCGTTTTCCGCCAGCAGATCTATCACCTGGCTCGCTTCACCCAGGGTACGGACGAACGGCACCATGATTTCAACGTTGGTAAAGCCCATTTCGTTACGCACACGCTTGAGCGCACGGCATTCAAGCTCGAAGCAGTCGCGGAAGTTTTCACTGATGTAACGCGAAGCACCGCGGAAGCCCAGCATCGGGTTCTCTTCCTCAGGCTCGTACAGCTTGCCGCCGATCAGGTTGGCGTATTCGTTGGACTTGAAGTCCGACAGGCGCACGATGACTTTTTTCGGTGCAAAAGCGGCGGCCAGGGTGCTGATGCCTTCAACCAGTTTTTCGACGTAGAAGCCCACCGGATCGTTGTAGCCGGCGATGCGCTTGTCGACGCTGTCCTTGATTTCCTGTGGCAGGCCATCGTAGTTCAGCAGGGCTTTGGGGTGTACACCGATCATGCGGTTGATAATGAACTCCAGACGGGCCAGGCCCACACCGGCGTTCGGCAATTGCGCGAAGTCAAAGGCACGGTCCGGGTTGCCGACGTTCATCATGATCTTGAACGGCAGGTCCGGCATGGCGTCCACGGAGTTCTTCTTGATATCGAAGCCCAGTTCGCCTTCAAAGATAAACCCGGTATCGCCTTCAGCGCACGAAACGGTAACGCCCTGGCCGTCTTTCAACAGCTGGGTGGCGTTGCCGCAACCCACCACGGCCGGGATACCCAGCTCGCGAGCGATGATCGCCGCATGACAGGTACGACCGCCGCGGTTGGTGACGATGGCGCTGGCGCGCTTCATCACGGGTTCCCAGTCCGGGTCGGTCATGTCCGAGACCAGAACGTCGCCTGGCTGGACTTTGTCCATTTCCGACACGTCCTTGATGATGCGTACCTTGCCTGCGCCGATGCGCTGGCCAATGGCACGGCCTTCAGCCAGTACCGTACCGGTTTCCTTGAGCAGGTAGCGTTCCATGACATTGCCGGCGCTGCGGCTTTTCACGGTTTCAGGGCGCGCCTGAACGATGTACAGCTTGCCGTCATCACCGTCTTTGGCCCACTCGATGTCCATCGGGCACTTGTAGTGCTTTTCGATGATCATCGCCTGCTTGGCCAGCTCGCTGACTTCAGCATCGGTCAGGCAGAAGCGTGCACGGTCGGCTTTTTCAACGTCGATCACCTTGACCGACTTGCCGGCCTTGGCTTCGTCACCGTAGATCATCTTGATGGCTTTGCTGCCCAGGTTGCGGCGCAAAATAGCCGGGCGACCCGCTTCCAGGGTTTGTTTGTGAACGTAGAATTCGTCCGGGTTTACCGCACCTTGCACGACGGTCTCACCCAGGCCGTAGGCGCCGGTGATAAACACTACATCACGGAAGCCTGATTCAGTGTCCAGGGTAAACATCACGCCCGCGGTGCCGGTTTCGGAGCGCACCATGCGCTGTACGCCTGCAGACAGGGCGACCAGTTTGTGGTCAAAGCCCTGATGCACGCGGTAAGAAATAGCGCGGTCGTTGAACAGGGAGGCAAATACTTCCTTGGCCGCACGAATGACGTTTTCAACGCCACGGATATTCAGGAAGGTTTCTTGCTGACCGGCAAAGGACGCGTCCGGCAAGTCTTCGGCGGTGGCCGAGGAGCGCACGGCAACGGCCATGTCAGGGTTGCCCTGGGACAAAGCGGCAAAGGCGGTACGAATTTCGGCGTTAAGCTTCTCCGGGAACTCGGCTTCCATGATCCATTGACGGATCTGGGCACCGGTTTTGGCCAGGGCATTGACGTCATCTACATCGAGCGCATCCAGCGCAGCGTGGATCTGGTCGTTCAAACCACTCAGTTCGAGAAAATCACGATATGCCTGAGAAGTCGTGGCGAAGCCACCGGGAACTGAAACACCAGCGCCTGCAAGATTACTGATCATCTCGCCGAGGGATGCGTTCTTGCCCCCCACATGCTCCACGTCATGGGCGCCGAGCTTATCGAGGGAAACTACGTACTCTACCAAGGTGATCTCTCCACTAACGGTGTTGGGAAAAGCTCAGGGCGCTGGACCCTCATCATGAGGCATCACAGCGATTGTGGCCTGGACCTGGAAAATAAGTGACACTGCCTGTCATGTAGCGCGACAAAAGCGCGCCTATCATATCCAAGAATCGTCACCAGCTTAAGGCCCAAGGCGCAAATGAAACGATCTGCTTTCTTTATATCCGATGGCACCGGTATTACTGCCGAAACCCTGGGCCAGAGTTTGCTGGCACAATTCGAAAATGTGACCTTCAGCAAGTTCACGCGCCCCTACATAGACAGCGTGGAAAAAGCGCGGGCAATGGTACAACAAATCGATAACGCCGCCGAAAAAGACGGATTCAGCCCGATAATTTTCGACACTATCGTCAATCAGGACATTCGCGAAATCCTCGCCACGTCCAACGGTTTCATGATCGACATCTTCTCCAGCTTCCTGGCTCCGCTGGAGCAGGCGCTGGGCGAACACTCCTCGTACTCGGTGGGCAAATCCCACTCCATTGGTCACAACTCCAACTATATGGAGCGTATCGAGGCGGTGAACTTTGCCCTCGACAATGATGACGGCGCCCGCACACACAAGTACGACAAGGCCGACCTGATCCTGGTTGGCGTGTCCCGTTGCGGCAAAACCCCGACCTGCCTTTATATGGCCATGCAATTCGGCATCCGCGCTGCCAACTACCCGCTGACCGATGACGACATGGAAAGCCTCAAGCTGCCGGCTGCCCTGCGTGAACACAAACACAAGCTCTTCGGCCTGACCATCGACCCGGACCGCCTGACGGCCATCCGCAACGAACGCAAGCCCAACAGCCGCTACTCAAGCTTTGCCCAGTGCGAATTTGAAGTGCGCGAAGTTGAACGCCTGTTTCAGCGCGAAAACATTCCGCATATCAACTCCACGCATTTCTCGGTGGAAGAAATATCGGCCAAGATCCTGGTCGAAAAAGGCGTGGAGCGGCGGTTCAAATAACAGCCCTGAACACATGAAACCTGTGGGAGCGAGCCTGCTCGCGAAGCCGGTAAAGCCCTTTCGCGAGCAGGCTCGCTCCCACTTCTGGCTCAAATCACCAACAGGTCCACAAACCGGTTAACCGGCGTGGCCTCCAGCGCCTGCTGATCCTTGCACAGGGTAAAAATCTGCGCACACCGCTGGCTCACAAAACGGGTGGCCAGGTTGGCCCTGAACTTGTCCTCCAGCAATGGAATCCCCGCATCACGACGCCGACGATGGCCAATGGGGTATTCCACTTCCACCTGCCCGGTGCTGGTGCCATCGCTGAAAAAAACCTCGATGGCATTGGCAATTGAGCGTTTGTCTGCCTCCAGGTACTCGCGTGTGTAGCGCGGATTTTCGACCACTACCATTTTTTCCCGCAATTGGTCGATGATCGGGTGGGCCGCGTGAAAATCATCTTCGTAGTGTTCTGCTATCAGATTGCCAAACGCCAGCGGTACCGCGGTCATGTATTGAATACAGTGATCACGGTCCGCCGCGTTGGCCAATTTGCCTTGCTTGGAAATGATCCGAATCGCCGATTCGTGGGTTGTAATCACGATTTTCTCGATATCGTGCAAGCGGTCCTTGACCTGGGGATGCAAGGTCACCGCTGCTTCACACGCAGTCTGCGCATGGAATTCGGCCGGGAAGCTGATCTTGAACAGCACGTTTTCCATTACATAGGTGCCATAGGGCTGGCTCAGGCTGAACTGGCGCTGGTCCTCGGGCTTGAGCGCCAGATCCTTGTTGGTATGACTGAACAGCACATCGTAGAAGCCCCATTGCGGCGCAGTCAGCACCCCGGGGATGCCCATTTCACCGCGTAACGCAATGTCAGCCAGACGCACCCCGCGACTCGACGCATCCCCGGCGGCCCAGGATTTACGCGATCCGGCGTTCGGCGCATGACGATAGGTGCGCAACGCCTGCCCATCCACAAAAGCATGGGACAGCGCCGACAGCAACTGCTCGCGAGTGGCGCCCATCAGTTTGGCGCACACCGCCGTCGAGGCGACCTTGACCAGCAGAACATGGTCCAGGCCAACACGATTGAAAGAGTTTTCCAGGGCAATCACGCCCTGAATCTCATGGGCCATGATCATTGCTTCGAGCACCGCCCGCATCGTCATCGGCGCTTCGCCATTGGCTACACGTTTTTGCGACAGGTGATCGGCTACCGCCAGAATACCGCCCAGATTATCTGAAGGATGGCCCCACTCCGCCGCCAGCCAGGTGTCGTTGTAGTCCAGCCAGCGCACGATACAGCCGATGTCCCATGCCGCCTTGACCGGGTCCAGGCGAAACGAAGTACCTGGGACCCTCGCGCCAAAAGGTACAACCGTGCCCTCGACGAAAGGCCCCAGGTGCTTGGTGCACTCCGGAAAACGCAGCGCCAGCAGGCCGCAGCCCAAGGTATCCATCAGGCAGTTGCGGGCAGTATCGAGGGCTTCGGGGGAGGTGATGGTGTAGGACAGGACATAATCGGCAATGTCCTGCAAAACCTTGTCGTAATCGGGGCGGTTGTTGAGGTCGACGTTGGCGCTCATGGGGCAGTCTCCAAAGAGTGGGTAAGGGTCGTGTCCATCCTCAGGTTCATCGTGATTTTGCGGGTCTAAATGCCCGTTTGATGTATCAGAATCAAAAGCCCCTCACCCTGGCCCTCTCCCGAAGGGAGAGGGGACTAAAGGCAAAAGCAGCTCCCTCTCCCTCTGTGAGAGGGTTGGGGTGAGGGCAAAGGGTTCACCCGATCAAAAAGAATCACCCGGCACCCGCACCCAGCCTTCCATCAGTACCCGCGCACTGCGGCTCATGATGGCTTTGGTCACGGTCCATTCGCCGTCAACCTGCCGGGCTTCGGCACCCACGCGCAAGGTGCCCGAGGGATGGCCAAAGCGCACGGCATCGCGCTGTTCACCACCGGCCGCCAGGTTGACCAGCGTGCCCGGGATCGCCGCAGCCGTACCGATGGCCACCGCAGCGGTGCCCATCATGGCGTGGTGCAACTTGCCCATCGACAAGGCCCGCACCAGCAAATCCACACTCTGAGCACTGACCGGCTTGCCGCTGGATGACACGTAGTCCGCAGGCCCGGCAACAAAGGCGACCTTGGGCGTGTGCTGACGCTTGGCCGCGTCTTCAAGCTTGTCTATCAGGCCCATGCGCAACGCACCGTGAGCACGGATAGTTTCGAACATGGCCAGGGCTTTCGGGTCGCTGTTGATGTCGTTCTGTAGCTCTGCACCGCTGTAACCGATATCCCGCGCATTGACGAAAATCGTCGGAATCCCGGCATTGATCATGGTCACATTCAAGGTGCCGACACCCGGTACTTCAAGGTCGTCCACCAGGTTACCGGTTGGAAACATCGAACCGCCTGCCCCCTCTTCATCCGCTGCCGGGCTGATAAATTCCAACTGCACTTCTGCGGCCGGGAAGGTCACGCCGTCGAGTTCAAAATCGCCGGTTTCCTGTACCGCACCGTCGGTGATCGGCACATGGGCAATGATGGTCTTGCCAATATTGGCCTGCCAGATACGTACCACCGCCGTACCATTGCGGGGGATACGAGCGGTATCCACCAGGCCGCTGCTGACCGCAAACGACCCGACCGCCGCAGACAGGTTGCCGCAGTTGCCGCTCCAGTCCACAAAGGGCTTGTCGATCGCGACCTGACCGAACAGGTAATCGACATCATGATCCGCACGCAGGCTTTTGCTGACGATCACGGTTTTGCTGGTGCTGGAAGTGGCCGCGCCCATGCCGTCGATCTGTTTTTCGTAAGGGTCTGGGCTACCGATCACGCGCAACAACAAGGCATCACGGGCGGCACCCGGTACCTGAGCCACGGCGGGAAGGTCCAGCAGACTGAAGAACACGCCTTTACTGGTGCCGCCACGCATATAGGTCGCGGGAATTCTGATTTGCGCTGCGTAGGCCATATTACTGAGTCCTGTAGTAGCCGGGGCTCGTGGCCCCGGCGCTGGGGTTAGGCTGTCGCCGATTCCAGGAAGTCCTGGGCAAAACGCTGCAACACGCCGCCTGCTTCGTAGATCGAGACTTCTTCCGCAGTATCCAGGCGGCAGGTCACCGGCACTTCCAAGCGCTCACCATTTTTGCGGGTGATCACCAGGGTCAGCGTGGCACGCGGGGTGCGTTCGCCGATCACGTCGTAGGTTTCACTGCCGTCGATTTGCAGGGTTTTGCGGTTGGTGCCCGGCAAAAATTCCAGTGGCAACACGCCCATGCCCACCAGGTTGGTACGGTGAATACGCTCAAAGCCCTCGGCTGCAATGGCCTCGACCCCTGCCAGGCGCACCCCTTTGGCCGCCCAGTCACGGGACGAACCCTGACCGTAATCGGCACCCGCGATAATGATCAACGGCTGCTTGCGTTCCATGTAGGTTTCGATGGCTTCCCACATGCGCATCACCTGCCCTTCGGGCTCAAGGCGAGTCAGGGAGCCCTGTTTGACCTTGCCGTCCTCGATCACCATTTCGTTGAACAGTTTCGGATTGGCGAAGGTCGCGCGCTGGGCCGTCAGGTGGTCGCCGCGGTGCGTTGCGTATGAGTTGAAGTCGACTTCCGGCAAGCCCATTTTCGCCAGATATTCGCCTGCGGCGCTGTCGAGCATGATGGCGTTGGAGGGCGACAAGTGGTCTGTGGTGATGTTGTCCGGCAGTACCGCCAGCGGGCGCATACCCTTGAGCGGACGAGCCCCGGCCAACGCACCTTCCCAGTACGGCGGACGGCGGATGTACGTGCTCTGCGGGCGCCAGTCATACAGCGGCTCGACTTTCGGGCCGGTATCTTCATGAATGGCGAACATCGGGATATACACCTGGCGGAACTGCTCCGGCTTCACGGCGGCCTTGACCACGGCGTCGATTTCTTCATCGCTCGGCCAGATGTCTTTCAGGCGGATTTCCTTGCCATTGGCGTCCAGGCCCAATACATCTTTCTCGATATCGAAGCGGATAGTGCCGGCAATCGCGTAGGCCACCACCAGCGGCGGCGAGGCGAGAAACGCCTGTTTGGCGTAAGGGTGAATACGCCCGTCAAAGTTGCGGTTGCCCGACAGTACAGCCGTGGCGTACAGGTCGCGGTCGATGATTTCCTGCTGGATGGCCGGGTCCAGGGCACCGGACATACCGTTGCAGGTGGTGCAGGCAAATGCCACCACGCCAAACCCCAGTTTTTCCAGTTCATGGGTCAAACCGGCTTCGTCCAGATACAGGGCCACGGTTTTGGAGCCCGGCGCCAGCGAGGTTTTGACCCACGGTTTGCGGCTCAGGCCAAGCTGGTTGGCATTGCGCGCCATCAAGCCCGCAGCGATCACGTTGCGCGGGTTGCTGGTATTCGTGCAGCTGGTGATCGCCGCGATGATGACCGCGCCGTCGGGCATTTGCCCCGGCACTTCGTCCCATTGACCGGCGATGCCTTTGGCCGCCAGATCAGTGGTGGCCACACGGGCGTGGGGGTTGCTCGGTCCGGCCATGTTGCGCACTACCGACGACAGGTCAAAGCTCAGGCTGCGCTCGTACTGCGCACCCTTCAGGCTGTCGGCCCACAGGCCGCTGACCCTGGCGTAGTTCTCCACCAGTTGCACTTGCTGATCTTCACGACCAGTCAGCTTGAGGTAGTCAATGGTTTGCTGGTCGATGTAAAACATCGCAGCCGTGGCGCCGTATTCAGGAGCCATGTTGGAAATGGTGGCACGGTCGCCCAGGGTCAGCGCTGCGGCACCTTCACCGAAGAACTCGAGCCAGGCACCGACCACTTTCTGCTTGCGCAGGAACTCGGTGAGCGCCAGCACCATATCGGTGGCGGTAATGCCCGGTTGCAGCTTGCCGGTCAGTTCGACGCCGACGATTTCCGGCAGGCGCATCCACGAGGCACGGCCCAGCATCACGCTTTCGGCCTCAAGACCACCGACACCAATGGCGATCACGCCCAGCGAATCCACGTGAGGGGTGTGGCTGTCAGTGCCTACGCAGGTATCAGGGAAGGCCACACCGTCGCGCACCTGGATCACCGGAGACATTTTCTCCAGATTGATCTGGTGCATGATGCCGTTGCCCGGCGGGATCACATCAACGTTTTTAAAGGCTTTTTTGGTCCACTCGATAAAGTGGAAGCGGTCTTCGTTGCGACGGTCCTCGATGGCGCGGTTCTTTTCAAATGCCTCGGGGTCGTAGCCGCCGCATTCCACCGCCAGCGAGTGGTCGACGATCAGTTGGGTCGGCACTACCGGATTGACCTGGGCCGGGTCACCACCCTGCTGGGCGATGGCGTCACGCAGGCCGGCGAGGTCGACCAGCGCGGTCTGGCCGAGAATGTCGTGGCACACCACACGCGCCGGGAACCACGGAAAGTCAAGATCGCGCTTGCGATCGATCAACTGGCTCAGCGATGCATTCAGGGTGGCAGGATCACAGCGGCGTACCAGGTTTTCGGCCAGTACGCGGGAGGTGTAAGGCAATGTGTCGTACGCACCGGGCTTGATCGCATCGACGGCCGCACGGGTGTCGAAATAATCCAGCCGGGTGCCCGGTAATGTTTTGCGAAATTCAGTATTCATTGGCGCAGGACTCGATCACGGTAGTTACAAAAGAGGGAACCGGCTCCCACCTTCAGCGGGAGCCAGTGGCCTCACTCAGCGACGTTCGATTGGCACGAACTTGCGCTGTTCTACGCCGATGTATTCGGCGCTCGGACGGATGATGCGGTTGTTGGCACGCTGCTCGAACACATGCGCCGCCCAGCCGGTCAGGCGTGAGCAGACAAAGATCGGGGTAAACAGCTTGGTCGGGATACCCATGAAGTGATACGCCGAGGCATGGTAGAAATCGGCGTTGGGGAACAGCTTCTTTTGTTCCCACATGGTTTTGTCGATCGCTTCGGAGACCGGGAACAACACGGTGTCGCCCACTTCGTCGGCGAGTTTTTTCGACCAGCCCTTGATCACTTCGTTACGCGGGTCGCTGTCTTTGTAGATCGCATGGCCGAAGCCCATGATCTTGTCCTTGCGCGCCAGCATGCCGAGGGTGCCTTGCACCGCCTCTTCTGCCGAGCCGAAGCGTTCGATCATTTCCATCGCCGCCTCGTTGGCGCCGCCGTGCAGCGGGCCGCGCAGCGAGCCGATCGCTGCAGTGATGCATGAATACAGGTCGGACAAGGTCGAGGCACAAACACGGGCAGTAAAGGTCGAAGCGTTGAACTCGTGCTCGGCGTAAAGGATCAGTGACACGTTCATCACCTTGACGTGCAACTCGCTCGGTTTTTTGTCGTGCAGCAAGTGCAGGAAGTGGCCGCCGATCGACTCTTCGTCGGTTACGCAGTGAATGCGCTTGCCGTCATGGCTGAAGCGATACCAGTAGCACATGATCGCCGGGAAGGCGGCCAGCAGGCGGTCGGTCTTGTCCTGTTGCTCGGCGAAGTCTTTCTCCGGCTCGATATTGCCCAGGAACGAGCAACCGGTGCGCATCACGTCCATCGGGTGGGCGTCGGCGGGAATGCGCTCCAGCACTTCTTTCAATGCCTGGGGCAGATCGCGCAGCTTTTGCAGCTTGGCCGTGTAGGCAGCCAGTTGGGTCCTGGTAGGCAGTTCGCCATATAACAGCAGGTAAGCCACTTCTTCAAAGCGTGCTTCGGCCGCCAGTTCACGTACGTCATAACCACGATAAGTGAGGCCTGCGCCTTCCTGGCCTACGGTGGACAGGGCCGTTTGCCCGGCCACCTGGCCGCGTAGTCCGGCACCACTCAATACTTTTGCTTCGGCCATTGCGCTTCTCCAATCTTGAATTTGTTAGGGATTCGGCAACTACTGGGTTCAATACATACCTGTGTGGGAGCGAGCCTGCTCGCGATTCAGGCAACACGGTTTGCCTGAATCACTGCGGTGACCCTATCGCGAGCAAGCCCGCGCCCACAGAGTCACAGTGTTCTGTTACTTCTTCGCGGCAAACAACGCATCGAGCTTCTGCTCGAACTCGTGGTAGTTGATGGCATCGTAAAGTTCCATGCGGGTTTGCATGGTGTCGATCACGTTTTGCTGGGTGCCGTCGCGGCGGATCGCGGTGTAGACGTTTTCGGCCGCCTTGTTCATGGCCCGGAATGCCGACAGCGGATACAGCACCAGCGATACGTCAGCACCGGCCAGTTGCTCGGTGGTGTACAGCGGCGTGGCACCGAATTCGGTGATATTGGCCAGGATCGGGGCTTTGACCCGGTTGGCAAACAGTTTGTACATCTCAAGCTCGGTAATGGCTTCCGGGAACACCATGTCAGCACCCGCTTCAACACAGGCCGCGGCACGTTCCAGGGCTGACTCAAGCCCTTCCACCGCCAGCGCATCGGTTCGCGCCATGATCACGAAGCTGTCATCGGTACGCGCATCGACGGCGGCCTTGATACGGTCGACCATTTCCTGCAGCGAAACGATTTCCTTGTTCGGGCGATGACCGCAACGCTTGGCGCCTACCTGGTCTTCAATGTGAATCGCCGCAGCGCCGAACTTGATCATCGACTTGACCGTGCGGGACACGTTGAAAAACGAAGAGCCGAAGCCGGTATCCACGTCCACCAGCAATGGCAGATCACATACATCGGTAATGCGTCGTACATCAGTCAGTACATCGTCCAGACCCGTAATACCCAGATCAGGTACGCCCAGCGACCCGGCTGCGACGCCTCCACCCGATAGATAGATGGCCTTGAAACCCGCACGCTTGGCCAGCAGCGCATGATTGGCGTTGATCGCACCCACCACTTGCAAAGGATGTTCGCTTGCAACTGCATCACGGAAACGCTGGCCTGGACTGTTCTTATTGCTCATGACTCACCTCGTGGAGTGGCTGTCTGCTGGGCACCGTCTTGGTAATGACGGGCAATATTGCGTTTCGATGCGCCGATATGTCGGCGCATCAACAATTCGGCCAGTTCGCCGTCGCGATCGGCAATGGCATCGAGAATCCGGTGATGCTCGGCAAACGCCTGATGTGGGCGGTTGGGCGTGGCGGAAAACTGGATGCGGTACATGCGCACCAACTGGTACAACTCGCCACAGAGCATTTGCGTCAGGGTGCGATTGCCACTGCCCTGAATAATTTTGTAATGAAAATCGAAGTCGCCTTCTTGCTGGTAGTAACCGACGCCCGCCTGAAACGCCTCATCGCGCTCATGGGTTTCGAGCACCTGGCGTAGCTCGGCGATGTCTTCGTCACTCATGCGTTCGGCGGCCAGGCGGCAGGCCATGCCTTCCAGGGACTCGCGAATTTCGTAGAGTTCGATCAGCTCGGCATGGCTCAGCGACACGACCCGCGCCCCGACATGGGGGACGCGCACCAACAAACGCTGGCCTTCAAGGCGATGGATGGCTTCGCGCAATGGCCCGCGGCTGATACCGTAGGTGCGCGCCAGTTCGGGCTCGGAGATCTTGCTTCCCGGGGCGATTTCGCCTTTGACAATAGCCGCCTGAATGCGCCGAAAAACGTTCTCGGAAAGGGTTTCCGAGTCGTCCTGGGCGATCGTGGCAGGCTCCAGTGCTTGCAGCATATTGTCGACACCTTGAAAATCAATAGCGCTGAAATTAGCTATTTCAGCCCTGATAGTCAAAGAATAAATCGACATTGTCGACAATCCAAGAATACGACCTTGGTTGTATCGACAGGGTTGATCGCCGCTTGCAAGCGCCTCGGCGCTGGCGCCATAAAACCATCATGTTAGAATGCCGACCGCATCCGCCCTGCCCTCATCCATAGGGCAGCCGCACGAGGAAACTTGCGCTCCTGCCAGTCGCCTTGAACTGAAGATTGCAAGAGACGTGCTTCGATTTATGAAATTGCTTCCCCTCTATATCCTCGCCTTCCTGCTGTGCATACCCGGCCTGAGCCTGGCTGGCGAAAAAACCGTGTACGGCCTCAACGAATACGCTGAACTGGCAGGTATCGACCTGCAGGTGGCGGCCAAACTCGACACCGGCGCCAAGACCGCCTCGCTCAGCGCCCGAGATATCAAGCGCTTCAAGCGTGATGGCGAGAGCTGGGTACGCTTTTACCTGGCCATCGATGATGCCCACTCGCACCCCATCGAACGCCCGCTGGCCCGTGTCAGCAAGATCAAGCGACGCTCGGGTGATTACGATCCTGAGTCCGACAAGAACTACACCTCGCGCCCGGTTATTTCCCTGGAAATCTGCATGGGCAAGGCTTTACGCACCATCGAAGTGAACTTGACCGATAGAAGTGCGTTCCAATACCCGCTGTTGATTGGCTCCGAAGCGCTCAAACGCTTTGATGCGCTGGTCGACCCAAGCCTTAAATACGCTGCTGGCAAACCTGCCTGCGTCGCCAACGCTCAAACCGCAGAGTAATTGAAATGCGCGCTCTTACCCTTCACCTGAAAATCTTGATCACCATTCTTGTGGTGCTGGGCATTTCGATTACGGCCTATCAGATTTTCGTCCTCGGCATTCCTGTGACCGAAGACGCCACGGACGACTTGTGGAATATCGACGCCAAGGTCGAGTTCGTCGCCAGCTCCAAAGACCCGGTCAAGATCCAGATGTTCGTGCCGCCGCTTAACCGCGACTACGTCAGCCTCAACGAGAGCTTTATCTCCAACAACTACGGGGTGAGCGTCAACCGGGTTGACGGCAACCGCAAGGTCACCTGGTCGGCACGCCGGGTCAGTGGCAAGCAAACCCTGTACTACCGCCTGGTGTTGACCAAGCGCTACTCGGGCGACAAGACCAAGGTCAAAGGCCCGGTGTTCCGCGACAGCATCGCCGTGGAAGGCCCGGAAAAAATCGCCGCCGAAGCCTTGCTTGCACCTATCCGCCAGCACTCGGCCGATGTCGAAACCTTTATCAGCGAAACCATCAAGCGCGTCAGCAATGCCAATGATGACAACGTGAAACTGCTGCTGGCGGGTGATCCTTCGACTGCGCACAAGGCACAAATCATCGAGCTGCTGCTGTCGATTGCCCACGTTCCAATGGAAAAAGTCCACACCATCCGCCTGGTAGCCGATCAGCCGCAAACCCCGGAACTGTGGCTGCGCAGCTTTAACGGCAACGACTGGCTGTACTTCAACCCGGAAACCGGCGAACAGGGCCTGCCATCCGACCGCCTGCTGTGGTGGATCGGCGACGAACCGATGGTAACCGTCGATGGCGGCAAAAAAGCCAACGTTACCTTCAGCCTGAACAACAGCGAAATGAACGCCATTCGCCTGGCCAAGCTGACCGACGAAAACACCGACGCCAACTTCCTCGAATACTCACTGTACGGCTTGCCGCTGCAGACCCAGCAAACCTTCATGATCATGGTCATGATCCCGATCGGGGTACTGGTGATCCTGATTCTGCGCAACCTGATCGGCCTGCAAACCCTGGGCACATTCACCCCGGTACTGATTGCCCTGGCCTTCCGTGAGACCCAACTGGGCTTCGGCATCATCCTCTTTACGGTGATCACCGCACTTGGGCTGACGCTACGTTCCTACCTTGAACACTTGAAGCTGCAGATGCTGCCACGCCTGTCTGTAGTACTGACCTTTGTCGTTATCCTGATCGCGGCCATCAGCCTGTTCAGCCACAAGCTGGGTCTGGAGCGCGGGCTTTCAGTCGCCTTGTTCCCGATGGTGATTCTGACGATGACCATCGAGCGCCTGTCGATCACCTGGGAAGAGCGCGGTGGCGGGCATGCCATGAAGGTCGCGATCGGCACCCTGTTCGCAGCCACCCTGGCGTATCTGGTCATGAGCGTGCCGGAACTGGTGTACTTCGTGTTCACCTTCCCGGCGATCCTGCTGATCATGGTGGGCTTCATGCTGGCAATGGGTCGCTATCGTGGCTACCGACTGACCGAACTGGTGCGTTTCAAAGCATTCTTGAAGGCTGACTCCTGATGTTCGGCTTCTGGAAGACCTGGAAGGCCCTGGAAGCCCGGGGCATCATGGGCATTAATCGGCGCAATGCGGACTACGTACTCAAGTACAACAAACGCAGCCTGTATCCGATTGTGGATGACAAGATCATCACCAAGGAACGTGCAATCAAAGCGGGCATTCACGTACCTGAGATGTACGGCGTGATTTCCACCGAGAAAGAAATCGAAAAGCTGGATGACATCATCGGTGACCGCAACGACTTCGTGATCAAGCCCGCACAAGGCGCGGGCGGTGACGGCATTCTGGTGATCGCGGACCGCTTCGAAGACCGCTTCCGTACCGTCTCGGGCAAGATCATCAGCCATGAAGAGATCGAACATCAGATTTCCAGCATCCTCACCGGCCTGTACTCCCTGGGTGGTCACCGGGACCGGGCATTGATCGAATACCGGGTAACCCCGGACCAGATCTTCAAAAGCATCAGCTACGAAGGCGTGCCGGATATCCGCATCATCGTGCTGATGGGTTACCCGGTAATGGCCATGCTGCGCCTGCCTACCCGGCAATCGGGCGGCAAGGCCAACCTGCACCAGGGCGCCATCGGTGTTGGCGTCGACCTGGCCACCGGCCTGACCCTGCGTGGCACCTGGCTGAACAACATCATCAGCAAGCACCCCGACACCACCAACGCGGTGGACGGCGTGCAACTGCCCAACTGGGACGGTTTCATGAAGCTGGCGGCCGGTTGCTACGAGTTATGCGGCCTGGGCTACATAGGCGTGGACATGGTTCTCGATCAGGATAAAGGCCCGCTGATTCTGGAACTCAACGCCCGTCCGGGGCTGAATATCCAGATTGCCAACGATTGTGGCCTGACCCTGCGCACCCACGCAGTCGAGGCCCACCTCGAAGAACTGGCCGCCAAAGGCATCAAGGAAACACCGGAAGAGCGCGTGCGCTTTGCCCAGGAACTGTTCGGCCATATTCACCCGCCCGAATAAGCGTTTTCACACCTTTGGGAGCGGGCTTGCTCGCGATGCTATCAACGCGTTTTACCTGCTAAACCGCGTCACTTCTATCGCGAGCAAGCCCGCTCCCACAGTTCTCGCAGTTCCCACAAGCCGCATAGATTTGCAACCCTGCACAGGACTACAATCAGCCCCCCGCTCCGATGGCTGATTTGCTGCGCATGTTGACCTGCTCCGTACACCCGCTGCCTTACCTCGCCAACCCTGCCGACTATTTTTCGGCCATTCGCAATGCACCCGGCGCCGTGCTGCTCGACAGTGGCCGCCCCACTGCAGACCGTGGTCGCTTTGACCTGATGAGCGCATGGCCTGAGGCAGAACTGACCCTGCAGCCAGACGAGTCGGGGCGCGACTTTCTGCAACGCCTGCGTGAAGGCCTCAAGCAACTGGGCGCTGCCAGCCTCCCGGACGAATACGAACTGCCGTTTGCTGGCGGTCTGATCGGTTACCTGAGTTACGACTTTGGCCGACAACTCGAACAGCTGCCCGCCAACGCCCGGGATGACCTGCACCTGCCCGAAGCGCAATTGGGCCTGTATGCCTGGGCGCTGATCAGTGACCATTATGCAGCCACCAGCCAGCTTGTATTTCACCCAAGCCTCGAAACAGCAGAGCGCCAGCGCCTGATCCAGTTGTTCAGCCAGCCTGCCCCGTCGCACAACAAGCCATTCAATCTCAAGCAACCGATGCAACCGGATATCAGCGCCAGCCAGTACCAGCAGGCTCTGGAACAGATCCATCGGTATATCCAGGCGGGCGACTGCTATCAGGTCAATTACACCCAGCGCTTCAGCGGCCAGTGCGAGGGCGATGCCTGGAGTGCCTATGGCGCATTGCGCGCGGCCTGCCCCACACCTTTTTCCGGCTTTATGAGCCTGGCGGGCGGCAACGCGATCCTGAGCCTCTCTCCTGAACGCTTTGTACGGATAAGTCAGAATCAAGTGGAAACCCGACCGATCAAAGGCACCCGCCCAAGGGGCAAAGACAGCCGCGAAGATGCAGCCAACGCCGCCGAACTGCTGGCCAGCCCCAAGGATCGCGCAGAAAACCTGATGATCGTCGATTTGCTGCGCAACGACCTGGGGCGCACCTGCCGCACCGGTTCGGTGAGCGTGCCGCAGTTGTTTACACTCGAAAGCTATCCCAACGTCCATCACCTGGTGAGCAGCGTGATCGGCGAACTGGCCGATGGCAAAGACGCCCTGGACCTGATTGGCGACAGCTTCCCGGGCGGCTCGATTACCGGTGCCCCGAAAATCCGCGCCATGCAGATCATCGACGAGCTGGAACCCACCCGACGCAGCATTTACTGCGGCTCTCTGCTGTACCTCGACGTGCGCGGCGAAATGGACAGCTCCATCGCCATCCGCAGCCTGCTGGTCAAGGACGGGCGCATCAGTTGCTGGGGCGGCGGCGGCATTGTGGCCGACTCCGACTGGCAGGATGAATACCAGGAATCCATCACCAAAGTGAAGGTACTGCTCGATACACTGCAAACCCTGTAGCCCGCGCTTTTTGCTAAGATCACGAGACTAGAGAGCGCCCAGCGCCATTCACTGCAGGAAGCCGCCTGATGAGCCATCCGTTTGACGTCGCCGAACTCGCCGCGACATACGCCAGCAAGTCCCCGCAAGATATTCTCAAACTCGCCTTTGAACATTTTGGCGACGAACTCTGGATCTCCTTCAGCGGCGCCGAAGACGTGGTGCTGGTGGACATGGCCTGGAAGCTCAACAAGAACGTCAAGGTGTTCAGCCTCGACACCGGCCGCCTGCACCCCGAGACCTACCGGTTTATCGAACAGGTACGTGAACATTACAAGATCCAGATCGAGCTGATCTCGCCGGATCAAAGCAAGCTCGAACCCTTCGTCAAAGAGAAAGGCCTGTTCAGCTTCTATAAAGACGGCCATGGCGAATGCTGCGGCATACGCAAGATCGAGCCGCTGCGACGCAAGCTGTCGACAGTCAAGGCCTGGGCCACCGGCCAGCGCCGCGACCAGAGCCCCGGCACCCGCAGCCAGGTTGCCGCCCTGGAAATTGACGGCGCGTTCTCCACACCCGAGCGCACACTGTACAAGTTCAACCCGCTGGCACAAATGACCAGCGAGGAAGTCTGGGGCTATATCCGCATGCTGGAGCTGCCTTACAACAGCCTGCATGAACGCGGCTTTATCAGCATCGGCTGCGAGCCCTGCACCCGTCCGGTACTGCCCAACCAGCACGAGCGCGAAGGCCGCTGGTGGTGGGAAGAAGCCACGCAAAAAGAATGCGGGCTGCATGCCGGCAATTTGATCGCGAAGAACTAAAACACCCGCCTCCACACTCTGTGGGAGCGGGCTTGCTCGCGATGGATACAACGCGGTGTACCTGCCACACCGAGGCGATCCCATCGCGAGCAAGCCCGCTCCCACAGTTGCAAGTGACCGCTTCATTTCATCGCCCGCCTTGCGTTTACCCCGGACTTTCGCTGAGAATTGGTAATTATTCTCAATAACATTTAGGCAGCGTCCTATGTCTTCGGGTGAACCGTCCTACCAGAGCGCTATTACCGAACTGTACTGCGAGCATCACGGCTGGCTGTTTGGCTGGCTACGCAGAAAGCTCGGTTGCGCGCAAAATGCCGCCGATCTGGCCCAGGACACCTTCGCCCGAATTCTCAATGCCCGCGAGTCGGTAGCCACCCTGCGCGAGCCCCGGGCCTTTTTGAGCACCACGGCACGCCGCCTGATCATCGATCAGGTGCGCCGCAAACAGATAGAAAACGCCTACTTGCAAGAACTTGCGCTGACCGCCGAGGCACTCGAAGGCTATCAATCACCCGAGCAAATTCTTACCACCCTGGAAGCCCTGGAGCAGATCGCCTTTATTCTCGAAGGCATGCAGGACAAAGCCCGCCAGGCCTTTGTGCTGTATTACCTGGACGGCCTGACCCAGTGCCAAATCGCCCGGCAACTGGGCCTGTCTGACCGCACCGTGCGCAAGTACCTTATCCAGGCCCTGCTGCATTGCAGCCACAGCCTGAACACCTGAGCCCGCATGCCCGAACAGCCCGATTCAATAGACGAACAAGCCGCCGAATGGATCCTTCGCCTGCACGAGGAAGGTTTCAGCGAGGGCTTGCGCCTGGAATTCGAGCGCTGGAAACAGCAAAGCCCGCAACACGCCGCCGCAGCCCGGCGCATGCAAGATGTCATCAACCGCCTACAGGCGTTGCGCCAGCAGTCGACGCCAGCCAAGGCAGCGCTCAATGCCGCATTTGCCGGGCGCAAGGCAGTCACCCGACGCAAACATGCCTTGCGCGCCCTGCTGATTGCCGGCTGCCTGGCCCTGCCGGCCACCCTGCTGGTGCAAAGCCATTATCCCGAGCAATGGCTGGCCGATATCAGCACCGGCCCCAATGACTGGAAAACACAGCGCCTGGCCGACAACTCGAGCATTACCCTCAGCGGCACCAGCGCGCTCAATGTACATTTTGACGGCCAGGCGCGGCGCATTGAACTACTGCAAGGTGAAGTACTGGTCGACGTCGCCCATGACAGCGCCCGGCCATTTTTCGTGGAAACAGCCCAAGGCAGCATGCGCGCCCTGGGCACCCGCTTTGTAGTCAAGCGCCAGGGTGACACCACCGTATTGAGCATGTTGCAGTCTCGCGTCGCCGCGCAAAGCGCGAACGAGCAGCAAACCCTGGAGGTGAGTGCAGGCTCCCGGGCGCTGATTCGCCAGGGCTCGGTCGAACTGGCTGGCAGCATCTCCCCGGCCAGCATCGATCAGGCTTGGGAGCGCCATCAACTGGTGGTTGAAGATCAGCCGCTGCCACAGGTGCTTGATGAAATTTCCCGCCATCGACGCGGGCACCTGCAGTTTGATCGCAACACCCTGGCCGGCCTGCGCGTCTCGGCTGTACTGCCTCTGGACGATACCGACCGGGCGTTGCAACTGATCGCCGACACCTTGCCCCTGCAGATCAAAACCTACACACCCTGGCTGGTTGTGATCAGCCAGTTGCACACCCCTGAAAAATAATAATTCCCATTCGTTCCGCTTTTGTCGAGTCAGCCGTCAAGGTAGGTAACAACGACTCATAAAGGACTACGTCTTCCATGCTGACCTCCTACAAACCCCTTGCGCTGGCGATTCACTTGATCGTTGCGTCGGCGGCTGGCGTGGCATACGCCGCCACTGCCCAGGCACAAACTGCAGCCGTACAGAGCTACGACATACCCGCAGGCCCGCTGAGCAACGCACTGAACCGCTTCGCGCAACAAGCCGGCGTGGCGATCATTTTTCAGTCGAGCAACCTGGAAGGCCTGTCGACTCCGGGCCTGCAGGGTGCCTACAACGAACATGACGGATTCGAAGCCTTGTTGCGGGGCAGCGGCTATACCATGGTCAAAGGCGCCAACGGCTACAGGCTCGACGCCCTGCCCGCGGCAGGCGGCGCACTGGAGTTGGGCGCCACCCAGGTCAGCGCCAACCAGCTCGGGACTATCACCGAAGGCACCGGTTCCTACACCCCCGGCTCCATCGCGACAGCAACACGCATGGTGCTGACGCCAAGGGAAACCCCCCAGTCCATTTCCGTGATGACCCGCCAGGCCATGGACGATTTCGGCATGAACTCCATCGATGACGTGATGCGCCACACCCCCGGCATCACCGTGGCCACCTATGACAGCGATCGCACCAGCTATTACTCCCGTGGTTTTGCGATCAAGAACTTCCAGTACGACGGCATCCCCATCTTGCAAGACCCGCAGTACTCGGCCGGGCACACCCTGACTGACACCGCCATCTATGACCGGGTCGAAATCCTGAAAGGCGCAACCGGCCTGCTCACCGGCGCTGGCGGACCGGGCGGTACCATCAATATGGTGCGCAAAAAACCGACCCGCGAATTCAAGGCCCATATCGATGTGGGCGCAGGCTCCTGGGAAAACTACCGCTCCGAAATCGATGTCAGCGGGCCATTAACCGAGAGCGGCAATGTGCGTGGCCGGGCCGTGGCGGCTTACCAGGACAAGCATTCATTCATGGATCACTACAAGCGTGACAGCGAGGTTTACTACGGCATTCTTGAAGTGGATCTGAGCCCCGACACCCTGCTGACCCTGGGTGCCGATTATCAGGACAACAACCCCAAAGGTTCCAGCTGGTCAGGTAGCGCATCACTGTTCAACTCCAAAGGTGACCGGATCAGCACCCCGCGCTCATTCAACAATGGCGCCAAATGGAGCAGTTGGGAGCAATACACCCGCACGGTGTTCTCAACCCTGGAACACAACTTTGCCAACGGCTGGGTAGTCAAAGGCCAGTACAACCACCAGATCAACGGCTATAACGCCCCGCTGGGCGCCCTGCTTGACCCGGACGCCACTACCGGGCTGGCAAAAATGCTCGCCCGCAAATACACCGGCGAATACGTCAGCGACAGCGGTGACCTGTTTGCCACCGGTCCGTTCAGCCTGCTGGGGCGCGAACATGAACTGGTCGTCGGTGGCTCGGTGTCCAAATCGCACTGGACTGGCAAGGACTATACCAATGCCAATATGGTCAACAACGCCTACGACTACTACAACTGGAAAGGCAACAGCCTTGAGCCGGACTGGGGCAATGTCACTTCATACAACGATGAAACAACACGCCAGACCGGTACCTACGTGACCGGCCGCTTCAGCCTGACCGACGACCTCAAACTGATGCTGGGCACCCGGGTGGCCAATTACACCCTGACCGGCACCAGCCAGGCCAAGGACACGGGCAAAGTACTGCCCTACGCAGCCCTGATCTACGACATCAATGACAATATTTCGGCCTATACCAGCTACACGGAGATTTTCCTGCCGCAGTCGTATTACCGCGATCGCGACAACAAGATGCTTGAGCCGGATGAAGGCACCAACTACGAGCTGGGGCTGAAAGGCGAGTTCTTTGATGGCCGCCTGAATTCAAGCCTGGCCTACTTTGAAGTGCATCAGGACAACCGTCCTGAAGCGGACATGGCCTACAACGGCAATCCGACCAACCCGGACATCGACTACGCCTACAAGGGTATCAAGGCCACGACCAAGGGTTACGAAGCAGAGATCTCCGGTGAACTGATGCCAGGCTGGCAATTGCAGGCGGGGTACACCCACAAGGTCAGCCGTGACCAGGGCGGCACAAAGGTCTCGACCTGGGAACCGGAAGACCAGATCAACCTGTACACCAGCTACAAGCTGACCGGCGATCTGGACAAACTGACCCTGGGCGGCGGCGTTCGCTGGCAGAGCACCGGCTGGCAGATGCTGACCAACTGGAACAAGGGCGGCACCGTGGAAAAATTCTCCCAGGACCCGTACTGGCTGGTTGATCTGATGGCGCGCTATCAGATTTCGAAAAACCTGTCGGCCACGGTCAATCTGAACAACGCATTCGACAAGTCGTATTACACCAATATCGGTTTTTATAACTCGTCGTACTACGGTGACCCTCGCAATGTGATGGTGACCACGCGCTGGGATTTCTAAACCCCACACACCACAAAACACCCGCGCACAAAAAAGCCTGCACTAAGCAGGCTTTTTTGTTGATCACAAGCGTTCAAGGGGCCTGTGTTCAGAATATGGCGCAGCGGACGGGACTCGAACCCGCGACCCCCGGCGTGACAGGCCGGTATTCTAACCGACTGAACTACCGCTGCGCGTAACAT
>NZ_RXHW01000019.1:0-14313 GCF_005930585.1 Pseudomonas sp. FSL W7-0098
ATCCTCCACAGAAAAGCGTCATCCACAGCCCCTTCATCGCACACCTCTGATTTCGTTCGAGAGGCAAACGTTAACCGTGGGTCTAGGTGTGTCATCGAAGTCCCACGAAATTCTTCAGTTCCCCAGTTGGGAACTGAAGGTACCGCGATGGTTTGCCAAGGGAACGGCAACGCCATTTCGGTGAATCGTGCGTGCCGGCTGTGAAATGCTGATGATTCCCAGTGAGTCATCAGCGATATTTGAAAGCCTCTGAGTGAATGGCAGTGCAAGTCCAAAGGTCGCTGAGTGAAATCTCAGTGGTGGGAGGATGAATGTCAGTGATTCCCGAAGGGTTTCGCTATGAACCGCAGTGGTTTAGCAGAGTCATCCCAAAGCTTTTCCAAATAGAACTCAGTGGCCTCATAAATCTCCCCCAAGGCACCTTGATGCCCCCCAATGGTTTTTCAGCGATTTTTGTAGGCTTTTCACGATCCATTTTGTTCCTGAACCCACATAAATGTTGCGTAAATAAATATCAATATCCCCGCTACGTAACGCAATAGAATTGCTATTACATAGCGGGGATATTGGATATCTATAAAAAACGCTACAAATACAACGCGACCAAATATCGCTGGATAATCCCAGTATGGACACGTATCCTGTGCTTGCCGAAACCGAGCTACCCGGCGCCCCGACGCGACGTCATCGTCACCGAAGGGCATAGGTGGAAGGGGGTTCTGATCAACGTGATTCGTTGATCAGAACCCCCGCACGTCGAGTGCTGATACGTCATCGTATCGATGGCAATCGACACGGAGAGCCAACCGTAAACGGGCATCAGGTCGCGCAAGCCAGACTTTAAACGGCAAGACCGAGACCAGACTCGTAAACCAGGAGGCGTGATCAGTCCCCGCCTGCACAACCGTGCAAAGGGGGGCGAACAGGCACTAGAGATATCGCGCAAGCGGGAGTGTCGCTGAACCGTCGATGCGGTCAGTTGTTCTTACAGAAGGAAAACCGAAATGGAACATTTAAACGTCGAAGCGGTTGCCGCCCGGCTCAAAGCGCAGTCCAAGGAACGTCGAAAACCCCGGACTTACGCCCAGCAGCGCTCAGTGCTAGATGAACACAAATACTATTTATTGAGCCTGGATAACCTTGGCTGCAACGGCACGCAGTTACAGACCTGGCTTGCTGAACAGGGAATCACTGTCGCGCGTTCAACGGTAAATCGCTGGCTGCACCAAAACCGGCAGGATGGCTAAGTTCGCTAAACCGGCAACACAGGCTGCCTCAGTGATGAAGCAGCTGCAGGGTGGGCGCATCAAATCGGTCAGCACCGTCCGCAACTACGAATCCCGTCTGAAACAAATCACTGTCTATCTCCAAGAACAGCGCCTAGGCAGTCTGCGGGACATGACGCCTGCCAGCGCCTTGGACTACCTGCGCGAGCGCGCAGCGGTTGTAGGCCAGAAAACGCTGGATATGGAGCGGCAAGCCCTTCAGTCGATGATGCAACACGTCACTCATCGACTGGAGGCAGGTAAAACCCTGGACGTCATCAGAAGCACTGCTCCTAAATCCAACACTGGGAAACCAGGACAGCCAACACTCGGAAGGCGCCTCGCTGAGGAATCCAGGCTGTACACCCGTGCTCAGGTTGCGCTGATCGTAGCCAGACAGTCGCCCCACAATGCTCTGGCCACCGAGATTGCGTATGCCGCTGGCTTACGTGCCCATGAGCTGCTAACCCTGCGGCGCATCCATCACCAAGCACCGGATGAGCGCCCGGCACATGCTCTGAAGTTTGTGGGTATCCGTGATGAAACCCTCGGTTATACCGTTTACGGTAAGGGAGGCCTGACCCGTGAGGTTCGTATTCCCATACCGTTGGCCAAACGCCTGGAAGCAATACGTCTTGTAGACCCCATCCGAACTACGGATCGAGGCGTTCATTATCAGCAGCACTACGGACTGGGTGGTGGTCAGCCCTGGAGTAAGTCTTTTGGTGCTGCCTCCAAAGCAGCCCTTGGTTGGTCAAAAGGAGCGCATGGGCTCAGGCACTGTTACGCCCAGGAGCGATTTAGCACAGTGCAATGCTACCTACCACGCGAAGAAGCTAAGCGTGTTGTGTCTCAAGAGCTGGGGCATTTCAGGCCTGAGATAACTGAGACCTACCTACGTTGACCAGACAAGGCCGAGTCTAGGCCCTGACACTGATTACTTGCGCGCGTAGCGTGCATGCCGTAGGCAGCGCCGCGAAGGAGCGAAAGGCCGTTGCACGTATTTGCAGGGGTGTGCGGTTTTCTCGGCCTACAGCGACTGGAGGGGCGCTATGCGTGCGTTTTTTCTTGTTTTGATGGATAGCTTTTTAAACCTGTTTTTTCTTGTTTTTAATCTTGTTTTTAGCACCCCTGTAGCCCTTGTGGTACGCGGGGTTTGGGGTTTAAGTAGCTAAGGATTCCGGGTTGAAAGACTAAGGATTCCGGGGAAAGAGCTAAGGATTCCGGGTTGAAAGACTAAGGATTCCGGCTGTTATCCACAGACTATGGGAAATTTAGCCGCATCTGATCGTCATCCCTGAATTTGAAGATCAGCCGACTGATCGCCCTTCCCTTTTTCTCTGTTGTCAGCTCAATCAGAAGGCCGCTTTTCTTCCTAAGTTCCGCAATGGCAGGATCTAGTACCTTGAGTTTAAGGTTGCTGTAACGCTCGTAGGACGGTCCTAGCTCTAGTAACTCCCGGAAACCCTCAACGCTGACAGTGTAGAACCCCGTGCTTTTGAACTGCTGTAGTAGTTCAAACAGCCTGATTGAGTGGGTAGAGGATAGGTCTGCGATTCGCTTTAGTTCATATGTCGTGAAACTCTTGTTCAGGTGGACCAAATACGGCTGCACGTGGACGGTAAAGTACAGTTTTGTCTCCCCTCCTCCATCCATGTAGTCCACCCGGTCAACCCAGCGAAAGCGGCTTTTGTAGCGACCATCGTATGTTTTTATGTCGCGCTCATAAAGCGACGATGTCGCCTCTTTCAAGGCCTCATAGGCGTGCTTGAGCGGGATTCCATACTGCTCTGAAAAATCAGGGGCGGTGATCGAAATAGGTCGAGGCATTGGTTTGCGAGGGTCAATCTGAGAAATAGCGGCCAACAACAAACGCTGCTCATTCAGGGTCAGCTTGTAAGCAGCTTTCACCAAGTCATTCGACTTGGTGACGTTTTTCTTAGATGGCCCAGACTCCGACAGATCACTCTTCATAAGACTAAATCCTTCAAAAGGCTTCGCCTCATCATAACTAGCTAAAACATAAATATCTATTAGCTGTTTAACCCGGAATCTTTAGTCATTTCCCACTGGGGTACCACTCAGATTCACACAAAAACCACTGAGAAAATCAAAAACTCATTTACTTTTTTTATCAATTACTCAGGAAGTGCTGCGACATACTCAGTCAGTAGCTCCTTGATCGTTTTACCTTGCTTGGCCGCGTATATTTTCAGCTTGGTGTGCTGATCGGCTGGAAGCTGAAAGTTAACCCGCTTTATTTCTACGTCATCGGACAGACTGGCGAGGGTAGCTGCCTTGTTCCTAGCACTCGGGCGACCAGCTGTGAGTGCGCCTGTATTTTTACTCATTAACTTTTTACCTCAAATGCTTAAAGAAGTTTTTGCTTAATTTCATTTGCTAGGGCGCGAATCTCATCAGCGGCATCGCTGTCCGGTTCTGCTTCTAGAACCGTCGTGCCGAGTGCTGCTGTACCTGGGTAACTGACGCGCTGGGTGATACGAGAATCCAAGACAGGTAAGCCGTAGCCAATCAGAGCTTCGGTGATTTCCCCACCAATACGAGTGCCCTTAATAGCCCGCGACACCACAAACGCAGCCTGCAGGCGGCCATCTGTGAGTTCGATACGTTGCTTGACTAGTTCAACAAGGTCGGCTGTCGCCCAAATATCGTAGGGGCTAGGCTGCACCGGGATCAGTATGAAATCAGCGGCCTTAATAGCCGATACAGCTAGATCTGCCGCCTGGGGTGCGCCGTCGATTACAACAAAATCTTTGCGGGCGACGTTCTTCAAGTCACGATCAATGGTCGGGCGGTCTATGCCGACGACGGTTAGTGGTTGGTCTTCACGCACTGCGGCCCAATCACGGGCGCTACCCTGAGGGTCTGAATCCACGAGCAGAACATCGGCACCATCCAGTTGTAGGGCACGTGCCAGATGGGTGGCTATGGTCGTTTTCCCCGACCCTCCTTTCTGGTTCAACACAGCTATAACCTTCATTAGGCACCTAAGCGTAAAAGAGTTAATTATCAAATACTCATTGAATCATAGCAAATAGATCAAGTGCGTAAAGGGTAGCGTCACTACTTACAGCGTTTGGCGAAGGGGTTTTACTCAGGGAACCGAGGCCTAGTTCCAAAAATAAAGGGATCTGTTTACCCTGGATTTCCCCCTACCATACTGAAGGCCGCTGCCGGCAAGGCGGCTAGATGGAACTCGACGGCGGTCAGGCGACACCTGTAAGGCAGATTCATTGCCCAGAGAAAAGGTGTCGCATGCTTCTGTCTCGCTGTCCCCTACGGACAGGCTCGATGAGCTCACGCCTATAACCACGCCTCACAGAGCGTTTCAGCTTGGTTGAGAATCAGCTGAGCCGCTTCCTCGGCTTGATCCGGCGGGTACTTGTACTTGCGCAGAATCCGCCGTACCAGAATGCGCAGTTTGGCCCTCACGCTTTCACGGCTGCTCCAATCGACGCTGACATTAGCCCGTAGGCTAGCGGTCAGTTCGTGGGCAATTTTGGCCAGGATCTCGTCGCCCAGTTCGCGCACCGAGGCCTCGTTGTTGGCCAAGGCATCGTAAAACGCCAGTTCGTCATCGTTGAGCCCAAGCCCATCGCCACGCTGGCTCGCGGCGGCGAACTTCTTGGCCATTTCGATCAGTTCCTCAATGACCTGGGCGGTTTCGATCGAGCGGTTTTGGTAGCGTTTAATCACATTGGCCAGTAGTTCGGAAAACTTCTTCTCCTGGGTCAGGTTGGTGCTGTAACGGCTTTTGATTTCGCCTTCGAGCAAACGCTCCAACAACTCTACCGCCAAGTTCTTTTCGGGAAGGTTGCGCACCTCAGCGAGAAACGCGTCGTCGAGGAGGCCGATATTGGGCTTATCCAGGCCCACGGCCTGGAAAATGTCCACCACCTCGCCGGAGACCACAGCATTGCCGATGATCTGACGGATGGCCAACTCACGCTCGTCGTCGGTCTTTTTCTGTTGGCTGACTTCACGCTTGATCAAGATCACCTTGATCGCCTGGAAGAACGCCACTTCCTCGCGGACGGCTTTGGCTTCATCCAAGGTGCAGCACAGCGTGAAGGCCTTGCTCATGGCTAGTGCAGTATCGGCATAGCGCTTCTTACCGTCTTCCAAGCCCAACACATGGTTGGCGGCCCCGGCGAGCAGCTTGTGCCCGCCGGTGAGAAAATCGCTGCAGTCGAAGCCATGCAGCAGGCTGCGCAAAACGTCGAGCTTCTCCTCCAGTACCGAATAGGCTTCATGGGCATCCACGGTCGGCCGTCCCTTGCCCTTGCTGCCGGTGTACTCCTTGAGCGCGGCTTTCAGCTCATTGGCGATACCGATGTAGTCCACCACCAGACCGCCCTGCTTGTCCTTGAACACGCGGTTAACTCGGGCAATGGCCTGCATCAGGTTGTGGCCTTTCATGGGTTTGTCCACGTACAGGGTGTGAACACACGGCGCATCGAAACCGGTTAGCCACATGTCACGGACGATCACCAGCTTGAGTGGATCGAGCGGATCCTTGAAGCGTTTTTCTAGGCGTTTTTTGAGCTGTCCTGAATAGATGTGCGGTCGCAGCAAGGCCTTGTCCGACGCGCTGCCGGTCATGATGACTTTGATCGCACCTTTCTCCGGATCTTCGTCGTGCCACTCTGGACGCAAAGCGACGATCTCGTTGTATAGGTGCACACAGATCTCGCGACTCATGCCCACCACCATGGCCTTGCCGGGCATCTGCCCCATGCTCACAAGCCCCTGATTACGCTCCTCAAAGTGTGTGACCAGGTCGGCTGCCACGCTTTGAATCCGAGGCTCGGCCCCGACCACTTTTTCCAGTGCGGCCCAACGGCTTTTCAGGCGCGACTGCTGGTCGTCCTCTTCATCTTCGGCCAGTTCATCGACCTGATCGTCGATCGCGGGTAGCTCACTCTCCTTCAAGGACAATTTGGCCAGCCGCGATTCGTAGTAGATGGCAACTGTGGCACCGTCTTCAGTGGCCTGCTGCATGTCGTAGACGTGAATGTACTCACCAAACACCGAGCGGGTGTCGCGGTCTTCGCTGGACACCGGGGTACCGGTAAAGGCCACGAAAGTAGCGTTCGGCAGCGCATCGCGCAGGTGCTGGGCATAGCCCACCTGGTAACGGGCCTGGCTCTCGGCGGTCTGTAGCCCGTCCGACGTTTTCAGCTCTGCGCCAAAGCCATACTGGGTGCGGTGCGCTTCGTCGGCGATGACCACGATGTTCGAGCGGTCGGACAGCACTGGAAAGGTGTCTTCATCCACTCCAGGCATGAACTTCTGGATCGTGGCGAACACAATGCCGCCACTGGGCCGGTTGGCCAGCTTGGTGCGCAAGTCACCGCGTGACTCCACTTGGACTGGCTGTTCGCGCAGTAGATCCTGGGACAGCGAGAACACCCCGAACAACTGGCCATCCAGGTCGTTGCGATCGGTGATCACCACGATGGTTGGGTTCTCCATCGCTGCTTCCTGCATCACTCGGGCGGCGAAGCAGGTCATAGTGATGCTCTTGCCCGAGCCCTGGGTGTGCCAGACCACCCCGCCCTTATGGGTGCCCCCGGGACGCGACGCAGTGACCACCTGCTGAATGGCGGCGCGCACGGCGTGGAATTGGTGATAGCCGGCAATCTTCTTTACCAGCCGGCCGTCATCCTCGAACAACACGAAGTAGCGCAGGTAATCGAGCAGCATCTTCGGCGCCAGGGCACCGCGTACCAACGTCTCCAGCTCGTTGAATTGACCTAGCGGGTCGAGATCTTTGCCGTCGATGGTGCGCCAGTTCATGAAGCGTTCGGCATCGGCCGACAAGGAGCCCATGCGCGCCTCGCTGCCGTCGGCGATCACCAGGATTTCGTTGTACTGGAACAGATCCGGGATCTGTTCCTTGTAGGTCTGGATCTGGTCGAAGGCTTTGCCCAGGTCGGCGTTCACATCGGCCGGGTTCTTCAGTTCCAGCAACACCAACGGCAGGCCATTAACGAACAGGATGATGTCCGGACGCCGGGTGTGTTTCGGCCCCTGGATGCTGAACTGATTGATCGCCAACCAATCGTTGGCTTTCACCTCAACCCAGTCGATCAGACGGACGAAGTCGCCTCGGGTTTCGCCATCTTTTTGGTACTGCACCGGTACGCCGCTGACCAATAGGCGATGGAACAGGCGGTTGGCCGACAGCTGTACGGGTAGGCCCAGCTCGAGCACCTGCTTGAGCGCATCTTCGCGCGCGGCCAATGGCACCTTGGGATTGAGCTTGGCCATGGCGCTGCGCAGCCGCTCGACCAAGACCACCTGACGGTAGTTGTCACGCTCAGGGCTCTCGCCGTCATAGGCGATAGTCGGGCCGTACACATGGGTGTAGCCCACCTCTGCCAGCCAGCCGAGGGTTTCCTGTTCCAATTGGTCTTCGGTCATTCCACTTCACTTCCTGTGTTCAGTTCACCGGCCAGCTCCGCCTCGATCTCGGCAATGCTCGGCAGATTGCGGCCCAAGGTGTCGGGCAAATCCCGTAGGAGTTGGTATTCGGCGACGCCGATGGGTTTGTCGATACCCGACAACGCGTACTCGGCCACTAGGCGGTTCTGCTGTTTGCACAGCAGCAGACCGATGGTGGGTTTGTCGTCCTCGGCCTTGATCTGTGCATCCACCGCCGCCAGGTAGAAATTCAACTGGCCGGCGTGTTCGGGTTTAAAGGCTGTCGCCTTGAGCTCCACGACCACATAGCACTTGAGTCGGGTGTGATAAAACAGCAGGTCGATGAAGAATTCATCACCACCGACTTCAAGGCGAAACTGTCGGCCGACGAAGGCAAAACCGGCCCCTAACTCCAGCAAGAAACGGGTGATATGACGGATCAGCCCTTCTTCGATTTCGCGTTCCTGGGCGTCGTGGCCCAAACCAAGAAAATCGAACAGGTACGGATCTTTTAGGGTTTCCTGGGCCAAGGCCGAATCAGCAGCGGGCAGGCGTGTGACAAAGTTGGTGACGGCTGAGCCTTGGCGTTGCTGCAGACGGCTCTTGATGTTCAGCTCCAAGGTGCTGCGTGACCAGCCCTGCAGCACGGTTTGTTGCGCATACCACTCGCGCTCGGCAGGACTGTCCAGCTTGGTCAGCAGGGTCACCACATGGAACCAGGGCAATTGGTCAGCAGGCTGCTGACCAAATTGGCGATCCGGACAATGCTGAGCGAAGAAGCGCATGTACTTGAGGTTGCTGGCTGACCAGCCCTTCATATCCGGAAAAGCATCCTTGAGGTCGCGGGCCAGGCGCTCAATGACCTTGGCACCCCACCCATGGGCCTCCTGGCGCTGTTGGATCTCGCCGCCGAGGCGGTGATACAGCTGCACCAACTCGGCATTGACGGCCAGCGCCGCCCGCTGCCGGGCCTGAGTGATGTCGCCTTTAAGCTGAGTCAGCCAGTCGACGTAGCCCTCAGGCAGTGCGGGAATCGTTCCCTTGCTCATGCACAAACTTCCTCGACCAGAACCTCGGTTTCCGGCAGACGCAGCTGGCCGGAGATCAGGCGTGGTAGTAGGGTGTCGCGGAGTTGGGTGAGGGTTTGGGCTTGGCGTTCGTTTTCGATCAGGCGCTCGAAGATAGGATCTGCAACGTTCGCGAAAGCGACCAATACATTAGCTGATGGCACCAATGCCGGAATTGGGCGGAACGCCTTTTTGCTAATTTCCATAAAAGTCGAGCCATTGGCGCGTGCTTTGATGCCTTCCATGTTCTGCCGGCACCAGAACAACATGTACAGCGGTGACAGCTCGCCACCGGTGGGAATGGCAATGTACCCCTGGTTCACCGCGATAGGCATTTGTGCTATTGCCAAATAGCCAATCGGTGCACGAGAAGACAGCAATAAAGTACCCGCAGACAATAATCCAGAGCTCACCTTTGCCAGCCCTAATGTCGAGAGCTTGCGTTCAGTATTGAGCAATACTGGCGATTGCAGCCCTGATAAATCTTTTGGTGTTGTCCAGGCATGCTCGGCCGGCTCCCAATAGCTTGGATCTTTGGTATTAGGTGTACCACCGCCAATGCATTCGACAGCATCACCAATCGGCTTAACCAGCCACCCCCTCGGCACCAAACCCAGTTCTGACTCTTCGAAACTGTCGGGAAACAGCGCTGCAGTGGCCGCATCCATGCCTTCCGGATCAAGCCCTTCAGCCTTGGCGCGCACCGGGTCGAAATCGACAAACCAGGATTTAAACAAGGCTTGGGCGATGGCTTCCAGGGTGGCGTTGGTTTCGCGTAGCAGGGTGATGCGGTCGTCGAGAGCCTGCAGAAAGCCTGAAACCTTGTGCTGCTCTGCTAAATCGGGACACGGGACATTCAAACCGATTAAATCGGTTGCAGTAATACTCGTGGCAGCAGTTTGCTTAGCAATGGACTGTATTAATTCTTTGCCTTGTTGGGACTTGAAAAAATAATAGAAAAATCTTGGATCAGCCTTTGATCGATCAAATCTAATTCGGAACAGGTTCGACTCGAAAATTGGCGTGTCTCTAGGCTGACAAAGCAAAGCACAGTCACCAATACCCTCTAACGTTAGAGAGGTACGACCAAATAGGAGGTCACCATCCTCACAACCAAATCTTTCTATTTCAGAAGGTGTTGCATCAATTCGCATCATTGCCTGATTTTTAATGAAGTCAATTCCATATATGTCCTTCATTTTTATCCAGCGACAACCAACTCCTTGGTGCTCAGCGCCCTTATAAAGGCCATTACGCGGCTTACCAGATAGCAAAGTCGAAAGCTGAGTGCTGTGCCACTTAGAATTCATAGCCCAGCCCCCCGAGCTTCTGCCGGATCAACTGATCAAGCTCCGCTCCCTTGGCCAGTTGCTCACCCAACAGGGCGGTGAGGTTCTGCATCTTTTCGGCAAAGGCCTCATCGTCGTCTTCCACTGCTTCGGCCCCGACATAGCGTCCCGGCGTCAGCACATGGCCGTGCTCGGCGATTTCGGCGAGGGTCACGCTGCGGCAGAAGCCGGGGATATCGCTGTATTCCGCAATCTCTCCACCCACATCCAGCGGCACCCCGCGCCAATTGGCCACCGTCTGCGCAATGCGTTCGATGTCGCTGTCGAGCAGTTCGATCTGCACCCGACTGACATTGGTACCGAGCTTGCGCGCGTCGATAAACAACACTTCGCCAGGACGAGCGACTTTCTGTTTGGTGAGGAACCACAGGCAGGCCGGGATCTGCGTGTTGAAGAACAGTTGGCCAGGCAGCGCGACCATCACTTCCACCACATCCGCTTCAACCATGGCCCGGCGGATGTCGCCTTCAGTGTTCTGGCTGGAGCTCATCGAGCCGTTGGCCAGGACGATGCCGGCCCGGCCGCTGGACTTGAGGTGAAACAGCATGTGCTGCAGCCAGGCGTAGTTGGCATTGCCTTGCGGCGGCGTGCCATACACCCAGCGCGGGTCACCTTCGAGGCTGCCGTGCCACCAGTCGCTGATATTGAACGGCGGGTTGGCCAGGACGAAATCGGCGCGCAGATCGCTGTGCTGATTGCGGATAAAGGTATCGGCCGGCTCACGGCCAAGGTTGAAATCAATTCCACGGATCGCCAGGTTCATCGCCGCCAAACGCCAGGTGGTCGGGTTGGACTCCTGACCATAGATGGAAACGTCGCCGAGCTTACCGCCGTGGGCTTCGATGAATTTTTCCGACTGGACGAACATGCCGCCGGAGCCGCAGCAAGGGTCGTAGACCTTGCCGTGGTGTGGATTGAGCACCGCCACCAGGGTTTTGACGATACTGGCTGGGGTGTAGAACTGCCCGCCCTTTTTGCCTTCGGCACTAGCAAATTGGCCGAGGAAGTATTCATACACCTGGCCGAGCAGGTCGCGGGCCTGGTGGGCGTCGCCACCGAAGCCGATGGTCGAGATCAGATCGACCAGCTCGCCGAGCTTGCCATCCGGCAGCTGGGCGCGGGCATAGCGTTTGTCGAGGATGTTTTTCAATGGCGGGTTTTCCGCTTCGATAGCGGCCAGGGCCTCGTCGATGCGTTTGCCGATGTCCACCTGCTTGGCGTTGGCCCTGATCGACTCCCAGCGGGCCACTTCCGGTACCCAGAACACATTCACTTCTTTGTAGTAGTCGCGCTCTTCCAGCTCGCTGGCCAGCAGTTCGGCGTCCTCACTGCCCAGGTAGTAGTCATCGCCGGCATCGGCAAAACGCCGCTCCAGCTCGGCGCGACGGCCGGCGAAGCTGTCGGAGATGTACTTGAGGAAGATCAGCCCGAGCACGATGTGCTTGTACTCGGCGGCGTCCATGTTGGCGCGCATCTTGTCCGCGGTGGTCCACAGGGTTTTCTGCAGGTCCTGCAGGGTGCTGCTGATCTGACTGGCGACGGCTTTGCGTCCCCTCTTTTTCGGCGCTTCAGGTGCTTCGGCGGGTGTTTCCTCTACCGAGGTATACCGGGCGCGAGCCTCGTTCAGGGCCTGAGTCGCAAGGCTGCTGGCCACCTGTTCGGCACCTTTTTGATCCGTCATGCACTGCTCCTACATCCCACGCCGATGAAGTGCGCGGTAAAAAAATGAACATCCGGACGCCGAAGCGCCGGGCGAAGATGGGCTGCATGATAACGGGTCGATGGCTTTTCGTCTGACTTCCTCGGCGCCGGGGTAGCCGTTGGCCATCTCTGGTTTCTATAGGTGATAATGTCCTTTATCACATATAGGAAAGGGAAACTCCGATGCAGCTCGACAAAGACCTGGTGCGCGAGATTTTGCTGGCCATCGAGGCGAGTGATCACAGCCCTGAGGAGGGCATCACGCTCTCGCTGGAAAACCGGACATCTCGGGAAATTTCTTATCATGTGCTGCAGCTACACGACGGAGGGTTTCTCATCGGGCAGGACGCTTCGTTCTTATCAGACACCTTTCCCGTCTGGCAGGCCAAGCGCCTGACTTATAAAGGCCATGAGTTTCTCGACACCGTTCGCGACGGCGAAGTCTGGGCGCTGACGAAGACCGGCGCCGAAAAAGTCGGCAGTGCGAGCCTCAGCCTGATGTTGGAACTGGGCAAAGCCTACGGCAAGCAGGTGCTCAAGGAGCGCTTAGGGATCGAGCTGTGAGCGGACTCGTCCGGAGGCGCACTGTCCCGGCGCAGGTGCCGGCACTGATCCGTCAGGCCGACGAGCGCGCGGGGACGCGCTTTCTGGAGTTCTTCACGGCCAATATTCGCAACCCGAACACCCGCCGGGCGTATGCCAGGGCCACTCAGGATTTTTTAACCTGGTGTCATGTCGTAGGTGTGTCCAGCCTGGCAGATGTAGCCCCGTTGCACGTCGCTACCTGGATCGAGCTGCAGCTGCAGACATTGGCCGCCCCCTCGGTGAAACAACGTCTGGCCGCGATACGGCATCTATTCGACTGGCTGGTGGTGGGTCAGGTGGTGCCGCATAACCCGGCCGCTTCCGTACGTGGGCCGAGCCATACCACTCGCACCGGCAAAACGCCGGTGCTTGATTCGTCCGAAGCACGGCAACTGCTGGAAAGCATCGACAGCAGCACTCATGCAGGACTGCGCGATCGGGCGCTGATTGCGCTGATGGTGTTTTCGTTTGCACGGATCGGCGCAGCGCTGAGCATGAAGGTCGAGGACGTCTACACGCAGAACCGGCGTCTATGGGTGCGGCTGAGGGAGAAGGGCGGCAAGCAACATGCAATGCCCTGCCATCATTCTCTGGAGGTGTACCTCCATGCGTACCTGGAAGGCGCAGGGATTGAGGATGACGCGAAAGGGCCGCTGTTCCGCACCATCGCGCGTGGCACCGGACAGTTAAGCGCTAATGCACTGCCTCAAGCCAATGCCCATGCCATGGTGCGTCGGCGCGCCTTGACGGCGGGAATCCAGACGCTAATCGGTAATCACACGTTTCGGGCGACCGGGATCACCGCCTACCTGAAGAACGGCGGCACCCTGGAAAACGCGGCGGCCATGGCTAACCATGCCTCGACGCGGACAACGCAATTGTATGACAGGCGCCGAGAGGAGATCAGCCTGGATGAGGTCGAACGGATTCAGTTGTAACCTTATCAACCCTCTCTCGAAATCTACCCCAGGCTGAAATTTTGTGCTCGCAGAGCCTGTGACACAGGTTATTTCTTATCCATCCGTACCCATTCTTTGCTCAATGGAGAGAACATGCTGTTGCAGGAATCGCTGATACATTTCAAACCACGATCATCGGCCGCCTGTGCATACACGTAGGTTGCATTGTCGCCACCTTTCAGACTGAAAATGACCTTGTCGCTTTTCTGCTCGACACTGAACTCACTTGCAAAGCTCAGGCTTCCATACTGGAATCTGGAGCGGGTAGCTGTACTTCCTTTGACCTCTAGAACAACCTCACCAGGCCTGTATCCCGCCGCCTCATAACGACCGTCCCAGCTTTTTCCGCATCCAGTCAGGGACAGAGCCACTGGAATAAAAACGGCGCAAATTGCCAGTCTGAACGTTGCTGTATTCACCACGCTGGACACTCCCTGTACTCCTTTAAAGACGTCATCCAATGGTTGCAGGCTGCAACCAAAATTCACTTCCAATGCCAAGGATGTCATGTCGGCCTCACTACCTTCCGGCTGCCATTGAGCTCGGAAACGAATAATTCAGCGCGAAATGGATCCAGCCATAACAGCAGCGGCATCCGGTACAGGCGTAACACTGTTCCATCATTCGCAACGATCACAGACCGCGTCGAAGATGCCGACCAGACCAGCTCCGGACAGAGACAACTGATGAGTATTAACTCGTCCAGATCAGCGCTCATCATGATTTACCCCCTCCCGATGCTCCAGCCACACCGCCCAGCCCCACAAAACGATGCCCAGCCCCCACAGCGCAACAATGCTCCACAGCGGCAACCAGCGATGTGAACCGATCCACAGCCCCAATCCTCCACAGAAAAGCGTCATCCACAGCCCCTTCATCGCACACCTCTGATTTCGTTCGAGAGGCAAACGTTAACCGTGGGTCTAGGTGTGTCATCGAA